>JBBRYI010000028.1:0-2993 GCA_038237805.1 Chthoniobacterales bacterium | reverse complement strand
CTTGCGTTGCATCTCGATTCAATGAGGCGATTAGCGTGGTAAATACCCTAATCTCTCTCCTACTCGCGAGCATCTGTTCCCAATCATGCGGATTTAACGAAATCGAACCATTGTCTCCACTGTCGATCTTGAGTGACACCGGCGTTGTTGAATTTATGACTGCCTGAAGACCAACTTGATTCTCGAATAGCGGGCGCAAGGGCACCGCAATCCCTTTCCGTTTGGGATTTTCAGAAAGATGATCAATGATTGCAAGGCTGTGGCTGTCAAAGTCCAGGCGAACCACGCGGCTCTGAAAGAAGTCCATCCCAAGGATTCCATCGCATGCTTCGCCACTGATGTATTTCAGCATTGCCAGGTCCACGCACAAAACCTGTTTCAAATCACCGTGAGAAGCGCCCACATAAAAGTCGGGTGCGCGATAAATAGCAACGTGATCTCCCTGCGAAACAGGGGTCGCAGCAACACCGGTGCCGATGGATGTACCCAGCCTGTCTCGGTACTTGCTATCGAGCATCGAGATGCTACTCCCGGTATCGACGACGAAATAGAGTATTTCGTTGAACATCTTGACTGGAATCCGAAGGATTACGCCATCATCAGACAAGGGTATCGCTTGATTTTCGTCGCCTTCCTTGGCAGTGGCGGTCTCTTGCGGAATAGCGGCGGTTAGCACAACAACGGCCGCGACGATCCGTTTAAATATTTTTGTGGAATTCATCGTGCTGATCGGCGGTTGCCTGTTCGCCCACTTGTCGTTTTGCGACTTCATCAAGCTATTGACCAATTATGTTCATACTTGATCGGATTTTCGCGGCGCATCTGCAATTCGGCGAAGCCGAATTCGACGAAGCAATCATGCACCTGCAATTGATGTTTTAACTGCCGCTTCGCGAATGGCTACTTGTCGTGCTTGCTCCGGGTAAGCAGTCCAGCAAGCCTATTGAGCTCGCTCGTTGGCAGTTGGCAGACGAAGTTTTCGCAGACGTAGGCAGTCGGTTTGTTGTCGATTTCGGTCACGCTTTTCATGAACTCGACGCGCTCCGCGAAGAATTTTTGCCCTTCCCCTCCCTCGGCCAGGATCAGGACTTTGTTTGGGATAAAATGGCTGCGCACTTCGCGCAGCATCGCTTCGGTGCCGGCGTTTTGCTCTTTGCCGGCGATGACAATCTGCTTCGGCCGGGACCGATACCAGTCGACCGCGACTAGCATTTGTGGAAGGGCGGCGGGCTGCTCTTTGAGCGGCGCGCCATACGCTTGCAAAAGCTTCTCGGCCCGGCTGCGCGAATCTGCCTTATCGAACATCGCGGCGAGGCGCAGCAGATTCAGCGCGGCGACAGAGTTAGGCGAGGGCTCGGCGCCGTCATAGTCCTCTTTCATCCGCAGCAAAACGTTCGGATCTTTCCCGGTCGTGGTGAAGTATGCCGACTGCTTCTCGTCCCAGAACAATTCGTTTTGCCGGTCCTGTAATTGCATCGCCCATTCGAGGCGATGGACGTCGAATGAGGCTCCGTAAAGATCGAGCAGGCCCTGAATCAGAAAAGCGTAATCGCTGGCAAAGCCGTTCACGTCGCTCGCTCCACCGCGATAACTGCGGACTAACGTCTTTGTCTGCGAACGATAGAGTTTTGCCGCGACAAAATCGGCACCCTTCGTCGCCGCATCGAGGTAGGCATGGTCGTGCAGCACCTCGTAAGCGCGCGCGAAGGCGGCGATCATCAGCCCATTCCACGCCGTCACGATTTTGTCGTCGAGATGCGGGCGCGGCCGTTTCGCGCGTGCCTCGAAAAGCAGGTTCCGGCTCTCAGATAAAATCTGCTGCGCCTTGTCCTCCGTGAGGCCGAACTTCTTCGCCGTCTCTGCAAGCGAGTGGCGTTGGATCAGGATGTTCTTGTTTTTGAATTCTCCCTGCGGATCTTCCGGCGCATTTCCCGTTGGCTCAACGCCGAAGTGGTGATCGAAAATCTTCGCTCGATCTGGGCCCAGCGCGCGGTCGATCTCTTCTTTGGTCCAAACGTAAAACGCACCTTCCGCGTGCGCCGGCTTACCGGCTTCAATTAAACTGTCCGCGTCTTCCGCCGAATAAAATCCACCATCCCGATCGGTCATGTCGCGCCGGACATAATCGAGAATATCCCGCGCGGTTTTTTCGAAGATCGGCTCGCGCGTGATTTGAAAAGCATCAAGATACGCAAGCGCGAGCTGCGCCTGGTCGTAGAGCATTTTCTCGAAATGCGGGACGCGCCAGAACTTGTCGGTCGAGTAACGATGAAACCCGCCGCCGATCTGATCGTGGATGCCGCCCTCCGCCATTTTGCGCAGCGTGAAGAGCGTCATCTCGAGCGCGTGCTTGCCTTCCGGAGAATCGGGATTCCCGGCATAAACGCGATAAAGAAAATTAAAAATCACCGGTCGGGGGAACTTCGGCGCGTCACCAAAGCCACCGAGCTTCTCGTCGAAGATGGCCGCGAATTGCTCATAGGCTTTTTGCCGGATGCCTTGCTCCAGCTTGTCCGGCGCGCCTTTGCCCGGCTCGGTGGCGCGTTGCAGCTCCGCTACGATTCGATCGGAGCTTGTCACGATCTTCTCGCGATCCTTCTTCCACGCCTCAGCGATTTGTTTGAGGACCGATTTAAATCCGGGCTGCCCTCCCTGGTTCTCCGGCGGAAAATAGGTCCCGCCGACAAATGGTTTTAGCTCCGGCGTCAGCCAGACACTCATCGGCCAACCGCCGCCGCCGGTCGTGGCCTGGACAAAGGTCATGTAAACCTGGTCCACATCGGGCCGCTCCTCCCGGTCCACTTTGATGCTGACGAAGTTGTCGTTCATGATCTTCGCGATCTCAGGGTTCTCGAACGACTCGTGTTCCATCACATGGCACCAGTGGCAGGTCGAATAACCAACGGAGAGAAAGATCGGCTTGTTCTCCTTCTTCGCTTTCTCGAACGCTTCTTTTCCCCACGGATACCAATCCACCGGGTTGTGCGCGTGCT
>JBBRYI010000027.1:0-3534 GCA_038237805.1 Chthoniobacterales bacterium | reverse complement strand
GTTGTGGAACCGGCCGCGAAGAAAAACAGAATACCACCATCCGATCGAGAAGGGTGTCATGTTCCGGCCGTACGGAATGACGCCAAGCGTAAGAATCGCCGTCGCTGCGATCAGGATCGGTGCAATAAAGTGGAGAAGCTTATCGGCACGGACCGGCACGATGTCTTCCTTGATCAGCGGCTTGATCCCGTCGGCCAGCGACTGAAGAAGGCTAAAAGATGCGTTGCCAGAATCTTCCGCTCCATCACCGAGATGAGCGCGAAAAGCGTCAGAAACGCCCCGAGCACTGCGGCGATATTAAGAAGACTCGACGCGATTTGGATCACCCAGTTCAGGCGCGTTCGACAACAGCGACAGCAGCCGGTGCTTTGCGATAACGAAGACCTGGTCAACAAATTCGCCGGCCATGTGCGATGAAGAAAAGCAACCGGGATTTTTTTAGCAAGAAGTAATGAAGGGAGGGGAACAGTTTTGGTCCGACCCTTACCAAGGCTCGTCGACGGTTGCAAAGTTATCCGAGCATCGGCTGGAATGATGTCAATCGCCTTCGCGGCTGATCTTAGGAGCTTCGGATTTGGCGAACTCCGCCGCGCGGACGAGGCCGACGAAAACGACGAAGGCAACAATCAGACCCAGTCCAAAAATTGCGATAAGATAATCCATCAGTCTCTCCGGCTTTTAGAAAGAACGGTGGTCAAAATGGCGACGCGCACTCCCACCCAGAGGGAAAGAATGCTCGGCACCCAGATTCCGACGAACAGTCCGTACTCGCGGTTGACGAGAAACCAAAGCGCGACACTGGCGAGGAAGCTGGCGCCCGTCGCAATTAAGAACGGATAATCAATTTTGTTGAACATAAGTGTTTGAGCTATCGGGGTTGGGAATTGCTGCGGGATGCGCAGCAAGACGAGTTGCAGGTGCTTGTCTTTGAAGGTCTGTCGATTGCCGATCAGTCGCGCCGTGATGTTTCTTGCCGCCGTCGATCGCACGGTTGATTTCGCGGTAAAGTTCGAAGAGCGCGCTCTCGTTGACGGGACCGGCGATCTCTTTAACGATGCAACCGCGGCGGTCGATGACGTAAATATTGGCCACGCCGTTTTTGTATCCGAATCGCTTCACGACCGAGCCGGTCCAGTCGAGCATGACGGAGTAGGCAAGCTGTTTCCGAAAGACCTGGCGGAAAACGCCGTGAAAAGGCTTGGGAATCATCGAAACGTCGGCCACGCCGTCGATGTCGATCCGATTTTCGTAACGGTCGTGGATTTGCTGTATCCATGGCGCGAGCTGCGCGGAGCCTTTTTGGTTCGCGACAGTCATGACCGTGACTTTCGCTTTCGGAAAGCGATAGCTGCGCGTTTTGGAATTCTGATCCGTGAGCTCGAAATCGCCCAGCGTTTGCAATGGCGCTGCGACGGCGACGGCAACGGCTCCCTGCCAGGCGACAAGTGTGACCAAAAGGATTTTGTGAGTCATACCGCGTGGGCTTGAGAATATGAACGCCCTCTCCAGACCGCCGGCCGATTTCGCAGGGCGCGAACAAATGCGAACCACTGGACCGCGAGAAGTGCGCCGATGCCGAAGGGATGGAGCAGGGCGTCAAGGAGCGGCTGACGGAAGCGCACGACGGCGACCAATCGCGGAAAAACAGCAACGGCTGCGGCGAAGAGAAAAAATGCAAAAGCTAACGACGATGCCGGAACGCGGAGAAAAATCAGGGCGACCGCCAGGAATGGCAGAATTTGTCCTCCGAAGAGGAGGACCGTCGCCGGTACGATCAAGTTCGGTGAACCGAGGCCTTCATGAGCGTTTCGAGCGAGTCCCTTCCACACTTGTCCATCGCTGGAATACATCCGGCAAACGGCGATATCGGTGGCGTCGAAGAGATCGGTCGCGAAGCCGGCGGCGCGGAAGACGCGTGGCAGTTTCGCGCCATCATGCAGCGTTGCGCGAATCGCTTTGTGTCCGCCGCAAGCAAAATAGGCGTCGCGTTGCGCGACAAAAAGCTGGCCGCATCCTGCGCCTAAAGATGGATCGCGCCGGGAGCGCATGCGATGGATCGGCAAAAATCCGAGCAACACAAAATGGATGAGTGGGATGAGCAGCCGCTCCGAAAAAGTCTGTGTCTCCTGCTGCGGCACACCGCTGGCGAGGGCGGCGCCACTTTGCTCCATGAACCCGGAGATCCGGGCGAGCGCACCGGTTTTCAATCGGACGTCGGCGTCGATGAATATGAGCAGCGGATTGTGCGCGAGGCGCGCTAGTGTATAGCAGGCGTGCGGTTTCCCGCACCAACCGGCTGGCAATGGCGAAGCGGTTTCGAGGCGTACGCGAGCGTCGCTCGCTGCGATTTCCCTGACGATGTCTGCAGTGCGATCGGTCGAAGCGTCATCGAGGACAATCAGTTCAAGATCCACATCTTCTTGTTGCAAGACCGATTGCACCGCGGATTCGATGTTGGCTTCTTCATCGCGAGCTGGAATGAGCACGGAACAATGCGCACGACGCGGATTGCTCGCTTGTGGCGGCGAATACAGAGCAAGGTTGCGCAGGAATAACACGGCAGGGTATAAGGCGAGCAGAAAGCCTGCTCCGGCGATCCAGACGATCATCGGGAGTCCTCCGGGTGGTGGTCCGCCACAAATTTCTTTCCACGGACGCGGGCATTTAATCGGCGCCACACGTCGTAGATCGCACTTACGCCCGATGTGCCTCTACCTACGATGAGCCATTCGGTCGGATCACGCCGGCACGATCGCGCTGCAAGTTCGTCCTGAACTTCCGCGAGCGCGTCGCTGAAAAATTCCGTCCACTCCTGCGCGCCGCGGGGAGAGTCGTCTCGAGGAATGGTGGGTTCGCCGAACGAAACCAGAATCTCCGGGCGCGGCTCAGTCCAAAAAGCGTATTCGATCGCCAGCGGTAGAAAAATTGCGTTGCCGATCTGCGCAACCAATTCTCCGATCCCGCGCTGAAGCCGGAGTGGACGCTCGCGCACGTCCATGAAACGGGCCTGGGGTGTGAGCCAGACGACGTTTTGAGAAGAGCCTAGGATGGCTCGCGTAGTCCGGAGAAATGTCATGGCGCCGCGCGCCGACGCCTGTTCGACGCCGTAAAATCCGAGATGCTTAAAGAAGCCGTATCGCTGAAGTGCGACGGCGTCGATCGGCGCATAGGACGCGCGGTCCGCAAAATATATTTGCGCCAGGCGCAGGCAGACGAGCGGGTCCCACCATGCTGAGTGATTGAGGTAGATCACTACCGGATGCGAGAGGTCTCGTGGCGGCATTCCGTTTTTCAAAATGCGGATGGTGTGAAAACGCCGACGCAAATATCGGCGGCTATAGGCCGCAAATATTTGGACAAGGCCAGCCGAAATTCGAGGGGGAGCCACGGTCGGTTTTGTCTGCGTTACGAGTTTCATTTGGGCGCGAGTTCCGGCTCCCGCCGTTCCGTCTCATTTGAAGAAATCTCGCCTGACGCATCCTTATCCAACGCGTCCGCTGCGATCCAGCCGGACATCAAAACCATCGGCATTCC
>JBBRYI010000026.1:0-5065 GCA_038237805.1 Chthoniobacterales bacterium | reverse complement strand
TTGCTTTTGTTCGTTCGCGCAAACCCTCGAGCAAGGCCTGCCGGGTCCGCGTTGTCATCTCGTCCCGCGGGGGAATTAGACGGAGTGGTGCATTCGGGGAGACCGTTTTTAGCGACGAAAGGCACGAAACGCAAGCAGGCTTACTGCTTGCGGGAAGAGAATATCAGCACGCCATTTACAAGGCGACGGACCACTCCGCTGGGGCAATGCTCACAACATACCGCCCACTGAGTAGTCCTGAATGAGCCATCCGCACTCATGGAGCAGCGCATCAATGATCTGGCGGGCAGGTTCCTCGGGAGTCGGCATTAGACCGCCGCCGTTTTACGCGAAAAACCGCGGGAAAGAAACTTTAGAAATCTGCAGCGGTGAAGCGCGGAGCGTGACCGTGCCACACTCGCGCTAGATGGCCCATGTCGGTCGTCAGCCTGCCAACGGTTAAATTCTATCTGAACCCGTCAGCCCTCATCGTCAGCACATCCGTCGTAGAGGATTCCCCCATCTGACTTCGAGATGCACACGAGGCGGCTAAGTCGGACCTATCCTGGCTGCGCTCTCAAGCTAAAATTGAATGAACCAGGCGTTAGAGCTGGCCAGATAACATGGTCTCGGGGGAACCTCACTAAAACTGTGTATTTGAAGTTCCGGGCTCCGATAGCGTTGATCAAATAAAAGCAAGGCCTCGGTTCTGCTAATACTCATCAAACGCTACTATCATTGATCCTTGCCGTCGCACCAATGGCGGATGGTGTCGATTTTTCGCCGCTGGTCCGTGCTGAGTTAGGCAGACACCATCGAAACCTGGCCGCTGAACGATTTGTTATCGCAGGTTTGGTTTGCACCAAGATACCGATTTCAATGAAGCGCTGCCGCAGCTTGCTAATGTGTTGCGTCGAAACACCAATCCGCAACGCTGCGTGTTCGATCGGGAACGGGAAATCCGACGCGCCCTGTGAATCCGCGTAATGCGAGAAGTTTCGGAGAATTCGAAAGAGGTCGCATTCCACTTCGGATCCGAAATGTGCGAAACAATCTTGTTCGATTGCTGAAAGTTCTCCCCTCCACTCGGTATCCGTCCAGCTCCAAAGTTCTTCAAACTCCTCGAGATGCCCGGCCAAGCTCGCGTTCGGTCGCGGCCCAGCGAGTTTGTACTGAGCTTCGGCGTTTTTGAGGCCGATACGATGGCCTACCTGGCGAAAAATGGCGTGCACCAATCCCTTAAGTTGCGCATGTCGCGTGCTAGGCGCAACGATCGCAAATTGTTTCAGCCAAGACAGGCGCCCGCCCGCGTAAAAGGAAACTCCAGCAGTATCATTCAACTGGGAGGGTTCAGCCGTGGTGGTTGAATGATACAGAAAAGGACTCTTCTTTCTTTCTTTCTCCGCTTCTTTTTTCTTCTCTGCCTGCCTCTTCAGTAGCGGGCCGAGTGAATTAAAAATTATCAATCCGAGCTCATCCGTCTTCGGATTCCATGTTCCGGGAGCTCGAATGCCGTACGGCCACGCCGGGGCACTACTCTCATTCGGAAAAATTTCGCAACATCCGGATCTTACCTCCACTCCGATGCAGGAGACAACTTGCTTCAAGAAGCGTGTCCAGTCCTCAATCGGGTAGAAGTCCTCTACAAATACAAACAGATGCCGCCCTTGGCTGCCCGATGTACCTACGACGATATACAGTTCCGGCTGCCGTACCACGACTCGCAACGCGGCAAGCGCCAAACCGTGTGCGCGTTCAGCATTTCCATCGTGAGCATCGAAATCTAATGCTCCCCAGCGGGACCTCCGATCGCAGTTTGACGGGTAGAAACCGATGCCAACTTTGCTTCTGGAACGTCCCGTGATTGTTTGCCAGGCCCAATTAACTCTTCGCTCAACCTTAGCTCTTTTGGCCTTCACAAAACACGGCTCGCCGGCATTGTCACGGTAAACCAGCATGAAGTCGCAGTCAGAATTGCCGTTCAACATGTGCTGGCAAATCAGACGGAAATCCTCTTTGGTCCACGCTCGGTCAGCGAATTCGCCTTCACCAACCAAGCTACATTTGCTCGCTACGCCGAGATCCAGCGACAACGCGTTTACGCAGCCCGTGCTCATTTTTTCGGTTTTGCAGAGCGGTAGCTACGTCTCCGCTGAAATGACATGCTCGGCGGCATGGTCACACCCGTGGGCTGCTCAGCGCCCTTCTCCCGGTCGTTGCAACACACGCTCGGGAAGGCGCCTATTCCCGAAAATTTTCTGCGTGAGAAAACCGATTCACGACGTTGGGGTCCCGCCAAGACTACAACCCCCCTTCCCCCCTCCCGGTTCGACTTCGAGTCGAAGCTGATTTGAGTAACTCGGGATCGCCGATCGGTAGCGGCATTTGTAGCGAATTGATTACGCGCCTGCGAAACGGCGCCGGAAACATCTGAGCGAGTGTCAGTATTTGCCGGTGGATGCAGCGGGAACGAACCTCGCCTCGATTGAGCGTCGCATCCTATTGGCGGGAGATTTTCGGCGGCCAAACCGATTCTCTGAGCCTCGGCGGCAATACTCTTAAGGTAAGCTATGTCTATTGGTTTTGCTTCGCTGCGGGAGATCATTTCGGCCAAAACGACATTCTTTTTAAGTGCGGTTATAGGAATTTGCTGAGGTCTTCGCCGCCACTTCGAAGCTATGGCGCCAGCGGTTCACGCCACTTGCCGGCACGGCAATGGAGTTCTCGGCGCGGCAGTAATAAGGACCAAACTTACCGTCACGAATGTCTCGCAGGACGGCGCGCTTGTTGAGACACGACCTAGCAGCAATCTCTGCCGGTTTTAGGAGAATTTCGACCGTAATGCATGAGTAGATCAGATCAATCAATTCGGCGCGCGATTTATGCCGAAGTGCTTTGTCAATCTCTTCTCGAGTCTTGCCCAACAAGCTCCTCATTTCTCCCCTCATTTTTGGGAAAAAAAATGAGGCGGCAAAGAATTCCGGCTCACCTAACCAAAGTGGTTAGGTGATTACCTGGCGAGCTTTAGGCGATATTAAAAAAGTAAGATCGGGGAAGAGCCGCAATCCGGACTACCGTTTCGTTTATTTGAACTTTAAGCCGCGAGATCCGAAAACTTCCGCCCAGCCCCCAAGCCTTCTTAATCTTTGCCATTTCTGGGTCTCGGGCCAGCTCAGCTTCCATCAATTGGAGCCGCGGATAGACCACCTTGGTTGCCCACTCGCGAGCGACGCCGGCTGATGGTCCAAATTCAGGTAATTTCAACAATCCCTCGCGATCGGGGAAGAACTGCCCCAGCCGTGACGCGTGGGCGATAGATAGCTGGCGGCGTCGAACACAGGTCTCGCTAATAATCTTTTGAATCAGAGGCCGCAGCGGGGATGATTTCCTGCTTGTTACTCGAGCTGACTCGAGAGTGCTGAAATTCTTGCGGAAAGCTTCATTGTGAACACCAAGCTTTTCGCGGTTCTTCCACAGGAACGCTGTTAGCTCGGCAAGGAAATAGCCGCATCCCTCGTCACCAGCGCGTGCTTGATCGATCACCGTTTGTACAAGCCCGCGCATCTCCAACATTGCACCAGCCTTGTCAGGTGAGGACAGATCTGACCAAGGACGAAGAAGACTCGAATGCAGAAAATCGATGCTTCGTGACACACCACCGTGATGTCTCTCGGCAAGTCTTCGCCGCGCTCTTCGAACGTCACTTTTCATCCGTAGGTAGCAAATCAGCCATTCCGATGGTCCTCAGCTGGCGATTCTGCAGGCGGTAAGCGTACCACTGCTGCGTCGTCTGCACATCTCGGTGCCGCAAAAAATCGCGCACCTCGAAAATGGTTGCACCCATGTCCAGCAAACGCGAGCCGGCGTACCGACGAAGCTCATAACTCGTTTTCACGCGGTCCTTGATCCATTGGCTGATCCACTTCGAGTGCCGTCGATAAACGGCTTGGTGCCTCTCGGTCTGATTCCGACCAGGGATGAGGTATCCATCGCTTGTCCGCGCTTCGAAGCGCCTGATTTCGGCAAGCACATCCGGAGCGATCGGCACCCAGCCTTCACACCCTTTCGGAAAGAAGTTTTCCTCCGGCCGGTTAACGATTCCAATGCTCCCACCGCTAATCCAATGCGATCGGGCATGTAGAATTTCGATATTCCGAAGGCCGACCCGTGAAAAAAGAAGATGCGCAACGTACGTTGCCGGATCTTTCTCCGCGAGGTTGGGTACTTCTTTCTCCATTGCAGCCAGCGCCTTCATGTCCAATGGACGTGGAAGCGATCGCTGAGGTGCTTCAACCGATTCGCCTCGAAACGGCGCTAAATCCGGCAATTTCAAGTTTTCGTAAAACCGCATTTTGCGAATGGCCACGATGGAGCGCGCCTGACGCGCATAACTCGCAGTCGAACTGCGAGTGCGTTGGATGACCGTCGCACGATTGACGGCGGTTGCTCGGCGCTCAGCGCGCTCAAGTCGCCGTTTCTCGAACTCACGAATCAAACTGGCAGTGAGAAGAGTCGCCGGTTTTTGGTCAGGATCGCCGTTATGGACACTCTTTATAATAAAACGTAACGCACGCGCGTTTCCCCGAATCGTCGCCGGTCGCTGAACAGCAGTCTGTTCATACGTCTCGATTACCTGGCCGATCGTTGCGCTGTCATTGCGCAGTTTGAGCGGCTCCGCGCCGCGGCCAGCATCGTTCCAGAAAGATTCAATAATCTGCGCTGCGATCCGCTTTGCCGCCGCAACTTCCTTTGTACCGGTGCTCCGAAAAACAATTCGTCTTCCACCATTGATTGGCGGCGGCGTGAATCGAACGTGCCAATCGTTTCGCCCGCGCGGGGGAGGGTGCAGATAAAATTTCCGCGTTGTGCAACGAACAGGTACAAGTAATTTCCGACTCCTCATGGGCAAACCCTGCCAAAACGTGTCATTTTATGCTACCGATTCTGCTACCGATTTTGGCAGCACGAACGGACACGTGTCAACAGCATTTACCTGGGGAAAAACAGTTTGCACCGCTAGCTCAATTGGCAGAGCAAGTGACTCTTAATCACTGGGTTGTTGGTTCGATTCCAACGCGGTGCATTT
>JBBRYI010000025.1:0-18807 GCA_038237805.1 Chthoniobacterales bacterium | reverse complement strand
CGCAATTCGTTCTCGGCTGGCCACTGCACCAAGCACAGATCGCGGGCATCGCGCTTTCCACAACATCGGTTGCAGTCGTTTACGCGGTGATGATCGAAGGGGGATTCAGCGACACCGCGATGGGAAAAATGATTCTGGCCGCGTGTTTCATCACGGACTTCGGAACCGTGCTCGCCCTCGGTGGATTGTTCGCGAACTTCAACATCTGGCTGCTCGTCTTCGTCGTCATCATGTGCGTCGTGCTGTGGTTCATGCCGGCATGGACGAAAGGAATCATCGACAAGTTAGGCGCAACACGCGTGAGCGAACCCGAAGTGAAATTCATCTTCTTCATCTTGTTTTTTCTTGGCGGCCTCGCGACCACGGCGAAAAGCGAAGCGGTCCTTCCGGCATATCTCGTGGGCTTAGTCGTGGCGGGCGTTTTTCTGCGCGACAAAACTCTCGTTCATCGAATGCGCACCATCGCGTTCGCGATCTTCACGCCCTTCTACTTCATCAAAGCCGGACTTTATGTTTCGCTGCCCGCCGTCTGGCCTGCGCTCGCAATTATCGCGGGCCTTCTTCTGTTGAAAATGGTGACGAAAATTGTCGGCGTCTGGCCGCTGGCACGGATGCACTACATGAATCAACGCCAGGCTGCCTACACGACGCTTCTCATGGCAACCGGCCTTACCTTCGGCACAATCTCGGCGCTGTTCGGATTCCAAAATAAGATCATCGATCAGCGGCAATACACGATCCTCGTAACCGTCGTCATTCTGAGTGCATTTGTGCCGACGCTCCTTGCGCAGAAATTTTTTCAACCAACCAAAGACGCGATGCACGCGTGGGGACGTTTATATCGGCGGCGCCTTGGCACACTTTCGGTCGAAGACACATGAACTGGTTTCGTTGGGCGCTTCTTTCGGGATTCTTTGCGGGGTTGACGGCTGTTCTTGCAAAGATTGGCGTCGCAGGAGTCGATTCTACGCTCGCCACCGCCATCCGTACCAGCGTCGTCCTCCTTTTCACTTGGCTGTTGTTTTTCACGATCCAGTCCGGAGGCAACATTTTTGCCCTAACGAGCCGCAATTGGCTGTTCCTTGTGTTGTCCGGACTGGCCACAGGTCTGTCATGGGTTTGCTATTTTCGCGCGTTGCAGCTTGGAGAAGCATCGCGGGTTGCTCCCATTGACAAGCTCAGCGTTCTCTTCGCGATCGTTTTCGCGGTGCTGTTCCTAAAGGAGCGCCTGACCTGGCAGCACTGGATCGGCGGTAGCCTTGTGCTGATCGGTTCGATCATTCTCGGTCTGCAATCCAAATGATTCCGTTGCTGCCTCGAGATGAACGTCCGTATCCGATCGAATTGAGTGAGAATCATCGTCGCAGCGTCTCGATCACGCTGCAGCTCGTGGATAAGACACTCTGTCAATGGGATGACTGGACCAACGGGCAGGTGCGATCTGGAGTGAAGTACTGTGAGAGAGATACATTTTCCGCAACGCAGAGGAATGAACTGCGAAATAAAATTGCAAAGATTCGCCAACTGGTGACGCGCATGCGCGCTGACCTGCAGTTGGAGGCGGCTGTCATTGCGACATCTCAATCGATTCTGGGCCAATCAGCTCTGCTTTGGGAGATGTTGATCGAACTCAATGGCGCTTCGTTACAGGGATACGGAAAGGTTTCCGAAGAACTGGCGCGTTACCTCAATCCAATCGGAGAACAACTCGGCTCGGAAATGAACGAAATATCGCGGTTGTTTTCGCAACCGACCAGCGTTGCGATTTAGCAAAATGCTATCGAGAGTTGAACGTATAATGTTGTTTGGCCTTGTATCGACCAGCGTCGCCGCCGTTACGTTAGCCGGGCTGCGGACCTTTCGAGTGGAGCGCGGAGAGTTTACAAGTCGGTTTGTCTATTTTCTTTGGCGTTATTGCCTGCCGTGTTGGGGTTTTCAGGAAGTAATGGTCCGAATCGTCTCCGGCCATTTCTTCCCGGGAAAATTCGAAACACAATTTCGCAACGCCTAACCAACGCGAAATGATTTTTGGCGATATCACGGAGACCGTCGGACGTACACCAATGGTCGAACTCCCGCGCGTGGCGCGGGAGTTACCCGGCCGCGTGGTCGCTAAGCTGGAGATGCGCAATCCGTGCGGGAGCGTGAAGGATCGCGTCGGTGTGGCGTTGATCGACGAAGCGGAAGCTAATGGAACGTTGCGTCGCGGCATGACGATCGTCGAGCCGACGGGCGGGAATACCGGAATTGGTCTGGCCTTTGTCGCTGCGATCCGCGGTTATCGGCTAATCCTGACGATGCCGGAGACGATGTCGCGTGAACGTGTGGCGTTGTTGCGCCACCTCGGCGCAGAGGTTGTGCTTACACCCGGAATTCTCATGACCGATGCGGTCAGACGCGCGGAAGAAATTGTCGCTTCGTTGCCAGACACGCTCATGCTCGATCAATTCAAGAATCCAACAAATACCGAAACGCATCGACGAACGACTGCGGTTGAGATTTGGAACGACACGGACGGCGAGGTGGATGTTTTCGTTTCTGCTGTTGGAACGGGTGGAACTATTACCGGAGTTGGCGAAGTGCTGAAGGAGCGCAAACCGAAAGTCCAGGTGGTCGCGGTCGAGCCGAGCAACGCGGCCGTTCTTTCAGGTAAACCGCCCGGCAATCATCAAATTCCCGGCATTGGTGTCGGGTTCATCCCGCAGATCCTGAACCGATCGATTCTCGATGAGATTATCACGGTTTCCGATAAAGACGCATTTTCGTGTGCACGGCGATTGGCGCGCGAAGAGGGAATCATGGCGGGTGCTTCATCTGGCGCAGCGCTCCATGCCGCGCTCTTGATCGCCGCACGAGAAAGCAACGCCGGGAAAATGATTGTCGTTATTCTGGCAGATTCCGCGGAGCGCTATGTGACCACGCCGTTACTTGCCGGGGCGGACTGATTCTGCCGCGCGGGTAAACGGGTGGCAAAAGAAAAGACCTCAGTCGGGCGAATCGGAGGTGAGGCCTACGGGCACGGCGGCGCCGACGACGATCTGCAACGCGTTAGGCAGATTAATTCGTAACGTGCTCGTGGCGAACGCTTGTGAAAAATCTGTGTCATCTGTGGATGTAATCACAAAATAGCACTTTTCTTTCTCACATGACACAGTAAGCTGTCTCAAGTGATAAGTATATGACAACGGCTGCACTAAGACAAAATCAATCAGTGGCGGGCATTCATGCGCAGATCGGTCGCATCGAAGCGGGATTGAGTTTTCGCGCAGTGCAAAATTTGCAAAAGGCGCTGGCTATTCCGATGGAAACATTGGCGGGAGTGCTTGGCATGTCGCGCGCGACGCTGCACCGGCGGAAAAACCAGGGGAAAATCGACAAAGGAGAGTCTGAGCGCCTGGTGCGCTATCAACGTTTGCTAAAAAAAGCGGAAGACGTTTTTGGCGACGCGAGTAATGCGCGCGAGTGGTTGACCCAAAAACAAGCTGGATTGGGAAACGCCGTGCCGCTGGAATTCGCGAAGACGGAGATCGGTGCACGCGAGGTAGAGAATTTGTTAGGCCGTATAGAGTACGGCGTTTACTCCTGATGGCGGCAGTTGTCGGCTGGCGCATCGTCAAAGAGAAACACGCAAAGACCGCTTTTTCCGGCGAAGGAGCGCGCATCTTTGAAGGCCGATGGAATTCGGCTGGCGTGCGCGTGGTGTATTGCAGCGAAAATCTCGCACTCGCCGCGCTGGAAATCCTCGTCCACACACAACCGGTTATGATCCGCGAAAAATTTCGCGCGTTTCGTGTTACCTGGGACGCGTCATTGATGACAAGTTTGGATCCGAAGAAATTGCCGAAGGGTTGGAATGCGCAGCCGCCTGGACCGATTTCAAAAAGTATCGGAGACGAATGGGTTCGGTCCGAGCGTTCGGCTGTGCTTGCTCTCCCAAGTATTGTCGTTCCTTTCGAACAAACGTTTCTTCTAAATCCGAAGCATCGGGATTTTGCGAAGATCAAGATCAAGGATTCTGGCAGCTTCGCACTTGATCCGCGGCTGCGTTAATCACGAACTTTCGGTTCAAAGTTTTATTGCGCGAAGATTTTGAATACACCAGTTTCGGCGCGTGGCCGATACGCAAGCACCGCCTCCCTTAGCAAAGTCGCAACCCTCGTTTACGCGAAAGCACAGCACGATCATCAAGCTCATCGGGGTAGGCGCGCTCGTGTTGGTGTTGTTGATTCCGCTGGAAATGATCACCGGCGTCCTGAGCGATCGATTGTCGCGGCGTAATGAAGCGGTGGCCGATATTACGGCGTCGTGGGGCAAAGAGCAGAACGTGATCGGACCGGTGCTCGGGATTCCATACCAATACAAATTCAGAACGATGAAAGGAGATTCCTCTTGGTGGCGACAAGATGGAACGCCGCGAGGTGGAGGAGGTCGGACTCGCGAATGCCTTTTTTCTTCCCGCAACGTTGAACATCGCCGGCGATGTGCAGACGCAAACACTGCACCGCGGGATTTACGACGCGGCGGTTTTTCGTGCGCAGGTGAAGTTGACGGGAAAATTTGCACCGCCTGATTTCGGCGCGCTCAAGATCGATCTCAAGGATGTGCAATGGAAGGACGCAGTCGTGACGATTGCGGTGAACGATTTGCGCGGCACGCGTGAATCGATCGTGGTCAATTGGGGTGGAATGAAGCGACCACTCCTTCCGGGATCGCAAATCCCGGGATACACCACGGGCGCGACCGCTTTGTTAGTCGATGATCAATCGATCGCGACTGAATTGGAGTATTCCATTGCCCTCGATTTCAATGGGAGCGGCGGAATTTTCTTCGCGCCTTTTGGTGTGCAAAACGAGGCGACGTTGAAATCGAATTGGGCCGATCCGGGGTTTCGCGGCGCATTCCTGCCAGCGGAGCGATCGGTGCGTCCCGACGGATTCGACGCGAAATGGAAAATTTCGTATTACGGCCGCGATTATCCGCAGCAGTGGACAGCGAAAACAGGAAACGAACGTTTCAACACCACGACCGTTTCGAATTCATTTTTTGGCACGCAATTTTTGTCGATCCTCGACGCATATCGCTTCGTCGAACGGTCGATCAAATACGGCGTGCTGTTTCTCGTGCTTGTTTTCACGACGTTTTTCCTCTTCGAAGTGACAGCGCGGCAAAAGATTCATCCATTCCAATATCTGATGGTGGGCGCGGCGCTTTGCATATTTTATTTGTTGTTGTTGTCGGTCTCCGAATTCATCGGATTCAGTTGGGCGTATTTGATTGCGGCGGTTGCATCGACCGCGTTGATCACCTGGTATTGCCGATTCTTTCTCGGCGGTGGGATGCGCACGTTGATGGTCGGCGGGGGTCTGGCGGGGGTTTACACTTTCCTTTACATCACGCTACGCCAGCAAGATTACGCATTGCTCATGGGTGCGATCGCGCTCTTCATCGTCCTTGCGCTCGTGATGTATGTGACGCGCAAGGTGGATTGGTATGCGCGCGACGTGAGTTGATATGGAATTAGCAAACATCAACGACGCGACGGAATGGTTCGAGGTTTTGCAAACGAGTGACAAAAGCCAAACGGCAATAATGACTCTCGAATCGGGAAAATCGTCTGGGGCGAAAGAGGGACACAAGAATAGCGATCAGGTGCTCCTCCTTCTTGAAGGCGAGCTCGAGGGAGAGATCGGTGATGAGAAAGCGACGTTAAAAAAGGGTGATGTGCTTCTGATCCCCGCGGGCGTGAAACATCGGTTCACGAATCGGTCCGATGAACTGGCCGTAACATTCAACGTCTACGCTCCGCCGGAATATCCGGCGAATACGAAAGGTTAGAAATCAGGCCGCGAGCAACGGCATGCGATCGATCGGTGCGGAAACGCCGTGAAACTTCGGATATAAAAATCGCGCGACCGATGTATTTCCGCGCGTGAGAGCGAACGCACGAGCCAGACCGGCTTGATGCAGCGTGTTAAAGGAATGTTCGAGTAAGAGTGAACCGAACCCACGGTTGCGATATTCCATGGAAATGCACGGCCCGGGTGACAGGTGATTGTCGCTTTCCGGATCGAGCGACAAGACCGAAGCGCCGATGATGCGCGCGCCGTGACGCAGGGCGAGGCAAATGTGACGATCGGATTGCAAGGCACGGCCGAGCCAGGACTCAATCATCTGCAACGTTTCGTGCAACGCGGGACTCCAGACTGGATCGAGACAAAAGCATCTTGAAATTACCTGGCGCAAGGGCTTTTCGTCCTCTGTCGTCACCGGTTTGATCCGGTAATGCTGCGGCAGTTCCAACTCCATCGCAGGCAAATCGGCGAAATCCCAACTGAACCGCACCCACTCAACGAGCTTCATAAGAAAAGTTGCTCATCACTATTACGCGTGCGGAATTGGACTCAACAGGTTTCATGAACAATTCGTATCAAATTTGTCTGCAGCTCATGGAGACCGTGCTGCAATATCGACGCGAGCCGATCGCCCGCGAGCTGGAGAAAATTCGCCACAAGCATTCGATGCTGCATATCGACGTGCTGGTCTTGCTTTATTACTTCGCCAAAACTACGACGGGATCGATTCTTGAAATCGGTTCGTACCTGGGCGGAGGAACGATCGCGGCCGCGTGGGGCGTGCGCGATTCCGGAAAACGCCGGCACATCGTCAGCATCGAGCCTGGAGGAGCGTGCGAGCATCCCCGGTTGCCGACAAAAAATATTCTTAAAGATTTGAAAAGGAATTTGGCGAAGCTCGGCGTATCGGATCGCATCACATTGATGGAAGGCTTTTCGCGGGACAAGGGAATTGTCGCGGCGGTAAGAGACACGCTTCAGCCGGGCAGCGTTGATCTCTTGATCATCGACTCCGATGGCGACATCAAAGGGAACCTCGATCTCTACGGCTCGCTCTTGTCGGAAAATTGCTGGGTCGTGATCGACGACTACTATTGCCCCGCGCCGGGGAGCAAGGATGTAATCGTCAGGCCGCAAGTTCACGCCCTGGTGGAGGCTGGCCAATTGGAGACACTTGGCTTTTACGGCTGGGCCACCTGGGTCGGCCGCTGGCGTGGCGCCCAGCGTTTGAATCAAACGGTCTGAACAGCTTTCAGTGTTTCCTGAAACGGATTGTACATTTCGCGGAATTGCGCGACGCCGCGGCGCAAGACCGGTTTTAAGTTCGTCAGATCCGCGATGTTGATGATTTGATCGACACTGTGGACGAACGCGCTCATCGCGTCATTAGTGGCGAAGCGATGACTGAGGAGGACGACAAAATGTTCGCGTCGAACATGGCCGGCTTTGTAAACCATTTCGCGCAGGAGCGGGTTCGTCTGCAGATTCGAGCCTTTGAAGTTCTCGTAAATGATGACGACGTTGTAGGCGTAGGTCTTTAGTTTCAGGAGCACGTCCTCTTCGTAAAGACCGAGGTGCACTTTGTAGTTAATGTCGATCAACTGAGGGACGACGAGTTTCTGGTATTGCTGATGATCGACGCAGACGAGCGCCGTGTTATCGCCAAGATCAAAAAACGTACTTTCGTGGTCCGATTCCATGGTAATTCCTAGCGGAATGCGTTGGTTGGAACGTCGAGGCGCAAGCCGGAATCGAGGTCGCTGTCGACGCCGCGCGCTTTCTGAATGAGATCGATTCCGCGCGAGATTCTGCCTTTGCGCGAGGCGAAGAGGCGCGCGGTTTCTTCGGTGATGAGATCTTGTTCGTAAGCGCTCAGGATCGATTGATCGAACGTCATCCAGCCGAAGGGTGAGCTCGCTTCGATGATTTCGTAGAAACTGCGATGCTCGCCTTCGCCGAGCGCGACTGTTTCTTTGGTGCGCAAATTGTTGCCCATGATCTCGGCGATCAATTGACGCCCGCCGCCAACTCTGGGGGCGAGGCGCTGACTGATGATGAAGCGCAAGGTGTCGGAAAGCCGGGTGCGAAGTTGCTGTTCTTCGCCTAACGAGAAGAGACCGAGGATACGGTTGATGGATTGCCCGGCATCGACGGTGTGCAGCGTGCTCAAGACCAGATGTCCGGTCTCGGCTGCCATGAGCGCAACTTCCACTGTAGCGCGATCGCGCATTTCGCCTACGAGAATGACCTTCGGCGCCTGGCGCAGGGCCGCGCGCAAGCCGTTGGGATAATTATTAAAATCGTGCCCCAGTTCGCGCTGATTAAAGGTCGCTTTGCGCGTGGGATGCACAAACTCGATCGGATCTTCGAGTGTCACGACGTGGACGGGTTGCGTTTCGTTAATTTGGTTCAGAATGGCTGCGAGTGTCGTCGTCTTACCGCTGCCCGTGGCGCCCGTGACGAGAACCAGCCCGGTTTTCTCCTTCGCTACTTCCTCGAAAATCGGAGGGAGACTCAAACTCTGGAAGGTCGGAACGCTGCCTTCGAGTTTGCGCATCACTATGGAAAAATGGCCCTGCTGCCGAAAAATATTTACACGGAAGCGCGCTTCGTCGTTTAACGAGTAACTGGAATCACACGACCCGCCGGTAAGAAAATCGTAGATCAAGCGGCGATTCCCCTGCATCAGCGTGAGCGCAATCTGTTCCGTTTGATAAGGCGTGAGGGCGTCGATTGGAGGATCGACGAAGACAGGTTTGAGTTCGCCGAAATCTTCTACCTGCAACGGATGGCCGACGGAAAAATTGAGATCGGAAATTCCTTCGTAGGTTTGCAGCATCGCTGACAAGATTTTGTCGAGATCGGGAATTCTCATGCAGCGCTCCTATTCTTCCGAGAGATCGGAAGGCGGCTCCTTCAGGAAGGGCCGGAATTTTTTCTTGTCGATCGCCTTGTCGTAAGCTTCCTCGGGCGAGATGCGCGTGTGGCGCAGGTGATCCATGATCGCGTCGTCCAGCGGTTGATTGCCCTTTTTCTTGCCGACTTGAATCATGCCCGGGATTTGGTGCGTTTTCGCTTCGCGCACGAGGTTCGCGATCGCCATGTCCACGACGAGAATCTCCAGCGCCGCAACACGACCTGGTTTGTCGATGCGCTTAAAGAGGTTTTGCGCGATCACGCCCTTCAACGATTCGGCGAGTGTCGCGCGAATCTGATTTTGCTGGCTGCTTGGAAAGATATCGATAATGCGATCGACCGCTTTTGCCGCGCTCGAAGTGTGTAGTGTTCCAAAAACCAAATGGCCTGTCGCGGCGGCAGTGAGTGCGAGCTCAATCGTTTCCAGATCGCGCATTTCACCGACGAGCAAGATATCGGGGTCTTCACGCAACGCGCCGCGCAATGCGGTGGCAAACGATCGCGTGTGCACGCCCACCTCGCGATGTTGCACAAGGCAATTCTGACTCCGATGCACGAACTCAATCGGGTCTTCCACGGTGATGATGTGATCGTGCCGTTGCAGGTTGGCGTAATCCATCATCGCCGCCAGAGTGGTGGACTTGCCCGAACCGGTCGGTCCCGTCACCAGGATGAGACCTTTCTTCAACATCGGAAACTTTTTGAGAACTGGCGGAAGGTTCAGGTCTTCGACCGTCGAGATTTTCGATGGAATCAAACGAAAGACGGCGGAGATGCCGTATTTTTGCTGGAAGAAATTTGCGCGATAACGGGCCTGATCGGGAACCTCGTAACCGAAATCGATATCCGAGGTTTCTTCGAAAACCTTGATTTTTCCTTCCGGCGCAATTTCGTAAACCATCGCCTTGAGGTCGTCGTTTTCCAAGGGCGGATAGTCGACCCGCACAAGCTCGCCGTTAATGCGAAGCATGGGCGGATTGTTTGTCGCCAAGTGCAGGTCCGAGGCTTTTTGCTCGGCCATTAATTTGAAGAAAGCGTCAATGCGAGCCATGAGCGTCCCGCAATGCTGAAGCTAAATTAGTGCCACCGGGTAGGATTCTTCCGTCCCTTGGAGAGACAGCGCGGCCATTTCCTATCGCACCGGCTGGCGCGTGACGTCGAGAGTGGATCGAACCTGCTCGAGCAATTTGGCCCGCGAATATGGTTTTGGAATAAATCCTCGCAAACCTTGTGCGAGCATGTTGCCGAGCTTGCTCTGTTCAGCGAAACCGCTGCTCAAGACTACGGCGATCTCGGGATTAAGGCTGCATAGTTCGTCGAAGACCGCGTCGCCGTCCATAACGGGAAGGAAAAAGTCAAGAATAACGAGTCCGATCTGCTCGCCCATCTGCTGATAAATCCTCAGAGCTTCAAACCCATCGTGCGCGACGATGACTTTGTAGCCCTCTTCGGCCAGCATTTCTGCAGCGAGTTCCGCCACTTGCGTCTCATCATCTACGATCAAGATGAGCTCGCGATTTCCCTGCGGATTCTTGATTTCGTGCTTTGCCGCAGCCTTCGTGCTGTTGATCGCTTTTTTTTGTTCCGGTAGTTTGGACGGCGTTTGAGGAAGAGCGATGACGGGTTCCTTTTTGTTCGCGGCTAAAACTGATGCGGATTCGATCGCGGAGCGAACGATGCTAAACGCAGGCGTGCGTGGGGCGCTCAACGCCATTTTTCCCGTTGTGCCCTCGAGGATTTTTGAGGTGACGCGATCGAAGATCGACTGCGCGGATTTGGCGGCGAGCTCGACCCGTTCTCCGAGAATGCTGATGTAGTTGTATTCGCCCTTATGTTGCCGGGCGAGATCGGAATAACGCGCGATTTGCTGGAGCAGGGCGTTGAGCTCGGTCGAACTGGCGGCCAGCCACTTAAGATCTTCGTTATTTAACATACCTGGAGCAGGTTTATGTTTCGTCTCGATCGTTCATGGACGCCCACCAAATGCAGCCCAGCACGGCCAGGAGCGTGACAATAAAAGAAACCAGCGTCAGCATAACATCGGAAGGTGCCTTAAAATCAGCACGCTTCGTGCCGTTCAAATTTGCCCCTTAGTTCGGTCTGCTGCATCTGGGAAATTGGATTCAACTCGAAGCGGTTTATCTTCATTAGTGAGTCTTACCTTTCGCGAGGGATTTGCGGGCGGAGCGATCCTCGCCGTCGGGCTTGGAATTTATCTGATCTGGCTCTGGCGCCCGGATCATCAAGTGCAACTTCACGCCGACCATTTCATTCGAGAGATCGAAGGCCACGATTGGAACGCCATCCAAAACGCAATTGCGCCCGACTATGGTGACGATTGGGGCGACAATCGGGAGCGATTGCTCGAGCGCATGCGTGAAGTGCTGCAGTTTACGCGCAACATGCGAGTTCACCCTATCGCTCCGAATATTTCGGTCGAAGGCCCGAGCGGATTATGGATCGCAAGAATCGAAATCGAAGGCGACGACAGCGAAGTGTTAGCGGAGATCAAACAGCGCATCAATTCGTTGACCACCCCTTTTGAACTGCAATGGCGTCGGCAATCCGCCAAACCGTGGGATTGGAAATTAGTTCACGTCCGCAACCGCGAACTGCAGATTCCAGGTAGCGACTGAGCGTGCAGCCAGATTATTTTCCGAGCGCTGTGCGCAATTGCGTCTTCGCCGAGTCTGCATCGCGCTGGCTTTCATTGCAGAGCAACACCGCACGAAGCTTGTCGCCCAGGTAGTAGCGCGCAATAAATTTCTTTTTCGCATAAGCGCCACGCAGGTCCACGCGCGTCGGTGCGATCGAAAAATCGCCAACGAAATCAAGTTTTACGTCAAAGAATTCGGTCCAGAAATAGGGGATCCGCTCGTAACGAATGCGTTTTTTTCCCGTCATGTTCGCGCCCGCGACCAGGCCTTGTTCGCGTGCGTTTTCCCAGTGCGTTTGACGCCGCATTCCGCCCATCAAACGGTCGGGATAAAACGCGAGGTCGCCGATGGCATAAATCCCTTTCTCTTCCGTTTCGAGATAATCGGTCACGGGCGAACCGTGTGGACCGGAGAGGGGCGTATTGCGCACGAGATCGAGATTTGGTTCTGCGCCGCAAGCCACCACCGCGACACCCGCGGCGACGCGATTTCCGCTTTTGGTTTGGATATTGCGCAAGACCGTCTTGCCCTCGAATCCATTCAAACTCTCGCCCATGAGCAACGTAACGCCGTGCTTGGTAAAATAACCGGTAACCCATGCGCCGGTTTCCGGATCGAGGTAGCGATTCAGCAAATATGGATGTCGATGCATGATTGTGACTTTGACTTTCATCTGCCGCAAACTGGCCGCCGTTTCACACGCCAGTAATCCGCCGCCCACGACGACAACAGTTTTTTCCAGTCCTGCCATCTCGCGCAGCGCGAGCCCGTCACGAATCGTGCGCAAATAAATAACGTTGCCCAATCCCACGCCGGCGACTGGCGGACGGACAGCTCGGCTTCCCATGGCGAGACAGGCTTTATTGAACTCGATGGTTTCGCCGTTGCTTAAGACCGCAAGACGCCGGTCGATATTGAACTGCGTCACTAATGTGCCCGAGCGCAACTCGATCTTGTGCGCGTCGTACCATTTCTCGTCGTGGAGCGGCAGTTTCTTGAGCGGCGCTTGTTTCTCGCGCAGAAATGTCTTGGACAACATCCAGCGTTTATAAGGCTGGAAAGTCTCTGCGCTCACCATTGTGGCCGAGCCGCGTTTGTCGTGGCGACGAAGCCCTTCACAAGCGCTGGCCGCACCGATGCCGGCCCCGACAATTAAGTAGTCACGTTCAATCATGAAATCGAAAACGAGACCATAGAAAAGCAAGTTGCCAGCTGGCGAGGGAAAAATTTTCCAAATTGTTCGTTAGTCCCGGCATTCGAATTGGTCATAAGACGGCGCGGCAAATGATCACCGATGCAATCACACCAGTCGCATCGGCGAGCAATCCCGCCGGGATGGCATGTCGCGTTTGCTTGATGCCGACTGAACCAAAATAAACGGCGGCGACATAAAACGTCGTCTCCGTGCTGCCGTAAACCGTTGCCGCCATCAAACTGACAATATTATCCGGACCGAGGCGATGCACGACATCGGTAAACAATGCCAGGGTTGCGCCGCCGCTTAGCGGTCGCATCAAAGCGATGGGCAGGAGATCGGGTGGGAATTGCAATGGCCCGAGTATGGGTGCGAGCGCTCGCGTGAGCATATCGATTCCACCGGCACCCTTGAACATGTTGATTGCAACCAACATCGTGACGAGGAACGGGATGATCTTCAAAATGACGCCAAAGCCTTCCTTCGCACCCTCCACGAATTCGTCGTAGACCTTGATGCCGCGAACTGCGGCGTAGAGCGGGAAAAAGCTCAAAAGAAAAGGAATCGCCAGGATGGAGAGTGCATTCACGCAGCGCACAAACGCATTCTGGTTCGCGCTGGCCGCGTCTGCCGGGAGATTGAATAATTGCGGGAATACCATCCTTAGAAAAAGAACCGCGAAGAACACCACCAGCACGACCAGGATCATCGATCGCCAAAGTGGAACCGGCTTTTTTTCGCCTAACGAGATTTCTTCTGCGAGTGCCAGCGCAACTGTTTCTGTTTCCGCTTTCTCCCCCGATTCGTTCTTCCGCACCTGAAACCACGGCAATTTTTCGAGTAGCTTCACGGAAATAATCGCGACACTGGCAGCGCACAGGGTCGCTAGTAACGCCGTGCCAACAATGGCGGTCGGCCGATGCGAGCCGGCCGCGACGAGGATCGCGATGGCGGTCGTTGGGATCAGTTGCACGGAACTGGTATTGATCGCGAGAAAAGTGCACATCGCATTCGTCGCGGCGCCCGGATGCGGATTCAACGTCTCGAGATCGCGCATGGCGCGCAGACCGAGCGGGGTGGCGGCATTGCCGAGGCCAAGCATGTTTGCCGCCATGTTCATCAGCATTGATCCCATGGCGGGATGATCGGCCGGCACGTCGGGAAAGAGGCGGCGCATGACCGGGCGCAACGCACGCGCGATGCGTTGCACAAGTCCGGCGCGTTCCGCCAGGCGCATGACACCAAGCCACAAAGCCATCACGCCAATCAAACCGAGTGCAATGGTGACGGCAGTCTTTGCACCATCGAATGCGCCATCGGTCACATCTTTCAACCGATCGTTCCAGCCGCCGATCGCAACCGCCAGAAGAACGAGCGCCAGCCAAATATAATTCAGCACGCGCTTCTATAATCGAGAGAATGAGAGGCGGAAACGTTTTTCATATAGCTCTCAAGGAGGGGTGCTGTGCAAAGTGCCCTTTGGTTGGGGTAATCGGCGCCTTGGAATTCATCGCTCCCTGGATTGATTGGCATCGCACGGGGAAATTTTCAAGAATCAATCGCAAGCCGATGCGCGGCTGATAATTTGTTTCTCTAAAATGCGATTTTGATTGCAAGACTGCTTGCCGAGCGTGTAACCCATTTTCGCCCCCAATCCAAACAAAAGGAATTAGTCATGTCTTTGCTTCCACCCATCAACGAAGGTCCAAATCGCAATCATCAATTTATCAAGCGTTCCCTCGGTAGGTTCTGCTGCGCGCTAGTCATTTTATTGGGGGGCACGATTTTAACCCGTCCCTGCTTTAGTTACGGTCTTGATGGTGTGGTTTATGCAGCAAGCGACTTTTCTATCCCAGAATCCGGAGTTTATCACGTTACCTTCACCGATGGTTTGGGCTTTGATGGTCCCACCCTTTGGGGCAACGATATTTTCGCGGGCGACTATACAATGGGCGAATGGCTCGATTATCAAAATAACCAAAACAATCTCTATGCTCCAAATGCTCCTGATCAGCCGCCTAACCATGTCACTTGGCATGCTACGGGAAGTGGGCCTGGGTGGAGTATTGATTGCAGCGGGACAATCACCAACAGCTACGACGGAGGGAATGGAAACATTCAACCAGGTCCACGTCTTCTCATTCCAGTCAATAGCGTTCCCTACACGCTTCCCCACAATACGAAGCCTAATGATAGGAAAGAGCCAGACTGTGGAGATAACCCCGGGATGGCGCATTATAGTGTTCACTCGATGCTCGCAAGCTTGAGCGTCGAGGACACGCCAGTTCGCTACACCTCGCCCAGGGGCCCTGCAATAAACTTTACTGTTACACATAGCGACAGGGATGCCCAACAAATAGGCCCATTGAGCTACTCTAACCTCGGCCCGAAGTGGACTTTTAACTGGCTCTCTTACGTCACTGACGATCCGGTCACTCAAGCAGCGGTCACATCGGTTTACGTTCCTGGCGGTGGGGCGGAATTTTATACTTACAATGCAGCCAGCCAGACATTTCTACTCGATCCACAAAGTCATGCCGTTTTGAGCCGCACAGGAGCGACTAGCTACGAAAAAGTTTTTCCTGATGGTTCGAAACAAGTTTTTAATTTTAGCAACGCGGCCATTTCATATCCCCGGAAGATATTCATGACACAATGGATCGATCCTGCGGGTAATGCAGTTACCATTGGATACGATTCCAGCTTCCGGATTATCACCATTAGCGATGCGGTAGGTCAGGTCACGACTCTTAGCTACCAAGATGCGATCGATCCGCTCAAAATTACGAAAGTGACTGATCCATTTGGACGTTTCGCTACTTTTGAGTACAACAATAACTCACACCGTTCATTATCAAGAGTTACCGATGAAGTCGGTATCGTGTCAGAGTTCTTCGAAAACGATGACGACAGCATTTCCGCCTTCATCACGCCGTACGGAACGACTACTTTTACCAACGGTCAGGAGGGGACGACCCATTGGGTTGAGATTGAGGATCCGCTCGGTGGATTCGAGCGGGTTGAATACCGCGATCAAGTTGCGGGCATCAGCGCATCGGAAAACAGCGCTCCAAATGCTGCGGGGATTGTGAATGCCGACCTCGATAAAGCAAACACGTTTTATTGGGACAAGAAAACCACGGCAACTTATCCGCCGCTCAATGGTGTTTACGATTACACTAAAGCCAAGATTACACACTGGCTTTATGACGCTAACGGTTATCCATCAGGTATCGTCTCGAGCGAGAAGCGCCCATTGGAGAGTCGCGCTTGGTATACCTATGCGGGGCAACCTGATTACCTTCACGTCGGACCAACCGCCAATCCAAGCCAGATCGCTCGTCTGATGGCGGATGGAACAACGCAATTGTCCCAATATGCGTATAACGCGATTGGCAAAACAACCAAAGCTACTGATCCAGTGGGACGGGTTACGAGCTATCAATATGCCTCGAATAGCACGGACTTGTTAGCGGTTTACCAAAAGAATCCACAAGGGGTTAGCACTGACCCGTTCGGTCAGGTTGCGGACAAGACAGTGAGCTATAACACGTACAACACGTTGCATGAACCGCTCAGTATGACGGACGCGGCGGGCCAGACAACCAGCTATGCCTACAACGCTTACGGTCAGGTTCTGACCGAGCAAAATGCTCGAGGCGAAACGACAACGTACGGTTATGGCGACGGCAGCGCGGGGAAACCCATTGGTTATTTGACTTCCATTACGAGCCCTACGTTTAACAATACTTCCGCTGTTACAAGCTTCACGTATGATAGTAAACACGAACTGCATACTGTTACTTACAGCCCTGACAACTACACAATCGTCACAGATCACGATAACCTGGGCCGGATCACGCAAATTACCTATCCGGATGCGACCCTTCAACAGTTCAGCTACACAGACTCCGCGCGAGGGATGACCCTCGACTTGGTCGATAGCATCGATCGACGAGGCCGACTTACGCACCGCCACTATAATTCGAACCGGCAGCTGGATTCGATTACCGACCCGGCGAACCGCACTACCTTGTATGGGTGGTGTTCGTGCGGCTCGCTGGAGAGTATCACGGATCCGAGAAACAAATTAACGAGGTTCTTCAGAGATATACAAGGCCGGGTTTACCAAAAGAAATTTCACGATAACAGCACGATCAACTACCTTTACGACGGGCAAACTGCGCCGAACACGATAGGCGCCGCGAGCCGGCTGAAATCAATGACGGATGCGAGAAATCAGACGACGAACTACCAGTATTTTAACGATGATAACTTAAAACAGATTAGCTACACCAATGCGCAGATCGCTACACCAACGGTGAACTTCACTTATGATCCGATCTACAATCGCATCGCGACGATGGTGGATGGGACTGGCACCACGACCTATTCGTATTACCAGATCACCACAACACCCCCGCTCGGTGCTGGCCAACTGCAAACCGTCGACGGCCCTCTCGTTAATGATGTGATCACGTATAGCTATGATGAGCTGGGCCGCAGGACTGCGCAGTCGGTCAACGGAGTGAGTTCAAGCGTGGCATTTGATGCGCTTGGGCGGCTGAGCACGTCAGATAACCCGCTCGGGCATTTCACACGCGTCTACGAGGCCGATGTGACTCCTCGTTTGAAGACTTTCACGTCACCTACCGGGCAAACTGCCAACTATACCTACTTTGGTAATTCGCAGGACCGGCGTTTGCAAATCCTCCAGGATCTGAAATCCGGTGGCGCCAATGTCAGCAAATTCGATTACACGTACGATGCCGAAGGCCAAATTTACCCAACCTGGACAAAGCAACTGAGCACGAGCCCAGCAACTACCAGTAATCTGACCTACGATTTTGCTGATCAAGTGACCGGGATAACCAATACAACTCCTGGAAACCCATCGACGACTTTCTCTTATGGCTACGATCCAGCAGGGAATCGAACTAGTGACAACACCGCAACGTACCCGATCAACGATGTAAATGCGATTACCAGCACCGGATATACCCATGACGCGAACGGCAATCTGACAGCTGACGGGGTTAATACCTACCAGTGGGATGCAGCTAATCGGCTAACTACGATTATCTATCCCAGTTCCGCCGGAAGGACTGACTTCACCTATGATGGGTTGGGGCGGAGGGTGAAGCTGCTTGAGAAAAATGGTTCGGGTGTTGTTCAGAAGACCAGTAACTTTGTCTGGAGCGGCATGACGATCGCTGAGGAAAGAGATAGCTCCAACACTGTGATCAAGCGTTTTCTGCCCGAAGGAGTTCAGTTACCTACCGGTGTCACACCCAACAACAAGCTCTATTATTCCAAAGATCACCTGGGCAGTGTTCGAAGCCTGAGCAACGCAAACGGGACCATTCTCGACACGCTCGATTACGACGTGTACGGAGGCATTAGCCGCGCGCCGGTGCCGGCGAACGATACCTCAGGCGTCGGGCCGGTATTAACCTTGGCCGCTTCGCGCATGACCCAAGGCACGGGAACCTTCGACGCAAATCTGCCGCTTAGTGGCGCGCCCGGGATTGAGATGCGCAGTGGCGGCAGCTACAGCGTCCTTCTAACCTTTGACCGGACCGTGTTGTCGGCAACCAGCGTAACAGTTGCCTCGGGTGTTGGATCGGTGGGCAGCACCACTTTCAGCGGCAACACGGCGACGGTATCGCTCAGCGGAGTGGCGGATCGGCAGACGATTACGCTGGAATTGGATAATGTCATCGGAGTAGTGGGCGTAAACGCGAAGGTGTTGGTAAGCATGAGCGTGCTCGTGGGCGACGTGAACCAGAGCGGCGCGGTCACGATCGAGGACATCGCTCTCGTGACGGCCAACACAGGAGTGGCCGTGACCAGTTCGACATTCAAGTACGACATCAACCATAATGGCTTGATTAACTCGAGCGACATCGCTCAGATAAAGATGCTGGGGGGCCAGGGAAACAGCCTTTATCCCGACTTCGCTTTCACTGGCCACTTCTACCACGCCCGTAGCGGACTCTATCTAGCTCCGTATCGCGCTTACAATCCGGCTATTGGCAGATGGCTTAGCCGCGATCCCATCGCAGAACGGGGAGGGATCAATCTATATGGGTATGTGAGAAACAATCCGGTTGGGTTGATGGATCCGCTGGGACTAGCCGCGATCTACACTGACCAGACGAATGGCAGGACTTACTTTAACCCCAAT
>JBBRYI010000024.1:0-19196 GCA_038237805.1 Chthoniobacterales bacterium | reverse complement strand
GCAAACGGGTGACGCGTAATAAACGCTCGCGCAATGTTGATCTGTTTTTGTGGGGCGGCGGTCTACGCCCGCCGCTACAGGATTTCATACCCAATCGGTTTGAAACGATAGTTATTCGACATCTCGGCGGAACACGCGGTTAAGCCGACGATCAAATCCATTTCAGCGCGCAAAACGATCGCATCGCCCGCCTTCGAACGCGGCGGTAAGATTTTCAGCTGGCCGGTCGGATCGATTTCGACATTCATAAAAATGTTGAACGTGGTCGGAATCGAATCGGGCGCGATACCGAAATCCTCCAGATGGTGCGCCAGGTTATCGAAACAACTCGGATGATAATCCTTTTCGCCATAAATGATTTGAAACGTTTCCGGACTGCACGGCGTTAGGAGAAAATCATGTCGGCCCACGTCGTCGTCCATGATCGTAAACATCGGACGGCTGCGATTGGAATAGAGGATGTTTCCTTTCGTTAGGTAGATCGAGTTCGCGTAATCGATTGAGCGCCCGGAGGAGAGGGATTCAGAATTGTCGGCCCGAGCAAACGCTATCAGGTCGGCGACCTGTTCGCCCTCGATTTCGATAACCCGCAGCGATTGTCCCTTCGTCATTTCGAAGGCGGTTCCGGTTTGCGCTTCAATTCTTGTCATGTCGAGCGATATGCCAGTCCGGCTCAGACCGGGACATCTCTTACTATTAGTGAGAGATTCCTCGACTTCGCTCGGAATGACAACGGGGGTCAATGGCCGAAAGGACATTTCCCGGATGAAACAAATGGCGGCTTCCAATCTTCTTCCACCGCGCGGCCGGAATATTGCCGCGCTTCCGATGTCTCGCCGAAATCGCTCAGCATCGGATTAATGCTGCCCTGCAGGGCCACTTCGCGCGCGCGAATAGTTTGTTTCATTCGTTCCCAATTTCCGTCGGTCCGTAATCGCTCGAATTGTTCGTGCGGATTGAAGACCAGGGTCGGCCAGGGAAATTGGCGCGCCTGCCGCGAACTGTTTGCGTGCATCCCGATCACGTAATAGGCCTGACTGGCAAAGCTGAATGAAAATTCAGGCGCATTCGGATCGGCGCTGACGCGCGCGTCCCATGCAAACCGCGGCGCGTCTGCTTCGTGCAACTTTTGCAACTGCGACCAAAGCAACTTTTCAAATTGACATTCGTTCAGATCGAACGGTCCGCGGAATACAGCGACCATTGTTGCCAGCTGATCCTCCGACTGTCCCGTACGTCCCCTGGTGAAATGCTCGAGATCGCGCGCGAGATTCTTCGTCGATCTCTCGGAACCTAATTTGTCGTAAAAGCCGTACGACACCGCACCGGCATTTAGCGCCGCTTTTGCTCCCACGCATGGAAAGGCAAAATCCGTGACTAGTCTTTGGAATGCGGCCTGCGCTTCGCTCGGAAACGGTTCCTCGGCGGGGGCGAAACGCGACCGGTTGCTCTTCTGTCTGAACTTCGGGCTCCTGGTAGCCTTCATTCGCATTCACCGGGAAAACGAATGAGCCACCTGTCGTGGTCGCCAAAAATTTCGAGCCGGCAGCGATGCGCCGACCTTCCGGTTGCTCTTTATCCTCGTGGAAATAGATTAGCGCCCTCGTGGGCGATGATGGAAAAAATGCAACGCCGCCGCGCCGATCAAGAAGCTGGATTCGCAATGTTCTCATTGCGGGCGCGGCTTTGCTCGTCGTGCTCGCGCTTTTTCATGGACCTATCCTTCGCCCTCTCGTGCGGAAACTGGCCATTCATTTTGCGGCAAAGGGAAATCTAAAGCTGGATTTTCAGATCGAGGGTTCGGTCCTTGGGGGCGTGATTCTGCGGAATGTGCACGCGACCGCGACAGGCCCTTCCGCCGTTGAATCGATTGATGCCGACTTTGTCAGAGCCGATTACAGCCTTTTGAAGTTTGTCTTTCATGGTCTGCCGGATTTTTTGCAGAACGTGGAACTCCGATCAGTCGCGGTCGTTCTCGATCCCGGCAAAGCCCCGCTGCCTAAACCACCAAAGCCTAACGAGAAGATCAAGCTGCCGGTATTTTTTCCAGAGCAGGTCCATCTTTCGAATGTCAATCTGACCATTCATGATCCGCCGCAGGATTTCCTGCTGCGGAATTTGAGCCTTGACCTGGATCCGCGACGGGAGGGCGCGTTGAAACTGGATCGATTGCAGATTCCGAACCTTCACACCTGGAGCAATGTTTCCGCGACCACTTCCTACACGAACAAGAATTTGTTTCTACGAAATCTTGTCTTCGATCAGCAAAGCAAGTTTCAAGTCGTCAATGTCGATGCGTCGCGGATTCGCTCAAGATCGGTCGGCCTGATGATCGACGGATCGCTTGTCGGCGGGAATCTCAAGGGCACGGCATTGTTGCGGGAGCAAAAATCGTCGCTCGCTACCGAAGTCAATTTCAGCGCTGATCGCGTTTCTCTGGGAAAGCTGGCGGAATATTTCGGGCGGCCGGCGGGCTTCATCGCGGGCGATGTCGAGAATTTGAAAGCAGATTGGCGCGGCGTCCTCAAGACTCCGAAGTCGTGGAACGGATCGATTGTGGCGCGCATCGTGAATGTGCGACAAAAAGACCTCGCGCTCGATGCCGTCGATCTGAAGATCTCGATGGCGAACGGGCTCGCCGCGGTTGAGCGAGCGCACATCATCGCGGGAAACAATCGCGTGGAGGTGACGGGGACCGCGACACTACCTGACTCGATTGATGAGCTCGGACGAGCGCCGGCTGATCTGAAGTTGCTTATGCACGCGCCGAATTTGAAACAGCTTACCGGTTTTCTTTCGCCGCCAATCACCGGTAATGCAGATGCGAATGGAAGTATTCAGATCAAAGACCAAACCGTTTTCCTAAAATTGTCGGTTAACGGGAGTGAGATTGGCTTCGACAAAGCTGCGGCAAAACAACTGTCTGCGACCATTCACGCATCGAAAAAGATGCCGTCCCGAAAATCAAACGAACCGTACTACACGAATCTTGCTTCAACCGTTCGCGGGGAACTCAGCGATGTTCATTACGATCAATATCTCGTGGATTCGGTGCGTGCAGAACTGAGCGGCAGCGACAAAGACATTTCATTTCGTCGCATCGCAATTATCCGGAAAGCAAATGAGTTGAATCTCGAAGGGAAATACGAACTGCCGCCAGCTGGAACGGACCTGCTGCGACAGCCGGCAAATTTCAACCTCGTCTTGAACGTGCCTCAATTGTCCGACTACTGGCTATCGGATTCGGCCGACAAGATTGCGGGGGCGTTGCAGGGTGACGCCCAGCTACAGGTGAAAAACGCGGCGGGCAGAGGTCAGTTCAAAATCTACGGCCAGAACGTCACGGCAAAAAAATTGCTCGTTAGGCAGTTCACAACGCAGGCTTCGATGAACGGCAGCACGATTTACCTCAATGATCTTACCGCGACGCTGAGCGACAAGGATTCTGTAAAAGCAACTGGTACGGTGTCGTTGCAAAAGCCGCATCATTATACCGGAAAGCTGATCGCTGATGTGGCAGACCTCGCCACCTTCAAGCCGCTGTTGAAAACGGCGGGCAATCAAAACGAACTGGCGGGCTCGCTCAAAATAAATTGGGAAGGCGCGGGCGATGCTGCCGTTCTCAAAAATAGCGGCGTCTTGAAACTCACGCTCGAAAAGGGCCGGTACGGAAATCTGCAGTCGTTACAGGCGAACGTGGACGCGAACTACTCCCCCGAAGGGCTCAATATCCCGATCATCTTTCTCGGCAGCGATAAAATGGATTTTCAGGCAATCGCGCAGACGACCGGCGAAACGTTGGAGATTTCAAAAATTCAAATCGATCAAGGAAAGGCGAAATACGCCACCGGATATTTCTCGTTCCCATTCATCTGGAAAAATCTTGGGACTGAGCGCGGGATATTTCCGCGGAATGGAAAAGTGAATGTGACATTCCAATCGGAAAATCTCGATTTGAAAAAATTGTTCGAAGATTTCGGCGCAAAAGCGCCCGTGTCGGGATCGACGAATGTGAAACTGGACGCGCAAGGGACGCTGGCCGATTTGCGCGCACAGTTGGATCTGCAAATGCTCGATCTGCGCGCGGAGAATTTCCCCGATCTCGAGCCGGCCAGTTTTAATGTCGGCGCGCACGTGGAAAAACAGCAGCTGGTCATCGCTGGGAAATTGCAACAGGCAAAAATCCAGCCGCTCGAAATTCAGGCCAAGATGCCTTTCGATACCCCTCGCGTGCTGGAAGAGGGAAAATTAAACGACGCGACGCCGATTACGGCGAAGGTTCGCCTCCCGCGCAGCTCGGTGAATTTTCTACGGCAGTTCGTTCCGATAGTCGAAGAAATCGATGGCGATCTCGCGCTCGATGTGACCGTGGACGGCACAATTGCAAATCCAGTCTTGAGTGGGGCAGGGGATGTGACGATCAACGTCATGCGGTTCACGAATGGCACGCTGCCGGCATTGCGCGATTTTAAAACGCGACTCGATTTCAATCGCGACACGCTTTCTTTTGCGCGCTTCGGCGGCGATCTCGCCGGTGGCCCTTTCACGGTTTCGGGCCGAATCACTTTTCCGAAATTGACGCAGCCGAATATCGATCTGCAGCTCAAAGCTACTAGCGTTCTGGTCGCGCGGAACGATTCGCTCACGGCGCGGGCCGACGCAGACATTCGTGTGAGCGGACCGCTCCAAAGCGCGGCGGTTACCGGCAATGTCGCCCTAACGAACAGTCAATTTCTCAAAAACATCGATTTGATTCCGATCGGATTACCGGGGCGGCCGGCGCCGGAGCCGCCGGCGTCGCGTCCCGAATTTTCCTTTCCCGACCCGCCACTGCGTGATTGGAAATTCGATGTTGCGATCAAAACGAAAGACGCGTTTTTGATCCGAGGAAACCTCGCCAACGGTGGCGCGATCGTTGATCTGAAACTAGGTGGCACCGGATTACACCCGGGATTGCAAGGACTCGTTAGGCTGGAGAATGTCGAGGCGACTTTGCCCTTCAGTCGGCTGGAGATTGCTTACGGTTATCTCTATTTTAATCCGGATGATTCGCTCAATCCGAAAATCGATCTGCATGGAACTTCCGTTATCCGAGATTACACCGTGCACGTTTACGTTTACGGCACGTCACTTTCGCCGGAAGCGATTTTCACGAGCGAGCCGCCGCTTCCGCAGGAGGAAATTATTTCACTGCTTGCTACCGGCACGACGCGTCAGGAATTGACCGGCAACAATAGCGTGCTCGCCGGTCGCGCGGCGATGTTGCTCGTGCAACAACTTTACCGGAAAGTTTTCAAGAAAGGTTCGGGGACGAATAGCAGTTCTGTTTTCGATCGCTTGGATGTAGATATTGGTCAGGTCGATCCAAGAACCGGCCAGCAAACAGCGACGGCGCGCTTTAAAATTAATCAGAACTTCGTCCTTATCGGTGATCTTGGCGTCGCCGGCGATTTTCGTGGTCTGGTCAAATACGTCATTCGTTTTCGTTAACATGCGCCGGTTGCTCTTCCTCATCGTCTGCAGCGGAGCGCTCGCGCAGTTGAGTTTTGCGCAACGGGCAGTCGATCGTCCGGAGCAGGTTGCGAAGGACAAGGCGAAGAAGGCCGTTGCAAAAGAGCAGGAAAAAGTGGCGCGCCATGCGGCGAATATCGAGTTGCGCGGCGAAAAGGCGTTCAGCGACAATGAACTTCGTTCGCAATTAAAAGAGCAGATCATGACGATCGAGACCTACGGCTTGAGCGCGGCACGCGGTGACGATGCGGCGTTTTTTCTCGAGCTTTTTTACCGCAAGCACGGCTACGCCAAGGTCAATGTGCATTACACGATCGAGGCGGGCGATCGTCTCGTGCTCGATATCAACGAAGGGCCGCTTACCACAATGGCGCAAATCAACTTCATCGGTAACGACCACGAGCCGACTGAGAAGTTATTCGATTACGTAGTAGGCCCGACGCGCCAGCGTTATTCGAAACTGCAGAAGAATTTGCCTTTTGTCGCGGCCGACATCGCAGAAGGCGTGGACCTCGTTCATCGTCTTTACATTGCGGAAGGGTTTCTCGATTCGATGATCGACCCGCCGCATTACGACTACGTTGCGGATGGGACGCAGGTAAATGTCACCATCGCGATCCACGAAGGCCGCCAGTATTTTTTTGGGCAAACGACGTTTCGCGGTCAAACCATTTTCGGCGAACAGGCACTGCTCGGACAACTCCTCGATATTCTGAACAAGCCCTACACCGACGCGCGGGTCGCCGACATTCCGCGCCGGCTTCAGGCCTATTTCAAAGCGCGCGGTTACTACGATGTGAAAGTCGACGGTTCGGGCAATGCGGTGCTAGCGCACGATGGGCGTGTGCCGGTCGAGATTTCGATTCAACCGGGGCCACTCTATCAGTTTGACGGCACGACCGTCAGTGGCCTAACGAGATTGCGACCGAGCTACGTCACGCGCCGATTTAGCAAGCTGAGCGGGAAAACCTACAGCCCGGATGTGCTCGATGAACGCTTTCGCGAATTGATGCGCAGCGGTTTGTTCAATCTTCTGCAAATCAAGCCGACTCCGATACCGGGGAATCTGCTTCGGCTCGATATCACGGCGGAGGAAGCGAAGAGCAAAGAATTTGGTTTATCGGTCGGGTACGGCTCTTATGTCGGTGGAATTTTCGGTGTCCAATTTCGCGACCTCGATCTTTTCGGTTATGGACGTCCAATCACGGCATCGCTCGAAGTCTCCCAACGCAGTTACAAAGGCGAAATTGCGTTCGAAGATCCCTATCTTTTCGACACTGACTTTCGATTCAAGTACCGCCTTTCCGCTTTAACTTACGATTTCGATGGTTACTCGAAGTTCGAGTTGGGCACGCGGCTCGACTTGTCCCGACAATTTACAAAGAAATACCAAGCCGGTGTCAGCTTCGCTGTTCGTCACGTTGAGATAACAACGAACGATATCCGGCCGCCCGAGCTCATCGGCCGCAGCCCTTACTTTGTGAACACGATCGGGTTCACCCATACGCTCGATTTTCGCGATAGCCCCTTTGTCCCGACGCGCGGTTTTATTTTCGATAATACTTTCGATCTTGCGACGAGTGCGATTGGAAGCGATATCGATTTCATCCGCTCAACTTTTCGCGCGAGCTATTATCTCTCATTTGCCAAAGCGCCGCCCGCCGCGGCTGACATCGGGACCGAGTTCGGGAACAGGAGCAAAGCGAGTTGGTTCGAACAGAGCGCGCTCGCATTCGGCGGGCGCATGGGGATCATTCATTCATTAAGTTCGAACGCTGACGAAGCGCTCGCCATTCCGATCGACGAACGTTTCTTCAACGGGGGCAGCACGACCGTACGCAGTTTCGGCGAGCGCACTCTTGGTCCGCACGATCGGCGCGGCAATCCGATCGGTGGCGAATTCTATACGGTTCTGAATGCCGAATACACCTTCCCGATTTATGGCGAATTGCAGGGGGTTTTGTTTGTCGACGCGGGAAATCTCCGGCCGACTGCAGAACAAATCAGCCTCGATGACCTGCGTTATGCCATTGGGACGGGGCTTCGCTACAAACTACCGATCGGTCCGATCCGATTAGATTACGGTGTTAACCCCGATCCGCATCCCGACGAAGATTTCGGCGCGTTCCATTTCAGTTTTGGTTTCGCGTTCTAACCGCGCTGTAGCGGCGGTCTCTGACCGTCGCACTTATTTGCCGCTGAATCACGCGACGGTCAGAGATGGCCCCTACAAATCATGAATCGCTGCACGTATTTGCTGCCGATTCGTCGGAGCGTGTTTTCGTCCGCAGAAGCTGCCGACTTCGCCCAATATTTCGGCGGCCTAACGAGTGCGGGCTGCGATTTGCTGGTCATCGACGGTTCGCCAGCGCCAGTTTTCGAGCTGCATAACCAAGTTTGGTCGAGCCATGCGCGCCATGAAAAAGTGGATCGCCGTTTCAATTACTTGAACGACAAGGTCAACGGCATTCATACCGGAGTGGAGTTATCGCCTAACGAGAAGATCATTCTTGCCGATGACGATATTCGTTACACCGCAAATGATATCGAGCGAATATCAAACTTGCTGGAGGATTGGGAAGTGGTCAGGCCGCAAAATTATTTATACCCCTTGCCCTGGTGGGCGCGGATGGAATCGGCCCGCATGCTAATCAATCGCGCCACGCTGCGCACGGCCGATTATCCCGGGACCTGCGGATTTCGTCGCGCGACCATGCTGCGCGTTGGTCATTACGACGGGGATGTGCTTTTCGATAATGAAGAGATCCTTCGCCATTTCGCGCGACATCGTACTCGGATTTGTTACGCGAACGACTTCTTCATCGAGAAACGTGCGCCACGTTTCCGGAAATGGCTGGAGCAACGTCCGCGTCAGGCCTATGAGGATTTTGCCTTGCGCGCGAAGACCGCGTTGTTCTTCGGTCTGCCATTTGTCGGGTTGTGTGCCCTCGTTGGCATCGGCAGCAAAGCATTCGGTTTGTTCTGCCTGATTATTGTTCTGGCTGCGATGATCGTCGCATTAGCAGGTCACCTTCGTGGCGCTGCCAGAAAATATATTCCCGCATCTACTGTTTTGTTCGCGCCCTTTTGGATATTCGAACGCTCCCATAGCACCTATTGGGCGCTTTACTGGTACTTACGGCGCGGAGGTTATCCGTTTGGTGATCGGTTACTTTCCAAAGGCATCGGACGCGATTGGATTGAAGGCGGTCGAATTGGGACGCGGATGGCGACGAAAAAGTTATCATCCTGAGCGCAGCATGCCATCTCGCGATTCAGTTCAGTAGGCACATGATTGCTTGCGAGGTTCTTCGCTTTGCCCAGAATGACACGCGTGCAAGAGACCCTCGGCGATATTTCTTCCAAGCAGTTTCGCGAACATCTTCATCAGCTCGCGGATTGGATCGCTGATTATCGCGAGAATATCGAACAGCGTGCGGTCGCGCCTAACGAGAAGCCGGGCGCGATCGTCGGTAAGTTAACAACAGAGCCGCCGGAGCAAGGAGAATCGATCGACAGCATCCTCGTCGATGTCGATCGCGTGATCGCTCCCGGCATGGTGCATTGGAGCCATCCGCAATTCATGGGCTACTTCGGCTCTACGAGCACGGCGCCGGGTATTCTGGCCGAAATGATTTCGGCTGCGTTCAACGTGAACATGATGACCTGGCGGACTTCCCCGGCCGCGACGGAGCTGGAGACGCTGGTGCTCGATTGGTTGCGACACTGGCTTGGATTGCCTAACGAGTTTGGCGGCGTGGTTTACGATACCGCCTCGGTCGCAATCATGCACGCTCTCGCGGTCGCGCGCGAAGAAGCGGCCGATCGCGTGCGCGCCGAAGGTTTGACCGGTCGAGACGATGTCGGGCGTTTACGGATTTATACTTCCGATCAGACGCACAGTTCTGTCGAGAAGGCAGCCATCGCGCTTGGCCTTGGTGAAAAGAACGTGATCCGCGTCGCAAGCGATCCCGATTTTCGCATGGATGTTTCTGCTCTGGCGGAAGCAATCGAGTTGGATAAGCGAGAAGGCTTCAAGGCGCTTGCGGTTGTCGCGAGCGTGGGAACAACTTCGACCGCGAGCGTCGATCCGGTGCGCGAAATCGCCGCGCTCTGTCGCAAAGGAAAAATATTTCTGCACATCGACGCCGCGTACGGCGGCGGGCTCGCGCTTTTGCCGGAATGCGATTGGGTGAAGGATGGTTGGAGCGAAGCTGACTCGTTAGTCATTAATCCGCACAAAATGCTCTTCGTGCCGTTCGATTTCAGCGTGCTTTATATGCGCGACATCGAACGTCTGCGCCGCGTCTTCACACTCGTGCCGGAATATTTGCGCGGGGATACCGCCGGCGCCGACATCAACTACATGGATTACGGCGTGCAGCTCGGCCGTCGCTTCCGTGCCATCAAAGCGTGGATGGTCTGGCGAACTTTCGGCCGCGCCGGCATGGCGGCGCGCATTCGCGAACATCTGCGACTCGCCCGCTTATTCGCCGATTGGGTGAAGGAAGATGCGCGCTTCGAATTATCCGCGCCGGTGGTGATGGGCGTCGTTTGTTTTCGATTGCGCGACTCGGACGACAAAGACAACAGCGCCGTCGTCGAAAAGATCAACGCTTCCGGCAAGGCTTACCTTACGCAGACGAAACTGCACGGTCGAAGCGTGATGCGATTGGGCCTCGGCAACATTCTCACGACGGAACGCCATCTGCGAAATGTTTGGGAGCTGGTATTGGCCACGGCTCAATGATGGATGCATCCGGCGTCGAAGGAAGGGCCGCCCTTTCTGCTAACGCGGATGTTTCCTTGCGGTCCGCAATCGCTTTAACGATGGCGTGTCGAATCGTGGTTAGGTTAACCGGCTTCCCGATTACAGCATCGATCTCCGGTGTTAGGGACGAAGAAATTCCACTTTCGGCAAAGCCAGTGAGCAGAATGATTGGAACGTCGCCGCGAAGTTTGCGCAGGGCGATCGCAAGCTGATTACCACTCATTCCCGGCATCGCTTTGTCGGTAATGACCAGATCAAATTTTTTCGCGGCAAATTTCTCGAGCGCTTCGCCACCGTCGTGCGCGATCGTGACCCGATGCCAGTCACCCTTGAGATACTCCGCGAGTACTTCGCAAAGCACCGGTTGATTATCGACGACAAGAATATCGAGTGGCGCACAAGCGTCTTCGACATTCGCGACTTCATTAACTGTCGCGCCGTGATGAGTGGGAAGGCGAATGGTAAATTTGGTGCCGGTTCCTAACTGCGTCGTGATTTCCAGCGTTCCGCCATGGCGTTGAACGATGCCGTAAATCATGGCGAGACCGAGACCGGAGCCGTGATCGCCTTTCGTTGTGAAAAATGGTTCCAGACAACGCTGCCGAACTTCTTCCGCCATGCCCGTTCCGGTATCTTCGACTTCGAGGACGACCGCGTGATCTGCCGCGCGCACGCGTAACGTGATGGTTCCGCCATTGGGCATCGCATCGACCGCGTTAAAGATCATGTTCGTGAGTAGCTCGCGGATTTCCGCCGGATCGCCCACAATGTCGGGAATCTCTCCAAGTTCGGTGACGACGTTGATATCGACTCCGTTTGCCATCGCCTGCCCCTTCCATCGCGGCATCGTGAGATCGACGGCCTGCTCGATGAGATGAGCCAATGGAATGGATCGGCGCAAATCCGTTTCTGATGGCGGCCGCTGAAATTGCGCCAGACGATTGACCATCTTCGCCCCGTCTTGCGCCGCACCAATGATCGTGCGCAGATATTTTGCCGTTTTCGTGTCGTTGCTGGAGGATTCGGTCTCGATCAGAAGCAGCTCGCTGTGCGCGAGGATGAGAAAGAGAATATTATTGAAATCGTGCGCGATGCCCGTCGCCATCATGCCGAGTGCGCGCAAACGTTCCTGCTGCACGACTTGTTGCTGAGTTTTGCGAAGTTCAGCTACCATGGTTTGCAAAACAGCGGTTCGCTCTTGCACTCGTTCGTCCAGAATCTGGTTTTGATTCTCCAATTCGAGGTGGAGAAATCGCGTCCGCAACACGTTCTTGATTCGTAAGACAACTTCCAAATTGTCGAAAGGCTTGGAGATCAAATCCGTTGCACCGTTCGCTAACGCTTTGCGTCGCGCTTCACTCGTCGCGTCCGCCGTGAGGACGATTATGGGCAGAACGGTTTTCGCTGAAGTAATTTCCGCCAACGAGCTCAGGACCTCGAATCCATTGATATGCGGCATGTGCAGGTCGAGCAGGACTAAATCGGGCTGATTGTCTGCGAACATGTTGACGACATGCCGCGGATCGGTCGTCATCGAGACGTTGAGATAGCCCTCGCGCGCGAGAATTTTTTCCAACAAGCGCACGTTCGTGAGTTCGTCGTCGACGATCAGAATTTTTGCATGATGGATGAGATCCGAGGGCACGGCCGGATGTGGGTGAGTGCTCCGAAGCAGCAGCTTCCGTGCGCCGGATTCGATTTAGCGTCTTAGTTAGGAGGACTTTGGCGCGGATAATACCTAACGAGGACCACAACCTCTCGATTTTCGCATCTTAATGGAAAACATGACGTCTTAATTGCATGCGGGTTGCGTTAACTTTCATTGAGCGACAAATGCAGAGGAATCCGCCGCATTTCGAAAAATTCTCTCGCAGGCCCATAACTCGCTCCTGCATAAATCGCATCGGTAAGACGACTGGCCATGAGCGATCCGATTAAGGAAATCGATATTCTTTGGATTACCGCGGGTTTGGGTTGCGATGGCGACACCATCGCGATGACTGCGGCCACGCAACCGAGCATCGAGGACATCGTTCTCGGTGTGATCCCCGGAATTCCGAAAGTGAATTTTCACAATCCGGTGCTCGCGCGCGAGAATGGTGACGAGTTCATGAAATTTTTTCACGATGCGGCGGACGGCATCCTCGATCCATTCATGCTCGTGATCGAAGGCTCGATTCCGAATGAGAAAAATAAGACGGAAGGTTTCTGGGCGGGGTTCGGTGTAGATAAAGCGAGCGGCCAGCCGATCAAGACCTGCGATTGGATCGATCGGCTTGCGCCAAAGGCATGGGCCGTAGTCGCTGCCGGAACATGCGCCACCTACGGCGGAATTCACGCGATGGAAGGCAACCCGACTGGCTGCATGGGGCTCTCCGATTATCTCGGCGAACAATGGAAATCCAAAGCAGGTTTGCCCATTGTGAACATTCCCGGTTGTCCGGTGCAGCCCGACAATTTCATGGAGGTTTTGCTTTACTTACTTCGCCAGGCCGCGGGCGAAGCGCCGATGATCCCGCTCGATGCGGCGTTGCGACCAACGTGGCTGTTTTCCGAAACGGTGCACGAAGGTTGCGATCGCGGTGGTTATTACGAGCAAGGCGATTTCACCCAAGAGTACGGTGCGAAACCTTGCATTGTTAAACTCGGCTGTTGGGGACCGGTCGTACAATGCAATGTCGGCAAACGCGGTTGGATGGCCGGCATCGGCGGGTGCCCAAATGTCGGCGGCATTTGTATCGGCTGCACCATGCCGGGATTTCCGGACAAGTTTATGTCGTTCATGGATCAGCCACCAGGCTCGATGCTTTCATCGCAAGCAATCCAAACTTACGGGCGCGCGATCCGCGCATTGCGCGCGTTTACGCAGGCGTCAGTGAACAAGGAACCTCCCGGACGACGACCAGCAACGACGTAATGCGATCGCCAGATGAAGGAAAAAACTGAGGCTCCGTTTTCAGAAAAGATCGTCGAAATGTCGTGGGATCCGGTCACGCGCATCGTCGGCAGTCTGGGCATTCATACCAAGATCGATTTTGAAAAGCGGCGCGTGGTTGAGTGCTACAGCACGTCATCCATTTTTCGCGGTTACAGCGTCTTCATGCGCGGAAAGGATCCACGCGATGCGCATCTGATCACGAGCCGCATTTGCGGAATTTGCGGTGACAACCACGCAACGTGCGGTGTCTACGCGCAAAATATGGCGTTCGGGGTGCGACCGCCGCGACTGGCGGAATGGATCATCAATCTCGGCGAGGCCGCCGAGTACATGTTCGATCACAATATTTTTCAGGACAATCTCGTGGGCGTGGATTTCTGCGAACAGTTAGTGCGCGAAACGAATCCAGGGCTTTTCGCAACGGCGGAGAAAACCGAAGCGCCCCATGCAGCAGCTCACGGATTTCGCACGATTGCCGATATCATGCGCGCGCTTAATCCATTCACGGGCGCGTTTTATCTCGAAGCCTTGCAGATGAGCCGGCTCACGCGCGAAATGTTTTGCCTGATGGAAGGACGTCACGCACATCCTTCCACGCTTTATCCCGGCGGCGTCGGCACAGTGCCGAGCGTCCAGGTCTTCAACGAATATCTCGTTAGGCTATTGCGTTACATCGATTTTTTGAAGCGCTGCGTGCCGCTGCACGACGACCTTTTCGATTTTTTCTATGAGGCATTGCCAGGTTACGAGGAAGTAGGCCGGCGACGCGTGATGCTTGGTTGCATGGGTTCGTTTCAAAATCCCGATGTGTGCGATTTTCGCTACGAAACGATGCGCGATTGGGGACGCGCGATGTACGTCACGCCCGGAATTGTTATCGATGGCAAATTAATCACAACCGACCTGGTCGACATCAATCTGGGAATGCGGATTTTGCTCGGCAGTTCGTTCTACGACGATTGGCAGGCAGACGAAAAATTCGTGACGCACGATCCGCTCGGGAACGAGATCGATCAGCGGCATCCGTGGAATCAAACGACAAATCCGAAACCGCAGAAGCGCGACTTTGCAAAAAATTATACGTGGGTCATGTCGCCGCGATGGTTCGAGAAGAAAAGCGGCGATCATCTCGCGCTCGATACCGGTGGCGGTCCGCTCGCGCGCTTTTGGGTCACGGCGCTGGCAGGAAGCGTCGACATTGGCTATGTCAAAGCGACGGGACAGAGCGTGAAAATCAATCTGCCGAAAACTGCGAATCACGGCGAGACCGAGTTCGAATGGAAAATTCCGAAATGGAGCAACACCTTGGAACGCGATCGCGCGCGTTCCTACTTTCAAGCATACGCGGCGGCGTCGGCGCTCTACTTTGTGGAACAGGCGTTAAAAGATGTCTACGCCGGTCGCACCAAGGTCTGGAGCCAATTCAAAGTGCCGGAGGAAGCGATTGGTTGCGGATTCCATGAGGCCGTGCGCGGAATGCTTTCGCATCATCTTGTCATCAGGAACAAGCGCATCGCGAATTATCATCCGTATCCGCCGACGCCGTGGAACGCGAGTCCGCGCGACTCGTTAGGCACGCCCGGTCCCTACGAAGATGCGGTGACGAATTCACCGATCTTTGAAGAGAACGGACCTGACAAATTCAAGGGTATCGACATCATGCGGACGGTGCGCAGTTTTGATCCTTGTCTTCCATGCGGCGTTCACATGTATGTCGGTAATGGCAAAGTCATTCAGACCAGGCATTCGCCAATGTTCGGTGCGCAGGTGAAATGACGGACGAAAGCGCAACAACGTCGCGGCCGGAAGCGCCGGATGGGATGGAAGCAGTCGGAGCGCTGCTTGAGTTGGCGCGCGCGTTTGCGCCGAATTTTGAACTACCGGATCTCGCCGCCACGCCGCCTGTCGCCAACGCTGATGGCTCGACCGAAGATCGGATTCGCAAAGCCGAGGCGCGTTATCAAACTTTGGTCGAACAAATTCCCGCCGTCACTTTCATGGCTTCGTTTGAAAATGGGCTGAGCGAAATTTACGTGAGTCCGCATATCGAAACGATGCTCGGATACACGGCGCGCGAATGGATCGAGGATCCTATTCTCTGGTACCAACGACTGCATCCTGAGGACAAGCAACGTTGGAATGAAGAATTCTCCCGCACAGTTTCGTGGGCTGAACCGTTCAAGGCCGATTATCGCTTCCTCGCCAAGGATGGACGCGTCGTCTGGATTCACGGTGAAGCGAAAGTGGTCCGCGATGAAACCGGTCAGCCCTCGTTCGTGCAGGGCATCGGCTATGACATTACGGAACTGAAGGAAGCCGAAGAAATTCTGCGCCGTTCGCGTGAAGAATTGGAAGCGCTGGTCGAAGCGCGCACCGCCGAGTTAGCAAACGTCAACACATCGCTCCAACAAGCCAAAGAAGAAGCCGACCGCGCGAATCGTGCGAAGAGCGAATTTCTTTCGCGCATGAGTCACGAACTGCGCACGCCGCTCAATGCCATTCTTGGTTTCGGTCAACTGTTGGAAGGTGACCTGACGGATTCAGATCACGTCGAAAGCATTCAGCAAGTTCTCAAAGGAGGCCGCCACTTGCTCGGCCTCATCAACGAAGTGCTCGATATTGCCAGCATCGAAGCGGGACGAATGGCCGTCTCGATTGAGCCTGTTCTTGCAGGGGAAATAATGCAGGAGGCAATCGAGTTGGTTAGTCCGCTCGCGGCGACGCGTAAGATTCAGATCGCGGCTGGGAGCGGCGACTGGAGTATTCTCGCCGACCCAAAACGCATCCAACAGGTGTTTTTGAATCTGCTTTCCAACGCCATCAAATATAATCGCGAAGGCGGCGCAGTGGTGGTTGAGGTCGAGCAACGGGAAGACCATCGGCTGCGCATAAAAATTACCGACACCGGTCCGGGAATTCGATCGGAGGACGTGGCGAAAATATTCACGCCGTTCGAACGGCTTAGCGCGGAAGACACAAAAATCGAAGGTACCGGACTCGGCCTCGCGGTCTGCCAGCGTCTGGTGGATTTGATGGGAGGCACCATCGGCATCGACAGCCGGGTGGGCGAGGGGAGTACGTTTTGGGTAGAGTTTCCGCAGGCGGGAGATTTATCCGCCAAACCCCGGAGTCCCGACAGTGCGCGGCCGATCAAGAGCGACGCTGCGACGCGCGAGTGCAGCATTCTTTACATCGAAGATCATATTTCGAATTTGACGTTGTTGCAGCGAATCATGGAACGCCGCTCGAAGATAAAATTTCTTACGGCAACGAATGGCACTGAGGGATTGAAAGTCGCGCGCGAGAAGCGTCCCGATTTGATTTTGCTCGATCTTTATCTACCCGACTTTTCCGGCGACGAGGTGCTTTGGCAACTGCGACAGATGAAAGAAACCGCCGAGATACCTGTCCTGATGATTAGCGCGGATGCGACGACAGGACAAGCCGAGCGTCTGCTTGCCGCGGGCGCCCAAGGTTACCTGACGAAGCCGCTCGATCTTCCGAAATTCCTTGAAGCAATCGAAGTGGCCTTGAAACGCAAATCTTCGACTGGGTGATGACCTTGCACTTGCGGCGATCCGCGTTTCGAGAAGATCGCTGCCTCGCTCGCGCCGAAATAATTCATCGCAGCGTTGATCCAATACGATCGTTACGGAAATGATCCGCGCTTTCAAAAGTTGTGTGAGGAGAAACAGCCGTAGGCGCCTTGAATCTTGAATTCTCAGCGAACTATCTGGCTAACTGGAGAAAATGAGGATTAACAAAATTATCTGTGCCGTGTTGGGCGTCATGCTGGTTGCTCCCGCGTGGGCCGCGGAAGTCACAGTCGTGAAAGATGTCCTCGGACCGGAAGGTCCGTTGTTCATGGACGGCAATCTTTACTACGTCGGCTGGGTCTCGAACACGCTCGAGAAGTGGGATGGCAAGACATCCACCGTGCTGAATCACACCGACGGCTGCGGCCATAACGGCCTGGCGCTTACGAAACAGAAAACATTTCTGCTCGCCTGCACCGAGGAACATGGCGCCATCATGGAACTCGATCTGACCGGGAAGCAGTTGCGCCGTTGGGATGCCGACAAGAACGGCCAGCCTTTTGCCGGCGGCATCAATGACATTGTCGTCGCGCCTAACGGCGCTGCTTATGCGACCCTTTTCGGCCCCTACGTCGATCCGCAACCCACCGCGGTGGTAGGAAAAATTCTGTATCTCGCGCCGGACAGTCAGCAATGGGTCGAGGTCGCGAACGATCTTAATTACGCCAATGGCATCGGCGTTTCGCCCGACCAAAAAACCCTCTACGTCAGCGAAACCGTCGGAAACTGCATCCTGAAGTTCACAATCAATGACGATGGCTCGTTGAGTCACAGAGCAAATTTCGCTCTGCTCAATCTTCTTGTGAAAGACAAGAACAAATCGTGGTGGCTTGGCCCCGATAGCATGAAGATCGACCGCAAGGGCAACATTTACGTCGCGCAGTGGTTCGGTGGCAAGGTTTTGAAACTATCTCCCGAGGGCAAGCTCCTGCATGTTTTTGAAATCGCAGCAGGTGATGGGACGACCAACGTTGCTTTTGGCAAAGACGAGAAGGAATTGTTCGTCACGGTGGTAAAAGATCCAAAAGACCAAAAGGCAAAAGGCTGCATCGTGAAGATTCGCAATTTCGAGTAGCCTCTGAGATGCCCTCAGAGATTAAGAAGAAAATCGAACTGGAGATTGTCCATGTCCTCTTTCTCGACATCGTCGGTTACACCGAGCTGCTGACGAACGAGCAGCACGCGTTGGTTGAGCAGCTCAGTCAAGTTGTTCGTAGCTCGGACGAGTTCAAAAGGGCGGAAGCGGCGGATCGATTAATAAAAATTCCAACCGGCGATGGAATGGCGCTGATCTTCTATAAAAGTCCGGAGCAGCCGGTGGAATGCGCGCTGGAAATTCATCGCGCGCTGAAGAACCATCCCAAATTGCGGGTGCGCATGGGCGTGCACAGCGGGCCGGTGAGCGCGGTGATCGACGTGAACGAGCGGGCCAATACCGCCGGAGCCGGAATCAACCTCGCGCAGCGGGTGATGGATTGCGGCGATGCCGGACACATTTTGCTCTCCCAGCACGTGGCCGACGATCTCAAGCATTACGCTCGCTGGCGGCCGTATCTGCATGAGATTGGCGAATGCAAGGTCAAACACGGCGAAATCATTTCGCTGGTCAATTTCTACACGGAGGAGCTGGGTAACCCGCAGCGGCCCCAAAACATCAGGGGCGCAGCGCCAGCCAAATCCGTCGCGGTGCTGCCGTTCGTCAACATGAGCGCAGACAAACACGACGAGTATTTGAGCGACGGAATGACCGAGGAACTAATTAACGCGCTGGCCAAGGTACCAGGGCTGCGCGTGCCGGGACGGACATCTTGTTTCGCTTTCAAGGGCAAAACCGAAGCGGATATTTTCCGGAAAGTCGGTGATCAGCTGCATGTCAATACAGTGTTGGAAGGAAGCGTTCGCAAAGCTGGCGATAAACTGCGGGTTATGGCCCAACTCGTGAATGCGGCCGACGGTTACCATCTCTGGTCGGAAGATTACGACGGGAACGTAAGAGATATTTTTACCTTTCAGAGCAACGTGGCCCAGCGCGTTGTCGAAGCCCTGCAAATCAAGTTAGGTGTCGAAGCGGCGCGTGCTTTGGCGAAAAAGCCGACCGAGAACCCGGAGGCTCATCGCCTCTATTTGCTGGGACGCTATGAATTTGGCAAATACAGCGAAGCCGGCTGGACCTGCTCGATCCGCTACTACGAGCAGGCGCTGAAGCTCGATCCTAACTACGCCCTGGCCTATTGCGGCCTCGCCGACACCTACGCCTACATGGGAGGAGTAGTGATGCCGAGCAAAGAAGCGGTGGTTAAAGAGAAGGAATTCGCGCAAAGAGCGCTTCAGCTCGAACCGCAGCTTGCGGAAGCGCATCTTTCCCTCGCCGCCGCACTCG
>JBBRYI010000023.1:0-25163 GCA_038237805.1 Chthoniobacterales bacterium | reverse complement strand
GTGGTGAATGCACTGGCGCCGGCGTTAAAGATGATGCTGTTCACTTCCGTGTTAAGGGAAAGGAAGACGCCATTTATATTGGAGATGGCGAACGTCGCTGTGTCGCCGGGCCCATTAGGAGCGCTCGCCGGCGTCCAATTCCCGTTGTTATTCCAATTGCCGTTCGCGGGACTGGATTTCCACGTCGCACTGGCAGCCTGGAGAAACTGCGGGACGGCGAAGACGAGTAAAAGGGCGCAGAGCGTTACGGTGAACGCCGCAGGGCGGGCGATGGTGGGGCAGTCAATGGATGTTTTCATTTGTCGGTTGTGTTGCCGGTGTCACACCGAAGGTTCAGCGACACGGTTAATTCGGCGGCGGCCGAAAATGCGGTGAAACGTCGGGTGCCGTAATCGAGATCGTTCGTAGCGAAAATTCGTTAGGGTGTCGAGCTTTATTTACGCTTTGATTACGTATAGCCCGGCGCAGCTAAGACTGGAAGCGAAGTAAAAGGCAGCCGGGTAAGGTCAAAACCGATGAGGCACAACTGCGCGAAAAACAGAGTTTTAGTTTTCATGGGATTGTTATTTGAGTTGATGTTTGCGTTTCACCCGTAGCTACCACTTCGGATTCCCGCATGCCTTAAAGAAACAACCGCGGACTTCTGGACTAGCGCGTGAGAATCAACTATTCTGGAATCAGTTCTGGGGGGAACTAAAACGCCGTCTCCCACGTTCCCTCGGAATTTGAGGGGCGGCGAATTCCTTGCGCGACTTTACCGTCCACGCGCGCTTCGCTGTGTTCTGACTTCTGAGGTCTGACATCTGATTTACGCTTGCCTTAAAGAAACCACTGCGAATAAACTCGCCGCCGTGTCCCCAGATCTAGTTCTCGCTACCGCGTAGACAGCGAAAATGAGCGTCGAGACTCAAAGTGCACATGACAGCGAAGACCAAGAAACGGGGGACGCGCCCCGGAAGGAAAGACACGGCTTTCTCGCCGCTATCCTAAGGGAATCTCACAGTGCTCTTATCGACTTCATGTTTAAGCAAGCCGCCGTCCTTACGCTTATACTTGGGTGGATTCTCTCGTCGGAACAAGCTCGCCGTTTTATTCTAACTCATCGGCCTATCCGCCCGATCGCAATCCCGGCGATCTGTTTTTACCTTATGCTTTTGATCTTTTGGATATGGAGTTATAGGCAGCGATCGAATTCTGCTTACGAGCATCTTTTGGCACTTCGCTACATGCCAAAGGAGTACTATTCATCGATCCACGTTACGAAGGCGTTGATGATTAGCCTCATGAGCGCTCATTTTATCCTTTGCGCAGTTTTAACTACGGTTCTCCTACAGATTTGATGAAGGGAATCTTGTGAAACGAATATCTGATCAATCGACGCAGGTAAATGGCGAGACCACTCGCAACCACCGCAACCGCACTGATATCCGACCTCTGACTTCCCGAGGAATTCCCGCTTGCCTCACAGAAACAACCGCGAATAACATTCGCCCTAATGCACGAAAATAAACCGGCGTATACTCTCTTACAGCTTGTATCAGACTTAGTGCACCGGTTAGTGTGGCCATTAGTTGTAATCCTGGTTTTATGCGTGTTTCATCGTGAAATATCGGATCCATTTCGTAGATTAAAGTCTTTCGAAGCAGCGGGCGCTAAATCCGAATTTTCCGATCAGATTCCAGTCGATCTTGGTACCGACGTCCAACAACTCGCGAGGGGCGGGAACTTCCGAACAACGACAGCAACTTACTGCCGCGATTGAAGGTACGCTCAAACAGCTCCAAGGCGTACCTTACTCGAAAGGACGCTGCCCTTGAGTTAGCTGCCAATCAAATTCGATTGATATAAAATCACAGTAGAGAGCTCCCCGTTCCGGAGGCCGGAAGACCCCAGGCGGCCAAACTGGCGGAGATCACTGCACAAGTTACGAAGGCAGAAGCATCCACACTCCTTTGGGCAGTCGTCATGAAAGCGTTGAAGAGTGATTTACCAGAAGGCAGGCGATACAAGAGCTTGTTGATCGCCAAAGGATTCAAGAATACCGCTTTGTTTCACGAGACAAGTAACTACCAGATTGCCATGTTATTCCCGTCACGAGATGAGGCCCAGCGGGCATTACCAGAAGTCGCAAGAATTGTGTCCAGTCATTCCCCTTACATTCGGGATCTGAGCGTACAGCCGCTCGAAAACCAAGCAGAGTGAACACGAACGGCACCTAACCGGTATTCCCCTCAGGACTTTCATTAGTGGTCTTTATGGTATGGAATCGAGAAATTTCTGTCTTTCTCAGCTTGCCGCAGCCTCGCGCCTTAGACCTCAACTCTCAACCACCGCTTTGTCCGACCTCCGATTAAGCGCTTGCCTTAGATAAGCAACCGCACATCAGCGGCCGTCTGGTCACTTCGTCACTCAGGGAACACCCGATCCGGACCGCGATTTTACGATCGAAACATCAGTGCCATTAATGGAGCCGCCGGCATTGACATCTTCGCGGAAGTTCACGGCGCTAACTGCTGCTCCCGATTGAAGTTTCGTTTGCGAAACATCGGTCCCATTCACAGTCTTGTTTCCGCTCGTGTCACCAACAAGCATGTTCATGCTCACTGCGGTGTTTGCCAAAACTCTAGAGAAACTGTCTGTTACATTACTTAAGGTAACTGTGATCTTCTGCACATCCGCAACGCCGGTTAAGTTCGCGGTCATCGTGTAGCGGTCGAAAGTAGGACTTCCTAATACGCTACCAGTTCCCGTAGTAACGCTCGCACTTCCGTTTTCAACAAGATTAGTAAAGATGAACACCAACTTGTGATTACCGCCGCTGCTTCGACATTCGACGCCCGGCTGGCCCGTGAGTGGCAGATTTATGTCAAAGCTTTCTGCTCCGTGTGTCTTCCGTGAAACCGCGCTTGCGAGTTGTAGTGGATCGGGCGTCCACTTGACCGCATGTAGGATGCCCGTGCCGTTCTCCTTGGCGATGCCAAAAATATTGCCAGATACATCGATAGTGTGGGCCCAAGATTGAATAAATCCGTCGGGTAACAGATTGTGCAAATCGACCACTGATTCAGCAGTGCCAGACCAGGCTACTGCCCCCCAGTTGCTCGCCCCCCCGGTGACGGTAAACCCAACTTGATGGCGTCGGCTAACACCGTACGCGAACGAAAAGAGGCCGGGGCTTAAAGCGCCATGCAAGTCAACGGCTGAGGCGGCACTGCCGGACCAAAGATGCGCGTGAATAACGCGAGAAGAGCCTTCTGTTATTTCGGCAGATCCGACTTGCTGCTCGGCGTCGACACCGTAGGCATATGAACCGCCAAATCCCGCTGGATTAAGATCAACGGCCGATTCGGCGGTACTCGACCAAAGCAGCGCGCGGGGAGAAATGCCGACCTCATCCGTAAAGGAGCCATACCCGACTTGGTGATTACCAGCGGTACCATAGGCCGCTGACCAGGCGAATCCGACAGGATTTAAATCTACGATCGACTCTGGTGAACCGGACCACAGGGCGGCGTGGGAATGGCCCGCCAGTATCCCGTAGCCTACCTGATGGCCGTCGGCGACGGCGAGGGCTCTAGATTGATCAAATCCGAAAGAAATACTCGGGTGCAAATCTACGGACGAGCCAGCCGTGCCGGACCACAGGAGAGCGTGCCCATCGCAAGCGCCGACCTGCTGTCCGCCTAGAACGCCCCATGCAACCGAGTCGTTGCATCCTTGCGGATTAAGATCGACGGCCGAGCCCGCTGGGGCGGACCAAAACAGCGCGTGGTTATGCCTAACATCCGTAGTGGTCGCGGGGCCGCTGCCGTAACCAATCACTTGCCCGTGTCCAACTGGCGAAAGACTGCTCTCGCCTAGTTGAATAAAGATGATATCGAAACCAGTGGGCGCAGAAATCGTGTAGAGATTGGTACCAGTGTACGTTTGCGCCAGCGCTGATACCGCGGCTGCAAACATTAATAGCATCCCGACACAAAGGCTCTTAGATTTACCATCTGGCAAGGCACGATAGTTCTTTTGTATATGGCAACAGGACATTTGTTTCATATTTGAGTCCTCCGTAAGAGGGGAGCCTCTCTCGATAAAGCCGGCGCGAAATCACCCTAAGAAACGGGTCGGAGCTATCTAGTGGGGCTGGGTTGCACCATTGGGCTCTTACATCAATTTCGTGTCAAGTCTATTTCGGAATTCAAGTCTCTGTTTCACTCTCGCAATTCTTCCTTTTTTCTGCGCTTTGACCGGTAGCGTATCGTAATGCCCGCGAAGCCCTCCGCCGTCATCGACACGCGTGTCATTTACTGCGGCGATAATCTCGACCAGTTGCGCAAGCTGCCGGATGGCTGTGTCGATCTGATCTATATAGATCCGCCGTTCAACTCGAATCGGAACGACGAAGTCTTTTGGGGTGAGGATAGTGAAAGGCTCAGAATTTCCCTCGCCTGAAAAATACAACGCGTGCATCATTCTGTGATGAAACGAAAAGCTGCGCGAGCGAAGGAAGAGGAACAGCTTGATTACCTCGCGTCAGCCCATCGGCCCGCCCCTCTTTCCGCCGACGCGCCACGGCGAGGAGTGTCGGCGATCTACTTAGATCGAAAGGCTTCTCAACGACAACCGCAGATCATTACGCGGCGTGGCGGGAAGCGTATCGCGTTTGGTTGGTACGGCGGGAAGTTTTCCCACCTCAACTGGCTCTTGCCGTTGCTGCCGAAATCGAATGCCGCACCGGGGGTGCTTCCGGCATTCATCAAGTGATCGTGACCTTCGCAACTCAAGTCTCCATCACGAGTGCGAGCATCACCCTTGATCCAAATGCGTCGCCCGCACCGACCGGCAGCGTGAGCGGGTATACCGAGAGCAGCTCGCAAGTAACTATTGATCTCACGGGAGTCTCCAATGCGCAGACGATCCTCATCAACCTTTTCGGCGTAACGGCCGGAACCTACACGAACGACGTGAGCGTCCGGATGGGCGTCCTGCTTGGTGATACGACTGGAAATGGTTCGGTTAATGCCACTGACGTTAGTCTGACAAAGTCGAAGTCCGGTCAAACTGCGGATGGAACTAACTTCCGCACCGATGTTACTGTCAACGGTTCAATTAATGCGACAGATGTTTCGACGGTGAAATTAAAAACAGGCACAGCTTTGCCGCCGTAACAATCGTTTATAGAGGGCAACGAATCTTACTAAACTGAGAGGATCAATTTTATGATGAGCATCGGATGCTGGCAAAATAAGGTTGGAGCGCAGACCGCTCGGATTCTGTTAGTTCTCGTGGCGGCTGCAGTGCTCTCCGCATTTCACTCGTTAGGCGCGGCCACCTTCAACATCGCAAATGGCGACGTAGCGGGATTAATCAGCGCGATCAATACCGCAAACAGCAATAATCAGAACGACGACATCAATCTCGCGCCCTCGGGCACGTACAGCCTTACTAGTGTTAACAATACGACACAGGGCAGCAACGGTTTGCCCGCGATCCTAACCGACAACGGTCATCAACTGAATATCTACGGCAATGGCGCGACGATTTCACGCATTTCTTCCCCGCTCAACTTCCGCATCTTCTTCATCGCTTCCGGATACCTTGCGCTGAATCAGTTGGTCATCAGCAATGGCAGGACCAATGACACCAATGGCCCGTGGGTCGGCGGAGCGATCCTTAGCTTCGCCGCATTGTCGTTGAGCGGATGCGTCTTATCGGACAATTACGCCCACTTAGACGGCGGCGCCATCCAGCACGACGGTTCCTCTTTGGCAGTGGATTCTTGCACATTCAGTCGCAACACAGCGATAGGAAGGGGCGGCGGAATAGATTGCGTTCATGGAAATCTAACCGTGACGGATAGCACATTCATCAGCAACCAAGCAGATATGGACGATCAGACCCAAGAAGCGGGCGGCGCAATCTATATATCTTCCACCAATGCATCCCTAAGCTATAATACTTTTGATCAAGACGCGTCGAGTACGAACCGGCCTGGCGCAGCCGTCGTGTTAGCCGGTGACGCGAGCATTACGAATTGCACTTTTGCGGCCAATCGCGGCAGCGCCATCGTCTACATTGTGGGGGGCATAACGGCAACCATCACGAGCTGCACCTTGGCTCGAAATCTTGGCGGACCAGACATTTTTAACAATGGAGGCAATTTAACTATCCGCAATACCATCATTGGCCCCCTCTACAACACCTCCGGCGGAACGGTGACGTCGCAGGGCTATAACATCAGTAACTATTCAAACCCTTTGCTCAATGGTCCGGGCGATCAAACGAACACGGATCCGCAACTCGATGACCTGGGACTACAAGACAATGGCGGTCCGACCAAAACCATCGCGCTGACGTTTGGGAGTCCGGCGATTGATAAAGGTAAGAGCTTTGGCCTAACGATTGATCAACGCGGTGTCGCCCGACCGTACGATAACCCCTCGGTCCCAAATGCGAGTGGCGGTGATGGTAGTGACATCGGAGCGTACGAGGCGCCACAAGATCCGGTCCAGGGTGGGACCAATTTCGTGGTTACAACCTCCGACGATCACAATGACGGTGTCTGTAGCGGCACCGATTGCACTTTGCGTGAGGCCTTGCAAAAAACGAGCGCTCTCGCCGGCCCTGGTACGATCACCTTCGCCGGCAATGTCATCGGCACCATCACGCTTCAGTTGGGGTTGGGCGCGTTGAGCGTTAGCCACGACACAACTATCTCTGGTCCGGGCGCTCGCATCCTCGCGATTAGTGGCAATGAAAACCACCGTGTCTTCATTGCCAACGCCGGCACTAGCACGATCTCCGGCCTGACGATTCGTGATGGCTGGGCCGCGGGCGGAGTCGCCGGCGCGTCAAATCCAGGCGGTGGCATTTATAACCAAGCCAGCCTTACTCTGAATGATTGCGCATTCACTAATAACGTCGCTCTCGGTGTTGCCGCAGGCGCCTCGTCTGGAAACGATGGGGGCTCAGGTCAAGGCGGCGGTATTTTCAATGCAGGCACATTAACGCTAAACCGGTGCACCTTTTATCGCGGCACGAGTGGTAATGTGGCTGGAGGCGGCAGTGGCGCGTATAACCCGGGCCAATTTAGTAGCGGCGGAGCAGGTGGCGTCGGCCAGGGAGGCGCAGTTTTTAACGCAGTATCGGCGACGTTGTTCGCTAACAATTGCACCTTCAATGGCAACAGTGCCGCCGGCGGCAGCGGAGGTAACGGAACTCAGTTTGGCGGGAACGGCGCCTCTGGCTGCGGAGGCGCTGTTTGTAATCAGGGAACGATGACAGTGACGGCTTGCACTCTAAGTGGAAACGCCGGTGGCAGTGGAGCAGGCGGGCACGGCCCCATCAGCAACGGCTTCACTCCTTCCAGCAGCGGTGGCCTGACGACATTGGGCGGCAGCAGCACGGTCATGAACACCATCAGCGCAGGCAATACTGGCAGCTTTGGTGGAGGCAATGACGTTGACGGCACATTTGCTTCCAATGGCTACAACTTGTTAGGCACGGCTGACCACAGCACCGGTTTCACCGGCACCGGTGATCAGACCGGCACCGACGTTGCGCAAATCAATGCGCGGCTCGGTCCGCTCCAAAACAACGGTGGGTCGACCGACACGATGGCACTGCTCGCGAATAGTCCCGCCCTGGATCAGGGCAAGAGCTTCGCCCTCACCACAGATCAACGCGGATCGCCGCGACCTTTCGATAACCCTGGTATTGCTAACGCCAGTGGCGGCGACGGCAGCGACATCGGCGCGTTTGAAGTGGCCGGGATCGCACCCAGCAGCGCGGTATCGCGAAAAATGCATGGGGCCACCATGTTTGACATAGGTCTTCCGCTTACTGGCACTGCTGGAGTTGAGTGCCGCACTGGGGGCGTGAATGGCGCTCATCAAGTGATCGCAACTTTCCCAGCTCCTGTTAGCCTAACGAATGCGAGTGTTACGACCGGCACAGGAAGTGTGAGTGGCTTCAGTGTCAGCGGCTCGCAAGTAACCGTTAATCTTACCGGCGTGTCCAATGCTCAGAAAATCATGATCACACTTTTCGGTGTTACCGATGGGACCAATACCATGGACGTCAGCGTTCCGATGGGTGTGCTGTTGGGGGATACGACCGGAAATGGTACCGTGAACGCGTCCGATGTGAGTCAAACAAAATTAAAGTCTGGGCAGGTTGTAGATGCGACCAATTTTCGGAACGATGTTACGGTGAGTAACTCCATCAACAGCTCCGATGTCTCGACCGTAAAATTGAAGTCAGGCACGGCTTTGCCACCGTGATGAAACGAATACTTATGGATGACTAATCAGGTCGCCAATGAGTTATTGCCGTTCGGCCTGATGGCCGGCCGATCTTATCGAAGTATGGCACGTAACAATCACGGAGACTGAAATTGAGATCGCCTCGCGCTACGGCCCGTTTTCTCGTAACGGTAGCACGTCGGGGACAAAGTTGGCCGTTGGCCGTAGCAATTGTGCTTCTGATGCTGCCGGCGATTGGATTGCGCGCTCTGTCAGGTGGGTCCACTGCCGGGGTGCCACATGCGCCGCAGGGCGGTCTTCTTTATTTCGTCAACACGAGCAGTGATACAGTGGTTATCGGCGCATGCCAAAATGGCAATGCTGGCTGCTCCCTGCGCGGCGCGATCCAAACGGCGAACAGCCATCCGGGAGCCGATGGGATTTCGATCGACCTCCCCACGAGTGATCCTTCCTATAATGGCATATTCTGGACGATTAACCTGAGCCAGGCACTCCCTGCCCTTACCGAAGGTGTCGACATCAGCGGTCCCGGTCCTGACAAGCTGGTTGTACGGCGGAACAGCGGCGGCGATTACCGGATTTTCAACGTCACAACCACAGGCATCGTATTCTTTTCTGGCATGACCATCCGGGAGGGAAAGGGCACTGGCTTCGGAGCCAACTCCTCTGGCGCCGGCATTGCGAACTCGAATGCCAGCGGCACGGTCCACGTCACAAACTGCGCTCTTCTTGCTAACACTGCCACATTAATCGGCGGCGGCGTTTATAACACGGGCATACTAACTCTCGTTAATTGCACGCTTAGTGGTAACTCTACTACCGGCGGTGAAGGCGGGGGTATTTACAGCACAGGCAGCCTGACCGTCACAGGTTGCGTCCTTAACAGTAACGCGGCCCAGGACCAGGGCGGCGGTATTTATAGCTCAGGAAGTTCAGCGATTGTCACCAATTGCGTCTTGAGCAGTAACTCCTCACATCCCGCTGCTACAAATTTTATTGACGACGTGGTTGGCGGCGGCTTGTTCCTTAACTCCGGCACCGCGACGCTTAGTAATTGCACCCTCAGCGGCAATTCTGCTTCCGGTCAAATGGGGAGAGGCCTCGGTGGCGGCATTTATCTCAAGAGCGGCACCATTAACATCACTGGTTGCACGCTCGTTAGTAACTCTATCGCCGGTAGCGGAGCTGCCCCCAGCACTCTAGGCGCAGGCATTTTCAACGAAGGCGGCACCGTCAATATCACTAACAGCACACTGACACAGAACTTTGGGCCTACCCAAAGCCTGAGCGATGGCGGCGGGATTTACAACGACAACACCTTGAATGTCACGAACTGCACCTTGAGCGGCAATACTGCTCGCCGCGGCGGCGGCATTTTTAATAATGCCGGGGATACCGCGAGCATCAAAAGCAGCATCATTGCCTCGAACACGGCTATTACCGCTGGCCCGGACCTTAATGGAGCATTCACCCCGCAGGGTTTTAACCTGATCGGCAAGAACGATGGCGCGACAGGGTTTCCCGTTGGAAACCCGAATGGTAATAACGACATTGTCGGGACGAGCGCCTCACCGGTTGATCCGAAGCTCGATCCAAACGGCCTGCAAAATAATGGTGGGCCGACCCAGACCGTTGCCTTACAGGCCGACAGTCCTGCGATCGACAAGGGAACAAGCAATGGATCGACTGGCCACCTAACGACTGATCAGCGCGGGGTCGGTTACCAGCGCGCAATCGATAACCCCGCCGTCCCTAATGCTACTGGCGGCGACGGGACGGACGTGGGCGCGTTTGAATTTGGGGCGCACATTGATGCGGTATCGCGGAAGATGCATGGAGCCTTTGTCGGCAATATAAGTCTCCCCCTCATCGGCCCAACGCTAGGCATTGAGTGTCGCACCGGTGGTGCGACTGATGATCATCAAGTAATCATGACCTTTCCATCTGCGGTCAGCCTAACGAGTGCAAGTGTCACTGCGGGCACCGGAAGTGTTAGTAACTTCAGTGTAACCGGCGCGCAAGTCACTGTTAATCTCACCGGAGTGGCCAATGCGCAGACGATCACCATTACGCTTAACAACGTGAGCGACGGAACGAACACAGGCAACGTGTCGGTGCCGATGGGCGTGTTATTGGGCGACACAACCGGGAATGGCACCGTTAACGCTTCGGATGTTAGTCTGACAAAGTTAAAATCGGGTCAGCCCGTCGATGCGTCCAACTTCCGCGAAGATGTTACTGTCAGTAACTCGATCAACAGCTCGGATGTTTCGCTCGTAAAATCCAAATCGGGTACCGCTTTGCCGCCATAGGCGGCGCGAACGCAGCGCCGTCTGCCTAACGAGTCAAGACTACTCCCACTCGATCGTGCTCGGTGGTTTGCTCGAAATGTCGTAAACAACGCGGTTAACGCCTTTTACTTCGTTGCTGATGCGACTGGAAATGCGCGCAAGAAGTTCGTACGGAAGTCGCACCCAATCGGCAGTCATGCCGTCGAGGCTTTCGACAATGCGCAAGGCAATTGTGTTTTCATAGGTGCGCTGGTCGCCCATCACTCCGACTGATTGCACCGGCAGCAACACAGCGAACGATTGCCAGACGCGATAATACCAATCGCTCGCCTCCATCTCGCTCGTCACAATCGTGTCGGCTTCGCGCAAAATGCGGAGACGTTCCGGCGTGACTTCGCCGAGAATACGCACGGCAAGTCCAGGTCCGGGGAACGGTTGACGCTGGACAATTTCTTTCGGCAAGCCGAGCTGCAAACCGGCCTGACGCACTTCGTCCTTAAATAATTGCCGGACCGGCTCGACCAGTTCGAAATGCATTTTCTCCGGCAATCCGCCGACGTTGTGATGACTCTTGATCACGTGCGCGGGATTTCCGCCGATGGAAACACTTTCGATCACATCGGGATAAAGCGTGCCTTGCGCAAGAAAACGATATCCACTGTGTTTGTCTTGATCCTCCGCGAGTAATTCCTCAGTCGCGTGTTGAAAGACGGCGATGAATTCGTTGCCGATGATTTTGCGCTTCGTTTCCGGATCGGTCACGCCTTTGAGCGCGTTTAGGAAACGCTCGGAGGCGTCGACGTATTTGAGTTTGATATGAAAATTTTCGCCGAAAACGCGCTGCACCATTTCTTCTTCACGCGCGCGCAACAGCCCGTTGTTGACGAAAATGCAGGTGAGTTGATCGCCGATCGCCTTGTGCAGAAGCGCAGCCACGACCGACGAATCGACTCCGCCGCTCAGGCCCAGCACGACCTTTTCTTCTCCAACTTGTTGCCGGACGCGCGCACACGTTTCTTCAATAAAGGAACCCATCGTCCAATCCATGGCGCAGTGACAAATGTGAAAAACAAAGTTCTGCAGAATTTCTTTGCCGCGCGGTGTGTGTGCGACCTCAGGATGAAACTGCAGCCCGTAAAGTTTGCGCGCCGGATCTTCGATTGCCGCAAATTCTGAATTTTCCGTGCGCGCGACTGTCTGAAAACCTGGCGGAAGTGCCGTGAGCTTGTCCCCATGGCTACTCCAGATATCCAGTTGCGGCCCGATGCCATCGAACAATTGCGAAGAGGCCGTTACCTGGAGAGAGCCCGCACCGTACTCGCGACGCGCACTGAACTCGACCTGCCCGCCAAGATGTTGAGCCATCAATTGCACGCCATAACAAATCCCAAGAACCGGAATGCCTAACGAGAAGATTTGCGGGTCGATTTGTGGCGCGCGTTCGTCGTAAACGCTCGCCGGACCACCCGAAAGAATAATTCCGTTCGGCTTCGACTCCGCCACTTCTGCGGCCGCGATGTTAAAGCGAACGATCTCGGAATAAACCTGACATTCGCGCACGCGTCGCGCGATTACCTGCGTGTACTGCGACCCGAAATCGAGGATGAGAATTTTCGAATGGGCCGCGACCGCGCTTTTCTTCACGGTTACGGCTGCGGCGGCGTTTGCGGCAATGGTCGTGGTTCAGGTGCACTCGGCGCGTCAGCACGCAAATAGGGATCATCCGACCGATCGCGCGGTCCGATCGTGCCTTCCCCTCGAATCCCGCGGCCGAGACGCTCGCCTACTTCTTGCGTGGTCGGTTGCTCGAGCTCGTCCGCGCATCCTCCGAGCACCAGCGCGCTCGCCATGGTCAAGGCAGCAAACGCGCGTTTCATTCGCTAAGATTAGAGCACCGCGCTTGATTGGCAAGAAAGCTAAATTGTTAAAGGTTTATTTTTACCCGTCATGATCGCGCCGGAACTTTTGCTCGAAGGTTACAGGCTCGGCGTTTTCCCGATGGCCATGGAAAACGGCGCGATCGAGTGGTTTTCGCCGGAGCCGAGGGGAATTCTCCCGTTGCGCAGTTTTCACGTGCCGCATGCGTTGGAGAAAACGTTGCGCAAAAAAATCTTTGAAATTCGGATCGATACGCGCTTTGCAGACGTGATGCGCGCCTGCGCAAAGCGTCCGGATACCTGGATTAATCGCGAGATTCTTGAGAGCTACGTTCGTTTGCACGAGCTCGGTCACGCGCATTCGGTGGAAGCATGGCTCGAGGGCAAACTCGCCGGCGGACTCTACGGCGTCTCGTTAGGCGGCGCTTTTTTTGGAGAATCGATGTTCCACAAAGTGACCGACGCTTCGAAGGTGGCACTCTGCGCTTTGGTCGATCGTTTGCGCGCGAAAAAATTCATTATGCTCGATACGCAATGGCTCACTCCGCATTTGCTGCAGTTCGGTGGAATCGAAATCCCGCGAAGTCAGTATCTGCACTTGCTCGGTCGCGCGTTGCAATTGTCGCGCAAGTTTGCATAGTGAGCCCCTCGCGGCTGGATAGCTCAGTTGGTAGAGCAGAGGACTGAAAATCCTCGTGTCGGGGGTTCAATTCCCTCTCCAGCCACCTCTTTAAGTTAGGCCCTAAGGCAATGCGGTGCCCGAGCTCAATTTCACACTGGAAATATCCGTCGCGTTGATCGATCCGTTCACGATAACATCATTGCGAAAGTTCGAATTTGAGAGCGTTTGTCCTGACTGTAATTTCGTCTGACTGACATCTGTTGCGTTAACGACGCCATTGCCCGTGGTGTCGCCGATGAGCACGCTCATCGCGATAGGCACGTCGCCGGACAGAGTGCCGTCGTTTACGTTGGTGAGCTTCATGAAGATGGTCTGGGCGTTGGCAATGTTCATGAGATCGACAGTCACCGTTGCGCCGTTGACGCTAAATCCGCTCACCGAGCCGCTGCCGCCAGTGAGACTGGCCGAGCCGACGGTGACCGGATTGGCAAACTGCACAATCATTTGATATACGCGGGATGCGCCGCCACTACGACATTCGACGCCCGCCGTAGAGAATGGCATCAGATCAATATCAAAGGGCACTCCGCCGTGCAGCTTCCGCGAGAACGCAGCAGTAGGTTGAATGGGCTTGCACTTGCCCGAGGCTCCGGCGTTGAAAATTGCAGCGATCTCTGGTTGTGAGAGCGCGCGGTTGAAGAGTTCCAATTCATCGATCAAGCCGTGCCAGTCGATAGAAAGGTTGGGGGCGTTCCTGCCGACGAGAAAAGGATCCGTAGTTGGATCGATAGTCCCTGAGGCTGCCATGTTTGCTACTTCGACTCCGTCAACATAGATCCGCATCATCGCGCCGTCGTAGGTGGCGGCCACATGCTGAAAAGTGCCCAGGGTCAGAACGTTCGCCGGCGTTTGAAGAATGTGATACACCCCGCTTATCATGATCGCCCACTGCAGGCCGTTATCGGGACCAAAGGGTGAGTGGGTTGTCTCAAATGTATAGCCTCCTACGTTAGAAGCAGATCGCTTATTCGCTATCGGCTGCCCATGGAGAGATGCACTTAGGTTGATCCAGGCATCAATCGTAATCTGAGTTCCCCCATTTTGGTTCGCGTTGTGGTGCACGACTATCTGGTCGTCCGTGCCATCAAAGCTGAATGCTTGTCCTACCTTGCCAGGCGCGAAGGTCGTTCCATTTTGCAGTGAACCATTGTTGCCACCCGCAATATCCCGACTGTTATTATCACCCGGATACCAGGCAGCCAGGTCCGGAGGCGGTGCTGTGCAAGCCGGCGCCACATTGACTAGGCCCATCATGCCCGATGTGCAGTGGGTCACACAGTGGTAAGAGTAAGAGCCCGGTTGTCCAAAAGTATGCTGATAAATCGTTCCCGTATTGTGGCCGTTGCTCGCCCAGGTCCACCGTACCGTGTCACCTGCCGAGATGTTAACGGTGGTCGGCGTAAAGACAGGCTGTCCATTCGTCCCAACCGTGACATCGACAGTCTGGCTCGTGGCCGAGGGCTGAGCAGGCTGAGCATCAGGATCTGGGCGCCCATTCTGGTCGACAATCTTGATCGCACGAGCTGCCAGCCGATTTGGTAATGACGACGCGTCCTGTCCGCTACCCACGACGGATTCTGAAAAGGTTGCCGATCCCGCCATTGCCATTAGCACAATAAAACATCGCCTTACTGCGTTTGATCGTTTCATATAAGAATCTCCGCATCGACCAAAGCCTTTCTTCGATGGAACCGATGCGTGACGACCCAGTTACGCAATTTGGCTGGATCGTGTCCAGGATGAGGTCGCGGCGAGTGTTCTGTTTTGGGGCAATGTAGTCAAGAATCAAACATTGCCCGATAGCTCCGCGCTGCAGACAAAGGGTTCCCAAGGATCGTTAGCTATTCCGTGCGCAATGCTCGCATCGGATTCACGCGTGTCGCACGGCGCGCTGGCAACCATGTTGCTCCCAATGCTGCGATCGCGAGTAATAACGGTGCGGTGGTGAACGCGATTGGATCGAGTGGCCCAACCTGATAAAGGATTCCGCTGAGAATTTTTCCGGTTGCCGCGGCCAGCAATAATCCCAAAACGACGCCGCACAAAAGCATGATCGAACCTTCGCGCATGATCATGCGCAAGACGGCGCCACGTTGTGCGCCCAGCGCCATGCGAATTCCGATCTCACGTGTGCGTCGCGCAACAGAATACGCTTTTACGCCGTAGAGACCGACGACGGCGAGGCCGAGAGCGAGGATGCCAAAGATGGAAAACAAGGTAGCGCCCGCGCGCACGACCCAGAGTTGCAAGTTCGCATCGAGATGTTGCGAGAATGTTCGCAACGAAATAATCGGGATCGCGGAGTCGACATCGCGCACCGCGCGGCGCAATAAATCGGCCGTGGCCGCTTCGCTTCCGGATGGCAGCGAATGAAATCGCACGAAAAATGAAACGTTGCTTTGAAATCCCTGCGCAAAAGGCAGGTAAATGGCGCCGCTGGGATCCTTGTCGAAGAGCGCGTGTCGTGTCGCGGGCACGATGCCGACGATCTCGATCGTTTCATCCGGCTTGATTTCCCCGCTCAGGTCTGAGCTGATCCCCATGTTGTTAGCGCCGCTGCCCTTCGCACGGGGCGCATTGTCGGACGCGAACTGGATGCGTTGACCGAGCGCGTCGCCATCGGGCCAGAGCTTCTTCGCCAGAGCGTCGTCGACGATTGCAACCTGCGCGCCGCCAGACTGCGTTGCTTCGGCTTGATTGAAGGCACGGCCCCGAACAACTGGTAAATCGACCGCCTTAAAATAATCGTCGCCCACGCTGTTCCAACTGACGTTGAAGGCGAGACCTTCCGCCGCAGTTGTCGGCTTGTCGTCAGGGCCGGGGTGAACCCCTGCGCGTTGCACATTTTTGCTCAGCGAAATCATCCCGAACGGAACCGTCGCACTAAGCTTGCGTGCTCGACGCCAGGCAATGAGGCGAGGCGCGCACTTAAATTTCGATAAAGTTCTTCCGCGCGCTTCGGTTCGTACCCGGCCAGGCTCGCATCGGTCTCGAGAAGAAAACTCGCGCCCGGTTTCAATCCTGTATCGACGGATGCAGCTTTGTTCGCGCCGCGAATGAATAGCGCGGCAGCCGTCAGCAGCGCGAGTGAGAAGGCAATCTGGATCACAACGAGGGGATGACGTGGAAGAAATTTCCATCGACGCACGACGATGTCTTCGCCGGCTTGTTGTTTCAGGTCGCCGATCACAGCGCGACGCGAAAGTTTCAGCGCTGGGCCAAGCGCGAACGCAAGCGTTCCGAGCAAACAAAATCCAAATGTGGCCGCGAGAATACTTGGCTTCGGTCCGCTCAGCCAAACGACGTCGAGCGGCATCAGACGACGTAACGAACCAACAAGAAGATCGGACGACCACAGACCGAGAACGAGTCCGCCTGCGCCGCCCAAGAGCGCGAGCACCAAACCTTCCGTGAGGAGCTGGCGAACGATGCGCGCGCGACTGCCACCGAGCGCGAGACGAATCGCGATTTCTTTGCGGCGCGCGGTCCCACGCGCGAGCAGCATGTTGGCCAGATTCAAGCACGCCACCAGGAGCACGACGATCGCCATGCCGAGCAGCAACGGCATGATTTTCGTCATTTCGCTATCATCGGGGGGGCTCGTACTCACCGAAGTACGGGACACCGGCGCCGCTTTGAGCGTCTGGTCTTTTTGCTCGACCGGAAACGCTTTTTCTAAATTGGAAGCGAGTCCTTTAAGGGCAGGCTCCGCCATCGGGGCGGTGATGCCCGGCTTGAGGCGACCGATAATGAGTAATTGTTGGCCGGTGCGATCACCCAGCACCGTCTTTTTCTCGGAGGATTGAAAATCGTTTTGGACGAGGTCGTAAACGCTCAGCGGCAGCCACACTTCGGCGGAAAAAATCTGCAGCGTTCCGGTGAATGCCCTGGGTAAAACGCCGACGATCGTGTACGACCGGCCGTTAATTAATAAGGTCGAGCCGAGGGCGGGACGATTATTTCTTAGCCAATAAGCATTGCTCGCGATCGCAACCTGCGCGTTGCGGCTCGGCGTTTCTTCTTCCGGCAAAAATGCGCGTCCCTGCGCTAACTGTACGCCGAGAACGGAGAAATAATTGGAACTGACAATCGAAGCGAACGCGCGCCGCGTATCGCCTTTCTGCCCGATGCCAACGAGTGCGAGATTGTAGGCCATCGCATCTGTGAAGACGCTATTCTGCTCGCGAACGTCGCGATACGTCGGATAGGAAAAGCCGCGATAAGTTTTCGGATTCTTTTTGTCCTGCGAAAAAATCTGCACCAGCTCGTTAGGCCGCGAATAAGCCGGCGGCGCGAGAAAGAGCGTGTGCACGAGGCTAAATACCGCCGTGTTCGCGCCAATCCCCAGCGCCAGTACAATTACCGCCGCGAGTGTGAATCCCGGCGCTTTAAACAACTACCGGACAGCAAACTTCAAATCTTGAATCATCGAGAGATCTCCCCCTGCATTTTCTATGTGATGCAGGACGGGGTCTGTTTGGATTCAGATTACTTGATTGTCGAGACAGCCTGCCCAAAAAGATGTTCGCGCGAGAAGAAGTCCCAAAAATCTAGTGGGTCGCCAGCGGCACAAGAGGACGGCAAGTTTTTAGCAAGTAAAGGGTCATTATCGATCTTGTGTGCAGGGAACCACGTGTTCGTTAGCCGCGACAGATTTTTCCGATCGAAATGGCTCAGGATTAAGAGTAGTCAGATACTGTTTTAGTTTATTGCTAATGAGTTGAGCGGTTGGGTCGGCCAACATTGAGGAATGGTGAGCCGGAATGGTATGTACCTGTACCTCACGCGCGAGAGCATCCCATCCGAAAAGCCGGCTGCGCAATGATGCCATGTACCCCGTGGAACGGAAAAGGACCAGTTTACCGCCGAAGCGTTGCGCGTTGTGCAAACGTGCCGCTCTTGCATGCGCGGAAAATGGCGTCTCGGGCTTGTTCTCAGCTGCAGTTTGATTAGTGCGCGTGAGTCTATGGACGAGAGCAGGGCCGAGTCGCCGCGCTATAACCCGCGGATGGTCACGTAATTTCTCCCGCAACCAGAAGTATTTGAGCCGAAGGGTACTGGCAAACTCGTACGCCACGCTATCAAGGATGCCGAGTAGATCAACTTTGTCGCCCTGAAGTTCCAATTGCTGCGCGATGTCATAGGCGACATGCCCAGCATGGCAGAAGCCGAGGATCGAGTAAGGCCCGCGAGGTTGGATTTCTCGAATAAGGCGAATGCAATGCGTGGAGAGACTGCGAATATCGGGAAACTCCGGCGCGGGATCGAAAGCATAAAGGGAAAAGTCCTCGCGCAGGAAGTCGACCAATCTGTCGCATTCGATAAAACGTTCTACGGTACCAATGGAAGGCGCCCAGAAGATCGGACGTTTACTCTCGCCCGAGGACCACACAAATAATTGTGGCGGACGAAACTTGAACTCTCTTCCAGCGCGGATGGCCGTAGCCATCGCCTCCACCGTGGGCTCGCGAAAAAGTGCGGCCAGTGGGAGCTTGAAATTGAAGCGCTTCTCAATGTCGTTTAGTAATCGCACGGCGAGAAGTGAGTGCCCTCCCAGATCGAAGAAGTTGTCCCGGATGCCGATGCGTTGAATACCTAACGAGTTTTGCCAGACATTGGTAACCTGCGCTTCGATTTCATCGCGTGGAATGATGAGTGTATTTGTCGTCTCAGCTCCGTTTTGCGGCAAAGTTGGTAAAGCTTTCCGGTCGATCTTTCCAGTCGTAGTGAGTGGCAGCTTATCGAGAACGACGAAGGTGCTGGGAATCATGTAGCTGGGAAGTCGCTCGGACAGATGACGGCGTAACTGTCTCGAATCAAATGTTCCGGGCTCTTCCATAACGACGTAGGCCACCAACTCGTTTCCCATCGGACCTTCGTCACGAGTGATCGCGGCGGTCTCTTTGATGGATGCAAGATGATTGAGCGCCGCTTCCACTTCGCCCAGTTCGACGCGATGGCCACGGATTTTGACTTGCAAATCCTTTCGCTCCACGAATTCAATCATCCCGTTTGTGGCTAGCCGGCCCAGATCGCCCGTGCGATAAATCATTGCGCCATCTATCTTCGGATCCTTTTGAAAAACCGAACTGGTAAGTTCAGGTCGGCGCCAATAGCCATGCGCTATGCTTGAGCTACGAATCGCAATTTCGCCATAAACCTGGCCCGGCTCGCCGTTGTCGTTAAGTAGAAGCACTTCGATATCGTCAACCGGATAACCCATCGGAATACAATGCCCGTTGACCGTGGTCTGCGCATCAATGTAGTATTGAAGAGTTACCGTCGATTCGGTCGGTCCATAGCCGCTAACAAAAATGCAGTTCGGCTCTAAGTATTTCTGAAACTGTTCAACATCATCAGGAACGACCTTTTCACCGCCTAAGACGACTAATCGTAATTTAGGAAAGCAATGCTCCCCTGTCAGTGTGCTGCAAAAGTGACGATAGAGAGTCGGAGTTGAGTGATAGATTGTAATGTCCTGGCGCGCTGTCCAACTCGCAAACTCATTCAATCCATCGCTGTGCACGTCGTAAGGACAAAGCGTGGCACCGTTCAGAAGGGCGCCGAAGATGTCCATGACTGATGCGTCAAAACCATAAGAAGCGACAAGCGATAATCGATCCTGCGCACAAATGTGCAGACCATTTATGTAGTTACGAATGTGCTGCAGCACGTTGCGATGAATCTGCGTTACACCTTTGGGTATTCCAGTTGAACCGGAGGTGTAGAGGAGATACGCAATCGTTTTCGGAGGAATAACCAGGTTTGGCGAACTAGAAGTAGCTTCGACATCGGGATCATCCAGGTTAATAAGATTGACGGCGCTAGTAATTAGCTCTTTGGCAAGTTCCACATTCTTCGAATCGGTGACGAGCGCGGTCGCCTGCGAATCTTCCACCAGATAGGAAAGCCTCTTTTTAGGATACGTTGAATCGAGCGGCACGTAAGCCTTTCCTGCTTTTAATACGCCGAGGATCGCTGCGATCATGGGCGCGTTATGCTCGAGTAATAATGCCACTCGATCCGCCCCGTCTCCGCACAAACGCAGAATTCTTTGCGCAATGATGTTTGATTTTGTATTCAGTTCCTCATAGGTCCAGCGATACTGTTGCGTTTCGACAGCGACATTCGTTCGGTGAGCGCTTACCGAGTTCTCGAAACGAGAAGGAATGGATTGTTCAACTTCATTCGCTGGGAACGGGACGAATTCGTTGCTTAACTGGACGGGATTGTCGCGAATCGAAAACCGGGTGCGATCTTGCGCGCTCAGGAGTGGCAATGTCCCGATATTTTCTTTTGGATTGGCGACAACTGCCTCCAATAAAACACCATAGCGATCCAGCATCCGCTCAATCGTTGCAGCTTCAAACAACTCCGATTTATAGACGGCGCGGAAATGGAGCTCACCCTTTTCCTCTTTCGCGTAAAGCGTAATGTCCCAAATCGACCCCGGCTCCCCCAGAGGAATTTGTTCCAGTTCAAGGCCGGCCAGTGACAGCGGTACCCCCTCGAAATTGTGCATGTTGAAAAGGACCTGAAAAACGGGGGCATAACTAAGGTCTCGCGTCGGGTGAAGCTTCTCCACTAATTTTTCGAACGGTAAGTCTTGATGTGTGTAAGCCTCCAGCGCCGTTGTGCGCACCCGTCGAAGTGCCTCTTGAAAAGTGGGGCGACCTGACAAGTCAGTGCGAAGAGGAAGCGTGCTAAGAAAAAATCCAATCATCTTTTCCATGCTAGCCTGATTCCGGTTTGCGATAAGTGTCCCGACGACGATGTCCTCTTGTCCGGAATAACGGGCGAGTAGCACTTTGAAAGCAGTCAGTAACGTCATAAATAACGTGACGTTTTCCTGCCGGCTAAGCCGCGTAATCGCAGTCGTTAGGTCTCGAGATAAGCGCAGGGTACGAAACTCGCCGCGGTAGCTCTTCCTAGCCGTGCGTGTTCTATCGATCGGCAGCGGAAGCAAGGGTGGAACTTCCGCGAGCTTGTTCGTCCAGTAAACTAACCGTTGCTCGAGTTCTTTATCTCGCAGCCAGTCTCGTTGCCAAAGAGCGTAGTCGGTATACTGGACATTGATCGGCTCAAGCGGGCTGGGTTGTTCCTTGCAAAGAGCTTCATAAAGCGCGGTGAGTTCTCGATGGAAAATGTCCGTCGACCACCCGTCGTAAATGATGTGGTGAAAAGTGCATAGAAGAATGTGTTCCCGCTCTCCGAGTCGGAATAGCTTCATCCTCAACGGAGGAGCTTCGCTAAGATTAAATGGTTTATCGCGCTCTTGCTCCAAAGCCAGCTGGACCGCCGCCCAGTTTCCTCCCGCGAGATCGTCTCTTGATAGTGTCAATGAGCTTATCGGTTGAATGATTTGAATGGGTTCGCCTTCCACCTCACCGAAACGGGTGCGCAGGATCTCATGCCGCGAAATGATTTCCGTGATAGCTCGTTCCAGCGCATCGTAATTGATTTGCCCGCGCAGATGAAAGGCCTCGCCGATATGGTATTGAGTGCTTTGACCTTCCAGTCGATCTACGAACCACAGGCGCTGTTGCGTAAAAGAAAGCGGCAGTGTTTGCTCTCTCGCCATAGGCTTTAGTGCCGGAATAGAGAGTTCTCCTGTACTTCCGAATGAGCTTAGCTTCTTTGCCAGCTCGGCGATGGTTGGATTTTCAAAGAAGGTTCGAATCGGAACTTCCAGTGTTAACCGTTCGCGGATTCGCGAGACAACCTGTGCGGCCAGCAGAGAGTGTCCTCCGAGTTCGAAGAAGTTATCCTCAATACCTATCTCTTTGACTCGGAGTACTTCCGACCAAATAGCGGCCAATGTTTCTTCGTCGGAAGTCCGAGGCGCTCTGTATGCCTGGCTCCTTTGGACGCGGGTAAGGTCTGGTAGCGGCAGCGCAATGCGATCGATCTTGCCGTTAGGGGTCAGCGGCAGCTTCTCCATCAGTACGAAGGCTGAAGGGATCATGTGATCGGGGAGCGTCGTCTCAAGAAATTCGCGGAGCGAAGCGACGCCAGGAGGTGCCTGAAAATCGTTAGGCACAACGTAAGCGACGAGCCGCTTATCGCCGGGTTCGTCCTCCCGAGCGACCACGACGCATTGCTCAACATCGGGATATTGTCCAAGCCTGATTTCGATTTCTCCAAGCTCGATGCGAAACCCTCGGATTTTTACCTGATGATCGATTCGCCCCAGGAAAGCGATATTGCCGTCAGGCAAATAGCGGCAAAGATCGCCCGTGCAATACAGCCTCTCGCCAGGCACTGAACTGAAAGGATTAGGAACAAACCGTTCCGCCGTTAGCTCTGGTCGATTAAGATAACCGCGCGCCAGCTTATCTCCGCCGAGATAAAGCTCCCCTTCAGCGCCGTCGGGGACAGGCTGTTTCTCCCTATCAAGAATGTAAGCTACTTGGCCGCTGAAAGGACGGCCGATCGTCTCGACGCCGTCGGGTTCGCGCAAAGCGCAAGTGGAATAGACGGTGTCTTCCGTTGGCCCATATAGATCAAGCACTCGTCGGATTGATCCTTGCCGGTAAAGCTTGCCCACCAAGGATGTTTTCAGCGCTTCCCCACCTGAGGTAATCGTAATTACTGATGAAGGAAACCCGTTCGATCGAGCCAGCTCAACCAGGGCCGACGGTACAGTGTTGACCAGCGTAACCTGCTCCGCGGCTGCTAAGAAAGGTAGTTCCAGAACATCCCGCGCTAGAATGATTTTACCGCCGCGAGCGAGCGTCACAAATAACTCGAAAATCGACAAATCGAAGGAGATCGAAGTTGATGCCAGAACGCCGGCGAGTTCCTGCGCTGATAACAAGGGGCGTATCTCGTGCGTAAGAGCAATCACATTACGGTGCTCGATCACGACTCCTTTAGGTTTCCCGGTGGAACCCGAGGTATAAATAACGTAGGCCGCGCTCTCCGGTCCGATATTATTCGTTAGGTTCGTCCTGTCGGAATCGTGAAATATCGTATCAAGCAGAACCAGATTCGCTTGATGAGAGGGAAGCTTCTTGACGCAGTGTCTGTCAGTTAGTAAAACATTCACAGCAGCGTCCTTTATCATGAAAGCGATGCGCTCTTTCGGATACGCAGGATCCATCGGCACATAAGCACCGCCAGCCTTGAGGATACCTAACAAGCCGGCCATCATTTCGAGCGAACGCTCGACGCAGATACCTACCAGCGCTTCGGGGCCCACCCCGAGGCTGCGCAAATGATGCGCGATATTGTTAGCGCGAGCGTTTAATTCCCGGTAGGTCCACTGCTGCTTGCCAAAGACGATGGCGACTGCTTCGGGAGCGTTCTCAACCTGCTCCTCAAACAGTTCGTGGATACCCTTGTGTCGGCCATCAAACGGGGCCATCGCCCGACGTGAAGAATGAGCTCCGTCAGCCGCAATTAACATGAGGTAATCGTCTGCCAGCTCTGGCGAAGAGGATATGAATTACCATTGGTTTATCGTGGCCATCGCACTTTCCATAAAACTCAATCTTTTAACAAATGAGCTGGACTCGTCAAGATTTCGTGTTTGTTTCGCCATTCTCCACGTGAGGGGACAAAAGAATGTTCGAACAAGAGGTAGTAGAGGAAACCCTGTCCGGCGCATCGGAGGTAACGCTGACGCAAACGACTTTTTGCAAGTCGTTAGGCAAATTTACGACGTAGCGCGCGCCGGGAGAAATTAGGCGCTAGCACCTCGACGCGTTTATGGCATCGACGTCTTCCTCCAAGTTGGCAACTGCTTGGAGCAAAAGATTAAGATTTTTGCTGCCGGCAAGATCGCACTGGGACGAATACGGATCGACACGGATTGGAGAGTGACTGAAATAAACCAGTCGTAAACCCGTGTTTCATCGTCCCCCGTTGCGTCGAAATTTCCGATTGCAATAGCAGTTGGAGTTCGTATTAAGAAGCTCGGCAATGGAGTTTGCCTTCCCAGCGGGGAAAACCGCCTGAATGGTTTCAGTGCTAATGACTCCTGCGAGCGCAGTGATGCGCGGCAGGAGTTTTATTATGCTTAGTTATCTTTGGGTCAGCTTGGGCGGTGCGATTGGCAGCGCCGCACGCTTTTGGGTATCGGGTTTGGTCGCCGCACGCTTCGGGCAGACGTTTCCTTTTGGGACCTTGGTCGTTAACGTCACGGGCTCGTTTGTGATCGGCATCTTGGCGGCGATGACCATACCCGAAGGACGCTGGCTAATCAGTCCTTCCGCGCGTCAATTTCTTATGATCGGGGTGTGCGGCGGGTACACGACTTTTTCGTCGTTCAGTCTGCAAACGCTCACGCTCGCGCAAGAAGGCGATTGGTTTCGCGCGGTCGCAAATTCATTTGCCTCAATCATTTTCTGCCTCGTTGCCGTATGGCTCGGCTACGGCTGCGCCGCTCTGATCAACAAACCATAGGAGAACTCATGCAGATCCCAAGAGAAGCGATGTTGCTAAGGATTTTCATCGGCGAAAGCGATCGCTGGCGGCATCAACCACTTTATGAAGCAATCGTGATCAAGGCGCGCGAGCGCCATCTGGCAGGAGCCACCGTTTTGCGCGGGCCGATGGGCTTTGGTGCCGCAAGCCGAATCCATACCGCGAAAATTCTTCGGCTCTCGATGGATTTGCCAATCGTCATCGAGATCGTGGACAGCGAAGAAAAGATAAATGCGTTTTTGCCCGACCTCGAAGAGATGATCGGCGGTGGTTTGGTCACGCTGGAGAAGATCAAAGTGATTCATTATCGGCCCGAGAATCCGAAAGGAGCGTAGCGGAACAATGTTTCAAAATATTTGGTTTGTAGCGGCGATGTGGATGGGTTTGGCGCTGGTTGCCAGTCTCATCTCGATTTGGAGCGGCATCTCCGTTGCGCTGATCGAGATCTTGGTCGGCGTGCTCGCGGGCAATTTCCTTCATTTGCATGCCACCAACGAGTGGATCAATTTTCTCGCACTGCTCGGGAGCGGCGTTCTGACGTTCCTTGCCGGAGCGGAAATAGATCCGCGCTCACTCAAAACAAATCTTCGCGCGAGCATGTTGATCGGCGTTCTCTCATTCGCAATTC
>JBBRYI010000022.1:0-30261 GCA_038237805.1 Chthoniobacterales bacterium | reverse complement strand
GGGCAAGCCTCCACCGCGCGAAAATGGAATGTACCGCAGTGGCTGCAATTGGCGGCGGCCGTTATTCTCCTCGCCGGTCTGGCCTTTTTCTGGTGGCGACCGCAGCCGCGAAACAATCTTGCCGCTTACGAGAACTATCTCACCCATCTGTTGTCGCGCGGCTACCGCATGAGTTTGGAAAGTGACAATCACGCCCGCATCCGAAAATTTCTCGATGGCAATCAGGCTCCCGCCGATTACGAGCTAACAAAACCCCTCGAACAAACGCGTGCGCTTGGCTGCGCCACATTAAGTTGGAATGGAAATCCTGTATCGATGCTTTGCTTTGCAAATCGCGCGACGAATGCCAAAATCTTTCTCTTCGTCGCAAGCGACCGCGCCGTTCCTAATGTTCCTCGCGACCGCGCAATGGAGATTCACGCGCAAGGAGAATTCTCCACAGCATCGTGGGCGAGAGCCGGAAAACTCTATGTGCTGACCATGAAAGGGAAGCCGGCCGAGCTACAAAATTATCTGTGAGGCGGATCACCGCGTCAGTTGCGCAATGTCTCTTTCTGCGATTATGTATTCGTCTCAACCCTACCCAGGATGAAATGCTCTCGCTTGCATTCATTGCGCCTGGCGCCTGCGTTCACGCTGGTGGAATTACTGGTCGTCATTTCGATTATCGCAGTGCTAATGAGTTTGCTCTTCAGCGCGGTAGGCTCAGTCAACAATTCCGCGCGTCGCGTGCAGGCCAAGAACGATTCGGTGCAAATCGTGACTGCCGTAAATGCTTACTACACCGACTACGGTCATTATCCGATCGCCCCGGCGAAGGAAGGAAGCGAAGTCAGTTTTACGATCGACAATAGCGACCTCTTTTACATCCTGCGCGCGATCGCGAGCGGAGCCAATATGAACGATGCACTGAACAGTCGTCGCGTCTCTTACATTTCCATACCTGAAGCGAAGGATAAAACGCATCCACACGGCGGAATCGCGAATGGCGTTTGGTATGATCCCTGGGGTCCGCAGGGGAGCGATAAACCCGAGAGCGGTATCTACCATATTCGCATTGATGGCGGATACGTCGGGACGGTAAGCGATCCCTATCCAGGCTCCGATGACGACGACAGTGTAAAAAGCAAATCGAATGCGCCAAAACCAGTCATCCACAGCGGTGTCATCGCGTGGTCGCTTGCGCAAACGGGCGTTCAAACCTACGAATTGAAAGATCAGGTTCTTTCTTGGAAATGAGGCGGACGGGCGTCGCGCTTCTATCACCGCGGTCTTGCGTTGGGTTCCTTCCGACTGGTTTGAATAACGCTGCGTGATATAGTCGGCGGAAATTTATGGCGTTGGTTTTTGAGACGATCGAAACGGAAGGGCTTGCGGAAATTTCTTATCTGGTCGGTGACGACGAAGAGGGTGTTGCCGCGGTTTTCGATCCGCGCGCCGATGTCGATGTTTATATTGATCTGGCGCGCGAGAAGAATGTTTCGATCACGCACATTTTTGAAACGCACATCCACGCAGATCTGGTCAGCGGAGCGCGGGAACTTTGCAGTTGTGTCGAATCGGCAAAAATTTTCGTGAGCCATGAAGGCGGCGCGCGTTATGGCTTCGAAAATGAGCCGGTGAAGGATGGCGACAAATTTAAACTTGGATCGGTTACCATCACCGCTCGTCACACACCGGGCCACACGCCTGAACATATGTCGTACATTCTGGCGGAGGAAGATCATCCGGGGACGCCGTGGGGCGTGCTCACGGGCGATTCGCTTTTCGTCAGTTCGGCGGGGCGGCCAGACTTGTTAGGCGCGAGCGAGACCGAAAAACTCGCAGCGCAACAATTCCACACGCTGCGCGATTTTTATCTCAAGCTGCCAGACAGCGTGATCATTTATCCGGGACACGGGAGCGGCTCGCCGTGCGGCGCGGACATTGGCGACCGGCTCAACAGTACGATCGGCTACGAGCGGCCATTCAATCCGTTTCTGCAATTCGACGACGTGAAAGCGTTCACGCAGTATGCGGTCTCCACCGCTCCGCCGGTTCCAAAATATTATCCGCTCATGAAAAAGGTGAACGCGGAAGGCCCGGAGATTTTGGGCGGACTGCCGCGTGTTGCTGGCTTGCCGCCGAAAGCTTTCAAGAAAGCTGTCGATGACAAAGCAGGCGTGCTCGTCGACACCCGCACAATGCTCGGCTTTGGCGCCGCGCACATTCCAGGCGCGCTCAATATCGGCGGCACGCCGATACTTTCGATCTGGGCGGGCGCGCTTCTCGATCCGGAAAAGCCGATTCTTCTCGTGCTCGAAAGTGACAGTGATCTCGAGAGGATCGTGCGGTTGTTCGTTCGCACGGGATTCACAAAGTTCGCCGGTTATCTCGTCGGCGGAATGAAAGCGTGGCAGAACGCGGGATTTCCCTTCGAGCAAGTCGGACAAATGACGGTGCACGAATTAAGAAATTCGCGTGACGGATTGCAAATTCTCGATGTGCGTACACAGCGCGAATGGAAAGGCGGTCGCGTTCCGGGCGCGCAGCATATTTTTCTTTCCGAGCTTCGCAAACGCGCCGGTGAATTGGATAAATCCAAACCGGTCGCCGTTTATTGCGCGACCGGATATCGCGCCAGCATTGGCGCGAGCATTTTGAGACAGGAAGGCTTCACGAAAGTGAACAATGTGCCGGGCAGCTGGCACGCTTGGAAAGAGGCGAAGTTTCCAGTCGAAGGAAAATCCAACTAGGATCAGCGTCTTCTCGTGATCATCCGCGAAAAAGAACCGGCGAATCTCGAGATGCCATTTGCGAGCCTCGATGGATTTCTCACGCCTAACGAGCAATTTTATGTGCGCTGTCATTTTCCGATTCCGGAAATCGAGGAGCGTGATTGGCGTCTAAAGATCGAAGGAGCAGTCGATCGGCCCTTCGAACTGAGTTACGACGAACTTTGCAAAATGAAGACGCATACTCTCGCAGCAACGTTGGAGTGTGCGGGCAATAGCCGCGCCTTTCTCGTTCCGAAAGTAAAAGGCGTGCAGTGGCAACTCGGTGCCGTCGGCAACGCGCAATGGACCGGCATCCTGCTGAGCGACGTTTTGCAGCAAGCTGGAATTAAAAAAAACGCGCACGAAGTTATTTTGGAAGGTGCCGACAACGGAACGATCGCAGAACCGCCACGGCCTGATGGGAAAATCCATTTTGCGCGGAGCTTGCCGAAAGAGAAAGCGATGGATGATGTGTTGCTCGCCTTCAAAATGAATGGCGAGCAACTGGCTGCCTCACACGGATTTCCTTTGCGGGCAATCGTGCCGGGTTGGTACGCGGTGGCGTCGATCAAATGGCTTCAGCGCATCATTGTGACGGAAAAACCATTCAACGGTTATTACCAAACCGTTGATTACGCGTACTGGCGACGCAGCGATGCAGGACCGGAGCTCTTGCCTATCACGGAAATGCAAGTCAAAGCCGAAATTTCGCGGCCCGAGATCAATGAAGTCATCAGCGCGGGTGAAGATTATCGCGTCACCGGAAGCGCGTGGGGTTCGGATGCGGAAATCGTAAAAGTTGAATTAAGCACGGACGGTGGCGCATCGTGGCAACTCGTTAGGCTAAGCGAATCTTCGGTGAAAAATGCGTGGCGCCTCTGGGAGTGCGATTGGAAAACGCCGCGCGCACCCGGCAAATACACCTTGCTCGCGCGCGCGACCGATTCCCGCGGGCGCACACAGCCGGACAAGCGTGAGCCCGGCTATGGGACGTATATGATCAATTATTGCCTGCCGATCGAAGTCGAGGTTCGTTAGGCCCCTAACAAGTTATCTCGAAATTCCTCCACAAAAGAATAACCAATATGAAAAGAATTCTTAGCGTTGGGGTGATACTCGCATGCTTTTGTGCGCGTCCTGCGTTCTGCGATTTGAAGATCGATGGGCCGCAATGGCGGCTAACCGAAAAATTTGATCCCCCAACTCTGAGCAAGACCCTGGGCGATCATGTGGGCCAGCTTATAGGCGTGCAATTCAACTTCCGTGGCAAGAATATCCACCATATCAAGCCGAACTGGTACGAAGGTTCGCTCTGGCAGCCGGATTCGCAGGCGCGGAAAGGTTTCTCCAACGTTCGCGTGATGGTGGCAAAGAAAGATCTGCCCGCGTTCCAGTCCATCACAACTAACTCGACTTCGTCCGCACCGCTCCTCGTTTACGGGCGCGTCGCGAAGGATGCTGATAATAACTTTTACTTTGTCCGGGTGCTGGGCCGGAAAGCCAAAGTCGATTCTTCAGGTAACGCAAACCTGGCATGGTGAAACCGATCCTCGCGTTTGTCGCCGCAGTCGCGTTTTTCGGTTCGCAAATAGCATTTTGCGCGGAAAAGCTGGACGCGATCACCTGGCACAGTCTGCAAGTCTATGATGTGTCCTCTTTGAAAAAGATCGAAGAATTGCAGGTGGGAAAAATCGTCGGTGTGCGTTGTCATTTCCGGAGCAAACGGATCAAACACATTAAACCAAGCTGGTACGAAGCTCTCTTATGGGGTTACAATGCGCAGAACCGGAGAACGCCCTTTTCCTACATCCGAGTCAAGGTAGCGCGGAAAGACTTGCCCGCGTTTGAATCGCTCCCGAGCGATTTGAGCCCTGGTCCGCCGCTAACGATTTATGGGGAGATGCAGAAGGATGAGGAGTCTGCTTTTGTGCGTTTGATGGGCCGCCGCGTTAATCGCGCACCCGACGGCAGTGCGACAATCAGCTGGTGAATGTCAGGCAGACGGAACATCGATTTTCCCTTCGACTCAGGTTAGGGCCTAACCGCCAAGGCCAACAAGCCAGAATCTGCTAATTATAATGAGCGGTTGTGTTTCCCAGAAAGCAGGCGATATTACGCGCCTATTGGATTAGTTCTGTTTGTTCGTTGCTTGGTAGATCGTCAGCTGAGATTTCCTCAGTGGTGATTTGAAACCCGATTCCCGGGAACGGCTTTGTAGCTGGCAGTGATTTTTTCCAAATTAAATCACAATGAAATTGTATGTAGGAAATCTCTCCTTTGAGACCACAGAGAACGATCTTCAGGATCTTTTTGAGCAACACGGCAAAGTCAACGAAGTGGCGTTGATGATGGATCGTATGACCGGCAAATCGCGCGGCTTCGCATTCGTCACCATGGAAGACAAAGCTACCGCCGAAACTGCCATGGCTGCATTGAATGGCAAAGAAGTCGCTGGGCGCACGCTCACCGTCAACGAAGCGCGCGCGCGGGAAGAGCGTCCGCGGCCTTACGGTGCCAACCGTTCCTTCGCTGGTAAAAACCGGTAAATAATTTGATCGAGCAGCCGGCGCTCATTCAATCGAGTGCCGGCTCGCCCGGTCGAGCCTCATGTTAGACCCAAAAAAAGCGATCGAGATTGAAGGAGTAATTACCTCCGTCCTGCCCGGCACAATGTTCCGCGTCGCTCTGGCGAACGAACACAACGTGCTCGCCCATATTTCCGGAAAAATGCGCAAACGTTTCATTCGCCTAACGATCGGCGATCGCGTTAAACTGCAGATGTCACCCTACGATGTGGATAAAGCGCGCATCGTTTATCGGCTCGGCTAAGAATTTATGATAACAACAGTGCGGAAAGAAAAGACGGGACCGATCATCAAACGTCTGCTCGTGAGATGTCCTTCAACAGCGAAGCTGACGCCGAGTGGGCAGACAATCAAAGAAGAGCTGTGGGCCACTGCCAAAATCAAGAGCAGCAAAATGACCTGCCCGCATTGCCAGCAAGTCCATACCTGGACAAAAAAAGACGTCGTCCTCGCTCGTTAGGCGAGCTCGCGTCTGGTTAGTTGGTGCCTCACCCTTTTCCTGGGGTGGGAGCGCTTAATTCTCGATTTCATTCGAACGCGCGAGCAAAGTGCTCGAAGCTCAGACGCGCGCCATGAATGAATCCAACGACGAGCATAAACCGCTCACGTACTCTGGCGCCCGCCGGATTGTTCTGCTCATCGTTCTGCTCCTCATTGGATGGACCATTCTTAGTTCGCTTCGATCGGTCTTCCTGCTTTTTGCCATCGTGTTTCTTCTCGCGATGGTGCTTAATCCTTTCGTCAATTGGCTGCAGAGAAATCGGATTCCGCGAATTCTGAGCGTTGTCTTGGTGCTTCTCGCGTTGGTCGCCGTGGCAGTGACGGTTCTTCTTTTCGCGGTTCCACCTCTGGCTGCTCAAATTCAGGAACTCATTCACAACTGGCCCTCCACTTGGCAGGGCGTTCGCACGCGCATGGATTTACTCGCGAAAAGTTATCCTGCGGTGCGCGATGCTTTGCCGCAGACTGACGAGATCGCCGGTCAAATTGGCGCTGCGGTTGGAACAGTGGGAAACATTCTTCTGCGCTCCACGCTTGGGTTGGTCGGCGGCATACTCAGCGTGGCGCTCGCGCTTCTTTTGCTCATTTTTGTCCTCATCAATCCACAACCACTCGTCGCGGGATATCTCGCGCTCGCGCCCGAGCGCTACCGTGAGCAAGCGCACCGCACTCTCGCGCGCATGATGCGCCAGATGCACGCCTGGTCGCGCGGTGTCGCCATCAATGGCTGCATCACGGGCGTTTCCATCGGTGTGGGTTTGTGGGTCATCGGAATGCCGCTCGCTCTCATGTTTGGCGCGTTCGCTTTTCTGGGCGAATTTCTTCCCAATATCGGCGCGTTCCTTGTTTCCGTTCCGATTCTGTTTTTGGCGCTCAGTCTGGGCGCGACCAGATTCTGGCTCGCGCTCATCGTCATTGTCATCGTCTATCAGGTCGAATTGAATCTTCTCGTTCCCGTCGTCCTCGGCCGCGAGATGCGTCTGCACCCGGTCAACATTTTGTTCTTCACTCTTGCGATGGGGAGTTTGTTTGGAATTATCGGCGCTATTCTCGCCGTGCCTGCCGCTGCTTTGGTTCAAATTCTCATCGACGAATTTTATTTGCGACCACGCAAATTAAATTACGCGCAGATAGATCGCGAAGCCGCTGGGCTTTTGCGCGCAAAGTAGGAAGCACAATGGTGTTTTCAAAAAACCGCGTAAATTTTTGCATGCTTTCGATTCGACACCTTTTTGTCTTGCCGTTCTTAATTTTAAGCGCCGCCTCGCTGCAGGCGGTCGAGTATCCGCCGCCGGCAGAAGCGGAGTATCTCATCCGCGATTTCAAATTCGCTTCCGGCGAAAGTTTGCCGGAGCTGCGGCTTCATTATCGCACGCTCGGCAAACTGCAGAAGAATGCCGAAGGCAAAGCGACCAACGCAGTGCTCATCATGCATGGGACGACTGGAAGCGGCGCGCAGTTTATCCGGCCGGAATTTGCGGGCGAGCTTTTTGGAAAAGATCAGCCGCTCGATGCGATCAAGTTTTTCATTGTGCTGCCGGACGGAATCGGTCACGGGAAATCGAGCAAGCCAAGCGATGGGTTGCACGCGAAGTTCCCTCGTTACGGCTATAGTGACATGGTCGAGGCGCAGTTTCGATTGTTGACCGAGGGGCTCGGGGTGAATCACACGCGCCTCGTCATGGGGACGTCGATGGGCGGAATGCATACGTGGGTGTGGGGCGAATCGCATCCCGATTTCATGGACGCGCTTATGCCGCTCGCGAGTTTGCCCACGCAAATTTCCGGGCGTAACCGCGGCTGGCGTCGCGTTGTCATCGATGCGATTCGCAACGATCCAGCGTGGAGCGGCGGCGAATACAAAACGCAACCACCAAGCATGCGCACCGCGGCGGAGATGCTTTGGTTCATGAGCAGCAACCCTGTGCTCCGACAAAAAGAGGCGCCGACACTCGCGAAAACCGACGAGGTCTTGGACAAATTCGTTGAAGAAATCGTGAAAACCGACGACGCAAATGATGTGCTCTATGCCGTGGAAGCGTCACACGATTATGACCCCGGGCCGAACCTTGAACAGATTCGAGCGCCGCTGCTTGCAGTTAATTCCGCCGACGATCTGATCAATCCTCCGGAACTCGGAATCCTGGAGCGCGAGATTAAACGTGTGCCGCACGGGCGCGCCATCGTCATTCCGTTGAGTGACAAGACGCGCGGTCACGGTAGTCATACGGTCGCGGCGCTCTGGAAAGATGAACTCGTTAGGCTGCTCAAAGAATCTGAGCCGAAAAAGTAGAGCGCAGCCGGCGCAAGGGATTGTCGAGTGTGGTATGATTCTGAGATGAAACGCGCGCTAGCGTTTTCCATTTCAGTCGCAATTTCGATAGCATCAGTCGCCGCGCAGGATCCATCCCAGATAGCGGATCATTTGAAGTCGAACCGCCATTGTTAGTGCAACCAGATGGACGGCCGGTCGTTTCAGCGGAGCCGAGTCCGGCACCAGCTCTCGATATCGCGCAACTGCAAAAGCAATTAGAACGCGCGAAAAAGAGTGCGGCTTTCGCCGAACGACTTTGGAAGGCCGGCATTCTCGCAAAGGTGGAAGCGGAACAACGCGCGTTACGGGTCGTTCGCCTGGAGGCAGAGCTGGCCAAAGCGCAACTCGCGGACGTGCAAAAATCAACGGCAGCAAACGACGGCATGGTCCAAACCGGCCAGATTCAACAAGCAACCAGCGAAGAATCGAAAGTCGCGCTCGCACAAGCGACGGCGGAGACGGCAGCGATAAATTTAGCGAAAGCCGAACTGAATGCCGCGATTTTGAATTTGCAGCGTCAACAAAAACTGCTCGCGCTCGGCAGCGGACGAAGGTCCGATGTCGTGCGCGCAGAGGAAAAGCTGGCAGCGCTAAAACACGGTCAGGAATGAGCAAGGCCTTCACACGAGAAGAAACCGATGGTCCGGATATTCCGGAGCTGCCTCCATTAACATCCGCACTGCCAGTCGGCGCGAAAAATTACATCACGGCCAGTGGCGCGCAATTTTTGCGTGATGAGCTCGGTCGTTTAGTTAACCTGAGTCGCCCGCCGCTTGCCGCAGCCGCGGATGATCCGGAAGCGAAACGTCAACTCGCCGCTCTGGATCAACGCATTTATCGAATGGAGCAAAGTTTGCAATCGGCCGAAGTGGTTTCGCCGCCGGAGGGCGAAATCGAAACGGTATGCTTCGGTTCCACCGTAACGGTTCGCGATTCGAATGGAGAAGAATCAACCTATCGAATCGTCGGCGTCGACGAAACCGATCTCGATCGCGGCTGGGTTAGCTGGCTCTCGCCGATCGCGCGAGCCTTAATGAACGCGAAAGTGGGCGAGCGCGTGCGCTTCAAGTTTCCTTCGGGCGAAACGGAATTGGAGATCGTGACTCTCAGCTACGAGTGAGGGGCGTCTTTTTTTGTTGTAGCGGCGGTCTGTGACCGTCGCACTTCTTCGGATCGCGCTTCTTCTCTCCGATGTTCGAGCGACGGTCATAGACCGCCGCTACAGATTTAGGATGGACATTATCGGCCGGGACTTTTTCAATCAAACGATGCGCCGCACGCTCTCTCTTGCTGTTTTCTTTACTGCAACAATCTCATCGCCGCTCCTGGCAACCGACTTCGATGTCATCATCAAGAACGGGACCGTCTACGATGGAACAGGGGGTGAGGGACGCCGCGTTGATGTGGCAATTCGCGGCGATCGCATCGCGGGAGTTGGCGACTTCAAGAACGCGAACGCAAAAACCGTTGTCGACGCCGGCGGGCTCGCGGTCGCGCCTGGTTTCATCAACATGCTTTCGTGGTCGACCGAGTCTTTGATTCAGGACGGCCGTTCGCAGAGCGAGATCCGGCAGGGTGTTACGACTGAGATCATGGGCGAAGGCGAATCGATGGGGCCGGTGAACGATCGCGTGCGCGAGAAAATGTTGCGCGATCAGAAAGATATTCATTACGAAATTAAATGGAAGACGCTCGCGGAATATCTGCACTATCTCGAAGCGCGTGGTGTCTCCTGCAATGTCGCCTCATTTATCGGCGCCACTACGATTCGTGAAAACGTCATCGGTTTTGATGACAAAGCGCCGACTCCGCAACAACTCGACGAGATGCGCGAGTTGGTGCGTAAAGAGATGGAAGCGGGCGCGCTCGGCATCGGCACGTCGCTAATTTATCCGCCGGCGTTTTATGCGAAGACGGAAGAGCTCATCGAACTTTGCAAGGTCGCGGCGAAGTATCAGGGAAAATACATTTCACACATGCGCAGCGAAGGCAGTGGCGTGTTCGCGGCGCTTGATGAACTGATTCGGATCAGTCGCGAAGCAAAAATCCCTGCGGAAATTTACCACATCAAAACGGCGGGAAAGCAAAATTGGTCGAAACAGGATGAGTTTCTCTCGCGGATTGAAGCAGCGCAAAAGGAGGGACTCAAAATTCGTGCGAACATGTACACTTACACCGCGGCCGGAACCGGATTGGATGCGTGCCTTCCGCCATGGACTGAGAACGGCGGTTACCCCGCGTTATTCAAACGACTGCGCGATCCCGCGACGCGAGCAAAAATTGCGGCGGAGGTGAAAATTTCGAACGACACCTGGGAAAATTTATACATCGGCGCTGGCTCGCCGGATAAAATTCTTCTCGTGGGTTTCAAGTCCGAAAAATTAAAGCCGCTCACGGGGAAATCGCTCGCGGAAGTGGCAAAGATGCGCGGCAAAGATCCAATCGAAACGATCATGGACTTGATCGCGGAAGATGAATCGCGCATCGACACGATTTATTTTTTGATGTCGGAGGAAAATGTAAAAAAGGAATTGGCGAAGCCGTGGATTTCATTTGGCTCCGATGAAGCGTCGCAAGCACCGGAGGGAGTTTTTCTAAAATCGAATCCCCATCCGCGCGCTTACGGAAATTTCGCGCGCGTTCTCGGGAAATATTCACGCGACGAGAAAGTCATCACGCTACCGGAGGCGGTGCGCAGATTAAGTGCATTGCCCGCGACGAACCTTGGGCTCGATCATCGGGGTTTGGTAAAGGAAGGAATGTTTGCCGACATCGTTGCGTTTGATCCAGCGACCATCGCCGATCACGCTACTTTCGATAAACCGCATCAGTACGCGACGGGGATGAAACACGTGTTCGTGAACGGCGTGCAAGTGATCAAAGACGGCGAGCACACAGACGCAAAACCGGGTCGAGCTTTATGGGGCCCGGGGAAGAAATTGTAGAAGCGTTTGGACCTAGCGCCAGGTTTCCTGGCGATGACCGTTCTCGTCGTATTCGTAAACCTTTCCGTCTTCTTCGCCGGCGACGGTTTTGTGTGAGCCGTCACAATACGGCTGATTTTTCGACAAGCCGCACATGCAGATGAAGACCGGCTTTTCCTGCGGTTTGATTTCGAGCGGGCGATTATCGAACTTGACTACTTTACGCATGTTCTCCCATGGTAACGTTTCCAAACGTGCGAACAAGTCCTAGCCGGCGAATTGATTGCCTTCCTCATTCCCCCGGGGGCTGCACCCCACAACGTCCCGGCAGGATTGGAACTAATTCCGTGCTGTTTTCGCGTATCGCCGTCGCCTTCTTTTTGTTGTCAGCCTGTGACGCGCCACCGCAGTCCGCCCCCAGCGCATCCTCGCAAGAAAACAAGTCCTCGCTGGCGGCCGACACCAGCGAGTTCAAACAGCGGCAGATAGCGTTTTTGAACCGAATTCGCACCGCGGACCCGTCACAGCGGACGATTGATCGCGCGTTCTTGAACGAGCAAAACGAGCTCGGTCTGATTCTGGACCGCACTGTGGAGATGGAAAAGATCCCGGCCTTGATGCGCACGATGTTGACGCAGATGGCCGGTGAATTTCCGAGGCAGGACCTAATCGTAATCGCGTATACGCCTTCAGAACCGCCGCGCAAAATCGGCACAGCGCGTCTCGACGCGCGGACGGGTGAGATGAACTACATTCCTGAAAACTGATGACTCCCAGATTTTTTCTTAAACCAATCCAGAAAGGAAATTCATATGCCAGACACAGTTGATGATTTCATGAAGCGCTTCGGCTCGGGCGGCACGGTAGATGATCAGGAGGCGGCGAAGTATCACGATCGTTTTGTTTCCACCAAGCCCGAGGACAGTCAGTTCGATAATCGCGCCTATCACGAAGGCGCAACCGAATATTTGGGAAAGCTTCCCGATAACGAATTTCACGAAGCGGCGCGGAACGCCATTGCGCAGGCGCCGCCGCACGAACGACAGGGACTTCTTGGCAGTCTCCTCGGCGCGCTCGGCGGCGCGGGAGCGGCGGGCGGCGGCGGCGGGTTGGGGCAGATCGCGAACGTGTTAGGTCTCGGCTCGACCGATCCGAGCAAGATGAGCGGTGACGACGCAGCGCGAGTAATGGACTACGCTCGGAAAGAGCATCCCGAAGTGCTTCAGCAAACCGTCGCGGAAAAGCCATGGTTCGTGAAAGCCATGGGCAACCCGGTCGTCATGGGAGCGCTGACCATGGCGGCGGCAAAACTTTTGAGCAACCAACGCAGAAATAGCTGAACCGCATTCGACAATCACCAACTTCACACACACACCCCAATTAGAAACAGAAAGAAAAACATATGGGCTTATTCAACAATCTAATGTCAAAAATCTTTGGTCATCCCGCAGCCGGAGGACAGCTCGCCAGCAGCGCTTCTGCTTCCGCGGCTGGTGCACCCGCAACTCCGTCGGCGCCGGCAAAATCTGTAGACGTTGCCGCTGTGCTCAACGAGATGGCGGCGAAAAACCCGGAAAAACTGGATTGGAAACGATCCATCGTTGACTTGATGAAGCTGGTCGGCATGGACAGCAGTCTGGCGTCGCGCAAGGAACTGGCCAAAGACTTGCACTACACCGGGGACACGAACGATTCCGCGTCGATGAATATCTGGCTGCACAAAGAAGTACTGAAGAAACTGTCCGAGAACGGCGGAAAAGTTCCCGCAGAGTTACTGAGCTAATTTTTAGGGCGTTGGCGCGGCCGCACGTGCCTCGACTTGGTCCAGACTCGGGTTGTTTTCTTCAACCCACTTTTGGATCGCGTCAACTTCGCCGGGATCCACCGCGGTCGCGCGTTCGGCGGGAGGCGCAATATCGCTCGGTTGCGCTTCGGTCGCGCGGCGAACCGGATGTTTCCAATGATGGCCGTGCCGATACAATGCGTAATACATCGTTTTCGCTTCGACGACGCCGACACCGCTGCAACGAAGTGCGTTGTAAAACATGCGATCGACTTCTTGCCACGGACGGGTCTGCTGTTCGTAAGCGACGTCGTGAAGAACGGAAGCAGCGCGATATTTTCCATCAAATGGTCCGCCGACAAGCGACCAAAATGCGCGCGGGATTGATGCGCCGTTCACTTTCGATCCCGCAGGCGCGACCCACACCACGCCGTCGGGATCGGTGTACCGCACCTCCGTGAGCAGAGTCATATCAAGTCCATCGCTATCCCAGCGTGTGTCGACCAGGCCGCTGAAGTGCCCCCAACTTTCGGAATGTTGTCGACGCGCCGGTTTTTCCGCGACGTGATGCGAAGCACAAGCGGGAAGAGAGGCGGCGATTATCAGAACGAGGATTGCTTGTTTCACAATTTGATTAACGACTTGCCGGAGTGAGATCGATTTCCCGTTTTGATTCCCGCGGCGCGCGAACGGTCGGCAGAATTGGAGGAGCGGCGGTTGATTTTCTAAAACCGCGCACATAAAACAGCAGGAAAATTCCGGTGACGACAAGAAGCGATCCGATCCATTTCAGGAGCCAGCCTGGATCGCGCAAAATCTGAATTGTACTTTGCGCAAGATTTTCCGGATTCCAGGAAGCCTGCGACATCTTGTAGGTGAGGCCGGTCCAACTGCGCCACCATGCTGTGGGAAAACTAAACGGGTTATTCATCCAGCATTGTCCGGTCGCGTTCTCGCCTTCTGCATTCGTGACGCGCACGGTGCTTTTAAAACCGGCGGGACTATCGATGCCTTCGTTGCGTTTCACTTCGAATTCGAGCAACTCGAGCCCGATCGGCAACGGAATTTGTTTCCAGCCATATGCGACCTGCACTTCGGCCGGAGAAGTGGGAATCGAAATCTGCCAACCAGCAGGCACCCATTGTTCGAAAGTCTGCGCGCCTTGTTGAATGCGCACGCGCACACCGTCTGCCAGCTCATTCATGTTCGCGGAGGGCGTCGTCACGGGATGGAAATCCATCCAGTGCTCCGCGTGCGGCAGGAATTGATCGACACTCAGTTGCCAATCTGCCCATCCGGTCGCAAGCGGCTGGTTGAGGTTAAGTTTTCCTTTTGAATGGCCGAGTTTGCGCGACAAGAGATCGTAGGAAATCGCGCCATCATCCGCGATGAACAGGGTGAGATGGTTCGCGGAAGAATCGGTTCCCTCTGGCGGCATCGCGGGCGCACCGCCATGCGAATCCGACGCGGGCGCGGCCGGAACCGCTTTACCGCGCAGCGTTACGACAACGGCAGGATTGTTTGGTTGTTCGGACAAAGTCCCAGGCTTTCCGTCGGTAATTCGGAAATCGGGCCAGTAATTTTCCATGCGCAATGTGAAAGGACTGCCTTCAAGCGGTATCTCCTTCTTCAGATTATCTGCGACATCGAGTGTCCAATTCTTGCCGGCGATGCTCGCGACGACGCTGCCTTTGTTCCCGTTCTGAGGCTGTTGCAATTGAATTTTCGCGCCGGTGCTGCCGCCTTTGGCGACTTTAGTGATCTGTTCTTCCGGCGCTTTGGCAAAAGCAAAAACCGATTCTTCAATTTCAACTGCACCATTATTTTTTGACTCGTTAGGCAAAGCAGCCGGAGATATGGAAGCCGCGGCGCCGCGTTTCAATTCGATGTTTGCCAGGCCCATGCTGAAACTGCCGTGTTGCGGATCGTCTGTGAGCAACCAGCTTTCAAGGCGCTGACCCATCATTGCCGTTGCGATAGTGAAGTGAAGCGCGGGAACACCGCCCGCGGTTACGGCTTTCGGATTGAGCTTCGCATCGATCGCCGGAGCGTATCCAACGAGGCTCAAACGCGCGCCCGACGCGAGCAAACCAAGATCCAACGGTTTTTGTGGCGTCGGCGGACGATGAATGAATTCAGCTGGATAATCCTTAATGATCCCATCTGTGTCGCGGACACGAAGCTGATGTTGATCGACGAGCAGCCGATTGCTGGGCGTATCGCCTTTGAAAAGAGTGATTGTGCCTTCGATTCCCCAAATGCGGCCGATCAATGAGCCCGTGAGAAGTGTGATGATGCCAAGATGCGTGATGAGAAAGGCGACGTGATGTTTTTTCCACGGCCAGCGCGAGAGGGCGGAGACGGTTAGATTCGCGGCGAGCAAAACAAGCCAGAGATTGAACCACGGCGCGCCATAGACGTAGGCGCGTGCAACTTTTGCGTCGAAGCTCGATTCGTAAATCGTTCCGGCAATTGCGCCGATAATCAAAACGGCCAGCAGCACGACCGCGAGTTTGAGCGAGGCGAAAAAACGAAAAACGGGAGTACGTTGCCAGCTGGGACGAGCGGCAGAAGAGATTGCGGCCATTGGTGAGCCGCTATTTTCCGCGAGATAAGCGGCGGTTCAATCACCTATTTGTGCCCGCTTGCATGAGAAAACTTGTTCCGCGCCTTTAACTAGGCGAAAAACAGAGCTGTGAACAAACTTCTCATCGCTGTCTTTTTGCTCATTGCCGCTTTTTCACTTCACGCCCAAACCCCTCCTCCGTCCTTTCCGGCGGGAGCGGCGGCAATTAATGCTCCACCGCTGTCGCCCACGACGAAGATCGATCCTGAGAAGGAGAAATTGATTCGCCTGGTGTTGGCCCGCACGCAGGAAGCGGAAATGGCTCAGGAGCTCATTCTCCAGAATGTCGCGGGATTAAGACAGATGATGCCGCGCGTGCCGGAAAAATACTGGGTCCAGTATCGGCAATTCATCACCATCGACGAGCTGCGCAATCGTTTGGCATATGTGTACGATAAACATTTTACCTCCGAAGATTTGACGGAGCTTCTTAAATTTTATGATTCGCCCGTGGGCAAGAAAGTGACCAGCGAAGCGCTGCCGATTTCGAAAGAATCAATGGAGGTTGCGCAGCAATTCGCGAAACGGGCTGCGCAAACAGTGATGAGCGATTTTCGAGCGGAACAATTGCTGCAGAAACCGCGCGCGGCTGGTTCGCTTGGTGGTCCGATGCCTCCTGCAGGTAATCTAGCGGGTTCCCCTATGCCAACACCTACGGCGACCGCGCCGTAATTCTAGCTGCGCGTCGCGCGTTGCTCAGCTCGCCCAGGCTTTCCAGCGTTTGCGCAGCGGCTTCACGTAACGATCGACATCGATATCCTTCATGCGATCGACGCCTTCCTTCACGGCCTCGGCCGAATCTTCGTATTTTCGCCTCACCGTTTTGAAAAACGGCCAGAGAAGAGGAAGCGACACTGTGCTCCAATTAAAATTTCCCAGCGGCGATTTAACTTCGACTTCCTTTTCCTCCGAATGGGAGGCATAGCGTATCGCAAGCCCGATTGCTAACCCCAGGGCGAGGGCTCCCAAAATCGTCGGTACCGGATTTTCGCGCAGAAAAAACTCCGTTCGCTCGCGTGCAGTGCCGACTTTTTGTCGTGTGCGTTCCCATGTATCTCCCGCCGCCTGGCGCATCCCCCCTTCGTCCACGCGGGGTTGCATCGACGCTGCCAGCGGATCGTCCTCCATAAAATCGTCACCGTTCGGATTTATCATACCAGTACATCGTTTTTCAGGGTTCACGTGCGTTCATTATGATTGGTCTCTCACATCCGTTGTCGTCCCGAGCGGCGAACCATAGGCGAAGCGACAAAGGAGCTCATTATGGACGAAAAATCAGCAGGCGATTCTGCAAAAGAAAAAATCGATTGGCGCGAACATCATGACGCGCAGCCTTACGCTGCGGGCAAACGCAGCTACGAGGATTTTGTTCCCGCATACCACACGGCACAGGCGGCATTTGCAACCCATGCGGGCAAGAAGTTTGAGGAAATTGAAGACGAGCTGGCGCTTGGTTACGAGAAGCATCAGCCCGGTTCGGCGTTGCCATGGGATGAAGCGCGGCCGGCGGTCCAATCAGCCTGGGACAAACTGGGCGGAGTGATTTCTCCGCGTGATCCGACCCGCGGTATTCGCAGCGGCTTCTAATTTTATTTCTGTAGCGGCGGTCCGTGACCGTCGCTCGAACATCGGAGAAAAGAAGCGCGATCCCGAAGAAGTGCGAACGGTCACGGACCGCCGCTACAGATTTCTTGTTGTAGCTGCCGCTGTCTCAGCGGCAGACGCATCTGCAAAAAGTGCGACGATCAGAGATCGCCCCTACAAAGATTAGCGCCACTCGTGTTTGGGATACTTGCGCTGCAACTCCTTTTTGATTTTCGGATACGTCTCGCGCCAGAAATTCTCGAGATCGTCCGTGATTTGTATCGGGCGATGACTTGGCGCGAGCACTTGAATTCGAAGGGGAATTTTGCCGCCCCCGATCATGAGATTCTTTTTCACGCCGTAGAGATCCTGAATGCGAGCCGAGACCGTCGGCGGATTTGATTCGCTGTAGGTGATCTTTAACGATTTGCCGCCTGGAAGTTTGATTCGCTCCGGGGCTAGATCGTCGAGCGCCTGCTGCTGCACCAAACTCAACCATGCTTTCACCACTGGCCAGACCGGACGCTCTTTGATCTCTTTGTAGCTGTATGCTCCCAGGCAGATTTGCTCGAGCAACGACAACTTTTCCGCGTCCTTAATCTGCGGCAGTTCCAATTCCGGAAACCAAATCGCAGCGCAATGCACGCGCGCGATCCATTGCTCGACGGCGTTGTCCCAATTTTTTAGTGTAAGGTTCCCGTCGAGAACTTCGCGAGCGAGAATCGCCGCCGCCGCTTCCGCGGGAACGTCGCCGGATGTTTCGCTTCGCAGAATGAGATCGTGAAATCGTGTCTCGCGCCGGCCAGCCACTCGTCGCTGCGCGGAATCGAATGCCACGATTGTTTCTTCGCGAAATGCTTCCGGAAAGAATTCGCGCAGCCATTCCTCTTCGATCTTCGTTCCCAGCGTAAGCAGAACCTGCCTGTCCTTGTCACAGCTCTCGATCTCGCGGATTTCCGAAGCGACAATGAGATGCGCTTCGTGCACCGCGCTCTCACGCGCAAGCGGGCCGTAACGGTTGTGCACTAACGAGCAGCGCAAAGTTGCTTTGTCGAGACGCACTGCGACTTGATCCGGAAAGCCCGCGAGGATGGAGCGCTGAACGGCGCCTAGTTTCAACTCTCCCGATTCGACGTTAAGACCTTCCGCTCGGGCGATGCCGAGAAATTGATCGCACAATTGTTCCGCTTCGCGCGCCGCTTGCGCGTTCACTGCGAGCCGGGCGCATCGGCGCGGATCGAATTGATTTTTTTGCGCAAAACGAAACGCGCGCATCAGAACAAACAGATCGGATTCCGTTTCGCCACCGAAAAGATCGTCGCGAGCTTCGCGCACCTGCTTGTTTTCTGCGCGGCGCAACAGACTGCGGCCTTGCGTTAATGCCGCGATCAATGCAATCGCGTGAACGCAATTATACCGCTCCGCCGCCAGAAACATCCGAGCGTATCGCGGATGCACCGGAAACGCGAGCATTTGGCGGCCGAGCGCAGTGATTGCTTCGGAATCGAGCGCACCAAGATCGACGAGCAACTGTTCTGCTCGCTCAATTGCCTTCGCATCCGGCGGCTCGAGCCAACCAAACTTCTTTACGTCATCGACGCCACTCGCCTTCAGCGTGAGCACAACTTCCGCGAGATCGAGACGCTTTACTTCGGGCAATTCCTGCGCCGGCCGTTCCAGATGTTCGCGTTCCGTCCAAAGTCGAAGACAATGTCCGGGCGCAGTTCGGCCGGCACGACCGGCGCGTTGTTCGGCCGAAGCACGGCTGATTTTTTCAACGAGCAACGTATTGATGCCGCGGCGCGGATCGTAGCGCGCGATCCGCGCCAATCCGCTGTCGATCACAACGCGCACGCCTTCGATGGTGAGCGAAGTTTCCGCGACGTTCGTTGCCACGATCGCTTTGCGTTTTTCGTAGCGCGCGAGCGCGGCATCCTGTTCCCGCGGTGGCAATTCGCCGTAAAGCGGCAGAGCGACGAACTGATCGCTCACACGCGACGCGCGAATCGCCGAAATAGTGCGGTCGATCTCATATTTGCCAGGCATGAAAATGAGAATGTCTCCTTCTGTTTTTGCGGCCAGCCGATCGAGTTCGTCCGCCGCCAAATCCCAAACGGAATAATTTTCCGCGCGGACCGGCTTCTCCAGGTATTCGATTGTCACCGGATGAACACGGCCCGCCGAAGTCAGCACGCGCGACGGCGCGAGATATTTTTCGAGATTCGGAACGTCGAGCGTTGCCGACATCACGCCGATCTTCAGATCGGGCCGACTCGTTTGCTGCAACTGCGCTGCGCGCGCCAATGTAATATCGCCATAAAGATGACGTTCGTGAAATTCATCGAAGAGAATTGCGGAGACATCGCGCAATTGCGGGTCGTCAATCAACCGGCGGAGCAAAATACCTTCGGTCACAAAGCGAATTCGCGTTTCTTTCGCGGTAACGTTTTCGAACCGGATTTGATAGCCGTCTCCACCGCGATGCTTGCTGCCTCTTCGATCGGATAGCGATAAACTCCGCAGCTGATCGCAGGAAACGCAATCGTCTTTATCTCATTAGCGACCGCCACGCCTAACGAGTTCCGATAGCAATTAGCCAGCGTTTCTGCTTCGCCGCGCTTTCCCCCCGACCATACGGGTCCGACTGTGTGGATGACGAAACGCGCTGGCAATTGATAGCCACCAGTGATTTTCGCATCGCCCACCGGGCATCCCCCTAAGGAACGACATTCCGTTAGCAATCCTGGGCCGGCCGCGCGATGAATCGCGCCGTCGACGCCACCGCCGCCAAGGAGCGTTGAGTTAGCCGCATTTACAATCGCATCGACATCTAACTTCGTAATATCTCCGCGCCGCAATCTTATCCGCGGATTCATTGGCAGAATGTTGCCTAACGAGTTTAAGGTGCGAGCCGATCGATCAGCCAGCCGCCTTTGCTCTGTCGCGTGTAACGGAAGCGATCGTGCAAACGATCCGCTCGGCCTTGCCAGAACTCTATCACCTTTGCTTTGACGCGATAACCACCCCAGTGCGGCGGTAGAGGAATCTTCCCGTCGGCGTACCTTTCCGTCATCTTCGCCAGCCTGGCATCCAATATCTGCCGCGAATCAACGACATCGCTTTGGCGCGAAACCCACGCGCTGAGCTGACTCCCCTGTGGACGCGAGTGAAAATAACGCTCCGATTCTTCCCGCGAAGTTTGTTCGACACCCCCCGCGATTCGAATCTGGCGTTCCAATTGCACCCAGTAGAGCGCGAGTGCGGCACGTGGATTCGCTTCGAGTTGTTTGCCTTTTTCGCTGGCATGATTGGTGAAAAAAACAAAACCGCGTTCATCGAAGCCTTTAAGCAGAACGATTCGCACAGACGGTTCGCCCTCGGGTGTCGAAGTGGCCAAACTCATCGCGTTTGCATCGCGAATTCCGGCGTTCGCCGCGTCGGTAAACCACAATGTAAATTGTCGGATGGGATCCGGGTCAAGATCGGCCCGGCGCAATCCCTGCGCGGTGTAATCGTGACGCAACCCTGCAAGATCGAGCGGCGTGGTTTCCATTCTTAAACAAGCTAATCTTTAAAGCTGCGAGCGAAAAGGCAACATCAGCCATTCCGTCGTGCGTTCCCAGAGCGAACGATTCTGAAATTCTTGCAACGAGTATTCCTCCGATTGCGCCAGATCTTTTTCGAACACGGATTCCATCGTTCGTCCGAAGTTGCGATCGTAAACCGCGATGTCGAGCTCCTCGTTAATTTCCGAGGAACGCGCATCGAGATTCGAGGAACCGACGAGCGAAAACAAGCCGTCGATCACCATGCTCTTTTCATGAATCATCGTCGGTTGATACTCGAAGATTTTGACGCCGCCCTCGAGCATGCGCCCATAGGCGGCGCGACCGGCGGATTTCGTTAACGGTTGATCGTCGTTCTTGCCGGGAAGAATCAAGCGCACATCGACGTGGCGTTTGACGGCCTTGACCAGCAAATCGACCTGATCGTCCGTCGGCGTGCAATAAGCGTTGGTGATCCAGATGCGTTTTTCCGCGGCGGAGAACGCAACTGCTTGCAAGAGCGGGACCGGCGCCATGGAAAACGAACGCGACAAAACTACCTGCGCTTTGAAATCGCCCGCTTCGGTAAGCGCGGGAAATTGGCCGGCGCCGCTCAGCGCTTCGCCAAAAGTTTTGACCCAATGTTCCTGAAACGCCGCTTGTAATCGCGCCACGAGCGGACCTTCAATTCGCGCCTGCACATCGCGCCAGTGTTTCTCGTCTTGCGCGTGACCTGACCAGTGTTTCGCAAAACCGACTGCGCCGGTAAACGCAACTTTCCCATCGACCACGAGAATACGGCGATGCGAACGACGATTGGTGCGATCGACGCGCCAGGAATGTACCGGATGATAATAGGCGAACTTGCAGCCCGCCGTTTTCATCATGCGCACGTCGGAGTTGCTCAGGTTCCAGCCGGAACCGATGCCATCGAGCAAGACGCGCACTTCGATTCCAACTTGCGCGCGTTCGATCAGCGCATCCCGAAACTGTCGCCCGATCTCATCCGAGTAAACGATATAGGCTTGGAAGTTGACCGTCTTCCGCGCGGATCGAATCGCCGCCAGCATCGCGGGAAAATATTCGTCGCCGTTTTGAAGCAGTTCGATTTTGTTTCCGGGAACCAACGCTGGATCGCTCAGTGCGAGTGCGGAGCCGACAAATTCCGGATCGCTTACGGCAAAGGTGTGCTCGATGTGATACGGAAGCGTGTGCCGCCGAATGAAGAAGAGACAAAAGATCAGGACGATGCCGAGAAACGCGAGGGTGAGCGCGATCCATTCGCCGATCGCGAGTTTCCACCATCGATCGTTCAGCCAATGCGAAGAGCGTTTGCGAGACATTAGGCGATGCTGAGGGTAATTGTGCCGCGAAGCAAACCTTCTGGGGAGCGCACGCGCCTCGCGTGCCGGCGATGGCGCCCCGCCATCGCGAACTTCTTTTGTTTTATTAAGGAAAGCCTGTTTCGGCGAGGCGCCGATACCAGCACGCGAGGCGCGTGCGCTCCCCAGAAGCCCGACTCGTTAGGCTAGGACAGGAGAAAGGCCGCGCAGTTTCTCGATTACCGGAGGAATAATTTCGAGTGCCTTCTCGATTTGTGCCTTGGTGTTGTAGCGACCGAGCGAAAACCGAACACTGCCGCGTGCTCTTTCGTCATCGAGCTTCATGGCGCGAAGAACGTGGGACGATTGCAATGAGCCGGTAAGACAAGCCGAACCAATCGAAGAGCAAATTCCTTTTTGGTCGAACATCAGAAGAAGTGCCTGGGCATCAATTCCCGGGAACGCGAGATTGGAGGTATTTCCCAAACGTGAATCGGGATTGCCGTTGATTATGACGCCGGGAATTTTTTGCAATAGCTCCGATTCAAAACGATCGCGCAGCGCGTGTACGCGCGGTTCGTCTTTTTTCAATGCAGCCAAAGCCAGCTCAGCCGCTTTCCCCAAGCCTACGATGGACGCCACGTTCTCCGTGCCTGCGCGCCGTTTGTTTTCCTGGCTGCCGCCGAAGATCATTGGTGAAAAGCGTGCGTTGCGATTCACGTAGAGCGCGCCGACGCCTTTTGGTCCATACAGTTTGTGGGCCGAGAGCGAAAGGAAACTGATCCCGCGTTCGGATAATCGAAGAGGAATTTTTCCTACCGCTTGCACCGCATCGGTGTGGAAGAGCACACCTTTGCGCCGCGCGATTTCGCCGATGGCATCGATTGGATAAACCACGCCGGTTTCGTTATTAGCCCACATCACCGAGGCAATCGCGGTGTCAGGACGAATCGCGCGTTCCAATTCGCCGAGATCGAGTTCGCCCTCTTCATTGACGCCGAGAAACGTGACGTCGCAGCTGCGTTTTGCGAGATCTTCGCATTGGCGCAGGATCGCGCTGTGTTCAACCGCAGTCGTGACAATGTGTTGTCGCTTTGGGTCGACGCGAAGCGCAGCGTTGATTGCGGTGTTGTTCGACTCCGTTCCGCCGCTTGTAAACACAACTTCAGACGGCTCGCAGCCGAGCAAGTCCGCGACGCGTTGGCGCGCGAGATCGACCGCTTTGCGCACCTGCGCTCCAAACGAATAACCGCTGGACGGATTTCCCCAAAACTTCGTCAGGTACGGCACCATCTCTTCCACCACCGCCGGATCGACCTGCGTCGTGGCATTGTTATCGAGATAAATGATTTTGTCGGTCTCAATCATTGTTGCATATGACAGCAGAAATCACTCCTCCGAGCGGGGCTCCGCGCCCGCGTGTTTCGGGGCGTGATGCGTATAACGAAAGTAGAGGTTTCGCAGGTAAATGGGAAGCGGCAAGATGCTTTGCAGGACGCCGACGGAATCGCGCCGGTAAATCGCGAAGTAAGCCAGCAGAAGCAACGATCCGATTGCGCTGCATTCCCAAAAACCAAAAGGGATTACGCTTTTGCGCGCGCGCTCCGAGGCGATCCATTGCACGAGAAAACGCAGCCCGAAAATGATGCTTCCGCTTAACCCAATGATCTTCCACGGGTTGAGCGCGATGCCGAAAAGCTTTGTCTCGGCGAGATATTGCAGCCAGTTCATAAGGCCCGAACGTTCCGACAGATCGCCCAGCGTGAACAGCCTTTTTTGTTAGGCCGTTTGAGAGCTGCCTTTCCTGTTCAAGCCGCAAATTCCGTCTACAATTCCCGGGCATGTCTTCGATTTTGGATCACGTGAATCCCGCGCTGCGCGATTTCAAAGCTTACCAGCCCGGCAAACCGATCGAGGAAACCGCGCGTGAGCTTGGCGCCAGGGCCGATGACATCATCAAGCTGGCCTCGAACGAAAATCCATTTGGTCCTTCGCCCAAGGCGCTCGCCGCGATGCGTGATGCGCTCGAATGCGCTCATCTCTATCCGGACGGCGGCGGTTATTATTTAGGGGAAGCTTTGTCAAAAAAACTGGGCGTGCCGCGTGACCACCTGATTTTCGGTAACGGCTCCAATGAGGTGATCGAGTTTCTCGGTCACGCATTTCTGCGAGAAGGCGATGAAATCGTAACGTGCGAGCACGCCTTCGTCGTTTACAAATTGGTGGCAAAGGGTTTTGGCGCGAAGACAATCGAAACGCCAAGCCCGGATTACCATCATCATCTGGATGCAATCCTGAGCGCGATTACGCCGCGCACGCGTCTCATCTTCATCGCCAACCCAAACAATCCGACAGGGACGCTTCTGTCTCAGGCGGAGCTCGATAGTTTCATGGCGCGTTTGCCGGAAAACGTCATCGCTATTTTCGACGAAGCATATTTTGAATATGTGGACAATCCCCCCGATACGCTGCGTTTTGTGCGCGACGGTCGGAATGTCGTGGTCCTGCGGACCTTTTCCAAGATCGCAGGCCTTGCCGGCTTGCGAATCGGCTATGGCATCGCTCGTCCGGCCTTGATCGAGATTTTGCAGAAAACGCGTCAGCCTTTTAATACGAGCGGCATTGCGCAAGCGGCTGCGCTTGCTGCCCTGACCGACGACGATCACATCAGCAAAACGAAACGCCTAACGAGCGAAGAACGCGATTATCTACAGCAAAAGTTTGGGGAAATGAAGCTTCGCTTTGTCCCGAGCGCCGCGAATTTTATTCTCGTGAACGTTGGCGACGGGCACGCTGTCTTCAAAGCGCTTCTGAAAAAGAAGATCATCGTGCGCGAATTAAAGGGCTACAGCTTGCCGGAGTGGATTCGGATCTCAATCGGCACGATGGAGCAAAACCGAAAATGCATCGCGGCGTTACAGGAAATTTTGGTCGACCGCTAAATCGCATCCTTGTTCTTCAGGAGCGATACGTTGTAGCTGCCGCCGTCACTGGCGGCAGAACGCTCGATCACACATGCCGATCTGCCGCCGACGACGGCGGCAGCTACAAAGAATGACAAGATGAACGGCGCCCATGATTCCATTGCCGCCATCTCGACGCCTGTGGGCGAAGGTGCAATTGCTTTAGTCCGCATTTCCGGGCACGACGCCATCGACATCGCCGATAAAATTTTTCGCGGCAAAGAGAAGCCATCGGAATTTCCTTCGCATGTGCAGCGCCTGGGCGAAATCGTCGATCGTGATCAGTTGGTCGATCAGGTAATGCTTTCCGTGCATCGCACGCCGTCGAGCTACACGGGCCAAGATCTAGTCGAGATTAGTTGTCACGGCGGCGCATTGGTGAGCGCGCGCGTGCTCGAAGCCTGTTTGCGCGCCGGTGCGCGCGCGGCCGAGCCGGGAGAGTTTACGGAACGCGCATTTCATAATGGGAAAATGGATCTGACTCAGGCAGAAGCCGTGATCGATCTCATCCGCGCGCAAACCGATCTCGCCTTGCGCTCTGCGACCGAACAACTCCAAGGCCGTTTGGGTGAAAAGATCCGCGCCCTCCGTGACGAACTGGTTGCGTTAATCGCAAACGTAAACGCAGCGATCGATTTTCCGGACGAAGGAATCGCGCCTGATGAAGGCGACAAACTTCGCGCGCGGTTCAATTCCGTGCAGAAAAAAATCGACGAATTGCTTGCGACCGCGGAGCGGGGACGCATCCTGCGCGAAGGCGTACGCGTCGTGATTTACGGGGCGACGAACGCGGGCAAATCGAGTTTGCTCAACCGGCTGCTCGGCTATGACCGCGCCATTGTCAGCGATGCGCCCGGAACCACGCGCGACACGATTGAGGAAGTCGTCAATTTGCGCGGCATTCCGATCCGCATCACGGACACAGCAGGCCTTCGGCCTTCCATTGATCCAGTCGAGCGCGAGGGAATGATGCGAACGGAAAAATCTCTCGAACTCGGCGATCTGCTTCTGCACATCGTTGATCGCAGTGCGCCCAAGCCGCCGGATTTCGTCGAACGTCCCACCGAGCAAACCGAACTCCTTTTGTTAAACAAAAGCGATCTGCCGGAACATACGGACTGGTACGGCTGTGGTGCTCTGCGGATTTCCTGCGCAACCGAAGACGGTTTGCTTGATCTGGAAGAAAAAATTATCGAACGGATCGCGCAAAAAAATCTCCGCGCGGAAAGCGCGCTTGCGATCAACACGCGACATCGCGATTGCCTCCGGCGCGCGCGCGAGGATCTGGCTCGTGCGCGCGAGGCGTTCGAAGAAGGAGAGTCGGGAGAATATTTTGCGATCGATCTGAACCCGGCGCTGGCTGCCGTCGGTGAAGTCATTGGAACCGTCGATACCGAAGAAATCCTCGATTCGGTTTTCAGCCAGTTTTGTATTGGCAAATGAAGCGCGCAAGCGCCTACGAACGATTCGTTAGGCCACTGCTCTTCTCCTTCGATCCGGAAACCGCACATCATCTTGCTTTGCGCTTTTTGCGGGCGGCCGGAAATTTTCCTTCGGCCTTCCGCTCGTTTCAGTCGCCCGCTAAATCCACCAACATATTTGGAATCTCTTTTCCTCATCCGGTCGGTCTCGCGGCGGGCTTTGACAAGAATGGCATCGCGCTTCCCGCCTGGGCTGCGCTTGGCTTTGGCTTCGTGGAAATTGGAACAGTGACCGCACAGCCACAGCAGGGAAATCCGAAGTCACGGATTTTTCGCTTCCCGGAACAGTCGGCTCTGATTAATCGCCTCGGATTTAACAATGACGGCGCTGATGTTGTAGCGGAGCGATTCCGAAAACAGCGCGACCGAGGGAAGTGGCCAAACATCCCGGTTGGAATCAACATCGGAAAATCAAAAGTCACCCCGCTCGAACGCGCCGTTGAAGATTATGTTTATTCTTTTAGGAAGCTCGCGCCGTTTGCGGACTACATTGCGCTCAACGTCAGTTCGCCGAATACACCGGGGTTGCGCTCACTGCAGGAAAGTGAAGCGCTCTCGAGTTTGTTGCGTGCGATTTGTGAAGAAAATCGCAGCGCAAAAAAGCCGGTTTTAGTGAAAATCGCTCCCGATCTGTCATCGGCGGAACTCAATCAGGTCATCGCAACATGCGAAGCGAACGATATTGCTGGAATAATCGCAACGAACACAACGATAGATCACGCCAGTATTCCGAAACATCTGGATCAAACTGGCGGCTTGAGCGGGAAACCATTGCGCGAACAATCGACCGCCATTATTCGCGCGATTCGCGCGCGAACGCAGCTGCCCATCATCGCGAGCGGGGGAATCCTGGATGCAGAATCGGCGCGCGAGAAAATCGAGGCCGGCGCGCAACTTCTTCAAGTTTACACCGGATATATCTACCGCGGACCGGGTCTCCTGCACGAAATTGTGGAGGGACTCGACTAATACGACCCGCACCACTTCGTCTGGCTGCGATTAACTTAAAGAGGAGGCAACCGAAATGTTAAAATGGGCAGTCATTTTTCTGATTATTGCGGTGGTCGCGGCATTATTTGGATTTACAGGAATCGCGTCGGCTGCGGCGGGAGTTGCGAAGATTTTGTTTTTCCTGTTCCTGATCCTGTGCGTGATCTTTTTCATTCTTGGCATGTTTGCCGCGAAAAAGATCAGTGGGGACTGAGATCAAGGACCGCACGCGGATCGGACGCGAACTTGAAACCGGTGAGGTGACTGGAGGCAGGCAAATTTTTCGTTAGCGCGAAGAATTGGTAAGTTCGACCGAGCAACTCCGGATGTAAGAGCGTTTGCAGCGCCCGACGGTCGCGCTCGGCGAAATCGTTAGGCGAAAACATCGTCGTCAGTGCGGTGATGAAGTGATGCTGATCGGCGAAACCATCCACTCGTAATCCGCATTCCTCCGCGCGCTCAGCCAAGCTGGTCCAATCGACGTGCGCAGTAATGTCGATTTGGCCCGCGCTCAGTAGTGGCGAAGAAACAATACGATGTTTTACACGACTCTGGAGGGTGCCGGTGGTTCGCTCAGGCGCGAAAAACTCCGTCCGCGAATATCCATAATCGACCGCGAGAACGAAGCCGCGTTTAAGCTTCGCCGAAAGCGTTTGGATCCAGTCCAACGCAGTGAGACTCACTTCCGTTTCGTAATTCGGACCCGGCGGTGGCGGCACTTTATCGAGATGTTCGCGCAATTCCTTTGTCGAAAGAGGACCGCCGGTGAATTCGAAATGTTCGCCCGCAGACGTGACGTATTTTTCCTGCCATTCATTGTTCGCGGCCGCGATGAGATGCACCGGCATGGCGTCGATAAGTTCGTTGGAAAAATGGACGCCAGTGAATGGCTCCAGTTGCTCGAGTGATTTTTGCCATCCGATCTTTTCTCGAAACATTTCCAGTTTGGCTTCCTGACGGCTCTGCAGAGTTTGGAATGGCTCAACGATCCGATACCTGAGCGCTTCGAAAAATTCCGGCTTCTCTGCGTGCGCCGCGTCGAGGACATCGCGCGCGAAATCTCCGTCGTGCGCTCCTTGCTCGATAATCGCGAACTCGTTAGGCCGACCGAGCAGTTCCCACATTTCCGCAAATTGCACGCTCATCAATCGACCGAAGAGCGGGCCAACGCTGACATTGGTGAAGTAATCGCCGCGCCGGCCGACGACGCATCGGCCTGAGCTATAAAAACCGTGTTCGGGATGATAGAGCGCTTGTTCCATGAACCAGCGGAACGTCACCGGACCACGCTCTCGAATTGTCTCGTGGATAAGGCTGATTAGGGCGGTCTCGTCGTTCGCCATCACCGTTTGTCGTTTGGATTTTGCTTGGAATTGCACCTAAGTTGCGCGCGACAGTCTATTAGTCTTTTCGACGGCATGTCTGTTTCTTATCTCGCGCAAAGCCCACTTAATCGCTTTCGCCGGCCCTGGTACACAAGGCCGGGCTTTTATGTTCCGCTCGGAATTGCTGTCGTCCTACTCATCGCCTGCGTCATTTTTGCTTTTTCCGTTGCGAACGATCTCGATAGCCAGGCGGCCACCTACGACCTGAGTCGACTCGACCAAATGGAATCGGCCAGCGTGATTCTGGATCGCAACGATAAAATCTTCGGCCAGATCTACGTGGAAAATCGCGAGACTATTCCTTACGAGCAATTGCCGCGCGATCTGATCAACGCCGTCGTTTCGGTCGAAGACAGCAAGTTTTATCAACATAGCGGTTACGACTTGTTTGGGATCATGCGAGCGACATTGAAGAATGTCATCGCAGGTCATGTTCGACAGGGTGCGAGCACGATTACGCAACAATTGGCGCGTAATAGTTTCGCGCTGAAAGAGCGAACCTTCCGTCGCAAATTGCTCGAAGTGTTTCTTGCTCGCCGAATCGAGCAGCGATTCGGCAAACAGAAAATCATGGAGTTGTATCTGAACCGAATTTATTTCGGTGGCGGATTGTACGGAGCGGAGGCGGCGGCGCGTGGCTATTTTGGGAAACCGGCGCGCGAACTCTCGCTCGCGGAGGCGGCAACACTTGCCGGCTTGGTTAAAGCGCCGAACAAACTTTCGCCTTGGACTGATCGCGATGCCTCGCGCGACGCGCGTAACGTCGTCCTCGGACGCATGCGCGATCTCGGTTTTATCAGCGCGCAAAAATGTGCGAGCGCGCAAGGGGAGGCTTTGAGTACGGGCGATCGCCAGAGCGCGCGCGGTCAGACCTACGCGGTCGATTACATCCGGCAACAGGTGATCAGCGCGGTCGGTTGGGATCGTGCCATGAACGAAGGGTTTCGGATTCACACGACGATTGATGCGGAACTCCAAAAAGTGGCGGAGGAATCTTTACGCGCACATCTCGATCAGGCGGAAAAGCATCCGGGTTACAGTCATCAAACTTATGCGGAATACGCGGCGAAATTTCGGAAGGGAAGTTCGGGCTCTCCCGCGCCGGAATATTTGCAAGGCGCTGTTATCGCGCTCGACAACTCAACCGCGGGAATTCTTGCGCTCGTTGGCGGCCGCGATTTTGAGCACAATCAGTACGATCGCGCGCTGCAAGCGAAACGTCCGGCTGGGACAGCGATGACGCCTTTCGTTTTCGCCGCCGCTTTCGACAAAGGATTTTATCCGGGCTCGATCGTGGAAGACTCCGCGCTCGACAACCGCGCGGTCATGATAGGCGGCACGACTGGAATTTTGGGGGAATGGGGTCCGGAACGGGAAGACAATCGCTACGAAGGTCGAATCACGGCGCGTGCGGCGCTCGCGAAAGGAAAGAACGGCGCGACCGTCCGGCTCGGAATGAGTCCGGGTGTGGATGCGGTGGTTAAGCTTTGCCATGATGCCGG
>JBBRYI010000021.1:0-34623 GCA_038237805.1 Chthoniobacterales bacterium | reverse complement strand
GTCGGGCGATCGGCTCGGTCCTGGGCACCTTCACTTTCCGTTACCCAATTCCTTGCACGCGCTTTGCGCCCTACGTCTTCGGTGGTGGAGGAGGAATTTTCGGCGGCGGCGTCTCCAGCGAGGCGGTAATTGATCCCACAACCGGCGACGCCTTCCGTCAGGACGTCCGAGCTAGTAATTCGAAGCTCGTTGGCAGTTTCGGAGGGGGCATTGAAGTGCGGATAACACCGCATATCGGTATCATTAACGACGTCAGTTGGAATGTCGTTGATGGCACGCACAACAACTTCGGGATGGCCCGGGCAGGTGTGAATTTCGCGTTTTAAACCGCAGACGCTTCTTCAAACGGCGGAGACGCTACAGGCTGCCTTCGGCTTAGAGAGAGAGGTATTTCGATTCGTTAGGGCCTAACGAATAGTTTCTCTGGAGCCTAGGGGGTTCACTCCCCTTTTGTCATTTCCAGCTGAAATGCGCTAAAAGTCGTGACCCGAAGCGGTGATTTCTCGAGGATTTCTACAATCGAATGAATCGCATTCTTCAAATTGTCGGTATTGTGATGCGCTGCGCCGTTTCCGCGCAGTCGCCCGCGCTATTTGCCTAACAAGTCAATTGCCAATTTTTGTATTACAGAAACCGCGGAGGACGCTTCTGCTCTGATAGTGGCGTTCTAATCCTTAGACCGCTGACTAAATTGACGTCACAAACGCTCGATGAGTTTTGGTCACTTTCGCAGCAAACCGGATCGGCCGAACGCGACGGATCGCCTTCCGGATTTTTTTGAAGAAAAGAATTTGTGCGCTGTTGCAGCGGCAGCGCATTTAGTATTTCCCCAAGCACGAGCGAAACCACGAATGCCAACACGACCCGTCCGATTGCCATCGGAAAGCTAAGCAGTGTGGCTGTGAGCACGATCGTGTGCGGGCTGAGGATAGGCGCGATCATGATGAACGCGGTCAATGTTCCAACTGGCGCTCCGCGTCGTTGCAATGATTGCGCGAGCGGGATGGTGCTTACCGCGCAGCCCGGCAATACCGCGCCGATGATCGTAGCGGCGAAAACCGAATGATGCGGACGATTGATCCAGCGCTCGACCCACTCGGGCTTGAGCCAGACTTCCAATAAAGCTCCTGCCGTTGCACCAAGCAGAAACAAGGGGACGGATTCTGCAAGCAGCTGAACGAAAGTGTGGAAGATCTGGATCGTCATTGAACTAAGTTCCGCCCTTGAGCAGGTCGGGTAGCGACCGTTTATTCAGCATCACGATTTATCGCATAAATCGCAGTGGGGACACAGCGGTGTCGTGAAGAAAACTGTCGGTGAAGACCGCGGCCGCTACGAGGTTTGTTGCGTCAAACCGTTAATTACAAACAGTTCCTGTTCGCCCTTGCCTTTGATCTTAGTTGAACCGAGCGAGCGACCGTAACAATGCGCGGCAATTAGATCCCAGGTTTCTCGGTTCACGCAGACCGTGCCTGACTCGGCCGCTGCCTGCAGTCGCGCAGCTGTGTTCACTGCGTCCCCCCAAATATCATATTGGTACTTTCGGTGTCCCACTACGCCGGCAACTACCGGCCCAACGTTAACGCCGATGCGAACCTTCCAATGTGCCGGAAGTTTTCGCGCCGCGGTCGCCATTTCCAAGCCACATCGGACGCAGTGCAGCGCTGGATTTTCGAGTGGTAGCAATAGTCCGGCTGCAGCCATGAACGCGTCCCCGATCGTTTTGATTTTTTCGAGACGATGCTGAACGCAGAGTTGCTCGAATACTTCCACGAGTGTTTGTAAATGCGGCAGAATTTCCTCCGGAGGATGCTGATCGCTGTAGGCGGCGAATCCGACTACATCGCAAAAAAGTATCCCGACTTTTTCAAGCCGTCGGGGCTTGACCGCATGCGTGTCTTTTAATTCTGTCGCGATATCGCGCGGCAGAATGACGTGGAGCAATTCATCCGCGCGCTGTTTCTCCTGCTCGATCTGCCGAAGGTAGGAAGTTTCCTTATCGCGGAGCCGCTTTCTTTCGAGACAGGAAGCGATGCGCGCCTGAAGCAGGACAGGATTAAACGGCTTGGTTACATAATCGCTTGCACCCATCTGAATGCACTTCACCACGTGATCGAGCTGATCAGATGCGGAGAGAACAATTACCGGAATATCTCGAAGGGCGGGGTCAGCTTTCAGTTGTTCAAGAACCTCGAAGCCGTCCATCACTGGCATTAGAATGTCGAGCAGGAGCAGTTCGAAAGGCTCTATCTTCAACTTCTTTAAGGCCTGGCCACCGTCCTCCGCGCACGAAACTTTATAGCCAAGCCTTTCCAAGCGCCGTTTGAGCATGTCGCGATTCAGCTCGTTATCGTCGACGACGAGCAAGGCCGCGGTTTCTGTTCGAACAGTGACGATGTCGCCTTCTTCTCTTGCGGGTTCTTCGGCGATCGTTTGCTGCCTGGTGAAAGTAGTTACTTCGCGCTCGGCTGGGCTCGAATCGAGTTGAGTGGAGGAAAAATTTTCGACAATGAGATTTAGCAAGTGGCGCCCCGCACTGTGCATCTTTTCCAAATCTGCAACGAAAGAGTCTCGCCCCAGCTCTTTCGCCTGCTCCTGTAGCATTTCCGCGTAACCGATCACCTGATTTAAGGGCGTTCGCACTTCGTGATGCATCGATGCTTCATCGAGTCTTCGGCTCCCCGAAGGATCGCAAAGGTCGTCGACAACACCCAACAATCGTGTGCCGGCAGAATGAATGCGATCAAGGTCGACAATGAACACTTCCGCACCCTCGTCCTGCGCTTGCTCAATGAGCATTTCGCAATAACCAATGATGTGATTGAGCGGCGTCCGCAGCTCGTGTTTCAGGTTGCCAAATAGCTCAACCTTCCCGCGATGCTTGTCGTGCTCATGGCCAGCGGCGGGTCCAGACGCTGACCCGTCGCTGCTCATGGCGGCGTTGCCTTTTGCAAGAGCATCTCGATTTTACCGACCAGCCGGGAAATTTCGACTGGCTTAGTATCGAAATCATCGCAGCCCGCTTCGACGCATTTCTCACGGTCGCCCCTCATCGCATGTGCCGTGAGCGCGATTATCGGAATTGCTTTGGTTTCGGGCTTCGTCTTCAGCTGCCGGGTGGCTTCCCATCCGTCGAACACCGGCAGGCTGATATCCATCAAAATCAGGGCGGGTGATTCCGACTGCGCGAGAGCAACTCCTTGAGCGCCATCCACTGCGATAATCACTTCATAACCTCTGCGCTGGAGGCGACGCGTGAGCATGTCGCGATTCATCTCGTTGTCTTCAACTAACAATATTTTGGACAAAGGATGCTTGAGGTTGCGCCGCTGCAATTAAGACGGCTGTGTTTTTTTTTGCTGGTTGCGTTGGACAAAAGCGGAGATCACATCACGAATTTCAGCGAGCAAGGCGTCCTCGGTGAGCGCGCGTTTTGGCAGAACTTTTTCAACGTAGCCATCGAGCCGGAGGCGGTCCTCGACCGTGACATCACTCGCAGTAACCACCACAATGGGAATTGAGAGCCAATTGTTATTCTTGTGTAGTTCCGCAACGAATTCGTAGCCGTTCATTTGTGGCATTATCAAATCCAACAGAATTAGGTCGGGCCGAGTTTGCGCCATCTTTTCCATCGCGACCAATCCATTTTCGGCCTGAACTACGTTCCAGCCTTCTTTTTCCAGAATTTGCGCCAACATTTTCCGCGCTGGCGCCTCATCATCGATCACTAACGCCAAGCGGGGCTTCGGCACGTTCCGGAATTTGATCAGAATTTCCGCCAAGCGTTCCCGATCCACTGGCTTCATCATGTAATCGGTGGCGCCAAGACCGTAGCCGAGTTTCTTGTCATCAACGATCGTTAACATAATCACCGGAATGTCCTTTAGCGCCGGCTCCGCTTTGAGTGCGGAAAGCACCGCCCACCCATTCATCCCCGGCATCATCACATCGAGCGTGATCGCGGCCGGACGCAATTCTTTGGCCAGCCGTAATCCTTCCTCGCCGGTAGCGGCGCATGCAACGTGAAAGCCTTTCCGAGTTAAGAAGCGCTCCAGTACGGTCCGTGTATCTGCGTCATCATCGACCACCAAAACCGTTTTGGTTTCGGCCGGCGATGGCGCGACAGCCGCTTTCGGTTCCGCCTCAGATTCAATCTCGAAATCGCGAACTTCCGTCGGCAACCGAATGGTAAAGGTGGAGCCCTTGTTTAACTCGCTCGTTACAGTCACGTCGCCCCCCATCATCTGGCAGAATGTTTTCGTGATGGCGAGACCGAGACCGGTCCCGCCAAAATTGCGCATGGTCGCGGCATCGGCTTGGGAAAACGCTTCGAAAACCTTCGCCTGTTGCTCGGTAGTCATGCCGATGCCAGTGTCAGTTACTCGGAAAATGATCCAATCGCCGTCGTTGGGTGAAGTTTCCCGCGCGGCTTCCAGCGTGATCGTTCCGTTTTTGGTAAACTTACTGGCATTACTAAGAAGGTTCGAAAGGGCTTGGCGTACTTTGGTCATGTCCGCTCTCATCGCCCCGAGATTTTTCGCGCAGTGCACCTCGATCGTATTGGAATTTTTCTGCGCCAATAGCTGGACAGTGGCGCTAACTTCTTCGAGCAAGTTCGGGATATCGAACGTCTCGAGATACAATTCCATTTTACCGGCTTCGATTTTGGACAAATCAAGTACCTCATTGATCAGTTCGAGTAGATGTCTGCCGGCACGATTAATCTTTTTAAGATCGGGAATGAAACCCTCCTGCCCGGAGTCCTGCGCTTCTTCCTGAAGCATCTCGCTGTAACCAATGATGGCGTTGAGCGGGGTACGCAGCTCGTGACTCATGTTTGCCAGAAACTGGCTCTTGGCCTGGGTGCCAGCGCGGGCTCGTTGTTCTGATTGGACTAATTGCTCATTTATTTCTTGGAGTTCTTTTTCGTGCTGCTCGATTCGTGTGAGCATTTCGTTGAAGCGATCGATAAGAAAACCGATCTCATCGCCGGTGCGCTTTTCCGCACGCACCGAGTAATTCTTTTGCTCGGAGACAATTCTCGCGGTGTGTGCGAGCGAAAGAACCGGTTCGGAAATGATCCGCTGGAGGCGCGATGAAAAAAGGAAAGCGATGAAAGACGCGCCCAAAACGATTGCGCCTGCAATTCCAGCATAACGTGCCAGACGCGCGTTCATCTCCCGCAAACTGTATTGCAGGTAAATCTTCCCTATCCGCTCTCCGCCTCGCGTGATCGTTTGAAACAGCGTGAGGTAGCCCGGATGAAACAAGGTGAAGTAGGCATTATTAAAGACGTATCCATCCGCAGCGGGCTTTGGCGGGGGTAATTCAGCTTGCTGATCACGCCGGTAGGTCGCGAGAATCGTCCCGTCCTTCTTGTAGATGGCGGCGGTGGTAATGTTCGGAGCCGCGGCCAGTGCGGCGAGAGTTGTCGTCGCAGATTCTTCGTCATCGAAATCCAGCGCGGAGCTGGCGCTGGTGCCCATCACATCCGCCAAAGTGCGAAGGTCTCGAACCAAGCCAGCGCGAAACAGGACGTAATCGCTCACGATCATGGATGCGAACGCCACCAGAAGCGCGATGCTACTGATGAGCATGATCAGCGCGATGAGCTTGCGCTTGATCGTCGTTTGTCGGAAGGCCTGCATTACTTCCGCCCGCTTGCCCTACGACTTTACTAATTTTGCCAGCTTAAGCAATTCTGAGCTAATAGTCAGTCCGGTGCGATGCGCCGAATCGGCATTAATTTCGAAGCGCACTTTATTATTCTCCTCAACAAAATTGATGATGCCGCCTCCGCTGGCAAATCCCTGCGTTTCACCAACGGTTAACACCCGCGCCGATTTTAACGACTCAAATATTTCCGGTAGCCGCGATTTTTCTGACGAGCTAACGAAGATTATCTGACAGTTCTGACCGTCCCGCACCGAAGCGAGTTGTTTGACCAGCAATCGCCGCCCTTTGACGGTCTTGCCATTTAGCGGCGTCAGGGCTGTTCCAAATGGATTACCACCCAGCACGCCGATCGTAATGGTGTCGCCATAGGTTGGCCAATCCACATACTTGATGAAGTTAAATAGATAAGCCGCTTTGATTTCGTATTCGCGCGAAGAAAGATTTTCCGCCGAAACCTGCTGCATTCCCTGGCAGAAGATGCAGACGAAGCCAAGCAATGCGCAGTAAGCAATAAATTTGCGTGGACATTTTCGGAGCAACAGGGGGCGGTCGGCAGTGTTCATCGCTTCTTCAGAAAGAATAAGTCAACCCGGCAGAAAGCAACCAGTTCGTGCTTAATTGCGGTCCGTTCAAATCCTCGTAGATCGGAATCCCGGCCTCGACATTTATTCGCGTCCCCTTAAACATTCCTTTTGGGACAAAAAAGTTGGCTCCGAATAATAAATCCACACGGCGCCCGCCCTGCCGACCAGGATCACCTTCCGCGTCAAAAGTAGGATCGATGTCGGGATCCGCGCCATGCACATTTTCCCAGATGCGCCCATTCATCCTGAGCGAAGGCGCAAACCAATCTGTGAGCGCATAGCTGACCCAGCCCATCAGTTCATACTCATTTCCGATCCGATAGCCGTTTCCATTTCTGCCTAACCGCAGCGTAGTCAGCGCTTGAGCGCCCCAGGCTAATTTTCGGGATTCACCCAGATAAGTCAGTCCGGGCCGGAGATCGTAGGTCCCCGATCCCAATTGCATCGGATATTCGAGCTTAAACGTTCCCAGTCCATTGATCGTATTCCTTTCATCGATTGAACCAGTGGGGAAACTCATCCCAGCATCGATCAGCAACCGATTGCCTTTGCTCACGCTTCCCAACACAGTGTAAAGTGCCATCAGTTGCAGGTCGCCGATTCCTTCCGAGCGCTCGGTGAAACGGAATTCGCTCGTTAAGAGCATGTCCATTTCGATGTGCTTGAACGGAAGCATTGCCATAAGAGTCAATTTTGTAGTAGGAGCGTACATCACTTCGACCATGTGCTCCTCGACCGTCATTCCGGTCGACGTCGACGGAAACTTTTTTAAAATTTGTGACTCGCTTACGTGATGCGTTCCATCGCGATGGCCGTCCATGTCCATAAACATGAACTCGTAACCGACCATTCTCTCCCCTGCCGGATGCGTATGGCCCCCGATGACATTTAGTTGAACGACATCGAGATTATAAAGTTCTTCGAGACTCAGGTCAGTTAGGTCGTGTGGCGCCGTATCCGTGTCCCGCGATTGAGCTTGCGCGCAGTACATAAACGCGAACGACAGCAAGAAAGCCGCAAAGAAACCGAGCGAGGAAATGGAACGGTTTTGCTCTACAATCCGAACGGTCCTGGCAATGCAGCCTAAGCGATTCACGGTCAACACACTGGCCCAGATAAAATTCCCGAGTCAAGCAACTACTTTTTGATCCGCGCGATCAGCGTGTCGGCCATGGTCGCGAGAGTCTCCGCGACCGCAATGCCTGTCGCCTTGAGCGCTTCGATTTTTTCCGTAAACGCGTTCGACAACTTTCCCGTGTGCAGCTCCACCATCTCCGCGCACGATAAGGATTTTCAGTGGCTACTCTGACCTCAGAAACCGCGACGTCTCCATCAAGGTTTTGTTTTGTTCCAGAATCTCGACGTGACCATAAGGAAGGTAGATGACAGCTGATGCGCCATCCTTGATACGCGGTTCGGTCTCGCTCGCGACCGTGACCACGCCGTCGTTCTCGCCCTTGAGCCAGAAAGGGCCTCCCTTTTTCGACCCGTAGATGAGAAGATGTCGCGTGCCTTGCGGCAGTCGCGCAGCGTAAGTCTCCGCAAGAAATTCGCTCTCCGGTGCGACATCGATCCACGAGGGGACTGGCTTTTTTAACCGCCGAATCCCAGCGGTCGCCGCGGCGTGACCGCCTCGGAAAATGCAAAAGGTTTCGTTAGATAGTCGGCCGCGCCGAGTTCCAGTCCTTTTACTCGATCGGCCACGCTGTCGCGCGCTGTAAGAAAAAACACAGGCGTATCGATGCCGGGCCGAAGCGATTTGTTCCAGCAACACGTCGGCAGGTGTTCGATGCGATCAAAGGAAAGGAAACGAAGGAGTGTCCGTTTGTAAACCTACCCGAGAAGAAAGGGGCTCATCGCATGGACCGCGAGAAAATGGAAACAGTGCGGTGGTTAAAGCCGAAGATCGTCGCTGAAATCGCGTTCAACGAACGGACGGAAGCGGGACACCTTCGCCACTCGACGTTTCCTCGCTTGCGCGAGCGCTCTGACTTACGGGGGCACTAGATAACTTTCTGTGCACGAGACAAACGAAGATTATCGTCAAGCCAAGAAGAACTGCTGTCTTGCCTCCTTCTGGGACGGTCATGTTGAACGTGACACCATCATTAAAAAAATGGCAGTCGGGGTCCAAGCCGAACGCGATATTGCCGCCATTGGCGATGTAAGACTGTAGGGCGAGCAGTTGGGGGATTGTGAAGTTATAAGTGAACGTCGTCCGCGTCATCGTGAATGATTTGCTGGTCAAAAAAGTATTACCTGTTCCAGATGCAATTAACGGATTTGAAGCAAGCAATGGAGACGCAAAATTATCTGCGATCTGGTTGACGGGGACTGGCGCGCCGGTCGCATCCAAAAATGAGCTGACGCCTGCATTTTTCGCTGTGTCGAAAAGGTGGATAAACAACATGTTTGGATTGGTGTCCCAATTCGCAATGTTCTTGAAGGTAAGACTCGCACCGCTAACGGTGCCGCCGCCAAGGTTAATATTATCGATCCTCCATGTATAGGCGCTGTGATGATCCAGATCGTTCAAGTCCGCCGGATTAGGCACATAAGTGTAAGGCGCGGCTGCCGCCTTTAGACAAAAGACCACCGATAGGACGAAGGGCAATATAGATTTCATGGAGGCCTATTTCAGCGTACGAACACCCTATAGCGCAAGGTATTTTTAGTATTATTAATATTAACCATAACTTTGGGGCCGAGAGCATCCGCGGGTGGAACGCTGTCTTCAGAGGCCCAGTTAAACGGCACGCTGTGTCGCCGATGGTATCAGCGTAACGCCTGTCGGCGAAGCCTCGGCAAACGTGGGTTGTGGTACAGTTTCGCTAGAGCGAAAATGGCGGAGCTATGCACGCGCCTTAATTGGAGCTATTTCCCTCGCTGTATGGGGCATACAGAGTGTCTCCGCGAATGTTAAAAAGCTTGCCGGCATCGGCGCGCTTGCGATCCTGGGCGTGGGCCCGCTTATTGCCGCGGGTCCAATCATGGCCGCACTCAGCGGCGCAGCCGTGGGTGCAACAACCGGTGGCGTGGTCGGAGGATTAATCGGGTTGGGAATTCCCTCCAAAATAGGCGGCCTTTGACGAGGGCGGGTCACGGCCTAGGAGACGACGAGGCAACGTCGCGTCTGGTTTGTTTTAGAATGCTACCTTCATGCTGTCCTATCGCGAAACGGTCCATTTCGCATAGGAAGGTTATTCTCCCCTGTGAGATTTGGTAGCTTATTCGGTAACGCCCTTTTATTTACGTCGTAACGGGCGTGGTTAAGAGTCACTTGCTCTGCCAATTGAGCTAGCGGTGCTAACAGGACTAGCCAGGTAGTTGTAGAAGCATGTATTTGCGTGCAACCAAAATCGGTAACACGATTTCTGGTGGAAGAATTCGAAGCATCTCCTATAACGAGGGCGAGGGCGCGAAGCTGGCTTTGCGGAGTGCAGCCCCTAAAGAACCGGAATTTCCGCTGCGCGAAATGGAAACTACGCTTGCGTGTGCCGCGCGTAATGAATCTCGACGCCTTTTGGCAGCAAACGTTTGCGTCCGCGCTGGCGCCGCCGGGCCAGAGTCGCACGTCCGCCTTTCGTCTTCATGCGCGCACGAAAACCGTGCTGGCGTTTTCGAGTGCGCTTTGATGGTTGATAGGTCCGTTTCATGCGGGCGATTTGAGAGCGGCTAAAGTAGGGGAGCGCGCCTGGTTGTCAATCGCGGACCTGCTCCACGATTGCAGGTTTATCTCCTTTGTGAGATAACCAAGGCACATGAGCGATGTGGTGATCGAACCCGCGACGGCGGAGGACCTGGATGATCTTTCCAGTTTGCTCGGGGAGCTTTTCAGTCAGGAAAAAGATTTCCGGCCGGATAAAACAAAACAACTCCGCGGATTGCGTTTGATTTTCGAGCAGCCAAATCGCGGACGTGTCTTCGTTTTGCGACGCGACCGGGCGATTGTCGCAATGATCAATCTGCTTTTCACCATAAGTACAGCGGAGGGCGGCTTCGTACTTTTACTGGAAGATCTCGTCGTGCACGACGCCTATCGCGATCAGGGTTACGGCTCAATGTTGCTAGAGTACGCGATCGATTTCGCAAAACAGAAAAATTTTCTGCGCATTACTTTGCTCACGGATCGACCGGAAATTCGCTCGCAAAATTTTTTCCGCCGCCATGGCTTCTCCGAGTCGCACATGTTGCCCATGCGGTTGCTCATCTCGCCGGCGACTTCATCTCACGAAGTCACGCTCTAACCGCTAGCGATCAGGCGCCAACGATTCTGCTGGTGAAGGAGTAGCGGAACTCGAATCGCCTTTTTCGATCCACGCCGTCAACTGCGGAACTAACCGCTCTTTAAGTTCGGCACGGAAACCAACCTCATCGACTGCCTGGGCTACCGCTTTATCGGTCGCGCTTTCAGGTGGAAGATTCTTCTTCGCGTAAGTTTGTAGTTCGTCGATACGCGCAGCGTCCGAGAAAAACACAAACAAACTGGGCGCATATCGATTGGCGCCGAGAGCGTCGGATTTAGCCAGAAGTTCTTTCATATGTGTTTTGGCAAACTGCCACGCAAGATCGGGGTGTTCGCCGTAGCGCGCGACGCGCGAGACCAAATGGACTGCGCGACTGGTGGGAAGCTCTTCGATCAAAGCGATCTGGAGCGTTCGCTTGATCAGTTTGGGATCGGTCGTTTGGGCGAGGGCGTTGTAATAGTTTTGCTTCTCTTCACTGCTCGTTGTTTTTACTCCGAGCTCATGCAATTTCGTCCAGGTCGCTTCATCAGCGTAGCGGCCGACGACATCGAACACCGCTGAACGCAGATCCGGCGGGACCGATTTTGGCTCGGTCAGATATTTCCGAAACCGTTCCCGACAACCAGCGATGATCTCCTTATCGCCAAAGTGTCCCAGCGTGTCGATTAGATCGGCGCGCAACAAGGAAGCGCGTGGTGGTTCGTTGCTTTTCGGTTCCCAGCCGAGCTGATCGAAATTCGGACGAAGGTTTGAGCGCGCGTAACTTTGGAACGAAGTGCGCGCCGCCGTGCCGAGGATCAGGCGATCAATGTAATCGAACGCGTTCATGATCTGCTCGCGTTCCGCGAGATCGGCAGTCGTGGGCAATTTCTCAATCACGCCAAAATAAAGCGATAGCGGTGCGCGGTTAGCCTGAACGAAAGACCACGCGTCGCTTAGCAGATTGACGCGATCCGGTGCACTCAGTTTCGAAAAGTCGTTAAGCAGAAGTTTCCAGGAACCGGCATCGTACTGGACGCGGTAGTAGCCAGCCCCTTCGGCGTTCAATTTCAATGTGCGCTCCTCCGGAACGTCGGGAAGTTCCATCGTCTTGTCCGTCATGAGCGAACTCGCAGGCGGATCTTGGCCTAACGAGTAGGTGAGGGGGATCTTCCATTGCAATTCCGGCGCGTCCGGAAAGTGAATCGTGAAGCGTTCCTGTTCCAGCGCGACTTTGGCGCCGTCCTTACGCGCCACTTTCACCACCGGGAACCCAGGCTGTTCTGTCCAGCCTGCCGCAATTTCGCCCACTGGTTTCGTCGATGCGTCCGCAAGCGAGCTCCAGAGATCTGCCGTGGTCGTATTCGAATTTTTGTGGTTCGCAATGTATTTGCGGATGCCGTCGCGAAAAACTTCCTCACCGAGAAAACTTTCCAGCATTCGAATGAAAGATTGGCCCTTCAAATAAGTAATATCGTCGAAGGCGCTATTGGCTTCGCCTTCGGTCGAGATTTTTTGCTGAATGGGATGGGTTGTGGAAAGCGCATCGCTTTCCATCGCCCTTTCCTTGGCAATGCCGTACCGTCGCGTTGGATCGCGCGGAATATCTTTCTCCAGCCAGATCTCCCACTGCGGATTGAAGTGCGCCGAACACTTGCTCCCCATCCATGACGCGAAACCTTCGTTCAGCCAAAGGTTATCCCACCACGCCATAGTGACGAGATCACCAAACCACATGTGCGCCATCTCGTGCGCGAGCACTTCGTAGATCGCCTGCTTTGTTGCGTCGGAGGATTTTTCCGGATCGAAAAGCAAAATCGATTCGTAATAAGTGATGCCGCCCCAATTCTCCATCGCTCCGCCGAATCCGCCGGGAACCGCGATCTGATCGAGCTTGGGTAATGGATACGGAACCCCGAAGTAGTCGTTGTAATATTGCAAAATTTGCGCGCTCGCCTCCAGCGCGTAACGGCCCCACTCCGCTTTATTCTTTGTCGTGATGAGGCGGATCTGCGTGTCGCCGCTTTTGGTTTCGACAAGGTCCAGCTCGCCGGCGACGAAGACGTTGAGATAGGTCGACATCGGGGGCGTCATGGCAAAATGAACTTCCTTGCCGGTCGCGATTTTGTTCTCGCTCTCGATCGGCATATTTGAAACGGCCAGGAAATTTTCAGGAACAACCGCAGTCAGTTGAAAGCGGGCGCGGAAACTCGGTTCGTCCCAGCAGGGAAACATCCGTCGCGCATCCGTCGCTTCGAACTGTGTGCCGAGCATAATCTTTTGCTCGCCGCTACCTTCTTCCTGATAACGGGCGTAATACAAACCCTGCCCTTGTTGATTTATTTTTCCGGTGAAGGCGAGTGCGAGGGTGTGCGGGCCGGGCGGCAGCTCTTCGGGCAGACTGATTTTTAGCGTTTCCTCCTTCGCATCGATTTTAAAGGCCGAACGTTCCAATGATTTTCCATCGATCGAGGCGGTGGTTATCTGAAGCTCGAGGACATTGAGGACAAGCTCGCGCACCGGTTCGCGCACCTCGATTTTGACCGCTTCCGAACCGCTGAAAGTCAGCTTCGCCAAATCGGGTGTAAGGCGAATGGAATATTTCTGCGGAACAACTTGCTTTGGCAATTTGCCCGGCGTGCTCGCAAAATCGAATGGCTTCTCCGCTCTCAAACTTGGCAGGAAGATAAACGAAATTGCGCCCAGAAGAATGAGCGGATATCGCATCATATCCACTCGTGTTGCAGCGGCGCTTGTGTCAAGCGCCGGATTTTGTTGTAGCTGCCGCTGTCGCAGCGGCAGTTGTTAGCGTCTGCCGCTATGACGGCGGCAGCTACATCACTGAACGACGAGCAGCAAAAGCAGCTGACCGTCCCCGACCTGCGGGCCCTTGATCACGAGCGGGCTGCGCTTGCTCAACTTCGCTTCGGTTTCGAGCAGCAGTTTTTTTTCCTGAAAAAGTTGCAGATCGAGCAGGTAACCCGACTCGCTCGCACCTTTGGAATCGACGTGGAGCGCGAAATACTTGCTCGTCGCCATCCAATCTTCATCGCCTTTTTCCAATCGCTTGTTCGATTGTCCGATGAGCTTGAATTGGTTGTAACCAAACAATTCTCTCAGCGTTTCCTCAATGCGCCTCAATTCCGGCGGAGTCGGCGCCGGTTGCGCCGCATTGTTCGCAATCACGATACCGCTCCAAACATTCTCGCCCGCGCCCGCCATCGCGACGCTGAATATCAGCGCGACTGCGGCGCTCAAACTTACGAGCAGGCGATGCGACATTGAACTTTACTTGGCGGCGTATTCTGCGGGCAGCGACTGAAGGCCATCCACCCAAAGGACGGTGACCTTGTCTTCCTTCGCTTGAAACATCGAGACGGTTGCATACGGATTAACGCCCGGGTCCACCCGCGCATTCAAAATCTGGGAAAGATATTGCGATTGATCCGCCGGTTCCTTGCTGCGCATCACAAAAAATGTGCAAACGACAAAGAGCGCGAGCGCGGTCGCGCCTGCCCAAACAAGGCGGCCAATCGTCCAGGAAAAACTTGGCCGCCGACTCTCTCCGGCCGTCGATCCTTTCGTACTTTCCTCTTTGATCCTTTCGCGCATTTGATGGTTGAAGAATTCTTCATTCGCCATCGCACGCGCAGAAAGTTGTTGTTTAAGCAGCGCGCCGAGTTTTTGCGCCTCGAGCTTCTCCGCTTCGGCGGCGGCACGGTCGGGCAGCGACGCTTCGAACTCCGCGAGATCTTTCCCGCGCAGCTCGCCATCGAGCCAGGTCGTCCATTTTTCCTCAAACGTTTTCATAAACATCTCTCAGCAAATTCTGCAATTTTTTGCGCGCATAAAACAAGCGCGACATCACCGTGCCGATCGAGCACTCGAGCGCTTCCGCGATTTCGTGATACTGCATTCCTTCGGTTTCTTTCATTAAAATCACCGCGCGATGTTCCGGTGAAAGTTGCTTGATCGCTTCGTCGATCCGTTCGCGAATTTCGTTTTGTTCCATTCGCTGAAACGGGAGCGCGTCCGCTTTCGGCACAGTCCTGGAGGCGGGTTCAATACTTTTCAATTCAATCGAATCATCGAATTCCGCGCCAGATCCTTTCACCTGTTTTTTCCGCAGCCAATCAATCGTCACATTGGTTACGATCCGGTAGATCCAAGTGTAAAAAGAAGATTGCCCACGAAAGCGGGTGATCGATTTCCACGCTTTGATGAAGCTATCTTGAGCCAGGTCCCAGGCGTCCTGCTCGTTATGCACCATGTTGTAAATCATACCAAAAACTCGCGTCCGGTAGCGGGTGACCAGCTGGTCGAATGCGTCGGTATCGCCGGACTGGCACCGTTTCACCAGATCCAGCTCCGACACATCGGCCTCTGCCGGAGTCGCTTCCGATTCCATAAAATTGGACGGACTGATGGCTATTTCATTCAATGGCTTGCCTAGCGGCTGCCGAAGCGCCGGCGCCATTCGCCGCGATATTCCCCCATCAGGCAAATGATGCCATCGCGGACTTGGAAAAGCCGCTGTTGCAGCACGACATGTTGCGAGGATGAGATCAGCTTATTGGATAGCAACTGCGCCGCTGCGTCCATCGAAGTAGTGATCGCTTTCAATGCGCGTTTCAAATAGGCGATCGTCATTCCAATCTCGTCGACATCTTCGTCGCTCAACGCGGCGGCAAGCTTGGCGCTAGCCAATGCCGAATGCGTCGCCAGTTTCACCGCCGCCGGTTGGTTTTGCAGCGAACTGTCGTCGTCAAAAAGCTGGTCGATCCAAACTGTGAGCGCGAAAGCGGCACGATAAAGTCCGTGATCCTCGAAGCCGTCGATCCCTGACTCGATGCTCGCCCCGGCGCGCGTGTCAGTTTGTTCGCCTTCGGATTCTTCGGCGAGCAATGCATCTACTTCATCGCTCCAGTCATTTTGGCTTAACGACTGGGTCCAACCCATTTCCCGCGCGATAATCTGATCGCGTTGGGGATCGTCTAGATACTTCTCCAGCAGCTCCATGTATTTCTCGGTTTTATGATCCTGCTGCTGCAGGAAACGCTCCCAATCGTATTCGTCCCACGTGTGATCGGGCTCACTCTCGTAACCGGACATATTTCCCTTTTAGGCTAGCTTCGCGGCGCGCGCAAAAATTTTTGCATGTTACAAACTGGCGATTTCCTCCCGCCTGGTCTGCAGCCGTAACTGTCCGCACGCTGCATCGATGTCATGACCTTTCTCGCGGCGCAGGGTCGCGGCGACGCCGTGAGCCCGGAGAATTGTGAGAAAATTTTCCTGCCGGTTGCGAGATGGTCGCGTCCATTCAAGATCAGTCACGGTATTATAGGGAATAAGATTTACTTTGGCCGACAATCGCCGCGCGTGGCGCGAGAGCATGTGCGCCTGTTCGTCCGCGTCGTTTACGTTTGCGATGAGAATGTACTCAAACGTTATGCGCTGTTTTCTGCGCGACACATAATAATCGCAAGCTTCGAGCAGAGCGGCGACGTTGAATTTGCGATTAATCGGCATGATTTGATTGCGCACGTCGTCGCTTGCGGCATGCAATGAAACTGCGAGACGGATTTGCAGCGCTTCGTCTGCGAGCTCGCGAATTTGTGGCGCCAGGCCGCTGGTCGAGACGGTGATGTGCCGCGCGCCGATGCCAAGTCCCCACGGTGCATTGATAATTCGAATGGCGCGCATGACGTTCGCGAAATTCGCCAGGGGTTCGCCCATTCCCATGAAAACGACGTTGTCGATTTTCTCTCCGCTTTCCTTTTCGATCGCAATGAGTTGATCTACGATTTCGTTAGGCAAAAGATTGCGCGAAAATCCTTCCAGCCCGCTCGCGCAAAATTTGCAGCCGTAGGCGCACCCGACTTGCGTTGAAACACAAATTGTCCGACGATCCGAACGCTCACCATAGAGAGCAGGCGATGCCGGGATCAGCACCGATTCGACCAGATTCCCATCGCTTAACCGAAACAGGAATTTCTGCGTCGTATCCTTCGAGCCGAGCACGCGAACGACCTCCAGCGGGGCCAGCGAAAACTTCTCTGCGAGTTGCTCCCGCAACCCTTGCGGCAAATCTGACATCGCGTCGAACGAGCTGACGCGTTTCTGGTAGAGCCAATCGACGATCTGCTGCAGGCGATAATCCGGTTGGTTTAAATCGGCCAGCTGAGCGCTGATCTCTTCGAGCACCAGAGATTTGATCGGGGTCCGGTCAACTTTCTGCACTTGCCAATGTAGTGGCAGCGAGAAGAACGTCCACGCAAGATGCCACGCGCTCATCGTCGCACTCCATTGGCTCTCGGCTGGGAAGCGGCGCGCGCCAATGCGATACCGGGCTCCATCCTGCAAGCGATGATGCTGGCATTGCTCGTTGCCTATTACGTCAGTCCTGCGACCGCATCAGCGCTCAATCAAATTGCGGAGTACAAAAAACAGCACGGGCTCATTTTCGTTTTGCTTGCCGCGATCGCGGCCGGCGCACTGCTGCCGGAGTTGTTCGTGATCTTCTTTTTCCAAAAAGGCCGGGTGCGCGCGCAGAATTTCCGCAACCTCGCGTTCACCGTGCCGACGTGGGCGCTCGATGGGATTCTTGTCGATCTAATGTATCGCGGGATGGCGGGGTGGCTAGGGGACCTGGTGACGTGGCCAGTGGTGGTGGCAAAGGTTTGCGTCGATATGTTCGGCTACAATCCCTTTTTTGCGGCCCCTTCGGAGGTGCTGGTTTACGAATGGAAGAATACGCGCATTTCGTGGTCGTCGGTGCGGCGCGCGCTGACGTGGGAGCATTATCGCGATAAAATCGTTCCGACGTTACTTGCGACGTGGGCAGTTTGGATCCCGCTGGTGGCCGTGATCTATTCGGTGCCGCTGGCCTTGCAGTACCCGCTCTTCAGTCTCGCGCTCACTTTCTGGGTGTTGATCCTTACCTACATGACAAATCGATTCGCGGGACAAATCCCCGCGGATGAACCAATCGCGCTTTCAGTTGCGGAAATGTAACAAGGCTTCGTGAACGCCGGCGCCACATTCACTCTGGGCGACGTAGCCGCCTGCTTTGCGAACGGTGTCTTTTACTTCGGGAATGGCGTTGGCGGGACAAGCCGGATATTGCGCGTATCTGCCGTCAAGCATCGAGAGATCGTTGTGGTGATCGCCGGCGGCGAAAATTTCTTCGCGCGGAATTTCGAGTAAGCGCGACAGCTCGGCTAACGCCGCGCCTTTGTGATAGTCGGCGTGACAAAAGCGGAGATAAATGGTGTTGCGTTGATAGTTGAACTTCGGCTGTTCAGCACGGGCTTTGTCGATGAACTTTGTGATGCGGTCCATCTCGTCCTCACTTGCAGCGATCAATCCTTCGATGCCCTCAGAATGATAGATCAATCGTGCTTTGGTTTTCTGGCTGATGAAATCGACCACTTCGGCGAGCACGGATTGCGCGGAGTTGAAAAGGTCAGTGTGCTCGCGCGCGCAACGCTGGTTCCAATCGCCGAATGGTTCCCACGCGCCGCCGCCATTTTGCGACGGGCGAAAAACATCGCGTTCGCTCGTTAGGATAAAATCGGGCCGAATCGGAAATTCGAAATCGAGGAGGCCGGATTCGAGCAACTCGACGGAACGCCCGGTATTGATCGCCCAGAGAGCGCCTTCGCGCTGAAGCTCTCCGATAAGCTCCATGCAACCTGGATGCAGAACCGGATCGCTGTCGTGTGCAACGAGCGTGCCGTCAAAATCTGTGCTGAGCAATTTGATGTCCATCGTCGATCTTACATTGATTCGATTACGAGCAGGAGCAAGAGTAAGAGCAAGAGTCAGACGAAATGAAATCAGCCTACGAACTCGCGATGGAACGGTTACAGCAATCTGCGCCGACTGTTTCATTGACGACGGAGCAAAAAAACCAGATCGCCGAGATCGATTCGATCTTCAAAGCGCGCATCGCGGAAAAAGAATTGTTTTTGAAAGATGAAATCCGCAAGGCGCAAACCACGGGGAAATTCGATGAGGCTGAATCGCTCCAAAAACAACTGACGAACGAAATCCGCCGGTTGCAGGAAGATTGCGAAACGAAAAAGGAAAAACTCCGCGCCAGTTTCGCGAAGTAGTTACGCCGCCGGCTCGGTGACTGCGGATCCGGTTTGACGTCGCGGGGGAAGATTCGGATCGAGGAAACCAAGCATGTGCGCGTGGTCAATCACGCGGACCCCTTCCTGCCTTTGCATTTCGGCGATGCCCTGGTGGAAGGCTTCCATTTTCGTCCAATGCACTTTCGGCCGGAAATGATGTTCCGCGTGATAGCCGTTGTAGAAGAAAATCCAGTTATAGACTTTGCCGTAGCTGCTCACTCCCCACGCGATCGGCTTATCGGGGTTGGCGCCATAATGGCGGAAGTAACCGTTCAAGTAACTGAAGCAGTGGCCGAGATAAACGAATGGAAGGAAGAAAAAGATAACGTAGCGCCAGTTCAGCAGGAACATGACGAGGAGAGCGGTCGCGAAAGCGATCAGCTCGATGTTCCCCCACATCAAATCGCCGCCGCCGCGTTTGCGAAGTTCTTTGCGAATGGCGGCGGGATTATCGCGAAAGACACTCAAAAAAACATAACTCCACGGGCTCTCGGCCTCGCCGTCATGGCCATGTTTGTAAATTGAAATCCAATCGATCGTCGCCCCATCTTCATCGGGACGATCGGCATTCCCTTTGTGATGCTGCATGTGAACGGCATCGTAGTAGGTCTGCGAATGGCAACACGCGATCGATTCAATGATTCCAAAAAGCCGATTCAAAATCGGAAGGCGGAAAAATGGATTGTGAATGAAGTTATGTCCGATGCCGTTGATGTTGGCATTCATCATCAGGGAGTAAACGAACCCCAAAATCAGCATGATCCACAGCGGCGTGCGGGGATACAAAAAGAAAAGCGCGAAGAAATACACAAGGTGGAATAAACCGGCGAACATTGGGACGATGTCCCAGCGAGTGTGGGCGAAAAGTTTCGAGTCGGTCTTGGGGCGGTCGACTACGATTGGATCAGAGGTCATGTTTCGAAAAAGGACGGGGAGCGCTGCGGCGATATTAATCGCGGATATTCAGGGCGGGCGCAAGTTTTGTGACCACGTTGGCGGCGGAACTGCTCAAAAGAAAGTGGCGTGGAAGTTACCTTACAAAAAATCGAACGATCTTACATCAAGCTTTCGCTTGGTATTCTGTTGGGCTTTCTCCTGCTGATTTTCCTCTGCTGGGGCGGATGGCATTTCTTTCAAGGATGGCAAGCTCAACGCCTGACTCATCGAGCCGCCGCCTACCTGAACGCCGGCGATTTCAAATCAGCAATCCTGACCGCGCGTCACGCTTTTCAATTGGATCCGCAGAAAACCGCGGCGGCTCGCATTGTCGCCGAAGCCGCGGAGCGATCGGGAGATCGAGCGGCATTGGATTGGTGGCGCAAAGCATTGGAACTCGAACCGTCTTCGAATGAAGACGCGCTGGCCGTGGTCAGGTGCGCGTTACAAATGGGCGACTTAGTGACGGCGGAAAAAACTTTGGGTCATTTTAGTGAGCGCGGGAAACAAACGGCCGTTTACCATGTGGCGGCGGCGCAGTTTGCCCAGGCTAATAAGAACGTAGGTGAAGCCGAACAACATTGGGCGAAAGCAGGAGAACTCGCGCCTAACGATAAGTCTTATCGATTACAACTTGCGGCCTGTCGATTGGCTTCGCCGGATTTAACCAAGCGACAATCTGCGCGTGTTGCTCTCGAGGCGCTACGACATGATGAGAAATTGGGCGCCCCAGCCATTCGTGCGTTAATTCTTGATGGCGTCGCGCGCCATCAGGACGCGGAGCAATTACGCGACTTGTCGAAAGAGCTGCAATCCTTGCCGGGCGCGATTTTTGCCGATCGGATGCTTTACCTGGAAATTTTGCGCGAGCAACGCGATCCAGAATTCACCGAGACTCTAACAAAGGTTGAGAAGGAGGCGCCATCGCGACCATCGGAGCTGGCGACGCTGCTTTCCTGGATGAACAAAAATCAAATGAGTTTGCTGGCGATTGATTTTGTGAAGGGGTTGCCTAACGAGCTGGCAAACAAGTGGCCGGTGCCGGCGGTACTCGCCGATTCATATGCGCGCCTGGGCGATTGGAAGGCTTTGGAACAGTTAACCAAAAATGTCAACTGGGGCGATTTCGATTTTATGCGCCACGCTTGTCTCGCGCGCGCATGGCGCGGCCTAAACAAAGATGTCCCGGCACAAACCGAATGGGACGCCGCAGAAAAACAGGCGGCTACACAAAGCGAGAGACTTTCATCTCTAGCGCAAATGGTCTCGGATTGGGGATGGAATCTCGAAACGATCGAAGTGCTCTGGGCTTTGACAAAATTTTCGGATAAAAAAACTGATGCATTGCGCAACCTCTACGTGCGCTACTCGGCCGCGAACGACACGCAGGGACTTTACCGCGTGCTTCTTCGGTTAAACGAAAGCGATTCGAGCGACTTCGATGTGAAGAACAATCTTGCCCAAACTTCTTTGCTGTTAAACGCCGAACCGAGCTATGGGCGAAAACTCGCGGAGGAAGTTTACCGACAAAATTCATCGAATGCCTTGTACGCGACCACCTACGCTTACGCTCTTTATTCAAACGGCGATTTGAACCGGGCGATAAAGGTTATGCAAAGTCTGACAGAAGAGCAGCTGCAGCAGCCGGCCGTGAGTGCGTACTACGGAATTTTTCTGGCCGGCACCGGAGACGTGGGAAAAGCCCGTCATTATTTGGAGCTCGGAGAAAAGGCGCGGCTTTTGCCGGAGGAAAAAGCTTTGTTTGATCAGGCAAAGCGACGTCTGCAATCGCGCGAGGCGGCTGTTTCTTCCAGCGGCTAGTCCTGAAAGTTCCTGCGGGAAAGAAAAACGGCCGTTCCTCGCGGAACGGCCGTCCCTAATCAAACAAACAGCAAGTTGTTAGGCAGTGGCGCGCCGACGGCGACGAATCTCGAAAGCAATGGCGGCAACGAGCAGCAGCGCAATCGGAACCATATTCGCAACTTCGGGCACGGGGGTGAAGTTGAGCGTAAAGGTGACGCCATCGTTGAAGTAATGGCAATCCGGATCGAACCCGAGAGCGATGTCTCCGCCGTTGGCAAGATACTGCTCCAAGGCGGTAAGCTGAGCGCCTGTGAACGTGTAGGTATAATCTACCGGGGTGTTGGAAAAGCTTTTGTCCTTCAAGAACGTATCGCCGGTGCCATTCGCTACCAACCATCCCGAATTACCGTGGAAACGAGCATTACTGAAGTCGTCGGTTAAATCGGTGACGGGCACACTGTTCGTGGGATCGTCGATGAATGACGCGACTCCGCCAAACTTCGCCGTATCCAGCAAGTGCATGTGAAGGATGTTGGCATTTGCATCCCAGTTCTGGATGTTGTTGAAAGAGATGGTCGCGCTGGTGATGGTCGATGGATTCACATTGATGTTGTCAATGCGCCAGGTGTAGATCGAATGATGGTCGAGATCATTCAAATCCACGGGGGAGGGTTGCCAGCTCATGGTGGTTACGGCCGCCGAGGCTGAGCTAGCCGCAGCGATGAGGCCGAGGGTAGCGCAAAAAGCGGCAATGAAATAGCGTAGAATCTTGGTCGATTTAGTTGGCGGCGTTTGATTTTCAGTCGGCATATTGAGCAGTGTATCTAGTTGAATTGTTGAGTGTTTGTCTTGGCGAATTACTAACAGTTTCAATAATTCTCATAATTGGTTCTCGGGGTCAATAAGTATTTTTGTGCCACCCACATGAACCGCGGGAGGGTTGGGCGACACGGCTTAGATCGAGTAGTGGAAGTAACGAGGCCGCTTCACCAAGGATTCTTCAGAGGCAAATCCAGCTGCCTCGCCAAGCCGTGACTCATCGGAAATGGGCACCAAATTATTCGGTCTTTCTTTCTGTATTGATCACACGTTTCTCGGCCGGTCGTCAAAAATTAATAAACCAGTAATTATGGTAAATGAGGCACATCCGGTGCTTCTATGGATAGGTACAAGTATGTGCCACGTCTGCCTACGAGGGGTTTGTTTACGCGCTCGGGCCGCCTTCACTTTGGTTGAAGTTCTGGTTGCCGTTTCGCTCCTTGGTTTCCTCGCCGCGGGCTCGATCTGGACGTTGACACAAGCGAATTCCTACGCTGCTCTTTCGCGGCTTAATACAGGAGCTCAAGTTGCGGCTCAAAATCAAATCGACCTGATTATGTCGACCGGCCCATTCAATCCGCAAGACGAGGAGTTTGGTGCCTTACCCAACGAAGTCCTCAGGCCAAAGGGAGCAACGCCGCTTACGGAGAATGTCCTCATTTACATCGAACCCGACCTATCGAATGCCGTTTACGGTACGCGAGTCACGACGGTGACAAAGGACACTAGCCTCGTTGCCAGCGGGGCGAGCAGTCGCGATTTAAATCTTTACTGTGCGAGCGTCGTAGTCACTTACACGTATAGGGGAAAAACGCATCAAGTGCAGCTTCATGCCATGCGTTCCCCGGATTCAGACGGCGCGTGAGGGCAATGAAATTCCATCGCTCATCGCGCAGCGTTCGCGCCAGTGGCTTCACCCTTGCGGAGATACTTATTACGGCAGCGATCTTCGCCCTCGTTGGGGGAATGGTTTTTCTGATTCTCAACGCCGGGATGATCCTTTACGCGAAAAACACCGCTATAAACTCTGCACACCAGCAGGCCCGCAGTGGAATCGATGAGATGCTCGCGAACATTCACGCTTCCGTTTCGATACCGCAGCTGGTGGGTATTCAAAGCGCGCGCATGATCGCTTTGGCCCCGCCCGGGCTGGGGCCGGCGTCGGGATTGATCTTTCAAAAATTTGATGGCGGCCCTTTTACCATCGCGGCAAACGCAATCGCCTCCGACGATTCGGTCGATGTGAACGTTGGAAATTATGTGCCAAAGCCGATCATGCGTTTTAATATTCCGAGCCACGACATCGAGGCAAATATTGGCTCTGCGGCCAACCCGATTAAGAAAAGCCCTACTCTGTGGACGGTTGATTTCGTTGATGACGCAGGTAATTCGCAGCCGATTGGCATTGACATCAATGTCGACGCCACGCATCCGATTATCGGCTTTACAACCTACCGGGTCGCCTACCTGGTGGTCGGGCAAACTTTCGCCAACGGCAGCTTCCTGGGAGAGTTACGCTACTATCCGATTGTTGATCTGCTCAATACGGACATCACTACCGCGAAGAATTACCGAGTAATAGCGCGTAACATAACTTCTGAAACGCCGTTCAGAGTACTCCTCAATGCTACGGGGGGCGTGGACAACCGCTCGATCGCAGCGATTCAACTTTGCACGGCCGAACCGCAATACAGCAATCGCGGCTTCGCGGCCGTGAACATGTTTATTAACTCCTTCATCCCATTTCGGACCAAGTTGACAAACAAACAATGAGTTACTCGCACCGAAATAAGAAAAAGAAGCAATCTTGCGGCAACGCCTTGGTAGTTACCCTCCTGGCGATGATGATTGTAGCAGCGTTCATAGCGTTAGCTTTGGATTACACAGGCGGTGTGAGCCGCAATGTTCAGAGAAGCTTGATCATGCGGCAGGCGATGAATATTGCCGACGCCGCAACCGAGACGGCGTTCGCAAGTTGGCGGGCGATTTGCATTGCTAATTCCGCGACGCTGGCTCCTACGGGAAGCTTTTTCCCAACGAGTAAGATTGCTACTCCGACGACGAGCGACTTTCCGGGAGTCAAACAATACACCCTTACAAATTACAGAGTAGACGCGGCTGATGTTTCTTGGAAGGCGATTCCGGCTGCCTCTCCGGTGCCGCGAGCATTCGGCGTTAATACGAGCACCTTCAGCTATTATTATGTGGGGTCCGCCGACGTAATCATGCCGACAATTTCATCCAAAAATCCGGCTTCTGCGACGGACAAAGGCAATATTATCGTACATGTCAGACGCGTGTTCGAAAAGGCACGGCAACCTATCAGCAATGGAATGGCGTGGTTCAAAGACGATCTGGAGATTCACCCCGGGCCGCCTTTTCTCGCCACAGGAGATGTTCACACCAACGGCAGCCTGTACACCGGACACAACTCACTTACTCTGAGTGGAAACACTACCTACTCCAACCTTTGGTCGGTCGGCTTTAAGCCTAGCGACAGCACGCATCCCGAAACTCCAACCATGCCGAAATGGATGGCGGGCAAGCCGGTTTTTCAAGCCCAACCGGAAGTGCCGTACGGCGTCGACGCGACAGACTATCACAAACTGATCGAACCGATCTCGGACACAACGGATCCGCTCTATCCATACACATTTGCCAATAAAGCTGACGCTACCAAAGGTTCGGGCGCCGGTGTCCAGGTTTATATCGCGGCTGACAACAGCGTGACCGTTTATAACGAGAAAGGCGTCAAGGTAACGAGTGCGAGTGGCGGGAACGACGCCAATTTGTATAACACGATTACCGGCGCACTCACGACTAACGAAACGATTATCGATAACCGAGAAGGCGCGACGACGGGCAACGCCAATATTCGTGTTGCGACATTAGATGTGGGCAAAATCACGACGGCGATCTCTAACAACGCCGTCCAAATCAAAACATTGCCGGTGATTTATATTACCGATGCCAGTGCGGACGCGAATGGGATTACTGCAAAACGTGCAATTCGGCTGAAAAATGGGGGATGGCTTCCGCCAGGCGGTCTAACGGTCGCGAGCGGAAATCCGGTTTATATTCAAGGCGATTTCAATACTGGGACGATTGTTACCGGCACGAATCCCGACGGCACTCTCAAACTAACGAATCAGCCCACGTCCAGTGATCCTACGACTCCTGATCCGACCAAGCCGACGGCTTCGAATTACACTCGACAACCTGCGGCCGTCATTGCCGATGCTGTAAATATCCTTTCCAATACGTGGGTAGATTCGAAAGCGGGTACAGTTCCGGCAGCCATTAACACGACGGTGAACGTTGCAGTTATCTCAGGAAATGTGCCGAGTGGAGGCGGTAAATACAGCGGTGGACTTGAAAATTTCCCGCGGTTCTTGGAGAACTGGAGCGGTAAGACGCTGACGTATTATGGATCAATGCTCCAGCTTTACCCGAGCGAACAGGCAATCGGCACCTGGGGCTCGGCCAACGTCTACAGCCCACCAAATCGCGCGTGGTATTTCGACACAGAATTCCTGACCGATCCGCCACCGGGAATACCCTACACCGTCGATTATCGACGGTCGCGATGGTACGTACAATAAATCAATCGCGCGATTTCTCCGCCCCAGCGGTCCGCTGCGAATTTTGCGTCGGCGTAGAAGCTGCTTTTGAGGCAAGAGATGATAGCAATCGAAGTAAAAGCATGTTTGCGTCGCGGCGCGTCGCCCTCGGCTATCGTCAATCTGATCGCCGTTTGTTTTGCGGCGGTTGCTCCTCTGCCAGCAATTGCCGCGATCGATTTTACTCCTACAACCGGAGAGCGAGAGCTCGAGGGCGTTGTCTTCAAACAGTTAATCTTTCACGAAGAAGGCCGTCGAATTACTTACGAGCCACCGCGCGGGTGGACTTATTCAGGCGATGCGAGTCGCATTCGCTTTATACCGCCGGACGTGGCGCAGGCTCAGGCTGAGATTCAGCAAACACCCCTGTCCGAACCGCAGAACCTCGATGAGGCCCGGATACAAGCGTTGCGAGCTGAAGTCCTTGCATCTGTTCCGAAAGGGAGTCAGCAGACCGTGGTCGTGGCGGAGGAAAAAAACCCGGTCTCGATCAACCGATCGGAGAGCTATGAAATCACCGTCGCCTATAATCTTTTCGGGCAGGAATACCGGCTGAGCGCGTTGTTCGCAAACTTACCAAAGACGCAGCTTCAATTTCGGGTCATAGCGGGAAAAAACGTCTTCGAAAAAGTGCATCGACTCTTTCGTGGCAGTATTTTTTCTATGCAGTTTGAGTAGCATTGCTTCGAACAATCGAAACTAGGGCCACCGTAGTTTCGCCGTTTGAGATGACCGCGCAGTGCGCGTTGCAATCTGCGGTTGCCAACCGCAAACAGCGCCGCCTAATGTAGCCCCTTCGATCATGTTCGCGCGTCAACCCGAGATGAAGATTTTTAGCGGTTCGGCAAACCGCGAATTGGCGCAGCGAATCTGCGACAACGTGGGCATTCCCCTGGGGCAGGCAACCATCAGTTCATTTCCCGATGGCGAGACCTACGTCAAAATCGAGGAAAACATCCGCGGCCGTGACGTTTTTATCATTCAACCTACATGTCCGCCGACTAATCAGCATCTCATGGAATTACTCATCATGGTCGATGCTGCCCGACGCGCGAGCGCAGACCGAATCACAGCGGTAATTCCATTCTTTGGGTACGCTCGGCAGGATCGAAAGGATCAGCCGCGCGTGCCAATTACCGCCAAGCTTGTCGCTAATCTTCTGAATGCCGCGGGGGTCAGCCGCGTGCTGACGATGGATTTGCATGCGCAACAAGTGCAGGGCTTTTTCGATATTCCGGTGGATCACCTCTATTCGTTGCCGGTGCTGATCAAATATCTGCGAACACGCCTAACGAGAAAAACCGTTGTCGTGTCGCCGGATGTCGGAGGCTTGAAAATGGCCTCAGCCTACGCCGAGGCGCTGGGGGCTAACCTCGCTATTGTCGCCAAGCAACGGAAGAGCGCGACCGAAACCGAACCACTGTACGTCATCGGCGAAGTCGAAGGTTGCGACGTTCTGCTGGTAGATGATTTGACTGAAACTGCAGGGACACTCACCTCCGCCGCATCAATTTTGAAGAAACGCGGTGCGCTGGATATCTACGCGGGCGTTTCTCATGCGGTGCTCGTGGATTTAGCGATTCCGCGGTTGCAAAAATCCGAAATCGAGGAACTAGTTACGACCAACAGCACGCCGGTGCGGGCCGTGGAGAATTTTAAGACTACGGTGCTATGCGTCTCCGAGCTTCTCGGAGAGGGCATGAAGCGGATTCACAATGACGAATCGGTTTCTTCGCTGTTCAAGATTGATAACGGCAAGCAGTAAATTTTCTTCCCATGGCTAAACAAGTTAAACTCGCGGCGGAACGTCGAACAGAGATCGGTCGTTCGGCGGTGCGCAAATTGAAAGCGCGCGGCGCGGTGCCGGCGATCATCTACGGCGCGAAAGACAAACCGGAACCGTTGCAGATTTCACGTCGCGACATCAATGCGCTGCTCAGCCATGCTTCGGGCGAAAATATTCTTGTCGAACTTGAGATCGCTGGGGATGGTAAGAATCGGCTCGCGCTTGTGCAGGAAGTGCAGCACTCGCCCGTCGGAGGGGACGTTCTGCATATCGATTTTCACGCCGTCTCCATGGACGAAAGGATCGAGGCTGAAGTTCCGCTCGAGCCCACGGGCATTGCCAACGGCGTCAAAAATTTCGGTGGGTTGCTCGAGCAAAATGTACGCGCTCTCGCGATCGAATGTTTCCCGCGCGACTTGCCGGACAAAATTACGGTGGACATTTCCACGCTTAACATCGGCGACTCAATTCACGTGCGCGATGTCCCGTTGCCGGAAGGTGTGCGGACGAAGGTTCCACCAGACCTGACCGTTTTCTCGGTTCTGGCACCGACAGTTGAGGAAGAGCCGGTGGCTGAAGTTGCGCCGGAAGGTGCAGCTGCAGGACCCGAAGTGATTCGCGAGAAAAAGGAAGAACCGGAAGCCGGGGCGGCGCCGGGCTCTTCGACCCCCAAGGCTTCTACGCCGAAGGAAAAAGAAGCGAAGAAGTGATCGTTCGATCGCTTTCTTCGCCGACGAATTTTGCTCGCTGAGAGTTCTCGCATTCGTTTGGTTGCCGGGCTCGGCAATCCCGGCGCCGAGTACGAACAAACGCGCCACAACATTGGCTTCGTCATCCTCGACCAGCTTGCCCGCGATTGGGGACTTGCCTGGGAACACTCGAAAAAATGGGACGTGATTTGGGGGAAAAGCGAACGCGGAATACTTGTGAAACCGCTCAGCTATATGAATCGGAGCGGCCATCCGCTTGCTACGGTCGCGGATTTTTACAAGATCGCGCCCGAGGAAATTCTCGTCGTGCTCGATGATTTTGCGCTTCCGCTTGGCCGATTGCGTTTGCGACTCGATGGTGGCCCGGGCGGACATAACGGACTCGAATCCGTTATCGTTGAGCTCGGATCGGAGAAAATTCCGCGACTACGCATCGGCATAGGCGCCGCGCCTAACGAAGGGACAGTCGACTACGTGTTGGGTCGTTTTTTCGAAGAAGAAAGGCCGCTCGTCAAGGCAACTGTCGAGCGCGCAGTCGAAGCGGTGAACTGCGCAATTGACAAAGGCATGGTTTCCGCGATGAACACGTTCAACCAAGCTCAAGAAACATGAAGAATCGTTACGAAGCGCTCCTCGTTCTCAACACGCAGGGCAAAGAAGATACAATCAAGGATGTGGTCGATCGGCTCGAATCCGAGTTTCAAAAGGAAGGCGCCGAAATTGAGCAGGTCCAAAAGATGGATAAGCGTCAGTTTTCTTACGTCGCGGGTGAACTGGACAGCGGCTTCTACGTGAACTTCGTTTTCCATGCCGAGCCGCAATTGATCACGAAGCTGCGTTCGAAATTCAAACTCGATCCGGAAGTTTACCGTCAGCATTTTCAAAGATTGCGTCCGAAGCAGGAACGTCCCGCAAAAAAGGTCGCCGCCGCTAAATAACTGCGCTAGAAACGCTGCATGGCTAGTTTTAACAAAGTTCTCCTCCTTGGAAATCTCACGCGCGATCCTGAGGTACGCTACACGCCGAAAGGCAGTGCCGTCGCCGATCTTGGTATCGCGGTCAATCGTCAATACACCCTCGATAGCGGCGAAAAACGCGAGGAAGTCACGTTCGTCGACGTAACCTTTTGGGGACGCACGGCAGAAGTTGCGGGCGAGTATTTAAAGAAGGGTCGGCCCGTCTTCATCGAAGGTCGCCTTCAGCTCGACACTTGGGATGACAAGCAATCGGGACAAAAGCGCAGCAAGTTGAAAGTGATTGGCGAAATGATGCAGATGCTCGGATCTCGACCCGGCGCCGGAGGCGACGCGGAGGAAGGCGGCGGAGCACCGCGGCCGGCCCGATCCAGTGCGCCACCTCCCAAAACGGCGGCAGCCGAGCTCGACGACGACGACATCCCGTTTTAGCCTAACGAGGTAGGGGCGGTTCACCGAACCGCCTGGGCGATTGAGGTCAATCGCCCCTACCTGATAGATTCTATGAACGCCACGGAAGCGTGCATCGCGCTTAACATGCTGCCGACCATGGGGCCGGTCCGTTTGCGCAAGTTGCTCGAAGTTTTCGAACGGCCGGAGCAAGTGCTCACCGCCCGCGGGAACGAACTGCGCAAAGTCGAGGGCGTCGGCAAAGAAGTTATCGAGCAAATCTTAAATTGGGAAACGCTCGTCGATCTCGGCTCGGAATTGAAACGCATTCGCAGCTTCGGCGCCAAAGTGATCACACGGGACTCACCAGAATATCCGCGACAGCTGCGCGAGATTCACGCGCCACCGATTGTGTTGTACGTGTGGGGCCAATTGATGGAACGCGATCATCATGCAATCGGAATCATTGGCGCGCGCCGCACCACGCATTACGGAACCGAATCGGCGAAGAAGCTTGCTTATCAACTTGCCTACGCCGGTCTGACCGTGATCAGCGGTCTCGCACGCGGAATCGACACCGCGGCTCATCAAGGTGCGCTCGCGGCGAAAGGCCGGACGATTGCGGTGATCGGTTCCGGTTTGTCAAAGCTTTATCCGCCGGAAAATGCGGCGCTTGCCGAAAAAATTCAGAACGGGAACGGCGCGATCGTGTCGGAGTTCTCGATGGAGATCGAACCGGACCGTCAAACCTTTCCCATGCGGAATCGAATTATTAGTGGTTGGAGCCACGGCCTTTTGGTCGTTGAAGCCGGTCTCAATAGCGGAGCGCTTATCACGGTCTCGCAGGCGCTCGAGCAAGGCCGCTCGGTTTACGCCGTGCCTGGTCACATTAATGCGCCCAGCGCGCAGGGATCGAACCGCCTCATCCAGCAAGGCGCGAAGCTCGTCATGGATGCGAGCGATATTCTCGACGATCTGCAAATCCTCCTGCCCGAGACTAAACCGTCGCCGGAAGCCGCGGCGCGACCGTTGCCGGTTCTGTCCGACGATGAGCGCCGCGTCTACGATGCAATCGACTCGATCGAGACTGCCATCGATGACATCGCCGGAAAATGCCATTTGCCAAGCGGGACTGTCTCTTCTACTCTCCTCCGCCTTGAACTTAAGCGGCTCGTCAAGCAGCTGCCCGGAAAGTATTTCGTGAAGCTCGCGTAGCCTCGTCCGCGACCTGCTCCTGGTTCCGCAAAGGTTCCCGACCTAATGTCTAAATCCCTTATCATTGCTGAGAAGCCGAGCGTGGCGAGTGATCTCGCCCGCGCTCTCGGTGGCTTTAAAAAAGTCGATGAGCATTTTGAAAGTGATCGCTACATCATTTCATCGGCCGTCGGTCACCTGGTTGAGCTCTGCCTGCCGAGCGAGCTGGACGTGAAGCGCGGCAAATGGAGTTTCGCGAATCTTCCGATCATTCCGGACGAATTCGATTTGAGGCCAATCGAGAAATCGAAGCCGCGGTTCAATTACCTCAAGAAGTTAATCAAACGAGAAGACGTAACCGGATTGATCAATGCCTGCGATGCCGGTCGCGAAGGCGAGCTCATCTTTCGTTATCTTGTAAAGCTGACCGGAAGCAAGAAACCGGTGCGTCGTCTCTGGCTCCAGTCGATGACGGCAGAATCGATCCGATCCGCGTTCGAACATTTGCGCACAGACGAAGAAATGATCCCGCTCGCGAAAGCGGCCGTCTGCCGTTCTGAGAGCGATTGGCTCGTTGGCATCAACGGCACTCGCGCGATGACTGCCTTTAATAACAAGACGGGCGGCTTCCAGTTGACGCCAGTCGGACGCGTGCAAACGCCGACTCTCGCGATTCTGACAGAACGCGAAGAAAGGATTCATGAATTCAAGCCGCGCACATTTTTCGAAGTGTTCGCGGACTTCGGAGTCGCCGCGGGCAATTATCGCGGCCGCTGGTTCCGAGAAGACTTTGCGAAGAACGGCGATGAAGATGCCCGCGCCGAGCGCATATGGGATGGAGCGACGGCCGAAGAAATCAAAGCGCGGTGCACAGGGAAAATCGGCGTCGCGACCGAAGAACGAAAGCCGACCACACAAGCGCCACCGTTGCTCTATGACCTAACGAGTTTGCAACGCGAAGCGAATGGCCGCGGTTTTAGTGCCAAGCGAACGCTGCAAATCGCACAGCAACTTTACGAGCGTTACAAAGTCATCACTTACCCGCGCACTGATTCGCGTTACTTGCCGGAGGATTATCTCGCCACGGTAAAGTCCACGCTAGGCAAAATCCAGGATCCGACACTCGGCGCGCACGCACGCAAAGCTCTCGATAATCAATGGGTCAAGCCGTCGAAGCGAATTTTCAACAACGCCAAGATTTCAGATCACTTCGCCATCGTTCCGACCGGCACCGCGCCGCACGGCCTCGATGAATGGCAGCAAAGAATCTATGACATGATTGTGCGGCGATTCATCGCCGTCTTCTTTCCCGCAGCGCAATTTGAGATCACGACGCGGATTACGCGCGTCGAGAAAGACGCATTCAAAACGGACGGGAAGATTGTCACCGATCCAGGTTGGCTCGCTGTTTACGGACGCGAAGCTGCTACTGCTGGTGATGATGACGATAAGTCGCTGGTTGCGATTTCGCCTAACGAGTCGGCAAAGGTCCTTGATGTTGAAGTCAAGCAAGACGAAACGAAACCACCCGCGCGGTTCAACGAAGCCACGTTGCTCTCCGCGATGGAAGGCGCGGGCAAATTGGTTGACGACGAGGAATTGCGCGAGGCCATGCGCGAAAAAGGTTTGGGAACGCCGGCGACGCGCGCTGCCATCATCGAAGGATTACTGCATGACGGTTACGTTAACCGGCAGGGCAGGGAACTCATCGCGACCGCGAAAGGCATGGCCCTCATTACATTGTTACAGGGAATTGGCGCGGCCGCGCTTTGCTCGCCGGAAATGACCGGTGAATGGGAATACAAACTCAAGCGCATGGCCAAAGGCGAAATGAAACGCAAAGAGTTCATGGCTGAGATCAAAAATTTCACGCGCGAAATTGTCGAGAAGGCCAAGACATTCGAAGGCGATAGCGTGGGCGGCAATTATACCGTCGTAAATGTGAAATGCCCGAAATGCGGCAATGGTCCGTTCGATGAGGATTATCGCACCTTCAAGTGCCGCAGTTGCGGTTTGATCATTTGGAAAACGATGGCTGGCCGGTTGCTCGATGAGCACGAAGTCGAAACGCTGCTCAGCAAAGGCACAGTCGGTCCGCTCGAAGGATTTCGCAGCAAAATGGGGCGCCCCTTTAATGCGGTCGTCAAACTCGGCGAAGATTTCAAACAACAATTCGATTTCGGCGAAGGCAGCAACGGCGCTGCGATCACGATCGACCCCGCGAAGCACGAAGCACTCGGCCTGTGTCCGATTTGCAAGAAAGGTCAGGTCTACGTCCTCGATAATGCCTACGCGTGCGAGAACGCAGTCTCAGCCGAGAAAACCTGCACCTTCCGCGTGAGCAAAGTGATTTTGCAGCGCGAAATCCCGAAAGAGCAGGTGCAGAAATTGATCGCGACCGGCAAGACCGATCTGCTCCCTAAATTCATTTCCAAAAAAGGCCGAGCTTTTTCCGCGCATTTGAAATTGGAGAACGGCAAAATCGGTTTCGAGTTCGCTGAGAAAAAACCGCGCGCGAAAAAGAAGGTGGCAACAAAGGAAGCCGCGGAAGTTTAGCACTCGGAGCTGCCATTCGTCGAACCAGAGAAGGCGATTAACGGGTTTTAGCAGCGCTGTGCGCATGCGTTTGTGAAAAAGTCTCTGGCAGCGCGTGGCCTGAGTTCACTTTTACGAGCGAGATATCTGACGCGTTGATCGAACCCGTGGCGTTCGGATCCTGGCGGAAGTTTGAGTTCGTGACAACGTGTCCGGATTGCCCCTTGGTCTGGGTAACATCAGTGGAATTCACCGAATGGCTTCCGTTCGTATCGCCGAGTAAGATGCCCATCTCGCCAGAGATCGCATCGGTATGGTGTGCGGCAACATCGTTCACGTTTGTCAATGTGACCTTGATGTATTGGCTATCGGTTACACCGGTTAGGTTGACGATGTATTGCCGCACGTTGCTCGGATTGATATTGCCGCTACTTACCATTCCGGTGCCATCTGTGACACTGGCGCCGCCGACGCTCGTTAGGTTGACACCGAAAGTAAACACCATGGTGAATTGGCCATTGGCGCCACCACTCCGGCATTCAACACCTGGGTTGCCGTCCAAGGGCATATTAATATCGAATACTCCCGCGCTGCCGTGAGTCTTGCGCGAGGAAACGAAGGCCAGTGGCACCGTGGGCACGACAAAGACGCGCATGGTCGTTGGCGTGATCAGGGCGAGGTAATGACCATCCTGGCTCGCGACGAGGTTGCCAGGCCCAAAGAAGGTCGCACCGGCGTCAACGTTTTCGCCAATATCGAAGCGGAATTTCTCGGCGAATGTGGTGGTATTGTAAGCGATGATCTGATTCCTAAGACTATTCACCCCGTAGAAGGTGTCTTGCACCGCATCGAATGCAATACCGCTATCGAGGGTATTGAAGTTGTGGACGAAATTGAAACCGGGTGCGGTGTCGAGAGACGCGCCACCGCTAGAGAGCCCGGTCCCCAGGAGTGTGCCGTTGCGGTTTACGGCGGCGCTGGCGCCACCGATAGAACTTTGTGTCTGGACAGCGGGGTCGAATGTATCGGTGGGCGCGTGGTAGAGAAAGACAAAGTTCCCGTCCAGAAAATAAAGAAGCGTTCGATCTGCGCTGCGATGGACCAGGAGAGAGCTGAAGCCGTCCGCAGGTGAATCGGTCCGTTCACTAATGGCGTTCGTCGTGGGATTAATTTGGTGGACAATGTTCGATGTTCCCAGCGCGAGGCCGTTCGACGCTACTGCAACATCTAGG
>JBBRYI010000020.1:0-44143 GCA_038237805.1 Chthoniobacterales bacterium | reverse complement strand
GAGCCAGGCTGCCGTCTTCGTCGCCGCGCCGCCGGCCTCAGCATCACCGTCCACATCAGAAAACGCATGTACCGCGTTTTTGCCTAACGAGTCAGAATCGCAGATTGGGCTTCTTTGCGCCAATGATCCACTCGATAAGACAGATCCCATGGGATTGGATTTTGATGGTGATCTCGACGCCACGGTGGTGGAGCGGATTGAAGGCAATCGATTCGGCATCACCGGAGTAAATGTAAAGGTCGCCCCTGTGATGCTGAAGGATGGCGACTATACCCTCCGTTTGGACGTGAAGGTCGTTAGGCGGGAAGTTGCTCAGAAAGTAATATGGCACGGGAAGGAGGTAATAAGGAAGGAGGCGCAAATGAAGGTGACTGCTGAGGAGCACGAGAAAAGAGAGCATAATAAGGACTGGAAGGGTTTTCATGACGCGCACCAGCGTGATGTTTCGAATACTCGGTTTTCGAGTAGACCGGAGGCGCAAGCGGCAGCGAAGGATGCTCAGCGGAGGGAGGAGGGCGAGGCAATGAAGGCGACGAGGCAATTCGAGAAACAAGAGCATGAGGATAAGAAAAGGTGGGAGCCTATATTGATTCGTGAGCAACCATGAAGATCATTGTCCTGTTTGCTGGCCTGCTACTACTCGTTGGGGGTTTAGAAGAGTGTTCCGCAGCGGAGGAGGTGCGACTGATGATTGCACCAAAATCCGCGACGCTGACACCTAAAGGCCGTATCGAGTTTGACGCATTTATCTTTAATGGAACCAAAAAGAAGGCAGAGGTTCCTTGGCTACAGCGCGCATACCACGTGGTGTGGAGGTTGCATGACATTTGCAAGGTGCGCCCCGATAGAGACGAAACTTCCTTTGTGATCGGCACCGATGCCGTCGAGACGGTCACACTTGATCCTGGAACGGCGAAGGGCTGTGTGCTTGGCGCCCAATTTGATTCGGAACCGGGTGACGTGCTGGAATTTTACATAACCATCGAGCGAAAGCTCAAATCGGATGCGGTGCAGACTATTCGTAGCAATTCGATACTCATGTATCGGCCGAAGGAGGAGAGTGCTACGGGTCAGGGGGCAAAAATCGACAAACCAGCAGCGGCGTCATCGCCCAAGGCGGCGATCACGCCTAAAGGCAAAAGTTAGCGCAGCGTTGCTGCGTGTGGTTATTGAAACGGCAAGCGAAGACCGCCGGGAGCCTTTGGGCGCGTCATGGCAGGTGCTTGGCACCGCTTGAGGCAGCGTCCTTCGGCGCTGTCCACAAGCTGACTGCACTCCTACAGCACACTGGCTGTCCGCTCGGGGGCGATGTGCCTGACAAAGTCGCCCAGGCCGATCGTCCCTCGCATGTTATGCTCATGCTTAGGCGCCTTCCCGCAAGCGGGTCCCTTCCTCGCTGAAGCATAAGCATCAGCCAGCATGATGTAGGAGTGAGTCTGCCCGCACCTGCCCCGCCGCGCCCAAAGCCTCCGGCCGTCTTGCTTGCCGTGGGTTTGCCGCTATCGCGGGATGTTTTGGAAGCAGGAAGCGCTTGGCTGATTGCGAGGGCGAAAGCGTTGCGCGGGGCGGGCGGGCGTGGCCGTGCAGCGCATGCCCTGCTAACGCACCAGGCTGGTTAGAATGTCATCCTGGATTCCGTCCGCGAAATACGCGTTCTCTTTTTTATCGCTAAAGCTTTCGAAAGGGAGCACGGCAATCGATTTGTCCAACTTTCGCACGACCACACGCGGAAGAATCAGAGCGCGGGCAAGGACTGAAACGAACAAGCCAACACCAGCAAGCAATAATATACTTTTTCGCGTTCTCGGTCTGGCTTCGCCGATTTCGCTCGTCGTCGTCGTTTCTGGAGTGTGATGAATTCCTGTCGGGGTAAACTCAAAAGCCCAACCCAAAAGCAACGCGATCGGAAATCCGCTAAGCACGATCACGGTCATGAGCCGCAAGCTCCATGTCGGCATTTCCCAAATCGGAAACACGACGGCGCTAAATTGAATGAGAAACCACGCCACGACGCCGTAGCCGGCGGCGACGCGGTAAACTTTTCGCCGTTGTAATTCGGTGAAAAAGGTATTCACCGCACACGATTCGATTTGCTGCCCGCAGAACGCAAGCGCGATTGCGCTCTTACGACCGCGAGGGGCTACTTTGTTTCGCTATCAATTGTTGAAAGCGCGGATCGCTGCGTAACGGATCCCATTCGGGATCGAGCTTGAGCGTTTCCACCGTGAGCGCGGCAGGTCGCTGGAGTAAGCCGCTGATGAGATTGATCGCGCGATCGGTATCCCCAATGGTGGCGTAAATCTTCGCCGCCGCTTCTGTGATCTCGGGACCGTTGAATGCATCTTTGCTCTCGGGCAAAAGTTGCATGGCGCGTTCGGCCTCGGCTGCTGCGCCGGCTTTATCGCCCAAATAGGCCAGCGCGTAACCGTGATCCAGATGCGTGTTTGGCGCGTTCGGATTTTCTTTCAACTGTGCCTCAGCCATTTCTTTTGCGTGGGTTAAGGCAGCGCGCGCGCCTTCTTCGTTCTTCAGAAAACGACGACCGAGACCCATGAGAATGTATTTGCCACAAATCAAACCACCCTTTGCTGCGAGTTCATTGTCGGGGATGCTTTCCGCGGTTCGGAGGGCTTCCTTGAAATTTCTCTGAAGTAAGAGGAGGCCGACTTTTCCGGTCGCCAGTAACTCGGTCTTAGTCGCGCTCGGCGGCATTTTCTCGAGCTGTTCGATAGCGCGAATGCCGACGGACAGATCACCTTTCTCCGCAATCGCGAACTTCGCTTTCAAACCCAACAGTCCAATATTCTGCGGATCGACTTTTAGCGCGCGGTCGATTGTTTTATTGGCGGAATCGAAGTCGCGCAGCATTTGGTAATTGAACGCGAGATTTTGCAGCGGCCAGCTCGCGTTCGGATTCAATTCCGCCGCCTTCCGCAAATTCGTGGTTGATTCAGACCAGCGCCCCTGCCGTCGCTGGATCGCGCCCAGGGCGAGATAGGCCTCGGACTCGTTAGGCAAACTTTTCTGCGCGATGGCAAATTCCTTTGCCGCTGCTTCGAAATCGCTGTCGCCGTAATAGTAGGAAAATCCGAGCGCGAGATGCCCTTCCGGCAGGTCGGGCTTCAGCTGCAAGGCGCGTTCCGCAAGTGTGCGCGCACGCTCGCGTCGTGACGGCGCCGGATCGAAGGTGTGATAAATCCAGCTCTCCAACTGGGAGAGGCCGGCACTGGCGAGAGCAAAGTTAGGATCGAGTTCAAGAGCGCGCTGATAAAGCTGCTCGGCCTGTAGAATCTTGGGATAATCTTCCGGCAGGAAAAGATTGTGCGCCTGCACAAAAGCCAGATATGCCTCGGGATTTTGCGTCGGCTTGGTTTCAATTTGCGCTTTCTCGCTCGGAGAAAGTTTCGCCTGCAATGCGGTCGCGATCTCGTGGGCAAGATCGCTCTGGATAGCAAAGACGTCGGTCAAATCGCGATCGTAATCTTCCGCCCAGAGATGCCGATCGTTCTCCGCATCGATTAATTGCACGTTCACGCGCACGCGATTGCCTGCGCGGCGAACGCTCCCCTCCAGCACCGCGCTCACGCCGAGCGCCTTCGCAATTTCGCGCACGTTGTGCTCGCGACCGCGATAAGGCATGACAGACGTTCGTGAAATGACTTTCAGATCGCTGATCTTGGCAAGATTGGTCAGCACATCATCCTGGATGCCGTCAGCGAAGTAAGCGTTTGATTTGTCATCGCTGAAATTTTCAAACGGCAGCACGGCAATCGATTTTTCGATCTTCTTTGCGGACGCGCGCGGCAGGAGAAAAAAACCCGCGAAGATTGAAACTCCAATGCCCAACCCGACAAGGAGCAGCAAACTTTTTCGCACACGCGTCGCGGGCGTTGCCGGCGGACTAGCCGTTTTCTGTACGCCCGACGGCGTGGCGTCGAAGACCCACGCAAAAATGAGCGCAATCGGAAATCCAGCGAGGGTGGCGACAATGATTAAGCGCAACGACCAGTTCGGTAGCTCCCAGATCGGAAACACCGTCGCGCAAATTTGAATGATCAGCCACGCCACCACGGCGTAAACAACGGCCACTCGATAAACTTTGCGGCGGCGCAGTTCGTCGAAGAAAACGTTCACAACGAACGATTCAATCTGTTGCAACCGGACGCAAACTGCATCGCGCCTCGAAATTATTTAATGCCCGTGGCCAAAACAGTTTGAAAATGCGGAGTCTCCTTTTCTCGTGAGACCACAGTCACCTCGATGTTGTTGAATCCGCGTTGTTCCAGGAATTGATGCAACTGCACTTCGCTGAAGCCGAGCCAATGATCGGCGTAAAGCTCGCGCGCGCGCTCAAATTGGTGGCTAAGCAAATCGAGAATCACGAGACGACCTCCGCGTTTTAGAATCCGGTGCGCGGCTATAATCGCTTTTTTCGGATGGATGGCGTGGTGCAGTGCCTGACTGAGAACCGCCAGGTCCACGTTATTATCTTTGATCGGCGGATCTTCGATGTCGCCAAGACGGTATTCGAGATTTTTAAAGCCGTGTTCATCTGCGAGCCGCGAACCGAACTCGACCATTTTCGGTGAATTATCGATCGCGATCACTTTGCGCGCGTTTTTTGCCAGCAACTGCGCCAGCGTTCCTTCGCCCGCGCCGAGATCCGCCACCGTCAGCGGTGGCAAGAGCGTGATCAAAGTGTGCGCCAACGCCTGCCATGAACGGCCCGGACAATGGTTGCGCCCGAATTTTCCAGCCAGTTCGTCGAAATATTCGCGCGCTTTGTCCTGGCGTTTGCGCAATGTGAGTTTGAGCGCCGTGCGATCGCGCGGCGTTTCTGGAATTTCGTGCGCCAGTGTTCGAATCATTTCGTGCACAAGCGTGTGGGCAGGGTTTCGGCCCGCCTTGTTCGCCAGGCCATAGTAAACATTCTTGCCCGCGCGCCGATCCTCCACCACCCCCGCGCGTTTCAGCTGAGCGAGATGACTGGAGATGCGCGATTGTCCCATACCGCAAATCTCCTGCAGCTCCGCGACGGAAAGTTGTTCCTGTTCGAGCAGCAGGAGCAAGCGCAGCCGCGTCGGGTCGGCCAAAAGACGGAGCAAATTAATTGTTGACGACATGCGGCAAAGATTCGATATATCTACGTATCATGATTGATCAATATGTTCAACTTGTGATGCCTCCGTCGCTCAAGCCTTAACCTCAAATCTCCTTCGCATGCTCCGCCGTTTTATCTTTGCTTCCGAATCCGTGGGTGAAGGTCACCCAGACAAAGTTTGCGATACCATTTCCGACGCTGTCCTCGACGCCTGCCTCGCGGTCGATAAGAAAAGTCGCGTCGCGTGTGAGACCTACGCCAAGAGCAACGTCGTCGTAGTGGGCGGCGAGATCACGAGCAAAGCAAAACTCGATTACGTCGACATTGTGCGGAAGGCCGTGCGCGAAATTGGTTACGTGCACGACGACGACGTTTTTCACGCCGACAAAATTTTTGTTCAAAACATCATCACCTGTCAGTCGCCGGACATCGCGCAAGGCGTCGATGCAAAGAAAGCAAAAGGAAAAAAGACAGCCGAGCAAGGTGCGGGCGATCAGGGCCTCATGTTCGGTTTTGCTTGCGACGACACACCGGAGCTCATGCCGGCGCCGATCATGTTTGCGCACCGCCTCGGTCGCGAGCTCACCCGCATTCGCAAAAGCGGGCAGGCCGAATGGCTGCGTCCCGACGCAAAAACGCAAGTCTCCGTCATTTACGACAAGGGTCGGCCGGTTGGCATTTGCAACGTCGTCATCTCCACGCAGCACACCAATGATATTGGACACCGCGAGATCGAGAAATTTTGCGTCGAAAAAATTATCCGCCGCGTCTTGCCGAAAAAGATGGTCAATGGCACAACGCAATTTCTAATCAATCCCACTGGCCGTTTCGTTATTGGCGGACCGCAGGGTGATACGGGGCTAACCGGCCGCAAGATTATCGTCGACAGTTACGGCGGGTGGGGACGGCACGGCGGCGGCGCCTTTTCCGGAAAAGATCCGAGCAAAGTGGATCGCAGCGCCGCTTATATGGGACGCTGGGTCGCGAAGAACGTTGTCGCGGCTGGCTTGGCGTCGCGTTGCGAGGTGCAATTCGCCTACGCCATTGGATTTCCCGATCCGGTGAGCATGAACATCAATACTTTCGACACCAATCGCGTGTCGGAAGAAGCGATCGAGCGCGCGATCAATCGCGTCTTTTCATTCAAACCTGCCGACATCATCGACCAACTCGATTTGTTGCGCCCGATCTATTCAAAAACGACGAACTACGGACATTTCGGCAAAGACGATCCGGAGATTACCTGGGAAAAAACCGATAAAGCCGCCGCGCTGAAGCGCGCAGCGAAGTAAAACCAAATTTTAAAAATCATGAGCACGACGACAACAACCGAACCGAAAACAAAACAAGACTACAAAATTCGCGACATCAGTCTGGGGGATTGGGGACGCAAGGAAATGTCCATCGCGGAAAAGGAAATGCCGGGATTGATGGCGATCCGCGAGCAGTACGCGAAAACAAAACCGCTCGCCGGTGTGCGCGTCACTGGATCGTTGCACATGACGATTCAGACGGCGGTGTTGATTGAAACGCTCACCGACCTCGGTGCGAGCGTGCGCTGGGCGAGCTGCAATATTTTTTCAACGCAAGATCACGCTGCGGCCGCGATCGCAAAGGCCGGCGTCCCCGTTTTCGCCTGGAAGGGTGAAAGCCTCGAAGAATATTGGTGGTGCACTTATCAGGCGCTTTCGCATCCGGACGGTAAAGGTCCGCAACTGATCGTTGACGACGGCGGCGACGCGACGCTGCTCATCCACAAAGGCTACGAACTCGAAGAAGGCAGCGATTGGGCGAAATCAAAATCCGCGAACAAAGAAGAGCAGGTCATCAAAGATTTGTTGCTCGAAGTGCAGCGGGAGAATCCGTACCGCTGGCACGAGATGGTGAAAGATTGGCGCGGCGTTTCCGAAGAGACGACAACCGGTGTGCACCGTCTCTACAAGATGCATCAGGAAAACAAACTGCTCGTTCCTGCGATTAACGTGAACGATTCCGTCACGAAATCGAAGTTCGACAACCTTTACGGTTGCCGGCACTCGTTAGTCGACGGATTGAATCGCGCGCTCGATGTCATGATCGCGGGCAAGGTCGCAGTTGTGTGCGGTTACGGCGATGTCGGCAAAGGTTCTGCGCAATCGTTGCGAGGCCAGGGCGCACGCGTTGTCATCACCGAGATCGATCCGATCAATGCGTTGCAAGCAGCGATGGAAGGTTACGAAGTTACCACCATCGAAGATACCCTCGGTCGCGGCGATATTTACATTTCCACCACGGGCAACATCGACGTCATCACGTTCGATCACATGTCGCGCATGAAAGATCAGGCCGTCGTCGCGAACATCGGCCACTTTGATAACGAAATTCAGGTCGATCGCTTAAACGAAGCGAAAGACGTGAAGCGGACGAACATCAAACCGCAGGTAGATAAGTACACGTTTCCGGACGGTCACGAGATTTTCATGCTCGCCGAGGGCCGTCTCGTGAACCTCGGCTGTGCTACCGGTCATCCGAGTTTCGTCATGTCGAACTCATTCTCAAATCAGGTTCTCGCGCAGCTGGATCTTTGGAAGAACAAGGACACCTACAAAGTCGGTGTCTACGTTTTGTCGAAGAAACTCGACGAAGAAGTTGCGCGCCTGCACTTGAACAAAATCGGCGTGAAGCTGACGAAACTGAATCCTCAACAAGCCGATTATCTCGGCGTGCCCGTTGAAGGCCCCTACAAGTCCGAACACTACCGTTATTAAGAATGCTCGGACGCTGAATTGGCTTCGGGTTTCTCGAGCAAATCGGTAACTCGGAGACGGCGGACTACGAGTTCGTCGATTTCGAGTCTCCTAATTTTCGCTCGGCCAACAACAAGGCGGCCAATTGCCACCACGCCTAACGCGAGAGTGCCAACGGCAATCGCCCCGATTGCGATGGCTCCGACTGACTGCGCTCCAATCGCAAGGGCGCGAATGCGCATCGGTTCCACATCCTTGATTATTTCGCTAGGATTTCCGTTTCTCATCAGGTTATTGCTGCGTAACTCGACTAGATTGTTTCGAAGAGTTCGGCGCGCGCGGATGGATCGAGTGCGTTCCATTCGGCTTTGTCGACGATGACAATCTCGCGCGGAAATCCCTTGATGCGTGTGGCGACAACTCGAAGATAGCCGTGCTTTTCCAGACGCTCTTGCGCCAATCCAATGCGCGCCGAGGCGATGAAATCAAGAGCCGGACAATATTTCTGCAAGCGACTAGCGAGATTCATGCAAAAGCCGATGTACTCGGAAGCGTCGGAATCTTTGCGCGAAAGTTTGTAGATCGTCCCGCGCGCGATGCCGAAGCGAACGCGCGTGGGTAGATCAACTACTGGAAGTTGATCGAACGCGGTCTTGAGCAGCGTCGGGAAAAACTTCTTCAAGTTCCAGAGACGATTACAGAGTGTCGTGACAAAACTCGTGGTCAGCGGCTCGCCATCTTGCTCGAGCCAAATGTACATTGCTCCATCGCCCAGGAATTTTTCGTGGACTGGCGTTGCCGCGAGAGGCTCGAGATTTTCCGCGGTAGGCAGCCAGTAAGCCTTGCCGCCGTAAATCGCGATCGACAACGCTTCGCTTACGAGATTGAGAAATTTCGGAACGTAATCCTGAACGTCGGGCTGGTTGAAGAAGCGCGAGAATCCTTCAAGATCGTAGATCATCGCGAGGCCATGTTTCGGATGGCTCGCGGTCGAGTCGAACTGAACTGTTTTTGTGCCGCCAGAATTTGGCTTCACGGCTTCATTGAGCGGAGAGTTGGCTCATTCGCGCATCTTCGCAGCAAGATAAGCGGAGAAATATCCCGCGTAACGTTTCTGCAATTCTGGCCGCTGCCAATCTTTCCCCGTAAGTGTAGCGCGACAATTCGTTGAGCCGCAGTTGCATTTTAGCGAGTAATCGTCGTCGTCGGTGATACACCAATCGTGGGTGAGTTCCATGCCGGCCGGAATGTCACGCAGAGCAACAAAGGTAACTTCACCGCGCAGGCCGAGGTTCGCATCGCACGAGTGATTGCTATAGAGCATTGACGCTTCCCGTTCTTCCGGCGTAACCGGGGCGATGAATAGATCGTCACCAATTTGAATTTCGACCGGCCCAAGTTTCGGCGTGATCTCGCGCAACTGTTCGCGATTAATGATGTGACCGCCTTTCACCGCAACGACTTCGCCTTGCGCGATCGGCGCTGTCGCAAAAAGTCCGCGCCCGTGAATTGAACTTTCACGCACTTCCGTTTTCGGGGAGAGATAAGAGAGCCGGTTCATTTCGAGCTCGCGCTTTCAATTATTCTTCGCCGTCAAAATAATCGGTCTCGGAACCTTTGACGATAATCATTCCGCTGGGCGGAGTGTGGACCGCCCATTTTTTGCTATCTGGGTAATAACACGAATCGTTCATCGGATTATCGGCGATGACGTAGTAAACGAAATCCTCACCACTTTCGTTGCTGAGCTGGTGCGCTTCGCCCGGAGCGAAATAAAAAGCGTCGCCTGCTTTGACTTCCTCAACGCCCTTTTCATCGCGCACTTTGCCGCGGCCGGAAACGACGAGGTAAAATTCGAACTGTGCGGATTCAGCGTGGTACGGGCAGAACGATTTGCCCGGTGGGACGCGTGTTAGCATTACGTCAAAAGGATGACGCTTGGTGAGATCGAGCGAATCCGGTTCTCGCCCGAGCGCGACGGAAATTTCCTTGGAATACTTGTGGAATTTTCCCTTCGGCGATTTGCGCTCCTGTTCTTTGATTTCGCTGAGATTGATTTTGCGCATGAGTTTTATTCGTTAGGCGACAGCTGCTTGCACTGTTTGGTCATGCGCACGACCGGTAGCGTCAAGTTGTTCGCCATCGGAACCTCGTAGCGCTCGCAAGCAGCGTAACCAAACCGAGCATAGAACGGTTCGCCCGGCAAAGTCGCGACCATTTCTGCGGCGGTGAAATTCTCTGCGCGCATCGCGTCTTCGCAGGCAAGCAGGATCGCGCGCGCGATCCCTCGACGTGCGAAGTCCGGATGAATAAAGAACGCGCGGATACGAGCGGCGTCTTCTTTCGGGTCGAGCATCTGATGTTCCGCTGTGCCAATCGCATCGCTTCCGAAAAGCTTTTTGCGTTTGCTCCAGCCACCGCAGCCGACAACGTCGCCATTCTGTTCCACAACAAAGTAGGTGCCGTCGCGAATCAGTTGCCGATCGACGCCGAAGACCGAGCCGATCGCGGCCTCCATTTGCGCCTCTGAATAATATGGCGCCTGTAGCGTGCGAACGGAAATGGGAATTAGTTTTTCGAGCGCGGAAATATCCGCCTCGCGCGCGAGACGCAAGGCCACAACAATGACCGAACGACTCAGCAAGACGAACGTCGTCGCCCGCACATCCCAGCGAGAAGCAACGTTCCTAAAATCAGTGTCGCTGACGTGACGGGCTCGGGCACGACAGCGGTCTCGCCGCGGAAATTCTTCGGCGTCGCTGTCGAGTTGATCGAGAAGTGCGAAGGATCTTCATCGCCCGGCAGTCCGTTGAGCGATTGAAAACCGTCGGTCGGAAGATTGCTCAGGCTAAGCGATTCGAGCGGGCTAACATTGAAATCGAGAACATTCCCAGCGCCCGAGGTGAGAAAGCCGGCCGGAATGATGTAGTCGGGGACAATTCCGAACAGGGCCTGGAAATTAGCTGTCGCGACCAGGAATGTTTGATTGGCCGTGGTGGAAGCTGTGTTCGGATGGCCGGCGAGCGGAGAATTGAGCGGCAAATCGTTTGGAAATGTGAAAGTGCTGAGCGTGTTCGCGCCATTCATTTCGGTGAGGGTAAAGTTGTTCAGGAATTGCTGACCGGACGACGCCGTGAAGAACTCGATAAATTGGATCGATCCGTCGGCGTTCGTAAAGACTTCCTGAATATCCCATAGGTGTTGGGAGGCGCGCAGCGTCGCAGGGAAAATGAAAGAAACCGTCGCCAATGCTATCAAAACCAGTCGCTTCATGGCGCGAGATTATTAAAGATCATGCAACGCGTCGATACGAATTTTCGGAAGCCGGTCGCATCATTCTCGTCGCGCGATAACCTCGACAAACAGCGGCGTAATACAGACCGTCGAGGGGTCTGCCTGCGCTTCGGCAAATTCTTTTCGCACCGACTCGGCCCAGTCCGCCGAGACGCGACCGAGTTCGCGCAACCGCGCGAGATTGCTTTCGATGAAACTCGCCGGCCATTGCCAGGCATAGTCGTTAGGCGAAATCGTGAGCACACGCGGACGAATGTCGATTACATGTAAGCCAGCTGTTTTCAGCCACGGTGGAAGGAAAGCCGCGACATCGGGCTCGCCGCCGTTCGCGCGCCAGCTTGCCATTACTTCCTCGACAAAACTCTCGTGCGCGGGTTTTCGCGGCGCGAAGCGCCATGTTTTGTAATCGATGTATTCGTGAAAGATCGCCATGCCGCCGCGGCGCAGCGCGCTCGAGATTTTTCCGACGAGTCTTTGCGGGTCGGAAACGAAACAAGCGACCCAGCGGCACCAGCTCGCATCGAAGCCGGTTGTGCCTAACGAGTCTTCCATTAGATCGGCTTGCTCAAAACGAACATTCGTCAGGCCGTGCGCAGTGCACCGCTCCTGTGCGATTTTCAGAAATCGCGGCGAGCGTTCAAGCGCAAGAACTTCTCCACTGCGGCCGACAATTTCCGCCAGATCGGCCGTGGCATAGCCGGGTCCGCACCCGACATCGATGACGCGAGAACCAACAGTAATGCCGGCGCGTCGCCAGCATTCGAGCGTTGTCGGGCGCCAGACGCGATGCTGCAAGCCGAGGCGCTCGATCTCCTCCTCATTAGTCCCGAGCACGTAATCGCTCCCGGTTTTTTCCGTCATTGAATTGATGTTACCAACGGTTGGTCATTAGCGCAGCGACGGAATTCGGGCAGCGAAATACTACTTCGACTTGCGCCTAAGGTTCCCGGAAAATCGTTCCACCTTTCATAACAAGATGTATTTGACGCAATGCGGCGACATCTTTGGTCGGATCGCCGGCAACCGAAACCAAATCCGCAAGCAGACCCACCGCGATTCGTCCGCGATCTTCGAGACGGAAAATTTTCGCATTGCCGCTCGTCGCCTGGCGTAACACTTCCAGCGGCGAGAATCCGTACTCGTGCACGAGCAATTCCATTTCCCGCGCGTTATCGCCATGCGCGAAAACGCCGACGTCGCCTCCCATGGCAAACGTTACACCTGCTTCGCGCGCAGCCTTCATGCTCTCGCGTTTTTTCTTGATGCGTTCCGGCTCGGGGTCCGTCCCTTTGTGCCAGCCTTGATATTGCGAGACGGCATCGCCTGCTGCAACCGTCGGACAAAAAGCAACACCTTTGCTTTTCATTAATTTGAAAACTTCGAGCGTTCCGTCGTCGCCGTGCTCGATTGTGTCGACGCCGGCCATGACGGCGCGCCGCATTCCTTCGGCGCTGATCGCGTGCGCCGCGACGGGACGACCCGCGGAATGCGCGGCCTTGACGGCCGCAGCCATTTCTTCCTCAGAAAATGTTGGCCTCGACGGTTCGTCTTTGCCCCAACGATAATCGGCGTAGAGCTTTACCCAATCCGCGCCTTTCCCCATCTGCTCCCGCGCCGCGCGCACGATCTCATCGATGCCGCTCGCCTCCTGTGCGCCTTGGGGCAAATCGAGTTCGGGAGATAACTTTGGACCGTAACTCCCGCGCGCCACGATTGCGCGCGTGACCACGATCATGCGCGGACCGGGAATAATTCCCTGATCGATTGCCTGTTTGATTCCGACATCGCCGTAACCGGCGCCCTCGGTTCCGAGATCACGCATTGTCGTGAATCCCGCCATCAAAGTGCGTTGCGCGTGTGCCGTTGCGCGCGCGCTGCGCAAGGCGAACGACTCGTTAGTCACCTGATCGTTCCAACTCGTTTCGTTATAGGGATGAAGGAACAGATGCGAATGTCCTTCGATCATTCCCGGCAATAACGTCTCGTTAGGCAAATCGATTGTGCGGGCACTCTGCGGCGCGGAAATTTTATCGCTCGCTTCGGCCGCCGTGATCTTGTCATCCGTCACCACAACGGACCAACCGTTGTGGAGTTCCTGTCCGTCGAAAACGGCAGCTGGCCGAAGAATAATTGAAGACGTTTGCGCGTTCATCCAGTGGCTCGCCGAGATAACAAAGATGCCGAGATAAAGAAAAGCATTCAAACGCATCGCTTAGATTTGTAGCGGCGGTCTCAGACCGTCGCACTATTTTTCGATCGGTGCGATTTCGATCGGCGCTCAGCGACCGCGGCTACATTTTGTCGCGCGCTATGCATTCTTGTGATTCCTTCCGCGCACATGCGAGCACGCAAAGCCGCCGTCGTTTTCATTCTCATCACCGTCACGCTCGACATGCTCGCGCTCGGTTTGATCGCGCCGGTGTTGCCGACGCTCGTGATGCGCTTTGTCGGTGGGGATGCCACGAGCGCGGCGAAATGGTTTGGAATTTTCGGAACCGTGTTTGCTGCGATGCAGTTTTTCTTTTCGCCCGTGCTGGGCGTTTTGTCGGATCGATTCGGCCGGCGGCCGGTGGTCTTGGCTTCGAATCTCGGACTCGGTCTCGATTATTTGGTCATGGCGCTCGCGCCAAATATTGGCTGGCTTTTTCTTGGCCGCGTCATTTCCGGAATCACGACCGCGAGTATTTCGACAGGCATGGCTTACATCTCGGATGTGGTCGAACCGGAGAAGCGGGCCGGCGCATTCGGCATGATCGGCGCGGCCTTTGGCGTCGGTTTCATTCTCGGTCCGGCGCTGGGCGGTTTGCTCGGCAATTCCGATCCGCGTCTGCCATTTTGGGTCGCGGGCGCGCTTAGCCTAACGAATGCGCTCTACGGATTTTTTGTTTTGCCCGAATCGCTGCCGCGAGATCGGCGTCAGGCATTCACACTGCGCCGCGCAAATCCGGTCGGCTCGCTCGTCCTGCTTCGCTCGCATCCAGAATTGTTTCAGCTCGCCAGTATCCAATTCATCGGCTATGTCGCGCACGAAGTTTTCAACGTTTGGGCCCTGTATGCGATTTATCGCTATGCGTGGAATGAGGGCAGAATCGGTTTCTCGCTTGCGCTCGTTGGCCTTTGCTCAGTCGTAATTTCTGCCGGTTTGGTGCAACCAATTGTCACGCGAATCGGCGAACGTCGGACACTCTACGTCGGACAGTTTTTTGGCGGACTCGGGATGGCGATCGCCGGCCTTGCGCGCACAGGCACAGTCTATTTAATCTCGATTCCGGTCATGATGATGTGGACCATTTCGGGTCCTGCCGCCCAAGGAATGATGACCAAGCGCGTAAGCGAACGCGAACAGGGCGAGTTGCAAGGTGCGATCAGCAGTCTTCGCTCGCTTGCGGTGTTGATCGGGCCCGGTCTGTTCACATTCACTTTCGCTTATTTTATCGATGCGAAACAGGGATGGAATATTCCCGGTTCGCCGTGGTATTTGGGCGCAGCGTTGCTATTCGTCGCGGTGTTTATGTCGACGCGGATCCCTCGCTTACGCGAACCAAGCGAAACGGCGTAAGTCGGCGCAGCTGCGAGCTAAGAGCCGCGTTTTGGGCGCGGCGCCACGGGGATGGGTTGTTATGGTGAGAATTCACACCACATTCTCGGCTTGTCGGCGGGAATTTAGTACCATAGCCGTAAGATTCTCAGAAAAAGTAACAAAGCTGTTACTTTTTCATTGACGTCGCGATACGAGATTTTGCATGCTCGCTACCGATCATGAAAGCCAAGCGACTGCGGTCTCGAAAATTAGCGACAATAAACTCTGGCCGGTGGGCGGCCTACGCGACAGCGGGCGTAGCGACGACGTTGGCGGGAACAGCCAACGCCGATATCCATTATTTCGACATCGAGCAGACGTTTTCTGCAGCGCCGGGCAGCACCGTCATCAACACGTTCGCAATCGGAACGAATGATTCATTTGTCCTTCGCAACCGCCAGTTTGCGGGAAGCCGCTCTGGATCTGGTGATGCCCGCTTCATCTTGTTTGGCGCTAACGCGGCATTCAACGGCCTTTCTGCGGGAAATTATCGCTATCCCTCGAAACTGGCGTCGGGGGCAAATATGTCTGCGCTTCCTTTTATCAGAAACAGGACGGACGGGAGCGGAGGATATTATTTCGCAACTCTCGCTTTCACCAACGGCTTTACCTATAGTCAATGGCTCGGCTCGGGAACGGGCTTCATCGGATTCCGCTTCGATGACGGCGGAGGATTACAATACGGCTGGATTCGAATACAGATGATCGACGGCGCTCCGCTAAACAACTTCAAACTGATCGACTATGCTTATGGCGATGTGGGTGACCATGTCATTGCCGGCCAGATTCCGGAGCCGGGGTCGCTTGCGTTGCTTGCTCTAGGCGGTTTGGGTTTGCTCGCATGGCGCAAGCAGCGAAAGGCTGTGGCGCAGGGATAAGCACCTCTCAAGAACGTCGATTGCTTTAGTGACGAACGCGGATATTTCTCCGCGTTCGTTGCGTTTTACCCATTTGTCTTAAACGTCATCCCTGATGGTTGCTGAAAAATCGAAGCGTAAAGTTCTCCTCATTGGGTGGGACGCTGCCGATTGGGAGCACATCAATCCTCTCCTCGAAGAAGGTTTGATGCCGACGCTCGATGGATTAATCAATCGCGGCGTCATCGGGAATCTGGCCACCTTGCAGCCGATTCTCTCGCCCATGCTTTGGAATTCGATCGCGACCGGCAAATTTGCCGATAAGCACGGCATCCATGGGTTTATCGAGCCCGATCCAATCAATGGAGGAGCGCGTCCTTACACGAGCACGTCGCGCAAATGCAAAGCGCTCTGGAATATTCTTACGCAATCAGGCCTTCGCAGTAACATCATCGGCTGGTGGGCCAGTCATCCGGCGGAGCCGATCAACGGCCATGTTGTCACCAACGCCTTCGGTGGCGTGAGATTCGATCCCGCAAAGGGCTGGGCGGTTCCTCGGGGAACAGTTCACCCAGCCGAAGACGGGCCCGCATTGGCGCGTTTCAAAGTGTTCCCACACGAACTCACGTCGCAACACGTCTTACCGTTCATTCCCAGCGCGAAAGAGATCGATCAAGATAATGACCGCCGTTTGCAATCGTTCGCCAAAATTTTAAGTGACGCAGCGTCCATTCACGCCGTCGCAACCGCGCTTATGGAAACCCAGCCATGGGATTTTACGGCAGTTTATTACGATGCGATCGATCATTTTTCGCACGCGTTCATGCAGTATCACCCTCCGCGATTGTCGTGGATTCCGGAGAAGGATTTCGAACTGTTTAAGGACGTGGTGAAAGGTGCGTATCGCTTTCACGACATGATGCTGGAGCGGCTGCTGCAGTTGGCTGGACCCGAAACGACCGTCATTCTCTGTTCCGATCATGGTTTTGAATCGGGCCCACAACGCCCGCGTGGAGTGCCGAGAGAGCCGGCTGGTCCTGCGGCCTGGCATCGCCAGTACGGGATTCTGGTAATGGCAGGACCGGGAATTAAAAAAGATGAGCGGATCTACGGCGCGAGCGTGATCGACATGACACCAACCGTCCTGACGGTTTTCGGATTGCCTATCGGCAAAGACATGGACGGCCGGCCACTTTTGGAAGCCTTTGAAGTGTCGCCGGAGGTCGAGACGATCCCGAGCTGGGAAGAACGCGAGGGAGACGCCGGGATGCACACGACCGATGTGCAACTCGATCGCGACCAGGCGCAGGAATTAATGCAGCAATTTGCTGCGCTTGGCTACATCGAAGATCCAGGCGCGGATAAGGAAAAACAAGCTCTCTCAGCCGAATGCGAGGCAAAGTACAATCTCGCACGCGTTCATTTGTGGAGAAATCAGCCGGATCGCGCCCGGCCATTGTTGGAGGATCTCGTCCGTATTCGGCCGTGGGAGGATCGCTTTCTCCTGCAATTAGCGGTGTGTTATTTTCAGTGCGGTTATTTGCAACAGGCTGAGCGGATGCTCGGTGCCATCTCGGACGGCGGCCCCCCTGATAATCCTTCCACCACATTGCTTCTGGCGAAGATAAGATTGGCGCGCGGCGATTTTGGAACGGCTTTGCAATATCTGCTTGCCGCCGAGGCGATGAATCCGCGCAGCGGCGACATTTATACACAACTAGGCGATGTCTACGGGCGCCTTTTGCAATGGGAAAAAGCGAAAGCTGCGTATGACAAATCGATTGCACTCGATCCTGATAACGCTTTCGCATTTCAGGGACTCTCGACCATCTATCGACGCCAAGGGCTGAATCAAGAAACTGCAGATATGGCTCTGCGTGCGGTTAGCCTTCTGCATCGTTTGCCTTTCGCGCATTTCAACCTTGGCGTTGCCATGGCTCGCTCCGGAGAATCAGATCGCGCGATCGTCGCTTTTGAAACGGCCTTACGCTTCAGGCCCAACTTCGTAAAGGCGCATCGTTATCTGGCCCTCTTGCAACAGCAAGGTGGTGATGAAGCGAAAGCAGACTTTCATCGCCAAGCGACGCGGACCACCTTCCAGCAGCGGCCCCTGGCCAAGAGCGGGAAAAATGAACGGAGCGAAAAGATTTTTGATCTACCCGAAATTCCGACTCGGGAAGAGCGATTGAAAATTCTCCTGCGCGAGCGTCCCGATCCCAAAGTGGACAAGAAATCGGGCAAGACTTTCATCCTCGTTTCAGGTCTGCCGCGCTCGGGGACATCGCTCATGATGCAGATGCTCCAGGCTGGTGGCGCGAAGCTGTTGACGGATAACGAGCGCGTCGCCGACGTCGACAACCCCAAAGGATATTACGAGTGGGAGCCGATCAAACAGATCGCAAAGCAACCAGAGCTTCTCGATGCGGATGATCTCAATGGCAGCGTCATCAAATGCATTTCCATGCTTCTCCCGCAGGTGCCCTCCAAACATCATTACAAAGTCATTTTCATGACTCGACCGATTGAAGAAGTGATTGAATCGCAACAAAAAATGACAACACGTCTTGGCACGAAAGGGGCCGAGCTTGATCCGGAACAATTGCAACGAGGCATGCGCGGGCATCGCGAGGAGGTACGGAAATGGATGCAGAACGCGCCCCATGTGGAGTTCATCGAAGTCGATTACCCGACGCTGGTGCGCGATCCGCAATCTGAAGCGGGCCGGTTGGTTGAATTTTTGGGAGCGGAACGCTTACCGGTAGCAGAAAAGTTGGCCAGCGTGATTGATCCTTCGCTCTATCGGCGTAAGAAAAATGAGCGATGAGATTGCACCGCCCAAATTATCACGACATCGAGCGGATCATTGAATTTGATTTCGTCCGAGCAACAGAAGCAGCCGCGCTGAATTCATTGCGCTGGCTCGGGCGCGGAGAGAAAGAAAAAGCCGACGCCGCCGCGTGCGATGCAATGCGTGGAATGTTCGATCTCATGAACATTTGCGGCGAGGTCGTGATCGGCGAAGGCATAAAAGACGACGCGCCCGGAATTTTTAAGGGCGAACAACTTGGAACCTGGCTGCCGGGCACGCCGCAGTTCGACATCGCGATCGATCCTATCGATGGCACGACGAATATTTCCAAAGGCGCGCCGAACTCGATCAGTTGTATCGCAGCCGCGAGTCCCGAGGAAGAAGTGAAAGTCGCGCTGCGCGACATCCCATCATTCTATATGAGCAAACTCGCTTACGGGCCGGACGTGATCGAGTATTTGCAGGAATCCGGAAAAAAAATTGCGGTGCAGGATCCGCTGGATAAAACGCTAGCGCTTGTCGCCGACGCGCTGGAAAAACGCGTCCAGGATGTCGTGGTCATGATGCTTGATCGTCCACGTCATAAGGAGATCGTCGCCGAAATTCGTGCCGCCGGTTCTTCCTTGCGAATGATCAGCGATGGCGACATCGCTGCGGCCATGGCGCCGGCGATTGCGGAGAGCAATGTCGACCTTTATATGGGCATCGGCGGTTCCCCCGAAGCTGTGCTCGCCGCTGCCGGTATCAAATGTTTGGGTGGCGATATGCAATGTAAGATGTGGCCGCGCGACGACGAAGAACGCAAACAACTCATCGCGGACGGAAACGAGAAGGATCTCGATCGTATCTTTATGGCCGATGATCTTGCCAATGGTAAAAACATCGTCTTTTGCGCCACCGGCATCAGCGATAGCGCGCTTTTACGCGGCGTCCGTTCGCAGGGACACAAAGCCATCACTCATTCCATCTTGATGCGAGCGAAAAGTAAAACCGTCCGCTTCATTCGCGCTACGCACGATCTGCAAAACAAAACTATCCGGTTGCGGTCGGATAACCGCGAGCACACGATTTAGTTAAGCCGGGACTTTTTCTCGACACCGCCGATTTCCTCTGTTCAAATCCGAAAAAATTCGCCGCTTATGAGACAAATACCGAAAACCGAACTTTCGCCGGACAACGGCGCTGTCATCGACACAAAATGGAAAGTTGGCAACCTGAGCTATCACGCCTGCGCTGCCGGCACGGAACACGCCGAGGCAAAGGACATGGGGCGTTTGCCCGAGCTCATCGTTTACGATCATGTCGGCTTCAAAGGCGCTTACGCCCGCACCAATCTGAGCTTCCACTTTCTCGGCGATTTCTGGAACGATCGGATCAGTTCCCTCATCGTCGTCAGCGGCATCTGGCGTTTTTATCGCGACGAATATTACAAGGGCGACTCGTGGGATCTCGCACCCGGCTTTTACGAATGCTTTTTCACCGAGAAAGGCCCCGACGACGTCGTCAGTTCCTTTCAGGCGATCGAGCTGACGTAGCTCTTTTCTCATTCATCCTACTTCTCGTTAGGCGTCATTGGTGGCAACCTCCGCGTATGCCAAAACCTTGGCCGCGCAGCCCCATGAAACAGTGAAGCCAGCGCCGCCGTGGCCGTAGTTGTGAATTACGGGACGGCGGTCGGCCAGGAGATCGGATTCGACACGAATGCCTGATTTGCGGAATGGACGGAGACCGACGCGTGCGGCGATGACCTTGGGTTCATCGATATTCAGGACGCGGCTGCATTCGGCGATGATGCGCGATGTCGCGGACGGATCAGGCGCGCGATTGTCGCTGAGCTCATTCGTGCCGCCGAATACGCAATCATTTGTGCGCGGAATGGCGTACATGAGCGGCGGATCATCAGAAACAATTGCGCAAGTTAAATTGAGCTTCGGAACAATGACTACCTGTCCGCGATGTGCCTCCATTCCGGGATCGGGGACAAGCGATCTCGCGCCCATGCCCGAGCAATTGATTACGAGCGAGAATTGTCGATCGACATCTTCGAGTTTTGCAAAGCGAACCTTGCCGCTGATCTGGCCGCCGGCCTCAGCACAACGCTGAGCGAGGTAATCGAGATAAATCGTGCTGTCGATCAAGGGGACTTCAAGGACGAAGCCGCTGGTGAATGCGATCGGATTAACGATGAGAGATGTCTCGGTCCGAGCCGGACTGGCATCTTCGCTCGACATGACAAGAGGGCGCGCGCCTAACGAGTTGGCCCATGACGGAATTTCGATTTCGCCTGCGCGCGAAAGGGTGCGCAACTGGATCATCGACACGCCACTGCGCAGTTCTCGGCTCAATTCGCGGAAGACCTCGTAACTTTCGAGCGCCCACGCGATGACTTTGTCGGCGGGCTCCGCATCGTACGGATACCAAATCGCCGCGGCAGCGGCGGAGGTGGTGCGGGCGCCGGTTTCCTCAGCAAAAATGGTGGCGCGATATCCGCGTTCAGCCAGAACGACAGCGCAAGTCAGTCCGGAAACGCCAGCGCCTACGATCGCGACGCGTTTGTTCATTGAAATCATCTACGTGCAAGAAAGCGCAGCGTCATATAAATTGGCAGGACATGGTTGCAATGAACAGGGACGCGTTGTGCGAGAAGGTTCGAACGGGTGAACGAATTTCGGGCGACGAAGCGCTGGAATTTTATCGCTGGCCGCTGGAGGAGCTCGGCGTTCTCGCGAATGCGCGGCGCGATCTCGCGAAAGGGAAAAGTTACGAGGGGCGCGGGCAGGATATTGTTACCTACATCATCGATCGGAACATCAATTACACGAACGTCTGTAATGTTTACTGCAAATTCTGTGCGTTTTATCGCACCGAGAAAGATGAAGATCATTACGTCCTTTCGTTCGAGCAGATAGACCAGAAGCTGGACGAACTGACGGCGGCGGGTGGCGTGCAAATTCTGATGCAGGGCGGACATCATCCGAAGTTACCGTTCTCCTGGTATCTCGATTTGCTGCATCACATCTCGGAAAAGTATCCGCACATCAACATCCACGGATTTAGTCCGCCCGAGTTCCAGCATTTCGCAGAAGTCTTCAGCATGCCGTTGCGAGAAGTGATCTCGCAATTCAAAGAAGCCGGGCTCGGCTCTATTCCCGGCGGCGGGGGAGAGATTCTGGTGGATCGAGTACGGCAGCGGATTTCGCCGCTCAAATGTAACAGCGACGCGTGGCTCGAAGTGATGCAGGTCGCGCATGAGCTTGGCCTGAATTCCAGTGCGACGATGATGTTCGGTCACGTGGAAACGATTGAAGATCGCATCGAGCATCTACAGCGTTTGCGCGATCAACAGGACGCGAGCGGCGGATTCACGGCCTTTATCTGTTGGACGTTTCAACCGCAGCATACTGTGCTGAAAGTGGAGCATCCGACTGGCGTGACGGAATATTTGCGGATGCAAGCGTTGGCCCGGGTTTTTCTCGACAACTTCGAGAACGTGCAAAGTTCATGGGTGACACAGGGACCCGGCATCGGGCAAGTGGCACTGAAATATGGCGCGAACGATTTTGGTTCCGTCATGATGGAAGAAAACGTCGTAAGCAGCGCGGGAACAACGTTTCGGCTCAACGCAGAGGCAATCGAATCTCTCATCCGCGACGCCGGTTACGAACCGCGACGCCGAAATAATTGGTATCAATTGCTGAACTGATTCGCCACTTGCGTTGTCTATGGACAATCTCATGGAGGCACGCGAAAATTCCGGCCTTGACGATCCGCCTCCTCTTCCCCATGTAATACGGCCCGCTCGCATTCTTCGTCGAGGCGCAACCCTTATGAAATACCAAATCGGCTCGATCCATCGCCTCGTCCTGGCGTTTTTGGTTGCGTTCTCGCTGATGGAATGGAGTGGCGTGACCGCGTTTGCGCAAACAGGCGCAGTCGTTCGATCGATCGAGGTGCAGTTCGCGGGACCAAAGACACTCAGCCGGGAGAGGATTCTCTCCCAGATCCGCACCGCCGTCGGCGAACCCTACTCTGAAAGCGTGGTCGAGCAGGACATCCGCAATCTTTACAAGACAGGTGAAGTCCAAAACGTGCGAATTTTTGGCGAACCCTCGGGGGACGGCGTCAAGGTGGTAGTGGTGGTGCAAACGCGGGCCATCGTAAAGGAAATCGAGATTGACGGCGCGCAACGCTTCAAAGCGCAGCGGGTGCGCAGGGAAATCAAAATCAAGATGAATGCACCGGCGAGCGAAGATTCGCTCGTGGAAGCGCGACAGAAGATTGTCGATCTGTATCGGCGCTTTGGTTACAACGACGTCGGGGTCGAGTATCGGCTCGACACCGATGAAAGTCGCGGCACATCGCGCCTCGTTTTCACGATCAACGAAGGCGAAAAGGGCACCGTCAGTCGCCTGCGCTTTGAAGGCAACACGGCCTTTAGCGATCGGACATTGCGCAAGCAGATGAAAACGAAAGGCAAAACGCTGATTTCGTTTTTCGATAAATCGGGGCGTCTCGACGAAACGCAGTTTCAGGAAGATCTCGATAGCGTCCGCGAGTGGTACCAAAACCACGGTTACGTGGATGTGGAAATAAAAGAGGTGCGCAAGGAACGCGTGAACAGCCGCATGACGCTGGTCATGGTCGTGAACGAAGGCGTGAAATACCACGTCGGCAAGATCAGCTTCGTGGGTTTCAAGATAACGACCGAAGATAAGCTTCGCGCCACGATTAAGATGAAAGAAGGCGCCGTTTATTCGCCGAAGGCGCTAAAAGACGATACGAAAACGCTGGCCGACGCTTACGGTAGCGGCGGCTACGTCGATCTCGAGCTCAGACCGCGTAGCACACCATCCGGTCCCGGGCAGATAGATGTCACTTACAACGTGGAGGAAGGTGTGCGCTCCTTTGTTCAGCGGATCAACATCGTTGGAAACTCACGCACCAAAGACAAAGTGCTCCGGCGAGAAGTTCTCATCGCGCCGGGCGATATTTTTAGCACCACGCGCGTGGAGATAAGTAAAAAGCGCCTGGACAATCTCGGTTACTTTTCCAAAGTCGAAACATATCCGCAGGATTCCGATGTCCCCGGCCGAAAAGATCTGACCATCCAGGTTGAGGAAAAACGCACCGGCACCCTGAACTTCGGGGCAGGCTTTAGCACGATCGATAGTCTGGTCGGCTTCGTCGAACTCGCGCAAGGAAACTTCGATATTATGAACTGGCCTACTTTTACCGGCGCTGGCCAGAAGTTTCGTGTCAAATTACAGTACGGCACGCAGCGAAAAGATTTTCTGATCAGTCTAACGGAACCGTATTTTCTGGACCGGCTGCTCTCGTTAGGCGGCCAGGCTTTTTATAGCGAAGCGGATTTTCTTAGTTCGGTTTACTCGCAGCGCAATTACGGATTCGCCATCGATCTGCGCAAGCCGATCAACCCATTCCTCGCTGTAAGTTTGGATTATCGGCTCGAAGATATCGAACTGTATAACGTTGCTTTCGGAGTTTCGCCGCAGATTCTCGAAGAATTAGGGGCCCGCGTGAAGAGCCAGGTCGGCACCACGATTTTCTGGGACACGCGGGACAATCCATTCCTCACACACACGGGCCATCGCCTTGTCTATTCCCCTTATGTCGCCGGCGGGTTTCTTGGCGGAGACACGCAAACTTATGGTTTCGATCTGGAAGCCTCGCAGTATTTCCATTTGTGGTGGGACACGATTCTTCTTTTTAACGGCGAGGTTGCGATGGTCTCGAACTGGGGTAGCGGGAATCATGTCCCGATCTTCGACCGTCTTTTTCTCGGTGGATCAAACAATCTTCGCGGTTTCGATTTTCGCGAAGTCGGCCCGAAGGATGCAAATGGTGAGCCACTAGGAGGCAAGAGCCTGGCGCGCGCGACAGTGGAATATACGTTTCCCATCATTGAACACGTTCGCGGCGCGCTTTTCTACGACATTGGGTTGTTGGATAGCAGCGCTAACCAATTCGGCACGGGTCATGTCGGCTCGGATGCAGGATTTGGCGTTCGGCTCGACTTACCGATCGGACCGCTGCGTATCGACTATGGCATTCCGATACAGAAGGATGGCAACGGCAGCGGCGGACATTTCAACTTCAACGTGGGCTATCAATTTTGAACGAATGTTGCCACTTGCAGTCTAACGACTTTCCAACCACCCTTACACCCTGTTTATGAAAAAAATCTTAACTCTGACTCTTCTTTCCGTGCTCGCTTTCCCGGCCATGAGCTTTGCACAGGGGCTGAAGATCGGCACCGTGGATATGAATCGCGCTTTCAAGGAATACAACAAGACGAAGGACGCGGAAGCGAAGATCAACGAGGCCAAAAACGCGGCCAAGAAAGAATATGACGAACGCGCGGAAGCCTACAAAAAAGCGCTCGACGAGATCAACAAGCTCAATCAACAACTCGACGCACCAGCCTTGAGCGCGGATGCCAAGACCGCGAAAGCCAAGGAGCGCGACGAAAAGATTTCCAGCATCAAGACGATGGAGCGCGAGATCAATGAATTTCGCCAGACGCGTGAGCGGCAACTGCAGGAGCAGGCCTTGCGCATGCGCGAAGGCATCGTCAAAGAAATTACTGACGTGGTTATGGATAAGGTGAAAGCAAACACTCTCGATCTGGTTCTCGACAAATCGGGCATGAGTTTGAATGGTGTGCCGCTTGTCATGTATTCGCGGGACAATTACGACTTCACCACCGACGTGGTTGCGGTCCTGAACAAACCGGGCCGCGCAACAGAGCCGACTGCGAGTACTTCCGCAAGCCCGGCAAAGAAGCCGTAAACCAAAACAACTTTACCGAAATACACGCGTCGCAAGCGCGTGTGTTTTTTTGTACGGTGGCGCGAGAGTGAGTGTTTGCGATGCACCGCGCTGCGGCGAATAGTTCTCGAATGGGCGCGCGGCTACAGGCATGGGCGATTTGCCTTTTGCTGGCCAGTGCTGCTTCTGTTTCCGCGAGTAACTGGGAGACGTCGATTACCACCGGACCGGCTGGTCCGTTTCCGCCGCCACGTTCCCTGGTCGCAACATATCATTTCGGTTGGGCCGGCATAACCGCTGCGACTGCGGAAGTTCATTTCACCAGGACATCATCGGACCGGTTTCAACTTGATGGCACGGGTCGCACCATTGGTTTCGTGCGAGCACTTTGGAAAATGGATGTGACCCACCATGCGCTCGCTGACGCTGCAAAACTGCGACCGATCGAGATGGAACAGACGGAAAACGTTCGCTCAAAAAAAATTGTGACCAAGCTTGCCTTTAATTCCGCCGGAGTCGCTCGGACACGCATTGAAACCAAACGCGGAGTAACGACGCCGGGGACGAAGCAATTTAATCTACCAAATTTGTTGGATCTCCACAGCGCGCTGCTTTACATGCGCAGCCAGACGCTGCGGCAGGGAACAGTTTATCGAATCGTGGTTTTCCCGGCCACTTCCGCATATTTGGCCACAATTACGGTTATCGGCCGCGAAAAAGTTTCGGTTCCGGCAGGGACCTTCGATGCAATTAAGCTCGATCTGCAGCTAAACAAGATCGGGAAAAAGGGCGATCTCGAACCTCATCGCAAATTTCGTCGCGGGACAATCTGGATTTCCGATGATCCCGATCGAATGCTTCTTCGAATCGGAGCGCAAATTTTTGTGGGAACTGTCTTTGCGGAATTGCAGTCGGTGCAATTCGAAACCGGGAAAAAATGATTTACGACGTCAGCCCGGAATCCACTCGCCGCGATAGACCGGATGCGGAAAAATGCGCCGCGGCATAGGTCGCACCGACCGGGGAACGTTTCGACCTGGCATCAAACCGAGTGCGCCCAGAGTTCGAATATCAAAGCGTCCGCTTGGCGGCAGGCGAAAGCTGGATTGAAAAGCACGGAGCGCAAACTCCGTTCCGGGACCATAAATGCCGTCGATCTCACTCCGGTAATAACCGCGTCGCGTCAGGACCATTTGCGCATCGGCAACTACGCGCTGCTGAATATCGGGCGACGCCATTTCGTACGGCGTACCATCAAAGAGTCCGCTTGCTTCCTGTCGATAGCGATAAGGTTCTGGCGCATAAATTGAAGGAGATGTGTCACGCGGTGATTGAAACTGTCGGGGCGGAGCAGCCCGCTCCTCACGCAAATCCGGCGTATTATCCGGTGGTGGCTGCGGCGCTGTGGTTTTGGGTTGAGTGGATACACCGCCCATCACTCGGAGCGAGCGCTGCGTTTCCGAATCCAATTCACCGGTTATCTTCAGACCGTTACGAATTTGATAGCGCCGAATCGCCGCGCTTGTATCGGCGTCTTTCCGGCCCGTAATTTCGCCATAGTAAAATCCTTGATTCTTCAAGGCCCGTTGCGCGGACGCGATCGTTTCGTCCGCGCGAAGCGAACCGACCAGAGCCAGAAAAAAAACACCCGCGACCAACGAGGTCCGCTTCATATACTCGTTAGACGGACCGGTCTTGTTGTCATTCAGCCTTCCGGGTTCGCCACGGCCAGAGCGGGCTGCCCGCCACGCAGCGTGTCGCGGTAATGGAGAATCCCTTCGCAAATTGCCGCTGCCATTCGCTCCCGGTAGTCTTCCGATTCGAGTTTCGCGATCTCATCCTGGTTTGTCAGGAAACCACCTTCTACCAACACGGCCGGATGACGCACATTAGCGATCACGTAAAATTGCTCGGCTCTTGTTCCGCGATCAAAAGCCCGCGTGCGCGCAACGAGTGATTCCTGAATGAAACCGGCCAGACTCTGGCTGAGGATATTTTGAGATTCTGAGCCCGTGTGCTGTAGAAAAGGAAACCACGAGGAAAACGGAAGCGCGCGTCCAAACTGACGCGCAGCATAATAAGTTTCCACCCCGGTCGAGGCGGCGAGCTTCGCTTCGTCAAAGTGAATGCTGACAAAAATACAATCGCGCTGTCGATTGGCGAAGTCCGCGCGATTTGCGAGAGACTTGTAATCATCACCGTTGCGCGTGAGCAATGTTTCGAAACCTTGCAAATGAATGATTCGCCGCACACGTTGCGCGACATCGAGAGTAAGATCCTTTTCCAGAACGCCGGCAGAGGTTGTGCCCGTATCGATTCCACCATGTCCCGGATCGATAACGACAAGCGAGATAACTTCCTTTGACTGCTGTGGCTTGCTACTCAAGACCGGCGCTTTCGATGCGGGAAAAAATTGCAGCCAGATTAGCGACGCCAGCATTACCAGTAGCCCGATGATAGCGAGAACGCCGCGCGACGTACTGCCGGTTTGTCCTCGACCGCGTCGCATCATATTGGCGCGCGCTTACTCGGAGTCGCCCAGAGCGGACTTTATTTCGTCATCCGAGAGAGATCGGTAACGAATCGCAGCGGTGGCATTGCGCTCTAACACCGCCGCTTCAATGCTGGAAAGGGTCAACTCGTTTTTTCGATGCGCCACGATTTGTTCGCGTGACGGCATTTCCTTTACGGCATCGTCTCCCGACGCCATGCGTCCCACGCTCCACGCGTCCAACGCAGTGCGAAAAGCACGATCCAATGTTGCACTTCCAAGGTACGCATCCTTAAGAAACGATTCCATCAACTCGGTGGAATTTTTCGTTCCACTAAGAACACCGAAATCTTGTCGTGCTTGCGCGGACGTCCCACCGTTGGTCGCGATTGCGCCGTCGTACTCCAGACGCAGGAAGAAGTCGTCGTTGGGTTTTGTGCCGAGCTCGGCGAAAATCATGCGCGCCAGATACGGCGCGCCGAAGATTTGTTCGAAAGCCGCTTTCATGAGCGGACTAAGGGAATAATAGGCTAATCGGCGCAATGAAACGTCGGCCGCCGAGCGCGTAAAACCTTCCGTGCTCGCCAGCTCAATTGCGGCCATGCGCAATCGTTCGATGTCGCCCGGGTGACCGATTGCGCCCATGGCAATGCGATCGTAAATCTCGAAAACCTTTTGCCGTGCGCGGCCGACGGTGAGGAACAAAATCCCATCTCGAAATCCAACCGCCGCAATCGGACTTCCGGATGCAAGCTGAGTTTCGATGTATTCGCGCCGGTTCGCGATTGCTTCCACCCAGCGATATGGCTCTTCGATCATGCGACAGTTTTCTTGAAGAGCGCAGCAATTTTGCGCTCTGGCATCGTCGTGATTCCATCGCGGGAAACGATTTTGATTATCGGGAAAATTTTTCCGCTGCGATCCACGCCACCCGTCGCGGTGTCGGATTCCGCCGCGGTATCGAGCGCACGCAACGCGACTGTGACCGCTTCATCTTCGTGCAATTTATGCAGCGGCTTTTTCCCCCAACTATTCTCGTAGTGCAGGATTCCGCGCACCGCCGGCGAACCGGATCCGGTTGCGGCGTACTCGGTCACTTCAAACTGCGCGCCCATGGCGTCGTAAAAATAAAGGCGCGCCGCTGAATCGTAGGTGGCAAAAATTGGCACCACCATTCCGATGCCCTGGATTGCGAATCCAAAATTGTCGCGCAACAACTTCGACAGCGCGCGCACTTTTCCATCCACGCTCATCTCCTGCAATTGTGTGCGGCGGAAAAATTGAAACGAATGCTCGAGCACGCGCGCCATTTCCCACGCCGTCGCCGGAACACCGGCGATCGCCATGATGGAACGACGATCGATTTCCAAAACTTTGTCCGCGCGATCGTAGACAACGGTGTTGCCGGCTGTGGCGCGTCGATCGCCGGCCACGAGTACGCCACCGGCAAACTTAAAGGCGAGAATGGTGGTCGATTCCGTCTGCACCCATTTCGATGTGTCTCCGATTTTCGAAACATCGGCTGCTGGCGTGAGCAAACCCTTACGCCGTAGCAAAGCCGGGAAATCATCACTCGCTCCAGACGTCGCCTGGTCGAATGCAGCTGACAGCCGGTCCATTACTGGCCGGTGCGCTGGCGATAGCGCTTCGATTGATTCGGGTCGACCTGGCGCATTTTTTTCAGCAGATCTTTTGTGTCTGGCCTGGAAATATCAGGCGCCTTCGGGCCGCCGCCATCACCATCGCCCTGCTTCGGCCCCCACGGAACAACAGGTGGTTTTTGAATGCGCTCAGGCATGGAAAAAACTTAGGAACAATTCGTAAAAAGGCAACTTATGGGACGTGTGCGGATTAAATTCGAGGTTTCGAGGATCGAATTGAAACGACGCGCCTTCCCGCTTAATCCCTCTCCCACGGGGAGAGGGTAGGGTGAGGGACTACCGGCAACAGCTTGCCCTCACCTTAATCCTCTCCCTTAGGGAGAGGAGGCCGGCCACTCAACTCTTTTAAATGAGCTTCTGCTTCTTTTTCGTCGAGAGGCGCGGGGTTAAACGGCATCAGCATCACACCGGGCGGCGTGCTTGCCATGGCAAAGCGCCAGTGCCAACATGATGGTAATGAAGATTTTGGCGATAGCGATTCTGGCGGTGTTTATTTCTATATCCTCGCGGGCGCAAACGCCTAACGATAAATCGAGCACGGCACAGTTGGAAGCGATTAACAAGAAACTGGACGAACAAAACGCAAAGATCGACGCCCTTTCGCAACAGATTCTGAAGTTGCAGGAGCAGATATCGAAGCCTGGAGTCATGATCGGCGAAGCGACACCGGCACCGAGCGCCAGCGTCACCTCTGCTGCGGTCGAGCCGGCGCACGCCGCCGCCGCCGGTAATACTCACACCGTTACGCGCGGAGAAACACTGACCTCGATCGCAAAGCAATACAAAGTCGGAGTCGACGAGCTGCAAAAATTTAATCACATCGAGGACGGTCGAAAATTGCAGGCGGGACAAACAATTATGATTCCGACCGCGGGTGCAGCTGCGCCGGCCGCGAGCGCTGAACCATCGCCCGTGCCTAACGACTGATGGAAACTGCCTCGTTAAAAGAATGGTTCCTGCGCAAACACGAAGACGGCGGCATTTTCGGCCCGCTCCCTTTTGAACAGCTCACACGCTGGGCTTCGGCGGCGCAGATCGCGCCGCACGACGCGCTCTCGACCGACCAGGAGACATGGATTAAAGCGCCCATGGTTCCCCAACTGGGAATGGATTGGCTCGTGGAAGTGACAAGCGAACGCTATTACGGTCCGACGACTCTGGGGGCGATCCAGGAATTTATTCGGCTCGGAGAAATCAACGCCGAGACTTTCATTGTTAACTCTTGCGACGGAACGCGAAAGCAGATCGCAGAGTTACCGGCTTTCTTGCAAACGGAGAACACCGAGAGCGATGCGCATTCTCCAGAAACTACGGTTACACCCCGCACCTGCGGCGACGCGAATGGCGATCGACATCAACGATCGCATTCGCGAGCTCGAGCAGAGTTTGCGTGAAGAACGTCGCGCTTTGCGGGAAAGCGAAGCGCGTTGTCGCGAGCTCGAGAAAAAATACCAGGAGCTCGCGCAGACTGCGCGTTGATGAGCTACATCTTTTCGGGCACCTGGATTCCGAGAAGATCAAGACCGCGTCGCAAGGTTCGTGCGGTCAATTCCGATAGCGCGAGGCGCGATGTCCGCGTTGGCTCATCTGCTTTAAGGACCGGGCACGCTTCGTAAAACGCGTGAAAGCTGTTGGCCAGTTCGAATAAATAATTGGCAAGCACGTTTGGCCGGAAATCGTTCAAGACCGCAGGCACGATTTCAGCAAATTGCGTCAGGCGTTTAGCCAGCTGCAGTTCCGTTGGCTCAGACAAAATGATTTTCGGAGCGACAGGTATTGTTTCGCCGGCTTTGCGAAAGATGGAACGAATGCGCACGTAAGCATTCTGCAAATAAGGCGCAGTATTTCCGTGCAGTGCCAGCATCTTGTCCCAGGAAAAAATATAATCGGTCATGCGATACTGCGAGAGATCGGCGTATTTCACCGCGCCGATGCCGATTTTTTTCGCGACGTCGCTCTTCTCCTCTTCGCTCAATTCCGGATTCTTTTGTTCCACGATTTTTCGGGCGCGCGCGATTGCCTCATCGAGCAACTCTCCCAGTGGAACATTTTCGCCCGACCGCGTTTTCATAAGTTTGCGATCTTCTCCGAGAATGCTGCCAAACGGGATGTGGCGAAATTCGGCTTTGTAACCCTCGCGTCGGGCGATCTCAAAGATCTGCTTGAAATGCAAAAGCTGCGGTGCTCCGACGACTGCCCAGACTGTATCCGCCTTCAAATCGTTAATACGGTAATCCACCGTCGCGACATCGGTCGTGGCGTAATTGTAGCCACCGTCGCGCTTCCGGATCATGGCCGGCTTCTCCTCCAGCTCGGGAATATCGCGAAAGAAAACGCAAACTGCGCCTTCGCTAACTTCCGCGATTTGGGTGTCGAGTAATCGCTCGACAACACCGGAAAGTCGGTCGTTGTAAAAACTTTCGCCGCGTTGGATGTCGTATTGGATGTCGAGAAGCTCGTAAGCTTTTTTGAACTCGCCCATGGAAAGCGTGACGCACTCCTGCCAGATCGAGAAATTCTCTCTTTCGCCCGCCTGCAATTTCACCAATTCCTCGCGCGCGGCCTCACGAACTGCTGGATCCACAGTCGCCCGCTCATTTGTTTCCCTGTAAATTCGGACCAGTTCGGCGATCGGGTCGCGAGCAAGTGCATCGCGATCAAGAAAATTTTTCCATCCAAAAATGACCATACCGAACTGCGTGCCCCAATCGCCGATGTGATTGTCGCGGATAACTTCGTGGCCAAGAAAAGCAGCGATTCGCGCGAAGGAATCGCCCAGCACCGTGCTGCGAATATGGCCGACATGCATCGGCTTCGCGACATTGGGCGAGCCAAAATCGATCACGATGCGTCGCGGTGATGTTGTGCGCGCAACGCCGAGCCGCTCGTCTTGCAAGAGCGCAGTCACTCGCGCAGCGACGGAATCGGTGCGCAAGGTGAAATTAATGAAACCGGCGCCCGCAATTTGCGGTGGCTCGGAAATCTCGGCCACGTCCAGGTGGGCGATGATTTTCTCCGCGATCGCTCGCGGCTTTTCACCGCGTTGCTTTGCCAGCACAAGCGCGGCGTTGGTTTGATAATCGCCGAACCGCGGATCAGTCGCCGACGTCAGCTCGCCGGCGTTCGGTAAATCAGCCGCGGCTAGAGCAGCCGTTAGTTTTCGCGCGAGCAATGTTTGGAAAGTCTCCATGCTTCGCGGTTTTGCTGCGGTGTAGAGGCGCTGGTGTCAAGCGCCTAACGGAACCTCAACAATTATTTCTGGGAGCGGTCGCGAAAGATGGCAAGAATTTCGTCCGCCGATTTGGCGTTAGCCAGCTGCTCGCGCACGCTGCGGTCGTTCAAAAATTTCGCGATCGAAGCGAGGGTGCGGAGATGCGTTTGAAATTGGTTCTTCGGCACGATGAAAAGAACGACAAATTTCACCGGCGCATTATCGAGCGCATCGAACTCGATTCCACTGGAAGAGCGACCAAATGAGGCGACGACTTCGTTGATGCAATCGGAAGAGCAATGCGGAATGGCGATGCCAAAACCAATTCCCGTGCTCATCGTTTCTTCGCGTTGCTTGAGCGAGGCAAGAATGCTATCGCGATCGCCGGGATTGATTTTGCCGAGTCTGGTGAGCAGGTCGATGAGTTCGACGATGGCAGGCCAACGCTCGGTCGCTTTCATCTCGGGAATGATCTGCTCCGCGCTTAGTAGATTGGCCAAGGACATGCAGTTCCCCCCGTGGGAGCGAAAGCTTAGCGTGAGCGATTCGGATGACAAGGCATTTCAGGACGCTTTCCGGAGCCCTCAAACCCGGCGTTTTTCCTTATAATTTAGGCTTCGAGCCAGGAGCCAGCGGACACCGAACATATCGACCGTGGCGCGAAGGGCGCGATTACCAAGTCCGTACTTACTTTGGCCAAATTTTCGCGCCCGATGATTGACCGGAATTTCAATTAGTCGATATCCCGCGCCTTTCACGAGCGCGGGGATGAAGCGATGCATGCCTTTGAATGGCAACAACGCGCGAATGCATTCGCGTCGCATCGCTTTCAACGTGCATCCGGTGTCGCGCACGCCATCTTTGGTAAAACGGCTCCGCACAAGATTCGCCACTCGACTCGTTAGGCGTTTGAGCAACGTGTCTTTGCGTTGCGCGCGGTAGCCGCAAACGAGGTCGGCTCCGCACGTGATTTCCGCGAGCAACCGCGGAATATCCGCCGGATCGTTTTGCAGATCGCCATCGATCAAAACGACCACGGCTCCGTGCGCAGCCTGCAGTCCTGCGTAGATCGCCGCGCTCTGACCGGCGTTTTTCTCGAAACGAACCACGCGCACGCGCGGATCGATCGCAATTCGCTCAAAGGTGGAATCGGTTGAACCATCATCCACGAAAATAATTTCATAATCGACGCCGGCGAGCGCAGCGTCGAGCTCCGCTTGCAAGCTCGGAACGTTCTCTTCTTCGTTAAAGAGCGGTACGATCACCGATACGGCCGGTTGGTTCATAAGGGCAGAGTGCGATAATTGCGGCACAGAAAAACCTGCAAGGTGCGGATCGATTCCCCAAAGCGCTGGACCTGGATCGTCGCGACGCGTTCGGCCGATTGGAATCCGGCGCGGATGTTGTGCGGCGCGTGTTCCTTATTCCCTTCCTGCACATAGAGCGCGCTACGGTTCACGAATGGATTAACACCGTTTTCTTCCGTGTAAATCTCGTTAGGCGAAGGTGCGATGCGAGACGGTTGCTCGATGAATTCATCATAGCGTGGCCAGAAGGAAAATTGGTTCTGCAGGTCCTGTGATTCGACAATGTAAACCGGCGGATGGCCCGTGCCTTCAACTCGTTTATCGCGCAGATAAAATGAAATCTCAGCGGCCCGGTCGCGTTCGTTCGCAATAAGAAATAGTTTTTCACCGGCCTTCGTTTCAAAATCTGCGCGCAATTTTTCCACTTCAGCGGCGGCGGATTTCCAGCCGCGCAAACGGTTGGCCGGGTCGCGACGCGGAAAATGGAGGCCGAGAGAACGCAACGGATCGGTATCCAACGCAATTACGCTCATGAGCAAACCTAGGAAAAGTGCGGCGGCTGCCCATCGCTGCAGGCCGTTCCCGGTTTGCGATCGTTCGTGCCAATGGAATGCGGCGAGCGGGGCAAGGCTCAAGAACGCGAGACAATCCCAATTGGGCGCGCCGGCGCGATTGATCGAAAGCAAAAAATAGAGCGCGAAAACAGGAACGCCGAACCAGAAAAGATAAAGCAGTTTGAAATTTCTCTGCGCGTGACGCCAGCTCGCGATGACGGCCCAGGCCAGACCCAAAAACAGCAGCGGCGAGTAGGTGACAAAGTGCTCGGCGATAAAAAGGAGCAGCGCGGTGGGATGAAATCCCGTGCTTTCATTAAGACCGCCGCGGGAGCGGAGGTGCACGAAAGTGATCCATGCGTGTTGTGCGTTCCAGATCATCGGCGGAATGGCACAAACGGCGACAACCGCGAGCAGTGAATAAAATCCCGCGCGTTTGAATTCGCCGCGCAAACGCGGAACAAGCGCCAGCACGAGCGCCGCCGAAATTAATTCGAGTGAGTTCGTGTATTTGCAGAGAAATCCTATTCCGATCAGGAGTCCACTTAATAGCCAGTGCCAGCTGAAGTCGGGACTTCGTTCCAGCGCGAGCCAAAAGGTGAACATCGCCGCCGACCAAAAGAAAACCGAAAGCGGATCGATCGTCATGACGAAATTACCGACATTGAAGATTGGCGTGACGTTGAGCGCGACAACGGTCCAGAACGCAACTCCTTCGCTGAAGAGACGACGCGCAAAATAGTAAAGTATCAAACTCGTTCCGGCGCCGAGGACCGGACTCCAAAAGCGCACGCCAAATTCTGTTGCACCAAAAATTGCGGTGCTGGCGCGAATGGCAAAAGCGACGCCGGGACCTTTACTAAAATAAGCGGGAGCGAGATGCTGCGACCACATCCAGTAATAGGATTCGTCGCCGGAGAGATCGCTTGTGCCGAGCAGAGTGAGCCGAATCGCAGTCAGGCTCAGAACGAAGATCCAAACCGCGCGCGTTGCGCTCATTGATTTTGGTCGCCGAGCAGACTCGGATGACGCGCAAATACGGCGGGCGCAAGACGCGGCGCCGCCCATCGCCAGATCACTTCGAGCAGCGCGACGACCAGCAGCGCTTCGCCCGCTGACATGAAGAATGTGGCTAAAACATCGCTCGGCCAATGCGCTCCGAGATAGATTCGTGAATACCCGACCGCCGCCACGACGATGAAATAGAGCCAGCCCCAGCGTCGAAAAAGCAAAACGCACATGACGGCGATCACGGTGTTGTTCGCCATGTGACCGGAAGGAAACGACGGACCCGATTGGGCGCGGTCGGATTGATCGGAAAAGCGAATGGCCGGTTTTTTGGCGAGCGTAAGAATTTTCGGATTCGCCTTTTGCAGTTGCACCATGCGCACCTTCTCCACCTGTTTAGGCCGCCGCCGATCGAGCGCCGATTTCAACGGTCGAACGAGAAAATAATCGGAGATGGCAAGCGCGATGAGAACGTAAAAAACAAAGACGCGCCCCTTGAATCCCCCGAAGATTAGTAGATAAAGGGCGATTCCAACAAAAAACGGCTGCCAAATTTTAGCGTCGCTAATCGCCGCCATGAACAGGTCGAGCACGGGATTCGTCCATTGCTCGTTAATAAAATGAAAGATTGTCTGATCCATACCACCGGAGGCCGGCACGATACGAATCAAGGCAGCATGAAACAAGGGAGGAAGATTTTTGCGACGTTCGCACTCGGCATTTTGTGCGCGACGCAAATGGCGGCCGAACCGGCGCCATCGGCGAGGGAAATTCTCGCTACCGTGCGCATGCAACAAACGCAGCAACAGCTCGATTTGCAGGGACAATTGCGGCAGGAGGGGACCATCGTTCCTTTCCGTCTCACGCAAACCGGGCCGTTGATTAAGTATTCGTTCGCTAATCCGCCCGAGGCGTTGCAACTGCGCCTTGGTGAAAATGATTCACGCCTGGAACAGCTAATCCAGGGCGGCGCAGAAAAAATCACGCCGGCGCAGTTCGATCGCAAAGTGCGCGGTACCGCCATTACCTACGAAGATCTTGCGCTCAAATTTCTTTACTGGCCCGCGGCGCGCGTTCTAGGCGAAGAGTCAGTGCGCTCCCGTCGTTGTTGGAAAGTCGAGTTACAGGCGCCTTCTCGCGATTCTCAATATTCGAGGGTCCTCCTTTGGGCCGATAAAAACAGCGGCGCCCTCATGGAGATGGAAGGCTACGATTGGAAAGGCAGGCTCGCGAAACGCTTCGAAGTGATCTCCGCGCAAAAGATCGACGGGCGCTGGTTTTTGAAACAGCTGCGGATCGAGGAGATGCAACCGACAAGCAACAAAGTGCAATCGCGCACTTACCTCGAAATTAAAAAGTAATTACGTAAACTGCCGGTGACGCAGTTTAGGAATCGGCTAAAGTCATCATCGATATGAATCATCGTCTTATCGTTTTTCTGCTTTCTCTCAGTGCTGGCGCCGCACCGCTCGCCGCTGCAAATGTGGCTCCAGTCGTTAAAACGCAAATTGCCGACCAGACGTTTTTCGCCGGCGCCACGGCGAGGATCGATCTCACGAATGCATTTAGGGACCCTGACACGAACGCGGTGCGGTTCTCCACCGTTCTCGGTGACTTCGATGTGCAGCTTTTCACCGGGCAGAAGCCGATCACGGTGACGAATTTTTTGAAGTACGTCGATCAAGGTCGCTATTTCAAAATCGATCCGACGACACATCACCGCGCATCCAGTTTCGTTCATCGGTCGATCGCGGATTTCGTCATTCAAGGCGGCGGTTTCATTGGAACGGTAAGCACAACGGATCCGACGGTCGCTGTCCCGACACAGGTCGCGACGTTTCCAGCGATCCAGAATGAGCCTGGTATTTCAAACAAGCGCGGCACGATCGCGATGGCAAAACTACCGAACAACGCGAATAGCGCGACCAGTCAATGGTTCGTCAATCTGAAAGACAACGGTGGCGCTCCGTCAAACCTCGATACCACAAACGGCGGCTTCACTGTTTTCGGCAAAGTGATCGGCAACGGCATGACAACAGTGGACAAGATCGCAATGGTGCCGCGTTTTAATTTCGGCTCGCCGTTCGACACCCTCCCCCTGCGCAATTACAAGGACCCCGATCCGATCAGGGTACCAAATCTGGTTTCGATTCCCGATATCATCCAGATTCCGCCATTCGTTTTCAGCGTCGCGAGCGCGAATCCGGCCATCGCCGTCGTCAGCGTAAGCGCAGGCCGAAGACTCGCTATTACGGCGAGGCAAATCGGAACTACGACAATCACGGTCAAAGCTATCGACTTCGACGGCGCTTTTATAACGCAGCACTTCGATGTCACGGTCATCGCGTCGCCGGGGCGATTGGTGAACATCTCCACTCGGCTGCAAGTGCAGGCCGATCCCAACGAACTCATTGCTGGATTTATCGTCGCGGGCACTTCGCCAAAACGCGTTTTGATTCGCGCGATCGGTCCATCGCTTGCGCGGGCTGGTGTCCCCAATCCGTTAGCCGATCCAATCCTGGAACTGCGCGACAAGACCAAAGTTCTGGCAAGGAGCGATGACTGGGGCGACGCCGTCAATCGCCAGCAAATCAAGGACACCGATGCCCCGCCGACATCGTCGAGCGAGTCCGCAATTGTCGCCACGCTTCCAGCGAACAATGCTTCTTACTCGGCGATTATCCGCGGCGTCAACGGCACGGGCGTCGGCCTTGCGGAAATTTTCGATCTCGATCATGGACCAGACTCGCGCCTCGCGAATATTTCTTCGCGCGGATTTGTCCAGACGGGCGACAATGTCATGATCGGCGGTTTCATTATTGGAGGCCAACACACGGCCAAGGTAATGGTTCGAGGCATCGGTCCCTCGCTATCGTCGGCCGGAATTACCAATCCGCTCCGCGATCCGCTGTTGGAATTGCGAAACGCGCAGGGGACGAAGATCGCGCAGAATAACGACTGGCAGATGGCTGCGAACGCTTCCGACATTCAGGCTAGTGGAATAGCGCCGACGAATCCGCGCGAGTCAGCGATCCTGACCACGCAAGCGCCCGGTAACTACACCGCAATACTGAGCGGCGCGGGATCTGCGCCAACGGGAGTTGCGCTGGTGGAGGTTTACAACCTCCAGTAAGCACGGTTATTACTCGTTAGGCAAAGCTGCTTGCACGATCTGGGCGAAGCTGCGTGGATCAAGGCTCGCGCCGCCGACCAGCGCACCGTCGATGTCAGCCTGGCTCATCAACTCACGCGCGTTATCGGGTTTAACGCTCCCGCCGTATTGAATCCGAACTTTCTCGGCGGTTGTCTCGTCGGAGATTTGAGTCAACGTGTGGCGAATAAAGGCGTGCGCTTCCTGCGCTTGCGCCGCCGTCGCCGTCCGGCCCGTGCCGATCGCCCACACCGGTTCGTAAGCGATCACCGTTTCCTGCAATTCTTTCGCGCCGAGATTCGCCAGGCTTCCGCGCAATTGTAACGCTAGAATTTTTTCGACGCTGCCGCGTTCGCGCTGATCGAGTGTTTCGCCCACGCAAAGAATCGGCCGTAACGCTGCTTCATGTGCCGCGCGCACTTTACGATTTACGATTTCATCGGTCTCGCCAAAGAGCGATCGGCGTTCGCTATGCCCGAGCACCACGTAGCGGCAAAACAAATCTCGTAACATTGCGGGACTTATTTCTCCGGTGAAAGCGCCGCTGCGCTCCCAATGCATGTTTTGCGCACCGACTTTGATGTTCTGCGATTTGCCGAGCGATTCGTTCACTTTCGCGATGGCGGTGAATGGCGGCAGAATCACTACCTCGACATCAGCAAGATCGCCGATTTCGAGAAGCAAAGTTTCGACGAACGCAGCGGCCTCCGCCTGCGTCATATTCATCTTCCAATTGGCAGCGATGATTTTCTTTCGCATATCAAACTCGGGTCATCCCGAAGAAAGCTTCATTTTTCGCTCAGCGCCGCGACACCCGGCAGCTCTTTCCCTTCGAGCAATTCAAGCGAAGCGCCGCCGCCTGTGGAAATGAACGTCATTTTGTCCGCCAGTCCCGCTTGGCTCACCGCGGTGACGGAATCGCCACCGCCGATGATTGTCGTCGCGTGCGAGCGCGCAAGTGCATCTGCAATCGCAAAAGTTCCGTCGCCAAAATCCGGAATTTCGAAAATTCCCATCGGGCCATTCCAAAGAATTGTTTTTGCCTTGACGATCTCTTCGGTGAAAAGCGCAATCGTGGCGTGCCCGATGTCGACCGCAAGCCAGCCGTCGTCGATTCCATGCCTGGTCGTGACACGGCCAGTATTTCTTGTCGGCGCTCCCGCGCGGATCTCCTGCGTTTCAAGTGCGTCGACCGGCAGCAGAAAATTCACGTGTTTTTTCTTCGCGAGCTCGAGCAGCTCACGCGCGAGATCCAGTTTGTCATCCTCCACTTTACTTTTTCCGACCGGCACACCTTCCGCTTTCCAAAACGTGTTCGCCATCGCGCCCCCGATCAAAATTGTGTCGGCTTTTTCCATGAGCGCTTTAATGACGCCGATTTTGTCGGAAACTTTCGCGCCGCCGAGAATTACAACAAAAGGCTTCGCCGGTTTCTCTAATTCGCCTTGGAGATACTTAAGCTCTTTCTCCATCAGCAAGCCCATCGCTGATTTCGCAACGAACTTGGTTATGCCGACGGTGCTGGCATGCGCACGGTGCGCAGCGCCGAAGGCGTCGTTGACGTAAAGATCGCCGAGCTTCGCAAGAGATTCCGCAAACATCGGATCGTTCGCTTCTTCGCCGGCGTAAAAGCGAACGTTCTCGAGCAAAGCGACGTCACCCGAGCAAAGGCTCTCCACGATTTTCTCCGCATCCGCGCCGATACAGTCGTGACTGAAGACGACCGGATGTTTGATCAAATCGTGAAGGTACATCCCGACGGGCCGCAGCGAATATTTCTGAACTGGCTTTCCTTTCGGCCGTCCAAGATGCGACATCAAAATCGTTTTCGCGCCTTGTTCGCGCAGATAATTGATGGTCGGTAAACTTTCGCGGATACGCGTGTCGTCCGTAATTGCGATATCGTCGGCGCGTTCTTCAATCGGAACATTGAAGTCAACGCGCACAAGCACGCGCTTGTCGCGCACGTCGAGATCGCGAACAGAAAGTTTTGGCATGATTACAATGTCATCCCGAGCGAATGCGGGTGACCTCTCAACTGATCACGCGCACTCCGATGAGACAAATCCTTCGGTGCACTCAGGATGACATGCATAGTTGGCGCTTGGTTAGGCCCCGAGCATCACCAGCATTTCCACGCAACGATTGCTGTAGCCCCACTCGTTGTCGTACCAGCCGACGACTTTCACAAATTTGTCGCCTAACGAGAGTGTTAGCTTGCTGTCGAAAATGCATGAGTGCGGATTGCCGACGATGTCGGTCAAGACCAGCGGCTCATCGGAGAACTCCAGCACATCTTTATAGCTCCTATCTTTTGCCGCTTCAGCAAATGCGCGATTCACTTCTTCTGCGCTCGCCTTGTTTTTTAGCAGCGCGGTAAAATCAGTGACCGAGCCGTCTGGAGTCGGAACACGAAACGCGCCGCCATTCAATTTCCCTTTCAACTCGGGAATCACTTCGCCAATCGCTTTCGCCGCCCCCGTGCTCGAAGGCACAATATTGATCGCCGCGGCACGTCCACGTCGCAGATCTTCATGTGGCAGATCGAGAATGCGCTGGTCGTTTGTATAGCTGTGAATCGTGCTCATGAATCCGAGCTCGATCCCGAATTTATCGTTGAGGGCTCGGACCATCGGCGCGAGGCAATTAGTGGTGCAGCTCGCATTTGAAACGATGCTGTGCTTGCCGGCGTCGTACATCTGATCGTTTACGCCGATACAGATCGTCACGTCAGGATTCTTTGCCGGCGCGCTGATCAATACTTTTCTCGCACCGCCTTTACTGATGTGAAGATCGGCTTTGTCGCGGCTGGTAAAGAACCCCGTCGATTCCAGAACCACCTCCACATCCAAATCTTTCCAGGGCAGTTTTCCCGGATCGCGCTCTTTCAGAATCTTAATCTTGTGACCACGCACGATGATGTTCTCGTCATCGTAGCCAAGATCGCCGTCGAATTTCCCGTGGACGGAGTCCCATTTCAAAAGATGCGCCAGGGTGTGCGTATCGGTGAGATCGTTGATCGCGCGGATGTTTTCGACCTGTTCTTGAGACATGGCGCGCAAAACATTGCGCCCGATGCGACCGAAGCCGTTGATGCCGTAATTTGCCATAGGAAAAAGGGTTAAAGATTAGAGCCGCTTGCTGGAAAAACAGCGGGGCATACAACTAAATCGCCCACGCCATGGAGGCAATGACGAAGTGCGCGGTCAATTCGCCAATAGAGGAGACTTACTTAATGCAGCGCGCGAGGCGTTCCCATGCGAATTAGCAATATGGACCCAGCACGACCAAACGATCCTGACCCCGCCGACCCCTTTAATCCTGAGCGCGCCGATCACGAAATAATTGAGAAGATCGTGATCGCCACAGAAGGCGAAGATTGCGACGAATGCGTGAGGAAATTGCGAGAGCCGCTCTGCAAAATCGATGGCGTAAAGGATGTGAAAGTGGACACCAGACGCGAGCGCGTCATCGTTACTTTTGATGCGCGCAAAACTCATGCACCTGATTTGCACGACGCCATCTTGAAAAGCGGTTACAAACCCGCGCCCTTTGCGGACGATTAGCTGTAGCGGCGGTCTGCGACCGTCGCATTTCCTATCTGCGGATTTTAGCGACGGTCATAGACCGCCGCTACAGAGCCGGCTGCTGTTGCGTAAGGCAGTGGAAAGTCCCCAGACCCCAGATCAATTCGCGGCAATCGATCGGCATGATACGGCGCGTCGGAAATAGCTCTTCAAGAACTGAAATTGCTTTGGTGTCATTCGCATCCGCAAACGTCGGCAGCAGCACACATTTATTTACGATGTAAAAATTGGCGTAGCTCGCCGGCAGGCGCATTCCTTCGCGAGAAATCTTTGCCGGCATCGGTAGCGTGTAAATTTCCAGAGGCGCGCCATCGATTCGCATTTCTCTTAAACGCACGAGATTTTCACGCAGCGGCTCGTAATTTTTGTCGTCGCGATTTTCTTCGATGACGGTGACAACCGTCCGCTCACTAACGAATCTCGTCAGATCATCGATGTGGCCATCGGTGTCATCGCCCTCGATTCCGTCGCCGAGCCAAAGGATTTCGCGCATGCCGAGAAAATCGCGCAGACGCTGCTCGATTTCTTCGCGGCTCAAATTTGGGTTTCGGTTCCTGTTCAACAAACACGATTCCGACGTGAGCAACGCGCCGGAACCGTTCACGTCGATGGAACCGCCTTCGAGAATCATGTGCGGATAAAAAACCGGCAGCCCCAGTTTTTCGGCGATGCGCGTCGGGACGACTTCATCCAAATCGCACGGCGGATACTTTCCGCCCCAGGCGTTATAATCCCAATCGACGACAGCGATGCGCGGCTCTTCTTTCCGCGCGACAAAAATCGGACCGTGATCGCGGCACCACGGCTCGTTGGTGGGAATCAAATGAAACGTCAGTCGTTCCGGATCGAGTCCGTCGAGAGCAGCGCGCGCTTCCGCTTCGTGCGCGCCATTGCAGACGTTGATACAAACCGGTTCGGACGGAAGCAACGCCTCGACCATCGCGCGCAACGCAGGCAAGACCCGATCGAAGGAATCTGGGAAACTGATGCCTTCGCGGCGCGGCCACGAAAGCCATGTCGCTGCATGCGGTTCCCACTCCGCGGGCATGCGATAGCCCAGCTGGGCGGGCGTTTTTTCGTTTCTATCCATTTACTTAAATGAGTGCGCTGAGACGGCGCTGTTGCGCAGCAAGAAGCGGAGGAAAGTCCAGCACAGTGGGTGATTTCGTATTTTCGATATAGTGCGCGGCGGCGGATTTCAATTGCTGCCAGCGATTCCATTGCAAATCTGGCGCCGCAACAATGTGCCGCAATAAACTGCGCCACTCCATCAGCGCGCGTTCGATGTCACCAAGGCGCAGCGATTCGTTCGTTAACTGCGAACGCGCTGTGCGATTTTCGCAAAGCTCCCGCATTATCTCCGCTGCGCCGGAGCCATAATGCACGGGCACACCCATTTCGAGATATCCGGGATGATCGGCGCGCAGGTAAATCCGCTGACACAAAATTCCCAATCTTCCGCCGAGGGGGGCGTCTTCGCCGGCGAAGCGTGGTCCGGCACGGATGTTTGCGAGATCGAAAACGAGATCGTCGATCGGATAGCTTTCATCTTCGAGTGCGGCCGCGACCGCCAGACCTTCTCCCGCCTGGAAAAACGAAAAAATAATTCCGCGTCGCGTCGGTGTTCCGTCGGTTGCTATCAAACCAAGCGTCCGCCAGGCAAAGGCGGGAGAAACGAGGATCGCGGCGTTTCGATCGTGTTCGAGTTGATCGCAATTGCGGCAAACGAATGGGAGCGCTTCGCGTTCTGGTGGCTCGTGCAGGGCAACGCCATACGAGTCAATCTGTGCGGCGATCTCAATCTGGGAAAAATCAATGCGTGCCGAAATCGTCTCGCCCCGCCTAACGAGTTCAGAAACGCTGCCGCCACCAATCCATTGCGGCAATAAGTCCCGCACAATTTCGTCGAATTCTTTCTGCTGTAGCGGGGGGGGGGGGAAGGGGCCGTTGGATTTTTTTTTGTTTGGGTAGGGAGAGTGACGCGCCGGAGAAACGAAAATTTTTGTTAAAACAGTTT
>JBBRYI010000019.1:0-48643 GCA_038237805.1 Chthoniobacterales bacterium | reverse complement strand
GGGTCCGGAACGGGAAGACAATCGCTACGAAGGTCGAATCACGGCGCGTGCGGCGCTCGCGAAAGGAAAGAACGGCGCGACCGTCCGGCTCGGAATGAGTCCGGGTGTGGATGCGGTGGTTAAGCTTTGCCATGATGCCGGCGTGAAATCGCAGCTGCGGCCATTTCCCGCGACGTTTCTCGGAAGCAGCGAAATTACGCTGGCCGAGCTGGCGCTCGCCTACACGGTTTTTCCAAACGGCGGATGGCGAGCGAACGCTCCGCACATTCTCGATCGGATCGAAAACAAGGACGGCTCGATCGTTTGGCAATCAGAGGAGGACCGTTCCCGCAAGACCGTGGTGAAACCGGAGATCGCGTACGAAGTCCATTCCTGTCTCGTCGATGCTTTGGAATCCGGGACCGGACAAGCTGCGCAAAAGGAATTTGGTCTCAAGAAAATTCCTGCTGCCGGCAAAACGGGAACGGCCTACGATTTTACAGATGCGCTTTTCGCCGGATACGACAGTGCGTTGACGTGCATTGTCTGGGCCGGATTTGATAAGCCGCAGAAAATTTATCGCGGCGCATTTGGGAGCGAGATTGCGTTGCCGGTTTGGGTCGACATCATGAACACATCGATTCCGGGCCACGCGCCGCGTGAAATCGCAAAGCCTCCGGGCGTGCAGACAGTAGAAATTTGCGCCCGCTCCGGCTTGCTCGCCACCGACAAGTGTTACGACACCGTGAAAGGTGATGCCGGCGAAACCGTGCAACGACGTACGACTTATCGGGAAATCGCGACAAAAGCCCAGATACCGACCGAGCCATGCGATGTCCATGGCGACGCAAGCGGGCGCGTCGTGCGCGATCTTCCGCAAGCAGAATGGCCGCGCGCTGCGCTTGCCGTAGACACCGCACAACTTTCGCCGATCATCGCCAAGGGGCCGACTTTGATCGCGGATGACGATCCCTACAACGCCGTTCGTTCCACTGCGAAACCGAAGGCAGAAATTCCGGTCGCAGAAAAAGCGGAAGCCGCTGCCTCCGTGGAATCAACCGCTACCGCCGCCGAAAATGGATTACCCGATCCGACCAAGCCAGTTTTGAAAGCTCAGCCGGTCACGCCCGCCGATAAGCCTCCCGTGGAACAGACGCCGGTAGAAATTCGGCGGGCTCAGCCGGTGCGACCAATGGATCAAGTTCCGGACGCTGACATTTTGAAGGCCACTCCGCCGCCGTCGCTCGATCTCGGCCCTCCGTGATGTCGCCTAACGAGTCGCACAGTTTTCGTTTGACTGTGCTTAATCCCGGCGGACACGATCGCGAGCAATCCTTCCCCGACGGCGCCGGTGAACCTGGTAGCGCACATGCGCCCGTGAACTTTCATGCTTTCGCTGCGTGCACCGGCGGGAGTTTCGAGCGAGAAGCCTCGCGCGCAATTGCGCAAGATGCTCCGGTTTTGCTCTTGCTGCGCGGCGATTTCCGCGCGGCGCAGCGTGCGCTTGTTGCACTGAAGAAGGGAAAGCGAACTGTTGCCATTTCGCTGAAGGAAACCGGACTGCATCAAATCGCGGAGCAGCTTCGCGATCCGGCGAAGTTATTGCGCTTTCAAAATATTTTGGCAGCGGCGGATGCCTGCGTGGCTACGACGGAGGAAGCAGCGGAGATCTACCGTTCCCTGCGCAGTCGCGAGGATGATGAGCGTGTGACTTTCATTCCTACGCCGTATCCGATCGGCGATACGCGATGGGATTTTTCGCGCGCGAACATTGAACGCGCTGGAATTTTTGTTGGGACTCGGGAGTGGAACGTGCCGACGCGGAACCATCTTGCTGCTCTGCTTCTGGCGCGCGAACTGACTGAGACAACAACGCAACGCGTCACGGTGTTCAACGGCGAAGGCCGTCGCGGCGCCAAACTTCTCCGAACACTAAATTTTGGTCCGGATCGTTTGCGCGTGCTCGAAAACCGTCTCGCGTATCCCGATTATCTGCGCGAAGTCAGTCGGCATCGCATTGTGCTGCAACTCGATAACAGTTGCGTTCCCGGACAGGTGGCGGGCGACGCGTTACTCTGTCGCATGCCATGCGTCGGCGGAAATGGTGCGATCGATCGCATCGCATTTGCCGATACGTGCGGTTTCGGACGATCGATATGTGAGATGAACGAGATCGCCACGCGACTCTTGACGGACAACGCGTTTTACGAACAAACAATTTCGAAATCGCAAACGCGCGCAAAGAAGCAGATTGGTTTTGAAACAATCGCCAATCAGCTACGCGGTTTTTTCCAAGCGCTTGGCCCGCTTTCCCCTCTCCCTGGGGGGAGAGGGTTAGGGCCGCCTTCGAACGCCTCGCAGACCCCTCACCTCAATCCTCTCCCTCAGGGAGAGAAAGAAGAGAGAGCTTCGAAATAATAGTCCTCTAATTTTCGGACCTGCGCCTGTTGTTCGAATTTTTCACTAATCGCTATCGCGCTCTCTCTCGCGATTTCAGACAGGCGCTGCGGCGACAATGTGAGCTCGAATAACTTCGCGGCCAGCGCTTCGTGATCTTTTTCCGCAACTAAGATTCCGCTGCGGTCGTTTTCGACGGCTTCCGGAATTCCACCATGAACGGTTGCGAAAACAGGAAGGCCGCTAGCCATCGCTTCCAACATCGAATTCGGAACTCCTTCCTGATTGCCATCCGCACCGGTTTCACTCGGGTGCAGAAAAATGTGCGATGAATAAAAAAGTTCGCGCAGTTCATTTTGCGAAATAAATCCGCGAAAGAAAACTTTGTCGCCGATGCCGAGCTCACGGGCTTGTGTTTCCAGTTTGTTTTGCAGCGGACCTCCGCCAGCAATGGTGAAGGTCGCTTTTGGATAACGCGCGGCGAATTCAGTAAAAGCGCGCAGACTCGTCGCGAAACCTTTCTTCTCAATCAGGCGACCGGCTTGGAGGAATCGCCATTCGCCCGAAGTCGGCCAGCTGCGCGCGACGAATGGCGTTTCCGCGACAGGAATTCCGGTGCGCTGAATGCGGATTTTGTTTTCCGGACAACCAATGCGAATGACCGCTTCGCGCAACGAACGCGAGCGAACAAGAACCAGACGAACAGCCTTCAACATTCGTTCGGTCGCCTCGCGATGCCCGGGCTTATCCATGTCGACCATGACATCGGCACCGTGGAATGAGGCGACCGTCGGGCACGGCCATTTCAATATCAGCGGCAGCAGGTGAACAGCGATGTGACCGAAATAAATGTGAAGCAATTGCGCTCTTCGCCGAGCAAGGATGGCAAGGAGCTTGTTCAACTCGCCGGTTGAAATTTTCCAGGGCGCCTGGTGCAGTTGCTTAAACCAAAAACGCCGCAAGAAATGCGACGCCGGTTTGCCCACGACATCGATGGGCGAGAAGGGAAATCGCTCCGCCTCTTCGCGCTTTTGCGCGATGACAATCGGCTTGAAGCGTTCGAGCGCGGTGATTTGCCGGTAGATGTGCAGCATCTCCGGTTTAAGAAACGTGGCGCAATAATTAGCGACAACCGGTCGCTCCGCCACCCCGCCGGAACGATCTGTCGCGCTGGTCAAAACAGAATTGTGAGAAACTTAATGCCTCTCCACTTGCCCGGATAGCTCGGATCGGAGATGACACTTCTACGTGGATAATTTGGCTCATAGACCACGCTTTCCTCCGCCGTTCCGTAACGGGCGGGTGCGCGGGGATTCAACATCTGCAACGGATTGCCTCCGCGAATCGCGCGCGGAATGACTCCAGTGACGTCGCGACGCGAAATCGGTGGTGGAGCTTTTTGGCGTTGCGGCTGAGGGGCACGCGCGGGAGCGGCGATATTTTGCGCGGAAGCAGAAGCCGTCATCGCTGCGACGACGAGACCGAGAATCAAAAATGTTTTCATAAGGTTTTCCAGTTAGGCTATTGCACGCCACGCTATTTCTTGCCGCCTGTGACTGCGCGGCCCACAATTATAGAGAGATGGATTACATTGAAAAGGCTGGACGTGTGCTCGATCTGGAAATCTTCGAGCTGCAACGGCTGCGCAAACGGCTGGACGAAAATTTCTCGCGCGCAGTGCAAGCGATCAAAGCGGCGGTGGAAGCGCGCGGCAAGGTCGTTGTTGTTGGCGTTGGGAAATCCGGCCATATCGGGAGCAAGATTGCGGCGACCCTGACCAGCACCGGATCGCCGGCCGTGGTGCTAGATTCGCTCAACGCGCTGCATGGCGATCTTGGCATGGTTGCGGATGGCGATGTTGTTCTTGTCCTGAGCTCGAGCGGCGAGACGGAGGAGATGCTGCGGATCTTGCCGGCGATCGCGCGATTTGATGTTCGCATTATTGCCATGTGCGGCGATGCGGCGTCCACGCTCGCGCAACAAGCGCACATCGTTCTCGATGCGAACGTCGAACAGGAAGCCTGTCCGCTGAATCTTGCGCCGACTTCGAGCACGACGGTGATGCTCGCGCTCGGCGACGCAATTGCCATGGTCCTGCTGGAAGCGCGTGGATTTGCCAAAGAGGACTTCGCAAAATTTCATCCGGCGGGAATGGTTGGGCGCAGTTTGTTGATGCGCGTGCACCAGATCATGCGACCGCGTGCAGCGCTCGCCCTCGTGTCATCCGACGCCAAAATCCGTGACGTGTTGAAAGCAATGACTGACGTCCGTGCCGGAGCTGCGGTCGTCGCCGACGCCGACGGTCATCTCGCTGGAATTTTTACACACGGAGATTTCGCGCGTCATTTTCAATCCGATTCCAAGGTGGGTGAGCGCGTGGTTGCAGACTTGATGACGCTAAATCCCGTCACAGTTCATCAGGATAAACTGGCGGTGGAGGTTTTGAATTTGCTCGAGCGGCATCGTATCGACGACCTCGTCGTGGTGGACGATGACAAGAAACCGGTGGGAATGGTCGATTCGCAGGATTTGACGCGCTTGAAGTTACTCTAGAGACGTGTCACCATCCCCGCTCTCAACTCCGAACCAGGCAATTTCCATGGCAGCAGCAAACGATCTTCGCAAGGGAATGGCGATTAAGTACAACGGCAACACCGCCATTGTCCTCGATGTGCAACATCGCACCCCGGGGAACCTGCGCGCCTTCGTGCAAGCCATCATTCGCTACATCAACACGGGTAAGAGCGCCGATGTCCGCTTTGGTTCGACCGACAAAGTGGAGCTCGTCGATATGAGCCGCACGACTCTCGAGTTCAGTTACAAAGACAATAGCGGATTCCATTTCATGGATCCGAACACGTACGAAACAATCACGCTCCAGGAAAATCTGCTGACCGAGGCAAAGGATTATCTCGTCGAGAATCTGCCGGTGGAGGTCCTTTACACGGAAGGGCGGCCGGTCCAGGTGGAACTTCCGTCATCGGTTAATCTCAAAGTCGTGGAGTCAGCTGAAGGTTTGCGCGGAGATACTGCGAGCAACGTCACCAAGCCGGCAGTTCTTGAAACCGGCAAGACAGTGAACGTGCCTCTTTTCATTACCGAAGGCGAGACGATCAAGATCGATACGCGCACCGGTAATTATATGGGGAGGGCCTAACGAGTCGAGAATGCAACGCCGCCTCCGAAAAAGTAGCTCTGCACGGCGCCACGGTTCTCGATCATCTCGATCCCTGCAGGCGTCCGCTGCCCCTGCGCGTCGATTGGTATCGCCTTACACGGTCCCGACCACGCGCATTGCACCCGGTCCGCGACCGATCATGGTGCCCACGCGCTGGGTTAAATTCATCATCGCGCTTTTCCTCATCCCCATCTGCGCTGTTCTCAGCCAGACGTTCTTTACTGTTTTCGCCCGCGCCACCGTCGCGCAACGGCTCTGGGCCGGCGAGGAATTCTGGTTCTTCTCGTTAGGCGCAATTTTGTGGTTGATTGCGTTTTTCGGTTTGCCGCGACCGCTTTTGCTTTACGTCTTCGGCCACGAATTGACCCACGCGCTCTGGGTCTATCTAATGGGTGGTCGCGTCAGCCGTTTTCGTGTCGCGCGCGAAGGCGGTCACATCATTACCGACCGTAACAATTTTTGGATCGCGCTCGCACCCTACTTTTTCCCGCTCTACAGCCTGATCGTGATCGGCCTCTATGGTGTACTCGGCTTGTTTTTTAACATGCAACCGTATGGCCGGCTTCTATACACGCTCATTGGCGTGAGCTGGGCGTTTCATCTCACCTTTACGTGCTGGATGATCCTCAAAAACCAGACAGATATTTCCGAGCAAGGAACCATTTTTTCCCTGGTCCTCATTTATTTGCTAAACCTTATTCTGCTCAGCGTTATGCTCGTGATCGCTTCGCCGCAGATTTCTTTCGCTGATTTTGGGGCCGATATGCTCACCAACATCGGCAACTTTTCGCACTGGCTCGTCACGCTCGCCGACCGCTTCAGTCGCGGTGCGCAATATCGTTAACTCTTTTTGCTACAGAAGATTGGTGTAAACGGCGAACGGAAACACAGCCATCGCCTCCTCTAAATTGAGGGAGTCGTCGTTCAATCGCAGGGTTCGCTTCGTAAACATTTCTGCCATGGGGCCGGCCGACAGCGACTCGGGTAGCTTAATCGCCGTATCTTTCCACCGTTCTCCAGTCGGTGGAAAACCGAGCCGCGATGAAAGTCGTGTCGCGAGCACAACTAAAGACCGGTCTCCGTCTTCGCGTGCAAAGGCAACGACACAATCGGCAAACGCGCCGATCGCCTGAAGCGGAATGTAACGGCTACACCGAAAAAATTCCGCGTGTTCACGACGCAACTGAAGCAAGCGTTGTGTCGCAAAAAGCTTTATTCGCCCGTCCGGCCAACACTGCATCAAATCCTCCGGTCTCGCATTTGTTAGGCCGCACAGCATTTTTCTCCGAAGATCGTAATCGACCGGCCGCCGATTATCGGGATCAACCAGGCTGTAGTCCCAGATCTCGTTGCCCTGATAGATGTCCGGCACGCCGGGACCGGTGAACTTCAAGACAATTTGGGAGAGCGCGTTGATTGCGCCCAAACGCGCGATTTCTTCCGCCACCGGAATGAAGTTCGGAAAAAATTTATTGCGGGGCGACGGGTCAAGGACCTTTGCGACGAAGTCGTGCATGGCCGAATCCCATTGCTCGTTAGGCTGAATCCAGCTCGTGTTAAGCTTGGCCTCTCTCAGAGCCTTCGCCATGTAGGCTTGAATGCGGGCGATGAACTCTGGTGTCGCGCTCTTGCTCGCCTCGCCCGACGATTCGGTCGGCCAGACGCCAAGCAAAGTTTGATAAAGCAGATATTCTTCGTTCCCGTCCGGCGCCTGGACTTCGTCGATTGTGCGTTTCCAGTGGCGGTTGGTGGCGCGCCAGCGCTGCAGCGACCGCCGCCATAATTGCGGCACTTCTGAAATCGCAACCATTCGCGCGCGCACATCCTCGCTCCGTTTCGTGTCGTGGGTGGAAGTGGCAATGAGTGTTCCCGGCCAATCTTCCTGCCGCGCGATGTTGCGTTGATGAAACGCCTCTGTCGTTAGGCCAAATTGTTGCGGTTCTCCGCCAACCTCGTTCAACGCGGCGAGCCGGTTGTAGATATAAAATGCGGTGTCTTCCAGCCCCTTCGCCATGATTGGACCGGTGCTTTGCTGAAATTTAAGGACGAAGTGCACATGTGCCGCGCGCGCTTCTTCATCCAAATTTTCCGGAAAGCGAAAAAGCAAAACGTCGCGCAAATAATTGAAGACCGATTCTTCGATCGCCGGGTTGCGCCGCTTCGCAGAGGTCACCGCTCGATCGATCACGGTTTGGTCCTCTTCACTGACCGATCCGCCGGGCGCAAGGTATGTGCGATAAACCGGGAAACACGCGATCGTTTCGCGAACGGCGCGGCCGAGGGCATCGAGCGTATAATCGCGATACCACCGATTTTGCTCGGAGAGACGGTCGAGCATGTGGCCCAGAACATTAACGTCATTCGCGAGCGACAATCGCATCACCAGTCGCTTCTTCGCATAAACCAGATGACCGAAATGAACTGAGTGACCGATGAAGCGATGAAACGTTTTTGTGATGTCGGCTTCGGCTGATGCATCCACGAATAATTGCGCAACCTGATTCGCGAAATCGTACCCGGTAGTGCCGTGGACGAGCCAGTCTTTGCTCAATGGTTCGGTGCCGGTGAGAATTTTTTCCAGGACCATGTAAATCGATCGTCGATCCTTCGGCAGCGTAGTTTTCAGAACTTGCGCGCACCGCTCCTGCAACTTCTCGAAATACTCGTTAGGCAAATAGAGGCCGTCAGGGTGATCGATCCGCAAGCCGGTGACCGCACGCTTCTCGACCAATTCGAGGAGCAAACCATGCGTGTCTTCGAATACCTGCGGTAATTCCATCCGGATGGCAGCCAGATCGTTCACATCGAAGAAACGTCGATAGTTGATTTCTTCGGCGGCGACGCGCCAGAAGGCGAGCCGGTAGGATTGATCGTTCAGGAGTTGATCGAGCGCGTCGAAACTGCGTGGGTCGCCTTTCGTGCCGTTGATTTGTTTCAGTGCTGCGTCGATCGCTTTGCGCACCTGCGGAGCCTCGTGGCAGCGCCGATCCAGGCGTCGCTTGATGATTTCCTTCTCGCGTGTGCGTTCTGCGATTCGTTCCGGATCGGTCTCAGTCCGACGCGGCAAATACTCCAGCGCAGTTAAAATGCTCTGCAGTTCCGCGTAAAATTCCTCCTCTTTGAATTGCTCCAAATTCTTGAGCGCAAGATCGAGAATGTAGCGATACGTGCCCGGCGCGATGGGAAACCGATGCTCGTAGTAGGAAAGATGAAGGGAGCCGTCGTCATAGTGAACTTGCAATTCCGCACGCTCGAGCACGCGCCCGTATTGATCTCCCAAAATCGGCAGCAACACTTTTTCATGCAGCTCCGGTTTGAGCGGATGCCAATCGATATCGAAATACGGCGCATATTTTGAACTCGGTCCATTTTCGAGCACGTCCATCCACCATTGATTGCGCGACTCGCCGATCCCCATGTGGTTAGGCACGAAATCCAGGACTTGTCCCATTTCGTGCGCGTGTAATTCTGCGATCCAGTCATCGTATTCTTCGCGCGAACCGATAGCTTCATTCAGCTTGTTATGATCGGTAATATCGTAACCGTGCAGGCTTTCGGGGCGAGCTTGAAAGTAGGGCGACGCATAGCAATCGGTGACACCGAGCTCGCGGAGGTAGGGAACGATTTCGCGCGCCTGCTGAAACGTAAACTGCCGATTGAATTGCAGCCGGTAAGTCGAAACCGGAATGCGCGGATGATCGTTGGTCACGGTTCGGTCGTTACGGTCGGAATCGAAACATCAGGCGCAGTAATGTCCACCGGTGCGAAGTCATTTGTTTTTGCTTCCGCGGTCGCGCTGCTCGATTCGAGAAAACTTTGTTCGCACAGCCGCGCGTATTTTCCGCCTAACGAGAGCAATTCGTCATGCGTGCCGCGCTCGATGATACGACCGCGTTCGAGCACGAGAATCTGATCGGCGTGCACCACAGTCGAGAGACGATGCGCAATCACGATGGAGGTGCGATGGAACATCAAATGTTCCAGGGCTTCCTGAATCAGACGCTCCGTCGTCGTGTCCACGCTTGCCGTCGCTTCATCGAGAATCAGAATCGGCGGATCTTTCAGGAGCGCGCGCGCGATCGAGAGACGCTGTTTTTCCCCGACACTTAGTTTTACTCCGCGTTCGCCGACAACGCTGCTCAACCCATCGGGTAACCGATCGATGAACGGGCGCGCGTTTGCCGCCTGGGCCGCTCGCAATAATTCCTCATCGCTCGCGTCCGGTTTTCCCATGAGCAGATTTTCCCGGATGGTGCCGTTGAAGAGAAAACTTTCCTGCGTCACCATGCCGATCATTTCGCGCAAGGTGCGCACGCCATAATTGCGAATCGGCTTTCCATCGATCAAAATTTCGCCGCTCGTGTACTCGTAGAAACGTGCGAGCAAATTGACCAGCGTTGACTTGCCTGCCCCTGTTGTGCCAACGAGCGCAATGGTCGCGCCCGGTTTTGCGTGCAGCGAAATGTTGCTCAGCGCCGGAAGCCCTTCCGCATACGCGAAGCTCACATCTTTAAATTGGATATCGCCCGCGATTCGCGGCGGCGAGATGCCTTCGCGCCAGCCGGGCTCAATCTCTTCGTCGAGAATTTCAAAGACACGCTCGCCCGCCGCGCGACCGGCTTGCACGAGTTGATTGAGCTGATGCAAGCGCGTCACAGGTTCGTAGAGATATCGTGTGAGAGTGAGGAAGGCGACGAGCGCACCGAGTTGCATTTCCCCGTGCAGGACTGCCCAGCCTCCGAAGCCGATGGCAAGAGCCAGGCCTAACGAGTTCAAAAAATCCATCGACGGACTATAAATGGCCCACGCTCGCATGATGCGCAGAGTCGCCTTGCGCAAGGCGTCACTCGCGCGATTGAAGCGCGCGTGTTCCTGCTCTTCGCGCACGAATGATTTGATCTGGCGAATTCCCGCGAGATCGTCGAGCAGCAATGAATTAAGAGCCGAGGCTGCGCGACGTTGCGGCCGGTAACGCTTCGATCCCGTCAGCGTGTAGAAAAGTGCTCCGCCGGCGAGCAAGGGCACCGGCGCCAGGACGCACAAAGCGAGGGTGGCATTCAGATAAAGGAGAGTCGCGATCACAATCAACACTTGCAGGACTGCCACGACGCCTTGTTCGATTCCGTCGATCAAGACGCGCTCGACCGAGTTCACATCTTCGACCACGCGCGTGATCAGGTCGCCGGTCGCCCGATTATCGAACCAGCGCAGCGGCAAAAATTCGATGTGCCGGAAAAGATCGCTTCGCAGATCGAAGATAACTTTCTGTTCGAAACTGTTGTTAAGCAGAATGCGCAGCGAATCGAAAATGTTCTGCAGCAAAAATGCGAGCAGCGCGATACCGACCATTTTCCAGAGCAGTTCCGGGCGATGTTTGCCGATGACGTCGTCGATGATGAATTTTGTCACGGCGGGGAAGACCACGATCATGACCGTGCTCAAGACCGCGCACGCGAGCGTCCCCGCCGCCATCCACGGGTAACGCTTTAAATACCGGAATACTCGCCAGACCGTTTTCATCCTGCGTGTTCAACGTGACCTCCCAAGCCCGAAGCGCAAGTCTGGGGAGCGCACGCGCCTCGCGTGCTGGCGACGGCGCCCCGCCGTCGCGAACTCTACCTCCATCAAAAAAGGATTTCGGCGAGGCGCCGAAATCGGCACGCGAGGGCGCGTGCGCTCCCCGATCGGTCATCGCGCGTTTACACGAGGGAGCTAGCGCTTTACTTTGCCAAGTGCTCATTCGACAAATCTTCACTTCGCCCGGCCACAACTACTTTGGTCATCACGGGCAACCATCGGACGATTATCCGCTCCTCGAACAACAACGGATCGAATGCATCGCGGAGCACGGCATTCGTGGTGATCGTTTCTACGACTACCGCGAAAATTACGCCGGCCAGATCACATTTTTCTCAGCTGAGATTTTCGAGAAACTGGGAAACGCGTTTGGCGTAACGAATAAATCGCCCGGCGTTTTACGACGCAACGTCATCGTTTCCGGAATCGACCTGAACTCACTTATCGGCGTCGGTTTCGAAATTCAAGGTGTGCAATTCCGCGGAACAAAACATTGCAAGCCGTGTTACTGGATGGATGAAGCATTCGCGCCAGGTGCTGAGAAATGGCTGGCCGGGAACGGCGGCCTGCGCGCGCAAATTCTGAGCGATGGCTTCATTGAAGTTGGCGATGCGCGACTCGTTAGGCACGGCGTGCAACCATCGCTCGCTCGTTCAGATTAATCATGGATTTCAGCGCGGCGCTTCTCGCTGGCGGTCGCTCTTCGCGGATGGGACGCGACAAGGCGTTCCTGGAAATCGATGGCATTCCGCTCTGGCGGCGACAGCTGCAAACGCTGCGCGAGTTGGGTCCGTCCGAAATCTTCCTCGCCGGTTCAACGCAACATGAGTGGATCGGAAGCGGTCTTGAAACTGTCGCTGATGCTAAAATTAATGCTGGCCCGCTTGGTGGACTCGTGGCTGTTTTGCGTCGCTGCAAGAGCACGCGATTAGTTGTCCTTGCCGTCGATCTGCCAAACATGACTTCGGAGTTTCTTAAGCAGCTCCTGGAAATGTGTGCCAACAACGGCGGAGTTGTTGCGAGAAGGAAAGAGCGATTCGAGCCGCTAGCGGCCGTCTATCCGGCGGGCTGTCTTGCGCTCGCGGAAAGTTGCCTCGACGCGGGCGAATATTCGCTACAACAACTTATGCGCCACGCCACAGGCGCAGGATTGATGACAACAAAAAAAATCGCGGATGCTGAAGAGTCACTTTTCTTCAATCTCAATACGCCTGCAGATCTTGCCGCAATCGGAAAGAAATGAAACCGGCGCTTAAAGTCACGATAGCCCGGTATCGGAATGGTGCTTTTGCCGAAAAAGCAGATGACCTGGCGGCGGAAGAGCCGCTCGAAATTCGCATCGAAGGTCACAGCGTAGCGGTGTTGATGCGCACACCGGGGCACGATCGCGAATTGGCCGCCGGCTTTCTTGTTACTGAAAATATCGTTCGGTCCGCGGACGAATTCTTCGAGATTACAGTTTGCGGCGAAACGGCTGCCGATTCTGACGAAACAAATGTCGTTAACATCACCCTCAAAAATCCCACGCATTTCGACGCGAAGAAATTTTCGCGCAATCTCTTCAGCTCATCGAGTTGCGGAATTTGTGGAAAAGCTTCGATCGAAGCGATCGTGAAGCAATTCGCACCGATCAATTCAAAACTGCAAATTCCTTGCAGCTTGTTTCTCGATCTGCCTGCGCGTCTTTCCACGGCGCAGAAAACATTTCAACTAACCGGCGGCTTGCACGCCTGCGCGTTATTCGAAAAAGATGGAGCAATGCTCGCGCTACGGGAAGACGTGGGGCGACATAACGCGCTCGATAAATTGATTGGACTCGGCCTCTTCGAAAATCGATTGCCGCTTGATCGACAAATTTTGCTTCTCAGCGGACGTGTTTCCTTCGAGATGGTGCAAAAGGCGCTCGCTGCCGGTATCGCGATTATCGCGGCTATTTCTGCGCCCACCAGTCTCGCCGTAGAATTTGCACGAAGTAACAACCAAACTTTAGTGGGATTTTTGCGCGGGGACGGCATGAATGTCTACTGCGGTGCCGAGCGTATCTTGCCGGTAGGGCGCGACGGCCCTGTCGCGCCGACTTTTTGAATGGCGGGCAAACTACCCTAACGAATCAGACTGCTTGCTGCTATTTCGGCCAACTGTGTTTCATCGGCGCGACGAGCCGTCGCGCCCTACCAGTTATAGGTGATCGCCGCCGTGCTTGTGCCGATTTTTGAAGGTCAACTCGGCAATGCCGGATTTGTCGAGTTCGCCCAACTCTTCCGCGATCATCGCGTCGTATTGCTCTTTGGTTGCTCGCGCGAGCGGTAAATCGAGGCTGAGATCTTTCGCGAGTTGGAGTGCGATACCGCTGTCCTTCGCTGCATGCGCAGCCGAGAAGAAACAACTGTGATCCCGATTCTGCATATCTTCGCCGTCAGTTTGTAAAACGCGCGATGCCGCGCCCGTCTGGCCAAAGACTTCGCGTAGCATGGTGAGATCCAGCCCAAGCGCGTCGCCGAGACCGAGACCTTCCGCCAGTCCGGCGGTGTTGATATTCATCACCATGTTGACGAGCGCCTTCACTTTCGCCGCTTCTCCCGATTTGCCGACGTAACGAATCGACGCCGCGAGTTCTTTCAAGATTGGTTCGGCCTGCTTGAAGTTTTCTTCAAGACCACCACACATCAGATAAAGTGAACCTTCCCGCGCCTGGGTAATGCTCGACGCCATGCACGCCTCAAGAGTTTTCGCACCGGCACGCTCCGCACGTTTTTCGATTTCTACGTGCACATCCGGTGAGATCGTCGCGCAATTTATGAAAAGCTTGCCGCCAGCGTTCACGAGAACACTGTCGCCACTTTCCGCGAAGACTTCGCGCATCGCGTTGTCGTCGGTCACGACTGTGATGATCACATCCGACTCTGCTGTCACTTGCGACGAGTCCTGGCAGGCGGCGCATCCGAGCTCGGTGGCTAACTTTGTCGCGAGCGCGCGGTTCACATCATAAACCGCAGTGACATGAAATCCGCGCTCCTTCAATCGCCGCGCCATGTTCGCACCCATGCGCCCGACTCCAACGAAGCCAACATTCATACTTTTCATGTCATCGTGGGCGAAGCGAAGGACCTCACAAACAAAATCTGGGAATCATTTGGGAATCCTTCACCTCGTTTGGGATGACGACGTAGTAGCGAAAAACGGGTTGTGTGTTTTTTCTTCACCGACGGTTGTCATCGGTCCGTGACCAGGACAAATGATCGTGTCGTCAGGCAACGTTAGAATTTTCTCAACATTATTTTTGACTGCATTCTCATAGGAAACGCCGCCGCCCCCCATCGAGCCCGCGAAAAGCGAATCGCCCACAATCGCGATAGGGTGCGCAAGTCCGTTGACAACGAAAGTCGTGCCGCCGGGCGAATGACCCCAGGTCAAACGCGCTTCGATTGCGAGCTTGCCGGCTTGGAAACGTTTGCCTTCGGCGAACGATTGCGCGCCCGGCGCTGACTCGCGCTCGGAAATAAAAACCGGTGCACCGGTTTTCTCTCTTAGACGATCAAGATCCTCGATGTGGTCAGGGTGAGCATGAGTGAGCAAAATAAATCTGACGCTCAGCTTTTCGCTCTGAATACGCTTAAGCATTTCGCTGCAGTCGGCACCCGTATCGAACGCAACGGCATCGCGGTTGTGCGGATCCCAGACAAGGTATGCGTTCACCGTCATATCACCGTACCTCGTATTGAACTGCGCCAGACCTTCGATCGAACCTTGTTCTCTTGGTCGCCACCTTGCTCGGGCCGATTCCAGCAAAGCCGATGCATCGAGATTGAGGTTCGGCGCGACGAGCAAGATGGCATCATCGTCCACTTTGCCGTCGCGAAGGTCGCGAACCTTTTCTACAGCAACCTTTGCTTTTTCAGCGAGTTGGCCATCGGAAATGCCCAGTCCCCGTTGCGCTTTGCCTATGATGTCGGTGAAGTTGTCTTCGAGTGGGATCATGCTGGGATTGATTGCGTTTCTTTTTCCAATCGTAAATCGCCAAAGCGGCGCTGTGCAACTTGCGTAACCGAATCCGTCACTTCCATCAACGAAACAGCACGTCCCAATTCTTTCTCCATCGAAGTCATTGTGACATTGGCAATGCCACAAGGCGTGATGTGATCAAAAGGAGAGAGATCTCCGCACACATTCAGAGCGAAGCCGTGCATGCTAATCCAGTGTCGAACGCCGACGCCGATGGACGCGATCTTACGGTTTTCAACCCATACGCCGGTGAGGCCGTGACGTGTCGTCGCTACAATTTCAAAGTCTGCGACTAATCCAACCAGTAAATCTTCAATCCAGCGCAAATAGCGATGCAGATCCTGTCCGCAGCGACGCAGATCGACGATAGGGTATCCGATGAGTTGACCGGGCCCGTGATAAGTCGCTTGTCCACCACGGTTGATGGGAAAAAGTGGATGCGGCAAGTGCGTTGCTCCGCGCAGGCTGGACTGATCGGGGGTGCGGCCAATGGTGTAGACCGGCTCATGCTCCAAAAGCAGAAGCTCATCGCCTAACGAGTGATCGTCCCGTTTTTTTGCGACCAGTTCTTGCTGTAAAGCGAGCGCGCGTGCAAAATCGACCCGACCGAGCCAGCGAACCCGCAATTCGTCGCTCATATCTGCACGCCCGAAGGAATGCCCAGCCGCACCGCTTCCTGCGCGCGCAAGTGCGTTAACCCGATCGCAAGCGCATCGGCTGCGTCGGCGGCCGGAGTTACGGTCAGGCCGAGCACGGCGCGCACCATGAATGCGACCTGATCTTTTCCCGCGCTGCCACGCCCGACCGCCGCTTGTTTGATGCGAGTAGGGGCGTATTCAAAAACCGGTAATCCATGTTCCGCGGCGGCCAGGATAGCTGCTCCACGAGCCGCCCCGAGCAGGATCGCCGTTTTGTAGCTCTGCACGTAAATGACCGATTCGAGCGCGCAACAATCCGGTTCGTGTTCGTGAATCAATTCTGCGAGCCGATCGCGAATCGCGACCAGACAAGACGATGAGCGGAGCGAACCCGCATTGTGAATGATTCCAAAATAAAGCGCGTGGAGTTGCGCGCCGTTTCCGTCGACAACGGCGACGCCGGTTTTACGCAGAGAAGCGTCGATTGCGAGAACGCGCATCGATTAAAACCCTTCCGCTTTCTCCATGAATGCAGCTTAAGTTTGCCCTTCTTTCCTTCAAGAGTGAATCAAGCCCGTCAGGCATGGCGCAGAAGCGCGGTTTATGTCACTGTTTCGCTCTCGATGGCGAAATTTTTCATCAAGACTTACGGCTGCCAGATGAATGAGCGCGACTCGGAACAGGTCGCGCATTCATTGATCCAGCGTGGCTACGAGGCAACCGCAAATGAAGCGGAAGCTGATGTGGTGCTTTTGAATACCTGCAGCGTGCGGGATATGGCTGATCAGAAAGCCCTCGGCAAAATGGGGATGCTCGGCCAATTGGCGAAACAGCGTCCGGAAGTTGTGTTTGGTTTTCTCGGCTGCATGGCGCAGGCGCGGGGCGAATCTTTACTCCGAGCAATGCCGCACGTCGACTTGGTCGTCGGCACGCAAAAATTTCATCGCGTTGCCGACTACGTGGACGAATTGGTCGCGAAGAGAGCCGATAGGGCGCAAACGCCGATCGCGCCGTGGAATAGGGCCATGGACGATCCACGTTTCTCGATTGTAGATGTCGATGAAGAACCTGGCTCGCAAGAAACAATTCGCGACCACGAAATCGCGCCCCGCCAGGCGACTGCATTCGTTTCCATTATGCAGGGCTGCAACATGCATTGCACATTCTGCATCGTGCCGCAGACGCGAGGCGCGGAACGCAGCCGGTCGATCGCGGAAATTGTGCGCGAAATACGCGAACTTGTGGGACGTGGAGTGAAAGAGGTGACGTTGCTTGGCCAAATCGTCAATCTCTATGGCCGGCACGAATTCCCGAAAGTGAACGACAAGAGTCCTTTCGTGCAATTGCTCGAAGCAGTGCACGCGATCGATGGATTGGAACGGATCCGCTTTACTTCGCCGCATCCAATCGGATTCCGCGATGACTTGTTAGGCGCACTGGCCGATCTGACGAAGGTCGCGGAGCACGTTCACTTACCTCTGCAATCCGGCTCGAACCGGATTTTGAAAGCAATGCATCGCACTTACACGGCTGAGAAATATCTCGAACTGGTGGATCGGATTCGCGCCGCGCGTCCGGGAATTGCGATGACCACTGACATTATCGTCGGTTTTCCCGGCGAAGACGACGACGACTATGCGCAAACGCGGGAGCTCGTCAGGCATGTGCAATTTGATAACGCGTTCATCTTCCGTTATTCGACACGGCGCGATACGCCAGCCGCTTCGATGGTGAATCAAGTGCCCGAAGAAATCAAAGAACGTCGCAACCAGGATTTACTCGGGATTGTGAACGAATCGGTGAAGCAGGCGAACAACCGCCTGGTCGGACGCGCGGTGGAAATTTTGTGCGAAGGCGCGAGCCGAACGAACGCGGCGCGACTGATGGGCCGGACGCGAACGAACAAAGTGGTCGTGTTCGAAGGTCAAACGCATCACATCGGCGAGATTTTCGATGTGCATGTGCAACGGGCGAATGGTTTCAGCTTGTATGGCACGCCGGTCGTGCAAAGCTGACGCGCGTTTCGCGGAATGATTTATCATCTTTCACTCCAAGCCGCCGGCATTATCGCAGGCGCGTTTCTCCTGCTTGTTGGAGCAGCAGGATTGTTGAAGCCCGAATTTATGCGCAACTTTGCGCTGCGTTTTCCGCGTTCGCGTGCGTTCGGCGGTGCCTTGCTCACGGTAGACTTGATCTGGAGTTTTTGGTTGCTCGCCACGATGGAAATGGGCGAGTTCTCGAGCTTTCGCAAACCGCTGCTCATTGCTCTGCCGATTGGTTATTTTCTCACGCTCCGGTTTGTGGACGAACTTCTCGCCGTTCGCGCTCTCGGAATTCTTTGTCTGCTTGCCGCCGAACCCTTGCTCGAGGCCGCGTTTTTTCGCTACGAAACGAGCCGATTACTCGTGACCGTGTTCGCTTACCTTCTCATTGTAGCCGGTTTGTTTTGGGTAACGATGCCATACTTACTGCGCGATCAATTGCAGTGGAGCACGCGCAGCGCGGGGCGTTGCCGGGTGCTGCACGGTCTGCTGGTACTCTACGGCGCGGCGATTCTCGCCTTTGCCGTGATGCGATACTGATTGTAGCTGCCGCCGTCACCGGCGGCAGAGGTGCGAGATTGCATAGCGCCTGCCGCTGAGGACGGCGGCAGCTACAACAGGAGCGACAACCAATTCACGTGCAACGCATTCTTGTCATTCGCGGCGGCGCGATCGGCGATTTCATCCTTACATTGCCGGCGCTCAAGTTGTTGCGCGAAAATTTTCCGAGCGCGCACATCGAGATTCTTGGTTACAAGCGCATCATCGCGTTGGCGGAAAATCGCTACTACGCGAACGCAACTCGCTCGATCGATTATGCACCGCTGGCGCGTTTCTTTGCGCGCGATGCCCAGTTACCCAAGGACCTTATCGAATACTTCGGCAGTTTTGACCTGATCGTTAGCTACCTCTTCGATCCCGACGAAATTTTTGCCACGAATTTGCGGCGTTGCAGCGCAGCGCGCCTGATTTTGGGTTCACCGAAGTTCACCGATAGCGAACACGCTGCGCGTCAACTGGCCGCGCCATTGCAGCAACTGGGATTTCAAGTCGCAGATCACGCGGCGACGCTTTTCCCCAGCGAAATTGATCGCGTCGCTGCAGTTGAGTTTCTCGGGCACACCACAACTGAGAAAATTGTTGCGATTCACCCTGGAAGCGGAAGCGAAAAGAAAAATTGGCCGATCGAGAATTGGATTGAGCTTGGAAACTATTTGTTAGGCGAAAAGCCCTCAAGGAGCGGCGGCTCCCAGGCCGCCGATTGCGGAGTCGGGCGCTTTGGAAAGCGTCCTTCCTTGATTGCGATTGCAGGCGAAGCGGATGCAGGACCGATCGCGCGATTAAAACGAGAATGGAAGGGTCAACCCGTTCGCTTCGCTACGAATCTGCCGTTGCCGCATCTCGCCGCCGTCCTCGGGAACGCAATCTTTGTTGGACACGATAGCGGGATTTCGCATCTTGCCGCCGCGGCGGGAGCAAAATGCATTTTGCTTTTTGGCCCGACCGATCCGGCGGTTTGGGCGCCAGCGAACAAAGACGTGAAAGTGCTTCGCGCACCGGAAGGAGATTTAACACAACTTCCGCTCGCGCCGGTTGCCGAAAAACTTCGAGAAAATATTTAAAGCGCTCGTCATCCCGAGCGGAGCGAGAGACCTCGCAAATTTCGCCGCGCGTTATAACTCGTGAGATCCTTCGCTAGCACTCAGGATGACCGGCACAGAGGCACCGCCGCGTAGCTAGGATTACGAGCTGATGCGCATAGGCATCAAGACGTAAAGGAACGGCGTTTGAATCTTCAATACGCCCGGACTCATTTCATCGATGAGATCGAGAAAAACTTCGTCCTCAGTCAGATTCCGCAGCGGCGCCATCAAAAATTCGGGATTAAACGCAATCGAAAATTCGCGCCCTTTGTAAGTAACCGGCAACGCCTCTTTCGCCTCGCCCACTTCCGGTGTGTTGGCGGTGATCTCGATGTTGTTTTTGCTGAAGTTGAGTTTGATTGAATTCGATTTGTCGCTCGCAAGTAGCGAGACGCGGCGGAGCGAATTCAAGAATGTTTCGCGCTCGAGTGTGACACGCTCTTTCGTTTCGCCCGGAATCACCTGCCGATAGTTGGGATAATTTCCTTCGATCAGTTTCGAAACGAGCAAGGTGTTATTTAAATCAAAAGCGATTTGTCCGCTGCCGACGCTCACTTTTACGTCGCCATCGTCAGCGAGGAGTCGTTGTAACTCAGTCACCGCTTTTGTCGGCACGATGATGTCGGCTTCGTGACTGCGCGGAAATTCGAGTTCGATGTCGACCATGGCCAGCCGGCGGCCATCCGTCGCCACGAGCGTCAGTTTATTTTCCTTAAAACTGAAGAGGACGCCGTTGAGGACGTAGCGCGTTTCATCAGTCGAGATGGCATAGGAAGTTTTGCGCAAACCGTCCCGTAAATCCTTCTGACGAATGGTAACCACTTTCGCATCTTCGAATTTCGGCAATGGCGGAAATTCTTCTTCGGGCAATCCCAGGATCTTGAAGAAGCTGTTGCCACTGCGAATGGAGGCGGCGTTTTTTCCATCAACATCAAATTGAATTTCGCTCGAAGGCAGCTCGCGAATGATGGTGAAAAGCCGGCGCGCCGGCAGCGTGGTGGCTCCTTCCTTTTCCACTTCTGCCTCGAAACTTCCACGAACGCCGACATCCAGGTCGGTCGTGGTGAGATGAACTTCCTTGCCGTTAGCTTGCAACAAGACATTGGATAGGATCGGCAGTGTCGTACGCGTGCTGACAACGTTCTGCACCTGCTGCAAACCTTCTAAAAGTTTTTCCTTTGTGACGCTGAATTTCATATCGAGGCCGACGCCGCTAAGATGTAAGGCTTCCGATTTTGTTCGGCAACCGTATTCTCGCGTCGCGCACCGGCGAATTTAACATCGACAATTTCTTAGCGCTGAAGAGAACTGTCGATAAAGGAAATGGTCTGCCGGAGATTGTCCTGCTCGGTCATTCGTCTCTTCACAAGTTTGCAGGCATGGAGGACCGTGCCGTGATCGCGTCCGCCAAATGCATCGCCTATCTCGTTAAGCGAAGCTTTCGTTAATTCGCGCGCCAGATACATCGCGACCTGTCGCGGAAAAGCGATATTGGCCGGGCGGCGCTTGCTCGTCATGTCGGCGAGTCGAATATCGAAATGCTCGGCCACGCGCCGCTGAATTTGTTCGATCGTAACGGCGTGCCGCGCCTCCTCCTGCAAAATATCTTTGAGCAAATGCTCGACCACTTCCTGCGTTAGCTCTTTGCCGCTGAGAGAGGCGAAGGAAGCGACCCGCATGAGCGCGCCTTCGAGGCGTCGCACGTTTGTGCGAATACGATTGGCGAGAAATTCAAAAATTTCATCGCGCAACTTGATGTGCAGCGTCTTCGCCTTCTTTCGCAGAATCGCCATGCGCGTTTCGATGTCGGGCGGCTGCAACTCTGCGGTCAGCCCCCATTCGAAACGGGAAACGAGACGATGCTCGAGGTTTGCGATCTCGGAAGCGGGTCGATCGCTCGAAAGGATAATCTGTTTATGCCCGTCGAAAAGCGTGTTGAAGGTATGAAAGAATTCTTCCTGTGAACGCTCTTTGCCGCCGAGAAATTGAATGTCGTCGATCAATAACAGATCGGCCTGGCGATAACGTTTCCGAAATTTAACGAGCGTGCTGTGCTGAATCGCATCGATAAATTCGTTGATGAAAAGTTCGCTCGAAAGGTACATCACCTTCGCGCCCTTCTTTTTCGCCCAGACGTATTGCCCGATCGCCTGCATCAAATGCGTCTTGCCCAAGCCGACGCCGCCATAAATGAAAAGTGGGTTGTAAGTTTTTGCCGGCGATTGCGCGACGGCCAGACTCGCGGCGTGCGCGATCTCGTTGTTCGGCCCGACGACGAACGATTCGAAAGTGTTGCGCGGATTAAGTCCGAGCGCACTGCCCGTTCGTTTAATGTCGCGGCTCGTATCGGCGACGGAATCTTCAACCGTCGCCGGATTCAAAATCACATCCTCTTCGCCGGCAGCGTTTCCCGCGGGCGACAAAAATTTTACGGTGCGCGGTCCCCCGCAAGTCGCAACGATGGCCGCTTGTAGCGCAGGCATATGGTTACTTTCAATCCAGAATTGGTAGATGTTGTTGGGAACGCGGAAGGTGAAGGAATCATTCGAGGCGTTGACCAGCTGGACGGCGGAAAACCAGCGCTTGAAAGTGTCGGCGCTAACCTGTGGTTTTAGAGCGGCGGACAATTTCTGCCATAACTGAGCACACTTCTCGTCCATGCCGACTTGTTAACAGGGTTAAACGATCCGAATCGAACGAGATACCGGGAAAAAACCGGCCGCGGAAATCGATATCGAAAGCCGACTCGCGATTACGTGACGGAGTAAGCCAAGGGAAAAAATTTCTGTAAATTTCGCGAAATACGAGGGAAAAACAGAACGGCCGTGCGAAGGAGACTTTAGGTCGGCTACAGTTTCTGCGAGGGAAATGTGAAATTTGATCGGTGAGTCGAGCGCCATAATTTTCTTCCTTCGCAAAAGTTCCTCAGAACTGTCCACATCTTATTAACAACCACCGTTCTTCCTCCCGGACAGCGGGCTTGAGATTAAGAATCATGTTTAATTTCGACAAGCAAAAATCTGAATTATATTTTTGAAAGTTGTTGGAAAAAAACTTGACGAAAACTCGCGCGCGAAATCTCCCTCGGAAGAACGTGCGCGAAGTTTCTGCGAGCGTGTTGACCTTGCGGTCTGCGCGCGCAACTTTGCATCCTGTCCGCGCCATCGGATCCAAATCGTGGAGCATTCTAAAGATGCATAAACCACCGCGGCGCGTGGAAGTTTTCTGAAGAAGAGCATGAAAGGATTATTTTGGTGCGGACTGGCGCTGAGCTTTTTTCTTATTTCGGAATCAGCGAAAGCGCTCGATGAAATTCCGCCGCCATTCGGTTTCAAGTGGAACGATTTGACCGGGCGCGTGGAAACACTGCTCAAAGGCGCGAAAGCGAGAATCGTAACGCGCGAGAAGAAAGAGCACAACGAAGTCTGGACGGTGGAGGGGTTGGTCCAGCCCGGCTTAAAACGAACGCTCTTTACTTTTCGCGAGGGATTTCTGGTCGAGATCGAGCTGCAATACGAATACGAAGATTGGACGATCGAGCGCTACAACGATCGCATGGGAGAAATCCGCCGCTATTTCGATGCGAAGTTCGGCGTCGGGAAGCTAGTCTCGCGTTCGCGCGATACTGATACGGACGTCATCCAGACCCTGGTCGGTTATCAATGGATGGTAGGCAGCACAATGCTCGAGCTCTTTTATTTTTCTGCGCAGCGGGATTCGCTGCTCTTTCGCACCATCACCGTCGACTACAAGATGATTTAATGTAGCTGCCGCCGTCACCGGCGGCAGAGTGAGATTGACCCTGTAAGAACTGCCGCCAGTGACGGCGGCAGCTACATTCTGTTCTCTTTCTGCATTCGTTTCAATCGACTCGCCAGACTTGCCTTCGCCGCGGAACTGATCCGATCGATGAAAAGAATGCCGTTGAGATGATCAACTTCATGCTGCAAAGCTCGCGCGAGAAGACCACTCGCTTCGATTTCGATTTCTTCATCGTCTAAAGTCTGTGCGCGCGCGGTTACGCTGAAAGATCGCATCACATCCGCGTTGATGTCCGGAATGCTGAGACAACCTTCGGACCCGAGAATTTCTTTTTCGCCCAGCTTGAGTTCCGGATTGATCAAGATCAATGGCATTGAGGCAATCGGATCTACGTCTTCGCCGTTCAACTTCATCATGCTCGGACGATCCTCGACGTGCGAAATGTCGAGAACGGTTAACTGCAACGCTCGGCCGACTTGTTGCGCGGCGAGGCCGACACCGTTCGCCGCATGCATCGTTTCCAACATGTTCAAGGCAAGCTCGCGCATTTCCTCATCGATTTTCGCCACGCGTTTGCCTTTGGCGCGCAGGATGGGGTCGCCGTACTTCGCAATCGGCAATTTCATTCTTCGCCGCGCGTGAACGCAGGCAAGTTTCTCACGCCCGCCAGCTTCAATGCATCCATCACCTTAATAATGATGCCGAACGAAGCTTTCTTGTCAGCTTGCAAGACAAGCGTCGCTCGGCGCTCGGCGGTCAAATCTCGCACCGCAGTCTCGAGTTGATCGACGTTGATCGATTTGTTGTCGAGTTTAACGGCATCGCTTTCGTCAACGGTCACGATCGCGTGTTCTGTTTCGGCCGGGGCTTTCGTGGCCGTCTTTGATTCGGGCAAATTGATCTGCACTTCCGGTTGATCTTTTTTGAAAGTGGTCGAGACGACAAAAAAGATGAGCAGAATCGTCAGAATATCGACGAGCGAAACGATGATGATGGAAGGCGCCCGCCGTTTCCGCACCGCGAACTTCATGAGTCAATCTCCGCGCTTCGCTTCAAGCCACCGGCGTGCGAACGATGGGCACGGGTTTAATGGGAGCCGGCTGCGGCTGTGTTTGTGCCCCAGTCCCGATACGGCCGTAGTAACATTTTGTGATCAGTTCCACGACCAGAGTTTCCATCTCCACTGACATAACTTCGATTTTCCTCGAGAAATAACTGAACGCGACCAACGCGGGCACGGCGATGGAGAGACCGAAAACGGTCGCGTTTAAAGCCTCGGCAATTCCGAGCGCAATCGCTTTTGTATCTGCGGTGCCGCTGCTCAAACCGAGGTGGGAAAAAACGTGCACCAATCCCGAGACGGCGCCGATGAGGCCAAGCAAAGGCGCGATGCCGGTGATAATTTCCAGCACGATAAGTCCACGCTCGAGCCCAACCATTTCATGGCGTGCGCGCGTCTCGACCGCTTCAACGTTTTCGGCACGCGGAGCTCGCAAATGTGCCAGGGCGACGCGGACAATACGCGCGAGGGCCGAATCGTCATGATGCACGATGCGCGCCAGGCGCTCCGCGCTGCCGCCGGGAACCAGCCGCTCGATTTCGCTCTCGATCACGAGCGGCAAAACATTTGCCCTGCGCAAGGCGAATCCGCGCAAAATGATGGTCGTTACCGCGAACATCGAACAGATCAGAAGCGGCCACATGAACAAGCCGCCCTTGCTGAAAAAGCTGAGCACGCTTTGCATGAGGTCCGGAACTGCTACGAGCAGAAGTGCAATCATTGGTTAGGAAAAAGCGTAAAGCCTATCTCGAACTCTAGTCCTTCCGGCGGCAAAACATCAACGACATCCTCGGGAATCGGCGGGGCTTTGGCCTGTTGAATCGATTCGAGGCAAACATTTGCGAACGCTTCATTAGAGGAATTGGAAAGCATTTTGAGATTCGCGACGTGTCCGTCGCGGTCAATGGAAAAGGTAACGCGCGCGGTTCCGATCGAGACCAGGTCCATTTGTTTTTTTGTGTAGTAGAGCCAGCGCGAACCGATCGCATCATAAATGATCTTTTGATAACGTCCTAATGGCGTGCCAACCGCGTTCACCGACGATTGGCCGCGATTTGTAATGCGCCCCCTGATGTGTGTCTGCTCCTTGTAGGCGCGGTAGGCTGAGTCCGGCTGTTGTGGAGTCGGCTGCGGCGCGGGCGTGGCAAACGCAGTTTCAGGAGTGGGCGAAGCTGCGAGTTCCTCGGAAGGTGTCATCGCCGGAGGTGGCGTGGCGGTTAACATGGCGAACTGATCCGGCGGCGGAGTGGCTGCAGGCGGTGGGGTGGGAGTCGACACTGGCGGCGGCGAAACCTGAGGAGTCGGAATTGCAGACGGAGCGGGCGTAGGTTGCGGCGGCTTTGGTTCCAAGCCAATCGAAGATTGTTGCGTTTTTAAATCGGGAAATGGACGGTCTTTTCCCTCTTGCGATGGAAGCAAGCTTTCGCCCGTGGCTGGGATTTGACTGGCCGCGATAGAGTTCGCATTGGATTCGAATGTTTTTTCTTTGGGAGCCTCGGATTTTTTTGACTCATCCGTCTCCATGAACTGCGGGTTCTTCGGCACAGGCGCCGGCGTTGGCGCCACATTGACGATCGTGAGCTCTGCCGGTTTGTCTTCTACTTCGGGTAACGGCGCGAGCTTGCCGCTAAAAGTTGCGAGCGAAAACGCCACCAGGAGGTGGATAAAAATCGACGCCAAAATCGCCCAAAGAACTTTTCGGCTGTCGCTATTGCGGTCTGAGAGATGGATCGCGGTCGACATTGGCGGCGAAGCAAGCTTGGCAGAAGATGATGAAAGGCGAGATGAGTAAAGATTGGAGCAATTTACGCTCCCTCTAAGAGGGGCGAATCATATCGCACCTCCGTTCTCCTGACAAATCACAGGGCATCAGCGTTCAATGCCCAACTCTAGAACGCCGAGATGCCATACGTGCGTGGTGAAATAAGTATTGCTGCGCATACCCGCCGTGCTCGCCGAAGTAGTTTGCCGCGAATTCTCTCAGCTTCAGCGATGTCGGGTTTCTCTTGCGCGCGAAGTATTTTTCCCGCAAGACACGCTCGATCCAGACATCGATCGGAAATGCACCGAGTCGTTCGTAGGCAAAGAGCAGGACGCAATTTGCGACTTTTGCTCCCACACCGGGCAATTCGCAAAGGTGCTCGCGCAATTCGTCATCGGAAAGCGCGCTCCAGTGCTCCAGATTGACTTCGCCGGAGGCAACCAAACGCGCGGTCGCGAGAAGATTCTTCGCGCGATAGCCGAGCGCGCAGGTGCGCAATTTCGCCTCGGAAGTCTTTGCGATACGTTCCGCGTTCGGAAACGAATACAGTTCGAGATCGAAAATTCTGCGCGCCTTTCCGAAACGCGTCCGTAACGCGCGGGAAATTTGCCGGATATGCGCGACCTGTTTCATCGAGGAACAAATGAAGGTGGCAAGACACTCCCATTTCGGCTGACGAATGATACGGAGCCCCTGACAGTAATCCCGTGCTGCGTCCATGACCGGTTCGCGCGGGAACGATCTGCGAATTTCTGCGAGGGAATGATCGAGCGCGAAGTAATGCGCAATCATTTCACGATCGGCGCCATGAAAAAACAATTTTGCCCCCCGCTGCTCCGCATACACGGCCTTCTCGCCGATCAAACCCACAAAGCCTTCGCCCTCGCCTTCCCAATGAAAAACCTGGCCGGAACCGAGCGTGAGCGCGAGGTCGAATTCTTCAGCGGAAATTTTTTTCAATAGCACTTTCATTAAATCATCGCGTCGCCAAGCGCGATGAGGTAAGCGAAACATTTTGCCGTCGCGCAATTTTTCTGCCAGCTAAAGCACCGTGGATTTACGCCTCATCGTCGATACCGGCGTTCTCTTCCTCTATTTCTTCGTCATCATCTTCATCGGCCTGCGCATGGGCCGGAAGGAACGTAACCTGGAGGATTTCGCCCTCGGCGGCCGCCAAATTCCGTGGTGGGCCGTGCTCGCCTCCATCATTGCCGCAGAAACGAGCGCCGGAACTTTTTTCGGAACGCCCGGCGAAGGTTATGCGCTACGCAACTACACCTACATCCAGCTCGCTTTCGGTACGATCATCGCACGCGTTCTCGTCAGCTACATTTTCATCAAGCCGTATTACGACTACAAAGTTTACTCGATTTACGAGTACCTGACCTTGCGGTTTGGTGTCGGAACAAAAAATGCCGCCTCCGCTGTTTTCATGTTCACGCGTGTCCTTGCTTCCGGTGCGCGTTTGTATGTTGCGGCCATCGCGCTTGCGCTCGCGTATGAAATGATTCGAGGCGTTCGGCCCGGACAAAGCGAGACCCTTCTTATTTATGTCGGCGCGATTGTAGTCATCGTTATCCTCACCGCGATCTACACCACCCTTGGCGGAATCAAGGCCGTTGTCTGGACCGATTTCATTCAAGCTTCCATTATGATCGGAAGCGCGCTTGCGGCAGTTGCGTTGCTCTATTCAGCAATTCCTGGCGGCTGGCACGAGATCGTCGCGCGCAAAGGCGGATTTCATCTCAACGATTTTATCACCACCGGACTCAATCCGGCGCAACACGGCTGGACCAAAATCAAAGGCATGTTTGAAATCGAGTACACGATCTTCGCCGGCTTGATCGGATCGACCTTCATCACCATGGCAACGCATGGCACCGACCAGGACATGGTGCAGCGCATGTTGACCGCGGTTGATATTCGCCGCAGCCGGCGCTCGCTCATTCTTTCCGGCCTGGCCGACATACCGATCGCGCTCACCTTTTTGACCATCGGATTGCTGTTGTGGGTTTATTATCAATCGCACTTCGATCCGAACCTGCCGAAATCGCCTAACGAGACATTTTGCCATTTCATTCTTTACGAAATGCCGATCGGCCTGCGCGGATTATTGATCGCCGGAATTTTCGCAACGGCCATGGGTTCGCTCAGCACCGCGCTCAATGCGTTGGCTACGAGCTTCACGCGCGACTGGTACGAACCTTACATTAATCGCAACGCAACGAATGAAGACAGTTTGCGCGCCGTTCGTTGGGCCACAGTTGGTTTCGCGATTCTGATGATCGTCGTTGCTTCGACTACGTCGTATTTCGTCATCGTACTCCCGAATGTGCGCATCATTCCGATCGTCCTCGGAATTTATGGTTACACTTACGGTTCTGTGCTCGGCGTTTTTCTCGCGGGCATGCTCACAAAATCGCGCGGAAACGATCGCGGCAATTTCATCGCCATGATCGCCGGCTTCATCGTCGTGACAATTTTGAGCGACTTACCTAACAGCATTGCCAAAATCTTCGGAACGGTGGCGTACGAACTTCCGGATTGGCTTCCGAAGATGCAATTCCCCTGGTGGATTTGCTTCGGAACCATAGTCACTTTTGTAGTGGCGGTTTTGTTCCGGACTAGTCGCGAGCATAACGGCGCGAGCGCGCTCTCTACTTCTTCTCGCTCGACAGCTTGATGCCGAGCTCGCGCAACTGACGCGGATCGACTTCAGCGGGCGATTGCGACATCAAATCCTGCCCGCGATTATTTTTTGGGAAAGCCATGACATCGCGAATCGAATCTTCGCCGCAGATCAGCATAACGAGTCGGTCGAGGCCCATCGCGATGCCTCCATGCGGCGGCGCGCCAAGGCGAAATGCGCGCAGCAGATGCCCAAACATTTTTTCCTGGTCTTCTTCGCTGACGCCCAGCGCAGCGAACATTTTCTTCTGCAGATCGGGTTCGTGAATACGGATGCTGCCGCCGCCGATCTCAACGCCGTTTAGGACCACATCGTACGCTTCCGCGCGCATCTCGCCGAACTTTTTCTGATCGAGTAGCGGCAAGTCTTCCGCTTTTGGCCGCGTGAACGGATGATGGACGGCGTTCCATTTATTTTCTTCAGCACTCCATTGCATGAGCGGGAAGTCGGTCACCCAGAGAAAGTCGAGTTGCTTCGATTCTTCCGTGAGTTTTTGAATGTCCGCGATGCGCAGCCGGATGCGGCCGAGGACCTCGCACGCGATTTCCCATTTGTCCGCGGCGAAGAAAACGCAGTCGCCCTCTTCGATTTGCAATCTTGAGCGCAACGCTTCTTTCTCCTCAGCGGAAAAATATTTCACAATGGGTGATTTCCATTCGCCGTTTTCGATCTTGATAAAAGCGAGACCTTTCGCGCCAAACGTTTTTGCAATCGCAGTCAGTTCGTCGATCTGGCCGATGGTGATCCCGGCAAGTCCTTTAGCGTTGATCGCTTTCACGACACCGCTGGCATCGAGCGCGCCGCGAAACATTTTGAATGCGCTCGCTGCGAAAACATCCGCCAGATCGACCAGACGCATCCCGAAACGGCGATCCGGCTTGTCGCTTCCGAATGTGCTGATCGCTTCACCATACGTCATGCGGTCGAACGGCGTCTTGATCTCGATCTCGCGCGCCGCCTTGAAGATCGTCGCGAGCATTCCCTCGGTGAGCGCAAAAATATCTTCTGGCCTAACGAATGACGCTTCGATGTCGATCTGGGTGAACTCGGGCTGGCGATCGGCGCGCAAGTCTTCGTCGCGAAAACACTTCGCGATCTGAAAATATTTTTCCATGCCCGCAACCATGAGCAGTTGTTTGTATTGCTGTGGCGCCTGCGGTAGCGCGTAAAATTTCCCTGGCATCAGGCGGCTCGGCACGAGGAAATCGCGCGCGCCTTCCGGAGTGCTCTTGGAAAGAATGGGTGTTTCGATTTCGATGAAACCTTGCGCATCGAGGTAGCCGCGTGTGGCCTGCGTGACGCGATGACGTCTACGAATATTTTGCGACAGACGCGGCCGACGCAGATCGAAGTAACGATACGTGAGCTCGAGATCTTCATTGCTCAATTCCGCATCGAGGGGGAACGGCAGGTTTTCCGCGCGATTGAGAACAGTGAGTGAATCGGGAAGAACTTCGATGTCACCGGTTGATAATTTTGGATTCTCCGTGCCCGGCAAACGCGGGGCGACTTTGCCGGAAACCTGGATCACGTCTTCGGGCCGCAACGCGTGCGATTGCTTCGCTACTTCTGCATTTTCTTCGGGGCGAAACACGACCTGCGTAAGACCTTCGCGATCGCGCAAGTCGATGAAGATGACTCCGCCATGATCACGACGCACCGCGACCCATCCCGCGAGTTTCACTTCGCGACCGATATCGGCTTTACGCAGTTCGTTACAATGATGAGTCCTGTACATGATCTAACGCGATAAGATGTCGGCGATTTGTGGTTGAAGTTCGGACGCTGCGACAAGCATCTGATCTCCAGTCGTTAGGTTCTTAACTGCAATCTGCGGCCATTCGTCGCCGAATAAAACAGCGATGCGAGCGTCGAGTTGCTCGGCAGCTTGAAACTGTTTGCCGACTTTGGCCGGGGTCAGTGAGAAATCGACGCGGTAACCGTGATCGCGCAATGCTTGAACTTGCGTGAGTGCGTCGCGACGCCGTTCCTCTTTCGCCACGACGACATAAACATCGATGTTTTTTTCCTGCGTGCTCGCAGCTCCCGCGCGCTCGTGGGCGGCCGGAGTGGCAGCGATCAATTCGCCAAGGACCACATCGCCCATGGCGAACCCAACGGCCGGCATCGAGACAGCGCCATCGCTTAATTGCGCAATGAGATTGTCGTAGCGTCCGCCGCCCGCGAGTGCCCGAAATTTTCCCGCACGATCGAAAGCCTCGAAGACAACTCCCGTGTAGTAAGCGAGGCCGCGCACGATCCCGAGATCGATCTTGACGAAGCCGTCCAGTCCGCGGTCGCGCAAACCTTCGACGATCTGTTCGAGTTTCTCACTTTTCCCTCCGCCGTCGAGAATTGCAAAAACGGATTTCGATAACGAACCAAGCTTTTCCGCCGTTTTTTCGCGCGGCTCGCGTTCGCTCTTGTCGATAGCTTGCAAAATTTCATCCCAGCGATCTTCGGAGATTTTTTCCTGGCGTAATAAATCGATCCAGAACTCCCGATCGCTGATGCGAACAACGAAATCATTTTCCTGTAATCCAAACGCGCGCAGCAGATCGATGCTGAGTGCAATCGTTTCAACGTCCGCGCCTAACGAGTCGTCGCCGATAATGTCGCAATTAATCTGAAAATGTTCGCGCAGTCGGCCGCGCTGTTGTTTTTCGTAACGAAAACATTGCGGAATGCAGAACCACTTGAGTGGTTTGCGAAATTCTCGCTCGTGCGCGGCAACCACGCGCGCCAGCGTCGGCGTCATCTCCGGTCGGAGGGCGACTTCGCGTTCGCCTTTGTCGGTAAAATTGAAAAGCTGGGCGACGATTTCGGGGCCGCTCTTTTTTTTGTAGAACTCGGTCGGTTCCAAAATCGGTCCGTCCCATTCGACAAAACCGTAACGACGGACCGTTTCACGCCAACGCGCGAAGAGGTAATTCCGAAACGCGCAATCGTTCGGCAAAAAATCGCGAAAACCGGGAAGCGGCTGCATCAGTAGGGATTACGTTTTTGCAAGGTGGGAGCGTCGATGCAGCCGCGCCGGATGCAAGCTACGAAGTCTGATTGCGGTTGAATAAATTCCGTCTTCACACAGTCGGATCATTCACGACGGAAGCATCCGTTTAACAACAGCAAAGGACAATTATGAAACAAACAACATTAGTTAAATTATTGGCTGGCGGAGTGGCTTGCGCGGTCGCGTTGAGCACGGCTTTCGCCCAGGAAACAAGCACCACCACAACAACGGCGGGATCGACTGGCGTTTCGGCCAGCACCAGCACAAGCACATTGAACGGCTCGGGCACGATCACGACTTACACGCCGGGCTCGGATTATATCTCGTTTCGTAGCGAGACGAGCGCCGAACCGGTGAAGTATTACTACAACAAGAGCACCACCATCGTCGATCCGGAAGGAAAGACCGTTGAATGGTCGATCCTCAAGCCCGACATGCCAGTCACGTATACTTACGTGAAAGATGGCGATCGCATGGTCATTACGAAAGTAACGCTGACGAAGCCGCTTTCGTATTACAAAAAGGAAACCACGACTACGACGACCACGCCCTAACGAGGGTCGGTTTTAGTTAGTCTCGAAGAATTCGAAGCGCTCGCGGAACGTGTTTCCGCGAGCGCTTTTCTTTTGGCTTTGCAAATGTGGTGCCGCCTCAGTGCGGCGACTGGGAGGTTTGAAAGTACAGAGTCGGGACACTGAGGTCCCTCCTGCTTTTAATCTTCGTAACCGCGCGGGAATTTCTGGTGCCATTTCCATGCGCTCTCAATGATTGCATCGAGGGATTGAAATTTAGGTTGCCAGCCCAGTTCGCGTTTTATTTTTTCCGAAGCGGCGATAAGTCGCGGGGGATCGCCGGGACGTCGCGGTTTTTCTACGATCGGAATTTTCTTTCCGGTGATTTTACGACAGCAGTCGATTACTTCGCGCACGCTTGCACCTCCGCCGCTGCCGAGATTGTAGTAAGCGCTCTGTTTGGCATCGAGCGCGAGAATATGAGCGCGAGACAAATCCAGAATATGAATGTAGTCGCGAATGCAGGTGCCATCCGGGGTCTCGTAATCGGTTCCATAAATTTCGACGTCCGGTTTTTCCCCGAGAGCAACCTTCAGCACATTAGGAATCAGGTGGGTTTCACGGCGATGATCTTCACCAAATTTTTCCGATGCGCCCGCGGCGTTGAAATAGCGCAACGAAACAAAGCGCAGTCCGTGAATCTCGTCGTACCAACGCAGAATTTTTTCGAAGGCGAGCTTCGATTCGCCGTAAGGATTTACCGGTTGCTGCGGCGCGGTCTCATCGATGGGCACGCGCTCGGGCAGTCCGAAGGTCGCGCAGGTCGATGAGAAGACGAAGCGATTGACACCGGCTTCCAGCATGGCATCGAGCAGATTCACTCCGTTGCCCACGTTATTGCGAAAATATTTCGATGGGTTCTCCATCGATTCTGCGACGAGTGCGTTGGCCGCGAAATGCATGACGCCATCGGGCCGGGCTTCGCGAAGAGCGGATGTGATTTTTTCGCGATCGCTCAAGTCTCCCTCGATAAAACGCGCGCGCGCATCAAGCGCGCGACGATGCCCTTCTGTCAGATTATCGAAGACAAAAACTTCGTGACCTTCGTCAAGCAGGAGCTCGGCACAAACGCTTCCGATATAGCCCGCGCCGCCCACTACAAAAATTTTCATGCGTGGGAAAATGCGCCGACGAGCGAGCGAATGTCAAAAAGTTCGCACCGTTGCCTGGGTGCGGGCTCTTTCCTGCAGCGCGACGATCATGCGCCGGCAGGTGCGAATGCGTGCACGGGGAGCGAGGACGTGGAGGCTTTGCGCCTCCGAACCCCATTTAAGAATGTCGATATCGACGTGGCGCACGCCCCATTTTCGCATGGCAAGCCGGTTCGTTTTGTAAAGATCGATCGTATCCGTCCCGATTAATGCGGTCCCGTAATCGTCGATTTGAAAAATCTCATTCGTATCGATGATGCGGAATTTCGTCCCGAGGGGGAAGCGCGACCAATCGGCGGCAGCGCTTTGCACATTTTTGCCTGAAAGCCGCGTGCCGATAGCGGTATGACGGCCACCTTTCTCGGTGTGCGTGTACGCAGTCGTTCGCACCTTAGCCATCCGGTGTAATCCAGAAACACCGGCGGAAGGTGATCGTGTATTTGTTTGCGTGGTACAGCTGGCCATGAGAGCGGCCAGGCCCAACGCAAACGCAAATCTCGAAAGATAGGGCATTTGCGAGTCAGCGGCCTAATAGCGATTGAAGCTGCATCGCGCAAGCGATAATTTCCGACCGGCCAGTTGTTTTAATCATGCCATTTTTAGCGTCCAGTCAGGTGTTTGTAGCAAATAATGTGCTCTTGGACGGTCGGCTTGCGCTTTTTCACGAGCGCGAAAAGTGGCTCGCCATCGCTGATCTGCATTTCGGGTACGAACTGAGCCGACGCGCCGCAGGGTGGCTGGTTCCCTTCTGGGGAATGGACTCAATCACGGAGCGATTGCTGCACCTTCTGGCCGATTACCAGCCCGAGCGCCTCATTATCCTCGGCGATCTTGTGCACGATGGAACGGCGCGTTTCGAAGCGCGCGATCTTCTCGAACAAATCCGCGCACTTTGCGAGGTGATCGTGATTGGTGGGAATCACGATCGCCAATTAAATGGAACGATTGAACTTTTCGATTCCTGGTCGTCCAATGAATTTCATTTTCATCACGGTCATTGTGCCGTCCTGGGATCGAAATTGATCCAAATCGTCGGACATCACCATCCTGCGGGGAAAGTGAGCGACGGCGCCGGACTGCACTTGAAATTGCCCGCGTTTGTTCAACAAGAGCGGTGCTGGATCATGCCGGCATTTTCGCCGTGGGCAGCTGGGACTCCCTGGTCGCGGGACGAAACCAACCGTGTCTGGGTGTGCACACCGCAGCGGGTTCTGCGGCTGAACGGTAACTAATCGCGCTTACGTCGGAGCTGCGAGCTCGGTCGTGCAGTGCGGACAACGTTTCGCTTTGAAGGGAATCGACATCGCGCAGGCCGGGCAATCTTTCACGACCGGATCGGAATTCGGTTCGGGCCGTTTCATTTTGTTGATCGCCTTCACTACCAGAAAAATGCAGAAGGCGATGATAAAAAAGTTGATCAGCAACGTAACAAAGTTGCCGTAATTCCAAGTGATCGCGCCGGCTTTCAGCGCGTCTGCCGCCGTATGGAATGGTTCGCCGGGCGCGTCTTTGAGAATGACGAACTTATTAGAAAAATCCAGGCCACCAGTCAACATAGCGATTGGGGGCATCAAAATGTCTTTGACCAGAGAAGTCACGATGCCACCGAAGGTCGCGCCAATGATCACGCCAACGGCGAGATCGATCGCGCTCCCTTTGGCTGCGAATTCTTTAAATTCCTTCCACATATCGTGCTGTAGTTAGGCCGCTACGATGTTAACAAGCTTTTTCGGCACGACCACGACTTTGCGGACGTTTTTCCCCGCGAGTAAGGTCGCGATTTTCGGCAAAGCAAGCGCGGCGGCTTCGACTTCGGCGTCGGTCGCCGTGAGCGCTACGGCCAACTTGTCGCGCAATTTTCCATTCACCTGCACAACGATCTCAATCTCATCTTCCACGAGAAACCGTTCGTCGTAATTCGGCCAGGTCTGTTCGGTAATGTCGCCGCGCACGTCGTTAAACTTCGCATTTAGGGTTTCCCACAATTCTGATGTGAGGTGTGGCGCAAACGGATTGAGCAAAACCAAGAGCGCGCGCATCGCGTTCACTGGCTTCGCAGCGACATTTGTAAATGCATTTACGAAAACCATCATCTGCGCGATGGCGGTGTTGAAGGACAACGTCTCAATGTCGCCGGTGACTTTTTTGATTGTCGCATGAATGAGTTTTATTTGTGATTTGTCGCAATCGATCTCGCCCACTTCGTTTGAGAGCATCCATTCGCCGGCCTGGTTTTCTTCCATCATTAACCGCCAGACGCGCGCGAGAAATCGTGACACACCTTCCACGCCTTTCATGCTCCACGGCTTCATTTGTTCGAGCGGGCCCATGAACATCTCGTAGCAACGAAACGCGTCCGCGCCGTAGTTCTCGATCACTTCATCGGGCCCGACGATGTTGCCGAGGCTCTTTGACATCTTGCGATTGTCTTCGCCGAGAATGATCCCCTGATTAACGAGCCGCTGGAATGGTTCCGATTTGGAAAGATAACCAAGATCGAAAAGAACCTTGTGCCAGAACCGCGCGTATAGCAGATGCAAGACCGCGTGTTCGGTTCCGCCGATGTAAAGATCGACACCGCCCGGTTTCGGTCCGCCCATCCAATAGCGCTCAGCTTCTTCGCCGACGAAACGTTTGTCGTTCTGCGGATCGCAAAATCTTAAATAATACCAACAGGAGCCCGCCCATTGCGGCATGGTGTTAGTTTCGCGCAGCGCGTTATCGGAATAGCGAATCCAATCTTTTGCTTTGGCCAGCGGCGGTTCGCCCGTACCAGTCGGTTTGAAATCATCCAGCGGCGGCGGCACGACCGGCAATTCGCTTTCGCCTAACGAGCGGTGTTTCCCATTTTCCCAGACAATCGGAAACGGTTCACCCCAGTAGCGCTGCCGCGAAAAAAGCCAATCGCGCAATTTGTAATTGACCGCGCGTTTGCCCTGGCCGCGTTCCTCCAGCCACGCGGTGATTTTCTTTTTCGCTTCTGCGCTAGTTAGGCCGTCGATGATTGGCGAATTGATTGCAATGCCTTCTCCCACAAAACCGAATGGAGAACCGTTACCGGGTGGTTGAACAACCTCGACAATCGGCAGATCGAACTCGCGCGCGAATTCGAGATCGCGTTCGTCATGCGCGGGCACGCCCCCGATCGCGCCAGTGCCGTAGCCTGACAAAACGTAATCGGCAATCCAGATCGGAATTTTCTGCTCGTTAGCCGGATTGATTGCGTATGCGCCAGTGAACACGCCGGTCTTTTCCTTTGCCAGCTCAGTTCGCGCGAGATCGCTTTTGCGTGCGGTCTTCTCTCGATATTCTCGCACCGCCGGCCATTGCTCTTCCGTTACGATTAGATCGACAAGCGAATGTTCCGGCGCGAGGACGAGGTAGGTGCCGCCGTAAAGCGTGTCCGGCCGCGTCGTAAATACGCGAAGCTTTCTTTCCGGTTTCCGATCTGCATGTCGGATCGATCCAGTTTCTGAAATGGCAAAGTCAATTTCGGCGCCTTCGCTTTTACCGATCCAATTTCGCTGGAGGAGTTTAATTCCTTCGGGCCAATCGAGATCTTCAAGTTCTTTGATCAGGCGCTCTGCATACGCGGTGATGCGCAGCATCCATTGACGCATGGGTCGCCTAACGACCGGAAATCCGCCGACCTCGCTCTTGCCATCAATCACTTCCTCATTTGCCAAAACCGTTCCCAAGTCCGGACACCAATTAACGGGAACCTCCGCGACGTAGGCGAGTCGCACGCTATCAGGATCGCTCCCGCGGTAGGTCGCGATCGGCTCGGCCTTGTTCGTTTCGGGATTGAACCAGGAATTGTAGATCTTCAAAAAGATCCACTGCGTCCATTTATAATAGCGCGGATTGGTTGTGTTGATTTCGCGTCCCCAATCGTAGGAGAAACCGATTTGCTGCAGCTGACTTTTGAACTTGGTAATATTTTCGCGCGTTGTAATTGCCGGGTGCTGGCCGGTCTTGATCGCGTATTGCTCCGCCGGCAGACCAAACGCGTCCCAGCCCATGGGGTGGAGAACATTGAAGCCGCGCAGCCGTTTGTAGCGCGCCACGATGTCGGTGGCGGTGTAACCTTCGGGATGGCCGACATGCAATCCCGCCCCGCTCGGATACGGAAACATATCGAGCACATAAAATTTTGGTTTAGTCGGATCGAAATTTTTTTCGCCGCGGTTCGATGTATGAAATGCGCGCCGTTTTTCCCAGATCGATTGCCACTTCGGATCGATCCGGTCGAATGGATAAGGTTTACGCCGCTCGCTCATGAAGAAGACAGGATTCGTTTGAATTCGTTTCCGCTCAAGCTAATCGAGTTAAATTCCTGTCAAACATGCAGCGCCTAATCATCGCGACGCACAACGCGCATAAGACCCGCGAGTTTGCGCAGTTGTTGGGCGGAGAGTTTAAGGTCGTTGATCTCAGGGCGCATCCCGAGATTGCACCTCAAGCCGAGAATGGTCAGACGTTTGCCGAAAACGCGACGACGAAAGCGATTAACGCGTCGAAAAACATCAGCGGTCTGGTGATTGCGGACGATTCCGGACTGGAAGTTCATTCGCTTAGTGGCGCGCCGGGAATTTTCTCGGCTCGTTATGCCGGCAACAACGCGAAGGACGAGCAGAATGTCGAAAAGTTACTTCGTGAACTAGCAGCGCTTTCTCCAACGCCATCGCGTCGTGCGCGTTTTCGTTGCGTCCTCGCCATCGCGCGCCGCGGAAAATTGATCGATACCGTTGAAGGTTCAGTTGAAGGGAACATTACGGAAGAGCCGCGAGGAGCAGATGGGTTCGGCTACGATCCGGTCTTTGTTCCCGCGGGATTCGATCACACCTTTGCCGAAATGCCGGCAGAATTGAAAAACCACCTGAGCCATCGCGCGCGGGCCGTAGTGGCGTTACGCGAACGGCTGCGGCGGATGCAACCGTATTTGCCTAACGACTCAATTAGTGCGGAGCCGCCGCTTTGATTTGATAGCCGATCTTTTTGATGCCGGCCGAGCGGACGTGGTCGAGGACAGCGATTACATCCCCGTGTAGAGCTTGCTCTTCCGCACTGAGCGAAACCTTAATGTCGGGATTGGCTTGGTGCAGCTGGTAAAGACGCGGCAGCACTTCGCCTTCCGAAACCATCGCTCCGTCGAAGTAGACGTTGTTGCCCGCGCTCACGCGAATGGCCACAAAATCTTTTAACAACGGATTTTGCGGTTGCGCACTCGGCGCCGGCAAATTGACCCGAATGCCTTTCATGTGGGTCTGACTGAGACTCACCATCATGAAGCTCGCGAGGAGAAAGAACATGATGTCAATCAATGGAATGATCTCGATGCGGGCGTGTTTTTTGGGAAGTGGTGAAGCGACTTTCATAAGCGAACTAAAATTGTGCGCCGGTGAGCGTGTAAGTAATCGGGACGCGCACCTTGGTGAAGACGCCCGGTTTGAAGCGCCACCGCTTAAACGCAGACATTGTGGCATTGTCGAGAATAGTGCTGCCCGTGCTCGACGCCATCGAGGCGTCGGTCACATTTCCGCCTGGATCGATCACGAGCACGCAGACACCGCTGCCAGTCTGTTTCTGGCGGCGAGCTTCATAAGGATATTCGGGCCGGGGCGAGAATAGCGCCTGCGCCTTCGCGGAAGACATGGAGACGGGGCCGGCGGCGCCGGAAGTCACCCGACGAATAGGCTGCTGAGCGACGGGTTTTGTCTTCGGTCGTTGCGGAGGTGGCGTTGGTTGTTCTTCACGAAATTCCGGTTGCGCTTCTGGCGGCGGCGGTGGTGGAATGTCGGGCTCCTCGGGAGGAGGAGTTGGTTCCGGTGGTGCGGGCTCCTGTTCCAGAACAGCGGAGACCGCTTCGGGAATCTGCGACAAATCCTCCACCGGCGGTGGCTCTGGGTGAATTCCAGCGATCACAACGGAAATGGACATGATGGCAACCGCGCCGCCAAAAGCAGCCCACACCTGCCAGGTCGGCGGTGGTCGATACAGTTGCGGCTGAGGCATATTATTGTCTCCTTAAAACGCTGGCGAAGGCACGCCCTTAGCGGCCTCGCTCTTGATTTCAAACGCCATTTTATAAAATCCGGCGGAGCGAACGATGTTGAGCAAACGAATAACGTTGCCGTGAATAGATTCGCGATCGCCGCGGACGAACACCTTGGCGTCGGGCGCGGTTTGATGCACTTGTTGCAAGGTTTGGGTCAGCTTCTCAAGATCCATCCTCTCCTTGTCGAAATAAAAGAAGCCGTCTCGATCGACCGAGAGACTGATGTAATCTCGTTTTGATTGCGTTTCGCCGGAGACGCCGGTGGGCAATTCTACCTTCATCCCTTTCATGTGCACCTGGCTCAAACTCACCATCATGAAACTGGCGAGAAGAAAGAACATGATGTCGATCAACGGAATGATCTCAATCCGCGCCTTCTTGTGCGGTATGGGAGAGGCGAATCTCATTGTTTTGTCACGCGCGCGTAGGCGTTGTCGCCATCTCGGCTTCCTGTTTCGCTTTTGCGTTCGATTCCAACATCACTTCCAAGTTCGTCGCTGCGGTCTGCAGTTCGAACTCTAAGTTAGACACCCGAGACGTGAAAAAGTTAAACGGAATCAAAGCGAAAATCGCGATCCCGAGACCGCACGCAGTTGCAATGAGTGCTTCCGCGATACCGCCGGTGACCGCCGACACGGCGAGTTCTTCGTTGCCGAGGAAGCTGAACGATCGAATCAGACCGGTGATCGTTCCCAACAGACCGAGCAACGGAGCCAGCGTGACCAGCGTATCCATGACGACGAGGAAGCGTCCTGCTCGCTTGATCTCGATGCCCGCGGCCACCTGCAACGCGCCCTGCAGCGATGCGTGCTGATGGTTAAGTCCGTTCCACATCATTCGCAGCACCGGATCGCGCGAACCGCGCGATAGACGCGAGGCTTCGGCGACATCGCCATTCTCGATCGCGGTGAAAACTTTTTCGATCCGTTTTGGATCGCGCTTCATCCAGCGGCCGAGCCACCAGAACAGTCGCTCGAGCACGACGGTGAGGGCGACGATTGTGGTGATCAAAATCGGCCACATGATCGGGCCGCCCTTTTTAAAATTATCGATCAGGAAATTAGAACTGAACAACCCCGGTTTGGGTGTTGGGGCGGGCGTAGCCGTTGGACTTGCGCTCGCCGCGGCCGGAGCCGTCGTGGGCATTCCCGGAGCGGGCGATTCCAGCGTCACTGGAACTGAGGCGCCTGGACTCGGCATCGTCCCCGGCGGCGGTTGCATTCCCGGTTGACCGGGTGCCGGCGGCACAGCCGGGTTCACGGGTGCAGCGGGGTTAGTAGTCGTTGGTAAGGTTGAGGCCGGCGTTCCTAGTGCGGGAGCGGCTGGGGTCATCCCTGTAGGCGGCGCGAGTTGCGACGGTGGTGCAGACGTGGAGGGGGTTTGACCGAAGACAGTCAGCGCGAATGCGGTGGAACAGAGGCAGGCAGTTAAGAGTGTTTTCATAGTTGGGTTGATTTACCGGCTCGAGTTCCGGTGACAGGTTTCTAAACTCTTTATCCCAAAGAGGATCGTTCTGAGTCCAGCAAAACTTTTCACCTTTCTCTGGCGCGACGCATTTTTTCTTGCAACGCCGCGTATTTACTTCGGATTCAGCGTCCCGGAGGGATGTAGGCGACCCCCCTGAATTTCTAAGAATAATTAATTACCGTGCAGCGGCGCTCACCAAATTCTGCAATGGCGGCCAGTCGCCTATCGTTGCCTGCAACTGATCTCCCGCGCGAATCGGACCCACGCCGGCTGGCGTTCCGGTCAAAATCATATCGCCCGGTAGCAGGGTTATTCCGTGACTCGCAAACGAAACGATTTCAGCCACCGGATATATCATTTGGCTTGTGCGCGCATTTTGTTTTACCTCACCGTTTTGCCGCAGCTCGATGCGCAAATCGGTTACGTCGGTATCGGCGTAAACGAACGGACCAACCGGCGTATACGTGTCGAACGACTTGGCACGCGCGAATTGCTTCTCGCTTTTCTGGAGATCGCGATCGCTGATGTCTTCGCCGATGGTGTAGCCAAAGACATAATCGAGTGCATTTTCGACGCTGACATTTTTTGCGCGCTTCCCAATGACGACTGCGAGCTCGACTTCGAAGTCGGTTTGATGTTCGGGAAATGCGATCTCGATCGTGCCGTTATGCGGCAGAAGTGAAGTTGGCGCCTTAAACCAAATCAAGGGCGTGCCGAGCGGAGTGCGCTTCATTTCGGCGATGTGATCCGCGTAATTCAAACCGACGGCGATCAATTTCGACGGGGCGACGGGCACGTCGATCTGCAAATCGCCTAACGAGTGGACTTCACCGGTAAATTCCAGTCCAAGCCAGTATGGTTGCGCGAGAACGTGCACCTCGTTGCCACGTACTTCGCCGTAAAGAAAATGCTCCACCTTTTTGAAACGACCGAACGTACGCATAACCGGTTATCCTGAGCGAAACGAAGGATCTCACGCAAGCTGGATGATTGCCGTCAGATACTGCACATCGAATCTGCAAATGGGAGGTCCCTCGCTTCGCTCGGGATGACAACGCTTTATTTCAGTCCGACACCAACAAAATCGCGGACTGTTTTTTGTTCGGGAATTGAAAAAGGTTCATTTCCATCTCGAAACCAAAAGGCGCTCGAAGATCCGCCGTCGAGATTTAGAGCCCGGTCGATCTTGCCCTCGCCCGCGATCTTCCCGCTGATCAGGATGCGAGAAAGCTGCGCAAGAGAAACAGGCGAACAGAAACCGAGCGCGATTCCATTACCGCTTTCCGTCGCGACAAATGTTCGACGCGCGACGCGCGAATTATCGAGGCCGGCGACAGTGCGACCGTGATCGACGAGAAAGGGACCGCACTGCAACGCCTCGGTAATTTTTCCTTTCATCGAAAATTCGGAAACGCGTTGCAATCGTGTGCGCCCTTTCATGACGGACACAACTCCCGAAAGCAGGCGCGCTTTGCGCAGTGGTGCGATCGTCCGGCCGTTACTGATGAGCAGCCCAACCGGGGCATAATCGGGAGCGAAATACCCGCCGTTTACTCCGGCCAGGCAGCGCTCGCTTTCCATCACGCTAGCGAGATCTTTGTTAGGCTGATCGATCACTCGAAGAGTCGCGTTACGATTATCGAAAAGCGCGAAATGCAATTGCGCGCGAGCGCCGCTCTCACTTTCCTCCATCGCGACGCGAACATGTCGACCAGACGCGTTCGTTGAAACTTCTTCCGAGGAAACGATGGCCCATTCGGCTTTCGCCTGAAACGCGCATACCGAAATCAGCAGCGCGAGCGCCAAGTCGCGAATTCTCATTTCGCCGGTGCGCCGCTGTGTTTGACGAGTGTTTGCTGAAATTGCGGATTGTTGCGCAACGGATCCCACGTTGGATCCGCCTGAAGCTCCGGCACCGTGATACCGGCGGAGATCTCAAGCGAACGTTCGAGAATTCTGAGCGCCATATCAGCATCGCCGCACTTCACGCTGATGCGCGCGCGACTCACGCTCAGGATAGGACCATCAAAAGCGTCCTTCGTTTCCGGAAGCAGTTGCGCAAAATTTCTTCGAAACATCTCGTAGTTGTAACGGGTCAACAGGATTGTTCCATTTGGGTCCGGAGTTTCCGGCGTTCTCTGAATCGCAAACACACCGGTCAGCTCGCGATCGTAATTTGCGCCCACAAATGTCTGTCGTTCTGAGCGTAGATCAATTGCACATTTACCGCACGCGATTTTGATCGCGCTGCACGTTTCCCTCTAAGTTGTGCTCACGCCCAGGACCTTCGCAATCTGCCGCATGCTCTTTGGACTTCCGCGATAAGACATCACCGAAGTACGGGAAATCACTTTGAGATCGCTGATCCTCGCGAGGTTGGTCAGAAATGTCATCCTGGATTCCGTCCGTGAAATACGCGTTTTCTTTATCGGCGCTGTAATTTTCAAACGGCAGCGGCAGCTACCACCAAACCAAAGAGCGCGAGCAGAAAAAGATTGCGACGCCGATGTCCGACTGGTCCGCCCGCAACTTTCGCGCAGCGCAATCGCAAACGCCGCCAACACTTGATCGAGCGCAGTTTTGCTGATGCCCTTAACACAATCACTTCAAACGCGCGCTCTGGCGGCGGCTCTTGCGCCAACAGATCCAGGATTGCTTGATCGCCGCCATCCAGAACGTGAGCATTCTCTTAGCTCACCAACATCCAAGACACAGTGCCGCACTCGCCATGATCTTCGCTCAGCGCGTGGCAACGTTGCAGTCTTCCTTCGCTTTCTGATCGCCCTTCTTACTTAGCGTGACCTTTATTACTCAAACCAACCTAACAAGTCGGGGTCCTTGCCAACTCAAACCCTTCGGGCAACATGCCGGAAAATGTATTAATCACTACTGCAACAAGAATTCAGCATGGTCTTGGATGTAAGTGGGACCAACCCCTATTCTTCAGTCCGCTTTCGCCATCGAATTTTCGTCCGTCCCAAAATATTCCTTGCGGTCCTGCCACCGCTCTTGTTAGACATCGCTTCTGTGAAATGCTCTCCAGTTCTCACGGGGCTGGCACTTTTTGCTAGCGTTAACCTTTTCGCAACCATTCGCCTTGCCGCATCGGATCCGATTGGCGTACCCACACCGCCACCCGGATTAACTCCGACCCCCACTCCAACTCCTGGCCCTGATAGTTGGATTCCACCAGCTTCCCTACCGAGCTTGCCAGATCCTACGCCTATTCCAGACGATTCTACCGATCCAAACCCAACTTCTCCGCCCGGAGGTAACGGGAATGGAATTTTTCCGGCACCAGATATCAATTGGAATCCTTTGAATGACGGTACGTTGCCGACTGTTCAACCACCGCCACCGTGGTTTCCCTATGTTCCCTTGGTGACTGTCGTCACTTCAGACAATGCAGTAATCCCCGATCCGCCAGTGAACCCTGACACCGCGCCTAACGACAATACCGCGTACGATCAGGGACTAACATCCTTCCAGCCGAACGGGGGAGATGACGCATTAACTTCACCGGGTTCATATAGTTCAATCTATGCCGGTTCGCTATTCGCTGCGCAATCAGCCCAAACCGGTGCCGCCGCTGCTGGATCCTCAGCGCAGGAACCCTCGCCTACCGTGAATTCGGATGTTTCCACTATTATTACGACCGGGTGTGGCTATGACGCATGGACTGGCTCAGTCCGACGCAAAGTTCATGATCTTTCGGTTACGGCATCAGTTGCTGGTGGCGGGCTAAACTTCATTCGAACTTATTCATCCCACCTCTCGGGTTGGAGCTTCTCTTATACCTGGCAGCTTTTGGGAAGACCTTACGCCAGTGTAAATCAACCATACATAGCCTACATGCCTGATGGTCGCGTCCTATACTTCCACCCACCCGATACGTCGACGATGCCGGGTGAGGGGGCCTGGCGCTCTTCCAAAGGAACAAAAGAACGTCTTTTTGTTCATAACGATCCGCATCAGCAAGCTGATCCGAGCCACGGCACCGCCGACCTCTACCTGGAGGATGGTAGCGTTGTCCACTTTGATCGTACGTCAGAGACTTCCGGTACCGACCAGTATTGGGTTGACACATTTCAGCCTCAGTGGGTCGCGGATTCGCATGGTCAAAGGACTATCTTGCAGTACGAGAATTATGGAACGAAAACCTGGGAAATTCGCTTGAAAAAGGTGATCGATTCAAGCAATCGCTCGTTAACATTCAGCTATGACTTGACCGATCGCATAATCACCAAAGTAACCTCCAGCGATGGCCAATGGGTTCAGTTTACCTGGGGCATGGTAAATGGAGCTACTTATTACAACGCACTCACTCGAGCGGATTATAGTGACGGTACATTTGCCTCCTATACTTACACAGCGGCTATAACTAAAGATTATGATACTCCTGGTGCAACTGGTACCGGTCAGGTGACAGTGTTGAAGACCGCGCAAGACCCCCGTGCTGAGGGAGCAATGCGAGCGATTCAGTATGAGTATCCTGCCATAGGTAACGCTAAATATTCTGGCGAGATTTCCGCTGAAAAACACATTGGAGGCGACGTATCGGTTTCCAGCTTCGTTTCGCCCGGTGATCGCACCAATCCTACCGAAACGCGGGGAGACGGTCCGCAGTGCGGTCTTGGTTTCGAGTACGTTGGACTGACTCCACTCCTAAAGTGGAAGCAAGATTACAAGGGCGTGGAAGAACATTTTGATTACGATAACAATAAATACCTCAATAAATTCATTGATCGTAATAATGGAACGACGCTTTACACGAATGAAGCGCTTTCAGGTGGACCAACACGCATTACTCATCCTGACGGCAAACATATCGATTACAGTTATTCGAATAATTATTATCCCTACCATGTAGCCAGTGTGACCGACGAATTGGGACGAAAGACGACCTATACACGAGACACACTGAATCGCATAACGAGAATCGATTACCCCGATACCGCCTACGAAACTTTCTCTTATAATGGTTTCGGACAAGTGACTGTGCACAGGCGGAAAAATGGCTATTTTGAATGCGCCGATTACGACAATCGAGGCCTCCTTATGACCTTATGGAATCCCACGAGCAGTTCAACGCATCCGGCCGCAAATTCTACACTTGGGAAAATGACTTTCGTCTACTACCCCTTGAATCATCCCTGGATGGATCGCCTCTGGAAAATCACCGATCAGCTAAACCGCACAACTGTCTATGAGTATGATCGATCGAGTAATAGCGCTGTCATTAGCGGCCGCGGCTTAGTTACCAAAATTACCCATGTGAACGACACGCACGATGGCACAATCGCGGGAGGGACGACGCAATCCTTTACCTATGACGTTTACGGCAACAAGCTTAGCGAAACCGATGAGCTCGGGTATAGGACAACCTACACATACGATGATTATAATCGACTCGCCAGCGTCCAACTACCTCCTACAAATCTTGTCCCAAACTCCACTACAACTTACGATTACCGTACGGCAAGCCAGGCTTCTTCAGCTTATACCTACACCCCCAAATGCCTGCGCTTACAAACCACCGGCGCAAACACCTCCAGCGCGGTTAAAACGCAGAACAGCTATGATGCCAATCTGCGGCTAAGCGCCAAAACCGACGGCTACGGGACTGTCGTAGCCGCGACCACCTACTATGGCTACGATGCCAACGGCAATCTAACCGATGTTACTGATCCTCGCGGCTCCGGCTTGGGCGATCCCGCCTACAACACGAAAACCGTTTACGATTCGCGCAATCGCAAGACCAGCACAACCAATCCCCAGGGCCGCATTACCCGGTGGGGATACGATGACGCCAGTAACGTGACCAGTATCACGCGACCCGATAACACCGTGGAAAGCAAGACCTACGATGAGATGCATCGAGTCCTGACCGATACCGTCCCGAAAGACGCCAGCCCGGCAACCTTCCTTACGACCACTTTCGATTACAATCCATCCGGCACGGTGCATACCGTAACCGACCCCAAAGGACAGGTTACCACTTTCGCTTATGATCCCTCGGATTTGAAGGCGCGAATGTGGTATCCCGATACCTCGCAGCAACAGGTCTGGACTTACGATGACGCTCACAACATGATCGTGCATCAAACCCTTGACCCGAACTTGATTCGAACATTTAACTATGATGCACGGGATAGAAAGAAGTCCATGCGGTTAGGCAAACGCGCCAGCTCACCACCGAATACAGTGGACTCTAACAATACCTACGACTGGATTGATTTTACCTACGACGCCGCTGGCCACCTCACAAAGGCCGATAACTGGGTTACCACGGTCACGCGCACTTATGACGAAGCGGGTCGTCTCGAAACCGACACAGAGGCATTTAAGAATGTGCCGAGTAACTTCGGCAGCAAACAGCTTATCTACCGTTACCGGGCAGACAACAAGCCTTATCGGCTTTACATTGCCGGTAGTTACGACTTCTGGTTCAATTTCGATGGCATGGGACGGATGGAAAAAATCCAGTACGTCGGTGATTCGAGCACCGATTATCAGTACTACTACGACGCGGCTTCAAACGTGACTCGGAGAATGAACTGGCTCAATGGGACGAGCGTAATCTATTATCCCGATAATATTAACCGGATCACGCGTCGCGACATCGATGTGCCGACCAACCAGATCGCGCGGGGCTGGTTCTCGTGCGAGACTTACACCTACGATCTGATGAATCGGTTGACTGACGTGAATCGCGCAGAAGATAGCCGGCGTGATTCTTTTCGTTATAATCTCGCGGGGGAGATCATCGGGTGCTGGTATGGCTTGAGCTGGAATGGGAGCGCCTGGGTTAATGCGCAAAAAGGAGAAAATTTCAGTTGGGACAACGCCGGCAACCGTTCCATGGCTGGTTATAGCGTCAATAACCTGAATCAATATACCCAGGTGGGCAATAGCACGGTGACCAACGGGAGCGAACACGAAATCGCCGGCTACAATGGAGTAGCCTATGGTTACTACGGCGACAGCTATCTGGCTTCGGCCACTTACGGCGGTTACTCCTACCATTACTACTACGATGGCTTGGGCCGATGTGTGAACCGCACCTTGGTTACTAATGGCGCGACGACGGCGAACAATTACTACCTCTTTGATGGGGAACATTGGATCGCCGAGTATGACGCCACGGGGAAGGAAACTTCCCACATCGTTTACGGTCTGGGCATCGATGAGATTGTGGGCTGGGCCAATAACGGAGCGGCCAATTTTCCGCTGCCGGATCGAAACGGTAATGACAGTGTCATAACCGGCGCACAGGGACAAATCCTGGAGCAGTATCGCTACAATGCCTTTGGCGCTCCCACGATCAAGAACGCTGGTGGTGCTGTGCTTAGTTCCAGTGCGATTAGGAACCACTTCCTGTTTACTGGGCGCGAGCTGAACCCGCAGCTTGGTTTCTACGAGTATCGAGCGAGGGCCTATCATACGAGCATAGGCCGCTTCATGAGCGAAGATCCCAAAGGCTTCGATGCGGGCGATTACAATCTGTATCGTTACTGCGCCAATGATCCACTCGATAAGACCGACCCAATGGGATTAACTCCATTGGCGACTCCGGCTCCGACTCCACGAATGGTGCGAGACATTACAAGGAGTGTTATTGGAAGCAATATCCCGCAACGCATTCGTTACTCTGAG
>JBBRYI010000018.1:0-48985 GCA_038237805.1 Chthoniobacterales bacterium | reverse complement strand
GAATTGGACGCCGGCGAGCGCTCCTAATGGGCCCGGCGACACAGCGACGTTCGCCATCTCCAATATAAATGGCGTCTTCCTTTCCCTTAACACGGAAGTGAACAGCATCATCTTTAACGCCGGCGCCAGTGCATTCACCACCACCGCTAGCCCGGCTTTCACACTGACCATCAGCGGCGTCGGGATTACCAACAATTCCGGGATCACGCAGAACTTCGCCGTTGGCGTGGATGGGGCTGGTAATGCCGGGCTTATCCAATTTCTAAACAATGCGACCGCTGGAATCTCCACGGCGTTTACCAACGCAGGCTCGACGGTGAATGGCGCGGGCGGCGGAAACACATTTTTCTCCGACACCTCCACGGCAGGCGGTGGCGTCTTTGTCAGCAACGGTGGCGCCGCGTCCGGCGCGGGAGGTGGGGCGACCTATTTCTTCGCCGGCTCGAATGCCGGTAATGGCACCCTTACCAGTAAGGGCGGCACCGTCAGCGGTGGCGGGGCCGGGTTGACTAACTTTTTCGACACTGCCGATGCCAGGAACGGCACTTTCATCAATACTGGCGGTACCGTGAATGGGAACGGCGGGGGTCAGACGCAGTTCTTCGACACCTCCAGTGCCAACGCCGGTACCTTCACCAACCGTGGCGGGACGGTGGACGGCGCTTTCGGCGGAATCACTCTCTTCACTAATGCTGCCCTGGCGGGCACGGGCACCTTTACCAACGACGGCGGCGCGTCCACGACTGCTCACGCCGGCACCACGCGATTCAACTCCGACTCCGCAACGGTATTTCCGTCTGCGGACCACGGGATTTTCATCAACAATGGCGCCGCGGTCAACGGAGCCGACGGTGGGACCACAGATTTCAGCGGCTCTTCGACTGCGGGCTTCGCCACCTTTACTAACAATGGCGTAGCCTTTAACGGAGCAGGCGGTGGCGCCACGTTATTCTTCAGTAACTCGCCCACCGACTTTTCGACCGCCGGTCACGCCACGATTACTAACAACGGCAGCGCCGTCAGCGGTGCAGCCGACGGCTCTACGGTATTCTTCGGCAGCTCGACGGCGGCCAGCGCCACCATTACCAACCGGGGTGGTACCGGCAATGGGTCGGATGGCGGTAACACTTCGTTCTTCGCCAACTCCCCTACCGACTTTTCGACCGCCGGGAACGCCATCATTACCAACAACGGCGGCACCGTCAGCGGCGCGCCCGGGGGCACAACTTTCTTTCATGACACGACCACCGCGGGAAGTGCCACCTTTACCACCAATGGTGGTCTGCTCACAGGAGCGGACGGTGGTCAAATATTTTTCTTCAACAGCGCGGCTGCGGGCCAGGGTCGCTTTACGACCAACGGCGGCACCGGTGGCGCGCAAGGCGGCCTAACGTATTTCTTCGACAGCTCCACTGCGGGTAGCGGGATGTTTGTGACCAACGGCGCTGCGGTCAGCGGGGTCTTTGGCGGGATTGTTACTTTTTTGAATTCATCGAGCGCGAGCACAGGCAGCTTTACGAACAACGGCGGTCTCGCAAGCAGCACGATCGGCGGGCTCCTGGATTTCCAAAACAGCTCGACGGCAGGCGCTGCGACTGTGACTAACAACGGCGGCACGGTCAGCGGCGCAGGTGGCAGCCTAACGAGATTCTTCGACACGGCATCCGCGGGCAGCGCGACCCTGATCGCCAATGCCGGAACCGCCGGGAGTGGCGCCGGGCGGATCGAGTTTTTTACCGACTCCACTGGTGGCACGGCGACGGTAAAGCTATTTGGCGGTAGCAGTCTTGACATCAGCCCGCATAACGCTCCGGGGGTGGCGATCGGTTCGCTCGAAGGAACCGGGGACGTTTTTCTGGGAACCAATAACCTGACCGTAGGCAGTAACAACCTCAGCACGACCTTTTCCGGGGTAGTGCAGAATGGCGGCGCGCTGACGAAGATCGGCACTGGCACGCTTTCGCTCACGAACACGAACACCTATACCGGCGCCACGGCGGTTAACGCTGGCAGGCTCTTCGCCAACAACTCCACCGGCTCGGGCACAGGCAGCGGCGCGGTAACGGTGAACAACAGCGGCAGCGTAGTCGGCGGCACCGGCACAATCGGCGGCCCGGTCACGGTCAACTCCGGCGCCGCTCTCTTGGGCGGCAATGCAACTACCGCGAGTGGCTCTCTCAAAGTAGCAAACAACGTGACCATGAACTCCGGCTCGATCATCGAACTTGTGCTCGGCGCTTCCGGGACTCATTCTACTTTAACTCGCACTGGAGGGACCTGGACCTTTGCGCCTAACCAGCGCTTTACCTTCATCGATGTAGGCGCTCAAGTTGGATTCTATGACAACATCATCACAGGTCTGGCTGCCGATCCAGGAGGTGAGGCATCCTGGACCATCACCAACGCCGGGTTTGCTTATACCATCGGCTATGACGGAGCGGGCAACATCGACCTGAACATTACCTCCGCGGTCGGCCCGGCGCTGCAACTTACTAGTGCGGTTTCACGGAAAACGCACGGCGGCGCGGGCACCTTCAATATTCCTTTGCCGCTTACAGGCGGACCGGGTGTGGAATGCCGATCGAGCGGCGGTAATCACACGCTGGTCTTTACGACTAATAACAATCTAGTTAGCGGAAACGCGAGTGTCACCACGGGTATCGGATCCGTTTCCGGAAGTCCCACCTTCGCCGGTAACACCATGACGGTAACGTTGACCGGTGTTAGTGATGTCCAGAAAATCACAGTTACTTTGAGCAACGTAACCGACAGCTTCTCTCAAGTACTGCCCGATACGGCGGTGAGTGCGAACATGCTGATCGGCGATACCTCGGGAAACAAGATCGTGAATGGGACCGACGTTTCGCAAACGAAACTTCAATCGGGAGCGGCGGTTAGCGCCACGAACTTCCGCGAAGACGTCAATGCCGGTGGCTCCATTAATGGCACTGATGTTTCGATCGTAAAATCGCGGTCCGGGTCAGGCGTTCCTTGAGCGCCGAAATGACGAGTAACGTGAGTTGAGAGTTGAGGGTTGAGGAAACGATGGGAAGTGTTTTCAGCACTTCATTCACAACGTTCAATGTTATTGATGGTTCAGGGACGGAAAAGCGAGAAACGTTATGCGACGCTCATAGAGTGCCGCTACAGACGACACTTGCTTGCGAGCAAGCCAAAATAAAGCTCGACAGCCTAACAAATTTTTTCTACGAGTAATCTCGATTACGTCACCCGAGGTTTCGCCACAGATGCAGTGCCGATTCATTCGTCGATACGACATAGTTGAATTGCATCGCGCGAAAGCCAAATCGACGCGCTTCGCTCAAACAATGTTCCGCCATGGCGCGGCCGACTCCGAAGCCGCGCGCGCTTGGCGCAACCATAAAGGCGGCATTGGCCACATGCGCACCCGCCCCCGGCTGGTTCGCCTTCAAGATGTAGGTGCCGACAATTTCTCGACCCTGTTCGATCACGTACGTTTGCGTCCGCGCTTCAAACCAATATGCGAGCGCATCTGCACGCGATATTTGCGGATCGAAGGAATAGGTCTCACCGGGCGTTACGACCGCGTGAAAGATTTCCCAGATTGCGTCGTGATCTTTATTTGTCGCTGGTCGAATGGTCAGCATCGATTTAATTAATCGCGAACCAATCGCTGGGTGAAGAATTAATCCTGTGAAATTTCTTGTTATCAGTACGAGCGCCAATCCGGACAGCAACAGCCGGAAAATGGGACAACTGGCCTACGAGTCCTTAAAAAAAACGGGCGCCGATTGCGAATGGCTCGATACGCGCGAGCTGAACCTGCCGGTTTGCGATGCAGATACTTGCTACGCCGATCCCGCGGTGAAGAAATTCTCGACCGCGATCAAAGGGGCGGATGGAATTTTAATCGCTGCGCCCGTTTACAATTTTGATGTCAGCGCCGCGGCCAAGAACATGATCGAACTGACCGGCGAAGCCTGGAACGACAAGATCGTGGGCTTTCTTTGCGCGGCCGGCGGGCAAAGCAGTTACATGTCGGTTATGGCTTACGCGAATAGTCTGATGCTCGATTTTCGCTGCACCATTGTGCCGCGATTTGTATACGCGACTGGCGAAGCGTTTGACGATAAGACCGTAAGCGACCGCACGATCATTAAGCGAATCCACGAACTTGCCGGCGAAATCATGCGTTTCGCGAAAGGCCTTCGAGGTTAAGCCAATTTGCCCAGGCTCTGATAGAGGGCTGCGCAAGTGCGGGCCTCCGTTTTGCCTTCGAGTTCAAATGGCACCGACATGAAACGCAACGCGAATGGAATAAGGGCGCTTCGGTCGTTAGGCAACTGAATCGCGCCGATATTTCCGCCGGCGATTTTTCGAAAAGGCCAACGCTCAAAAAGCCATTGCGCTCCGTAGGGCATCCTCGACGGTATCGGCTTTCCTGCTGCTCTCCTCGCTTCTCCGATCGTGCCTAACTGAATATCATGCAGCACAATCCACCCTCCATTGCGCACGTAAGGCGCAACCCGCAGGACATCGAGTAAGACGCGCGGGTGGCGATGGTCCGCATCGACGAAAATCATCGGTAACTCGTTAGGCTGCGCCAGCTCGGCGACAAGACTTGAATCATGCGGAACATGGAGACGTATCATCGGTGCGAGATCGGGCACGAGCTTTGGAATTTCGAACCCGGTCAATTGGGCTTCATCAACCAGACACTTTTGGCGGAGATCGATTGTATCGACCGTAGCGGGGCCATCGTTACCGTGCTGGCGGCGTAAGGCGGCGGCAAGAATAACCGCGGAAAATCCCGTCGACGTTCCAATCTCAATCACGCGTGTGGGAGCGAGAATACCGGCGAAAGCGGTGATAAATAAAAAATCGCTCACGCCAATCGCACCGTAATAATGCGTCGGCCGGTTTACCATCGATCGAAGAAATTCCACTTCGTCCCAAGGAGGAGTTTTTCCTGGTTGACCTAACAGCGTGGCGAGCTGGGAATAATCCGATGGATAATTTTCGAGCGCTCGAAAAACGCACGATTGCGCAGATGATTTTGGCGGTTCACGCCGCAACAATGGCAGTGATTGTTTGAGCAGCTTCCAACGGCGATTATGCGGCAAATTCCGAAACGCCTTCCAAAAGAACGCGAGAGGAGTTCTCACCGTCCGAACCGAGCCCGACATTTGCCAGCGTAACTAAGCCGCCGTCTTCGTCCTTCGCATGAGTAGAACAACTCCGGCAAGAATCGCCAGGTTCAATGCCACGTGGGAGACAAAGCCGAGATTGTCACTCGCATGCCCAAAACATCCACACTTGATATCGAGGCCGCGCATTTTCGCCACGGCGTTCGCGCTCATGAAGACGACGATAAGCGCGAGCAAAATCGTGAGGGCTCCGGCGTACATCCGCCGCACGATGAGAGCGACGCCACAAAAAATTTCCAGCCACGGCAGGTAAAAAGCCAAGCGAACGCCAAGCGTCCATGGTATCAGATGATAATTTTCAATGTCGCCGGCGAAGCGGACCGGTGCCACTACCTTCAACACGCCGGCGTAAATAAAAATTCCGCCGATAACGATATCGAGAACGCGCCAGAACCAGTTCATTTCTTCGCCGCCTGCTGCAGCGCTTCCCAGCCGCCTTCGAGAACAAACACTTCTTTCAATTGTGCTTCACCGCGCAAACGTTCGGCGATCGCACGACTCGCTCCGCATTCCTTTGTGCTGCAATAAACCACGACTTTTTTGTCCGGCGACCACGCCGCGAGAACGTTCGGCAATTGTTGGTTGAAGTGATCTTCGTTTAACAAAAGCGCACCTGGAAAATGTTCCTGCGCGAATTGTTCATCAGGCCGGGCGTCGACCCAAAGCGCGCCTGTCCCCCAGCCTTTCGCCTTTGCCACCGTCACGAGTTGCGAGTCGGGCACGGGCGATTGCCACGAAATGCGGTTCCGGAAATATAACGCCTCACCGATCGCCGGCACAAAAGCGAGGGCGAGCAAAAGCAGAACTTGTCGCAGCAAAAATCGGCGCACTATCTGTCTCCGCCCGGATTGATCACACGCGCCGTGGCGTAGAAAATCTTCGGCGGGTTGGACGGATTGTCAGGTGTGATAGTCAACGTCGCGTTGTGCAATTTCGCTTTCTCCTTTGGGACGACACTTATTTTCCATTCCTTGGCTCCATCGCCGGGTCCGACTTTCGCCGCAATATCCGGGTCCGATGAAGTGACCGCGATCTTGGTGACCGGGGAGTCTTTCCCGGCTTTCACCGTGATGACCTTCGGCTTCATCTCCTCGTCCTGTTTCCAGAAGACGAAGATCGGCTGCACCTCCAGCAAGGTCGGGATGACGGCGCGAAGAACGAGAACAGTCTGCGCGTGCGCGGGATCGTCGGTATTTACCGTCACCGTTTTGGTTTGTGTGCCGGTGCGATTACCAATGTTGAGAGTCGCGGTAATTTCGCCTTTATCGCCCGGCGCGACGTCGTTTGACTTCAAGGTTGCCACCGTGCAGCCACACGACGTTTGCACAGAAGCGATATGAATCGGCTTCGATCCCGTGTTTTCGTACTTAAAGTGCGCGACCGCATTGGCATCAGCAACAGAAGGATGAAGCTCAAGTTCGGTTTGCTCGAATTTCAACTGGCCGTAGGCGAAACTCGTTAGGCAAACTCCGATTAACACGGGCAAAAGATATTTGGTGAAGCTCATGATTTGGAATAAAACTCGGTAACATACTCAGCGACAGCGTCACGCCAAGCTCTCGGCTTGGTTTTCGTTAAAGCCTCATATTTGGCGGTGGAGAGAACAGAATGGACGGGTCGTTTCGCGACAAAATTTTCCATGTCGCGCAAACGAAGAGCGTTGATTTCGGTCGCATGCATCGGCACGCCTAAAGAGTGACAGCAATCGAGCGCCCATTGCGCGTATTCCTGCCAGCTGCACGCGCCGGCATTCGCGTAATGGAGAATTCCCGATGGACTCGCGGTGGAAAAAAAGGCCGGCAACATCTTTGCGATGTCGCGAGTATAAGTTGGCGTTGAGAATTTATCGGTCACAGCCTCGACCTTTTCGTTCTCGCGCGCGCGTTTCAAAATGTTGTCGACGAAGCTTGGACGATCGGGCCCAAACACCCAGGAGACACGCAGCACAAGGTGCCCATCGTCCGTTGCGAGAACGCGCTCTTCCCCTGCTCGTTTGGATTCACCGTAAGCACTGATGGGCTTGGCTGGATCTTCTTCCGTGTACGGTTCGCGCTTTTCGCCGTCGAAAACGTAATCGGTGCTGACATGAATCATCTTTGCGGCACATTCCTTGCAAATCTCCGCGAGCATCCGAGGTCCTTCCGCGTTCAAAAGAAACGCTTCGTCGCGATGTGTTTCGCAGCGATCGACATTCGTTTGCGCCGCCGAATTAATCAGCACATCAAACTTTAACGGCATAAGCGTGCTGCGCAGCAGTTCGAGATTTCCGAGATCGAGCTGCGCGTGATTAAACCCGAGCACTTCAAAGTTTTCTCCGTATTCGCGCATGAGCGCCGCGCCCAGGCGCCCGCCCGCGCCAACGACTACGAGTTTTGATTTTGTTCCCAAGAAAGAGGCTCGGTAGGATAATCCCAGTTGACGACCAAAGATGAAACACAGATGGACTCATCGGGCAAGGGATTACCCTTCTACTAAGAGTGACAGGCGCGATGGCAAAATGCGGAGCGGTTATTCCACATCGTGGCATAAGGATTAAGCGCCCCCGCGACCACGTGCTGCGCGCACAAGTCGGTTACTAAGGCAGCGCCGTACCTGACTTTGCCTTAACCAGCGAAATATCCGTGCTGTTAATAACACCATTCGGCACGACATCCTGTCGCGAAGCCGCCGCAGTGCCACTTTGCGATTTCGTGTCACTGATATCGGTACTGTTAACGTGCCCGTCGTTGGTTGTATCGCCAATGAGAATACTCATGGGAACTGACACATTGCCTACTGGATTAGTACCATCGTTCACACCAAACAGTGTAATGAGGATTTTCTGCGCATTTGCTACGTTCGTAAGAGGAACAGTAACCACCGAACCGCTGATGCTCACCGAACCGTTCGGATCGGCAATGCCAGCACTGCCTACGTCCCCTGTTCCAGTCGTGACATCGGCTTGAGGGGCGCCGGTAACTGTGACCGGGCTCGCAAAAGTAATTCTTACTTCGTAGTCGTTGGTAGGGCCACCGCTACGACATTCCGTACCAATTACCGTAGCCACGAGTGGCAGAGGAATATCCAAGATGCCGGCTCCGCCATGTGTTTTGCGAGAGACAACGGCTTGCGGCACCGGAACCGATGCGAACTTGAACTTGCCAACGCGCGTGTTCCAATTGCTGCTGCTCGTCGCCGAAAAGTATTCGTTGGTATGCCAGAAGGTGAGATTGTCCGAAGGATCAATGCTCATCCCGCTATAGTCTCCCCATCGTCCGCTACTGCTGGTTTGATGTCCTCCGCCGGCGATCAAAAGCGCCTCGCCTTGTGCCAGCGAATTCGGAGAATCGGCGGCTAATCTTCCAGCATATCTAATCGACGGTTCGGAGGTGGCGCTCGAGACGGAATAGCCAATCGCCATGTTACCCTGCGCGTCGACCGTGATGCTGGGCATAAAGCGCCACAACCCATCGGCGCCGTTATTAAATGTTTGCTGTTGCACTGGCGTCGCGGGAATTGTGCCACCGGTTACATTGAATTGGTACCAGCGAATCGCGGTTGGGCCTGTACTATTCTGGTTGTTGTTCACGGTTTGCGAAACCCACAATGATTCCGTGCCGCCAAGATTTTGATAAACTAACGGCGTCATCAATTTGTCGCCGAGCGTGTCGAGCTTCGCGGTCGTTCCGTTTTGCGGGACGAGGTTAGTAGTAGTAGTAAACGCGTCCACGAACCCATTAACCGTGGTCGTACCATCTGGCGTGCGGTTAGCTCCAATCCCGAAGGTGGAGTTAGCCGGTGTCGTAAAGTCGACGTGAAATTTCCACGTCTTTACCTGAGTTAATACTACGTCTGCGTTGGCCGGGCTATCAACCGCCATGAAATATTCCGGAGTGTTTAGCGGAGGAGCAGATCCGGCACGGAACGTCGCCGGCACCAGGCTATAGGAATCGCCCAGACCAGCCGGAAGAATAGTAAAAGCAACCGCACCGGGATTTGGAGCGCCCGTTCCGTTGATCATCGCATTGCGAGGAAGCGCATAGACGCGCACGCCCTCGAAAGCCACGCTGGGGCCATCAAACATATTTACTGAGAGATAATAGGCATCGGGCCATAAGCCGAACTTTGGGTAATCGCCCACCCAGGTTGGGTTTGAAGGATCCACTTGCAGCGCGTACAACCACCAGCCGCCAGCAACCGGGTCGCTGGTCTTGGAGACTCCGACACATTGATAAAAAGGCCCAGCACCGGGAAGCCCGCCGGCGAAGGCAAAGTCGCTCACCACCCAGCGATCAGCCAGCTGATCGTAGAAGACAATTCCATCGCCATTATTCTGATTGAGTCCGCACGGCGTGCCGCTGGTGGCCAGCCCCGAAAAGAACGAATTGTAGGTCGTGCCGTTGGCACCGTTCAACGCGGCGCCCGTCTTATCAAAGATTTTAATACTCGAATTGACTGATTGAATATAGTGATTCGGACCGACATCGCCGTGAGTATCGGGCGGCAAACAATTGCAACCGCTCTGGGCTGAATTCATACCGGCAAACGTCGCGCTCGGTGTCGGCATGGCGGCAGGTTGAGGAGATTGTCTTACTTTCCGAAGGAGATCCGGTTGTCCGTGAGATTGAATCTGCGACGGCGGATGCCGCATCAAACGTCGCTCCTCAAATTCCGTCTTCGGTCGAATGTAAGGGAGATTTCGCAAATCCTTATCTTGCGAAACAGGACCTACCATCTCAACCCGCTGCGGCGCGCCGATGTTCTTTCGATTTTGCTTTGATCCCTGCGCCAAGGCGGACGGACCGGGAAACAGGCCGAGCGCGAGGAGCGCGAGGAAGACGCCGGCCAGGCAGAAAGCAAAAGCGATTAAGGCGCGTGAATTAAAGAAGGCGGATCTTGAGGTGAATTTGTTTTTCATAAGTAAACGTCCCCATGGCTCTTGGACGCGTTATACAGCCTTTTTACGACGAGCATGTCATGTTCCTTCCCATGACAATTTAGCCCTTCCCCGTGAATCGAATCGCGTACGTTCGTGCCGTCGCCGTAAACCGCCAGTGATTCATCCCGCATCGCTTTGATAATTTTTTCCAACGATACCTGCCAGCTACGTTTGTGAGATATCATTTACTCGAATATTTTTTAAAAGTTGAGACGGTACTAGGCAGCGCGGTCCCTGATCTGGCTTTTACCGAGCTGACGTCGGTACTATTGATCGAGTTGCTTACGGTCACATCCGTCCGGAAATTGGTGACATTGAGAGGTTGACCGGACTTCGATTTTGTTTGGCTGATATCCGTTGCATTGACCGAGCCATTCCCGTTTGTGTCCCCAAACAGCACACCCATCGGAACGCTGACATCTGCGTTGGTAGATCCGCTGTGAACATTCGTTAAGGTAACATTGATCACTTGCGCGTTAGTTACGCCGGTAACATCGACGGTAACGGTGGTGGTACCGCTACCGCTGGAAGAAGAGACGCTTCCAGTTCCGGAACTGACGACCGCGTTGTTGAATGTTACGGCGCCAGGAAATGTAAAGATAATACGAAAGTCATTCGTCCCGCCTCCGCTGCGACATTCCACACCCGTGTTGGGGGCTGGCGGCAGGCTGATATCGAAAGCCGTTGCTCCGTGAACTTTTCGAGAGACAGCGGAGAAAGCAATGCCGCTTTGCTTGAACACGGTGACAATATTTTCCGCCGGGCGACCGACGACCAAGTCGTTGTTTGCAGAACCAACAGAAAAATTCATGACCGCACCGCCGTCGGTAATCGTGCCGCGCACGCTGTTGGCCGCAGTGATGGGTCCGACAGTTCCGCCGTTGCCGAGGCCGTAAGAAATTGCTCCCGCATCGACGATCCCCGTGTTGTCCCAATCCGTGCTGCGCACGATGTAATCACCGTTCGGCAGCGCGGTCGTTTCGCCGAAGCCGCCGATAGCATCATCCATCGTCGAGCCAACCAAACTATTGGCGGGCGTCACCGTTCCTGTGATGCCGGATGACCCGCCACGGGTGATCGCGCCGGCACGGCTAGCTCCACCGTTCTTCCAATTCGGACTCAACACCACATAATTGCCGTCCGTTAATGCCACTCCCAGAGTGCCAACCTGATCACTTTGGGTCGAACCGATCAAGCTGTTGCCAGGCGAAATCGTTCCGGCGCAGCCCGCAGTGCCGCTGCAAAAAGTCGCCGCGCCGACGTCCGCGGTCGCGCCGTTATTCCAACTCGGCGTGAGCACAACATAGTTGCCGTTGCTCAAAACGATGTTGTTGTTGTTGCCGACATTATCGCCGCCCGTCGAGCCGATAAGACTGTTCGCGGACGTGACCGTTCCCACGCAACCGGAAGCGCTGCCGCAGAAAGTCACGGCGCCGGCGTCGGCGGCAAAAGGTGCGTGATTGTCCCAGTACGGACTGCTGACCAGGTAATTGCCATTGGCCAAAGCCGTCGCGCCACCGACTGAATCTCCGACTGAAGGACCGGTCAATGAATTCGCCGCCGTCACCGGCCCTGTGCATCCGGAGGTGCCGCTGCACCAGGTGGCAGCCCCGGCATTGGAAATCGGACCCACCGGGTTATCCCATTGAGAACTGCCCGCAACATAATTGCCATTCGTCAAAGCCGTAGCGCCGAAGCCGCCGACTTGATCGTACGCCGTCGTTCCGACCAAACTGTTGGCCGACGTGATCGCGCCTACGCGTCCTGTCATGCCATTACCAAAGGTGACTGCTCCGGCATCCACGAGGGATCCATTATCCCAATACAGACTGCCGACGACATAGTTGCCGTTGGTCAACGCGATGGACGTTAGGCCAACCTGGTCACTGGCAGTCGAGCCGATCAAACTGTTCGCCGCCGAAATTATGCCGGTGCAACCCGAGGCAGCGTTGCAGAAAGTCGCCGCGCCGGCGTCGACGATGCCGCCGCTGTCCCATTGCGGCGAATTGACGACGTAGCCGCCGTTGGTCAACGGAGTGACACCATAGTTGCCGATCGAATCATTCGTAGTCGAGCCGACCGAACTGTTCGCCGGTGAGACGGTGCCGGTGCAGACGGCGGTGCCGCTGCAGCGCGTCAGCGCGCCGGCAAAGGTAGCCGCGCCATTATTCCAAAGCGAGCTCTGCACGACATAGTTCCCGTTGGATAAGACGTAGACAATATAGGCGCCGACCTGGTCGCCGGCGGTTGAACCGATTAGAGAGTTCGCCGTCGAAACCGCGCCCACACAGGGGGAGGAACCACTGCACCAAGTCACCGCTCCGACATTGTCGGTCGAAGTGGCGGCGTTATCCCAATTCGGACTTTGCACGACGTAGTTGCCACTTGGCAACGCCGTCACACCGGCGCCAACGCCATGCGTCGCCGCCGAACCAACGAGCGAGTTGGCCGCCGAGATTGTCGCCGGGCAACCCGATGTGGCGCTGCACCGCGTCACCGCTCCCGTGCCGTTATTCCACGAAGAGCTGGCGACCACATAGTCCCCATTAGCCAGAACGGTTACGCCACTTCCGCCGACAAAATCATTCGCCGCCGTGCCGGTCAGGGTGTTGATCAGTGCGAGCGTAGACCCGTTATATAAATAAACGCGGCCAACAGCTGTGATTGGACCCGGAGCGTTGTACTGCGGATCGCTCACGACGAAATTTCCGTTTGGCAAAACCTTCACCGATTGGCCGAACACCTCGCTGCCCGCGGGTCCGATAATATCGGTTTGTGTTGCGGCCAAAGCGTTGCCGCAAAAAAACAGACAGGCGGCAAAAGTACCAAGTACATTTGTGAAAGCAGATGTTTTCATATTTTCCGCAAAATCCCTAACTGGCTCGGAGCATGCGGAAAAAGCTCCTTTCGGTCAAGCTATCTATCGAATAGCTTAGCTAGTAGCGGCCCGCGCGCGCGAGCAACGGTTCCCACCAAATCCGATCGTTAAGATACCAATCGATTGTTGCTTCGAGTCCTTCATGGAAGTTGTGCAATTGCTTCCATTTCAATTCCCGCTTGGCGAAGGATGAGTCGATCGCATAACGGCGATCGTGGCCGAGCCACGGTCAGTAACAAACGAAATCAAACTCTGCGGTTTGCCTAACCGATCAAGAATTAACTTCACGGTTTCAAGATTGGGCATCTCACTATTGCAGCCAAAATCATGAACGCTACCAAGCTTACCTTCGAATAAGACGGCGACAATTGCGGCACAGTGATCCTCCACATGGATGATCCAGTCGCGCACGTTCATGCCATCGCACGGACCTTCTAGCTCAAGAAGTGGCAAACTGTAATGCTACTTTACCGGGACAAGATAATCAACGCGAGCACAGAACTCGCGGTGTGATCCACATAGCTGTGGAGTCCTTACGGCAGAGCGGTGCCTGTTTTCAATTTCACCGTCGAAACATCGGTCGCGTTAATCGAGTTACTAACCGTAACGTCGGTGCGGAAATTAGTAGTATCGACTGCTTGACCAGATTTTAACTTTGTTAGACTAACATCCGAAGCGTTAACGCTGCCATTCCCGGTAGTGTCACCAAGCAGGATGCCCATCGGAATAGTTACGTTGTTCGTATTAGTTCCGTCGCTCACCCCCGTAAGATTAATCGTGAGTCTCCGGGCGTCTTGAATGTTGTGGAGATCGACCGTAACCACATTACTATTCACGCTAAAGGTGGCTGTCGGCGCCGGCATGTCCATAGTATTGCTGCTTGTAACTGAAGCGCCACTCATCATGACAGCAGTGGGAAGGGTAAGGATCACCTGGTGATCTCTCCCGACGTTCGGACCCGTCGTGTCGGCCCCGGTGTTTCTGCGGCATTCGATTCCAAGCGTGCCGCTGAGCGGCAAGTTGATATCACCGACAAAGGCTCCGTGTATTTTCCGCGAGACCGCGTCGATGTGCGCCCCAAGTTCAAACGCGCCAATATCCGTGCCGTCCCCGTCGGTGGCATTTGCGATAGAAGGGTTATCGACGGTACGCACGTAGCCAACACCACGTTGATCGGTGCTCGACCCGCTGGAGTCGCCTTTGTCGATCGCCGGGCTGCCGGCAAGAAGGGCGCGGGTGAAAGTAGACCCGCCGTTGTCCTGTAAAGGGCCGAGCATCGGGTTGAGGGGCGAGCCGCTGCTACCAATTTGATCGGATGATGCGGGCGAGATGGTCGCGCCCGAGTTATTGCCGATGAAGTTATAGTTATCCGAGTTGAGCGGACCGCTGAAGTCCGGCCCGCCCGGCGCCGTGTTCAGGGCAATGATCGTGTTCCTCGACCGGACCGTGCCTCCGTTAATTCCGTTCTGGAAGACGCCGCCGCCATTGCTGCTGGCCGAGTTACCGGAAATGGTGTCGTTAGTTAGGATGACTGTGCCTCCAGCAATGGCGCCGCCGTTGCCGCTCGTCGCCATGTTCCCGGAGAGCGTGCTGTTAGTGATACTTACTGTGCCACTGTTAGTGATGCCGGCGCCGCCGAGGTTTGCCGAGTTGCCCGAGATAGCACTGTTGGTGATCGTCAAAGTGCCCCCGTTGCGAATGCCGCCACCACCAAAGTCGGCCGCGTTGCCGGAGATGGCGGCATTCGTGATACTCAACGTGGCATTATTGTAAATGCCCCCGCCGAAGCTGCCGCCAGAAACGTTTCCATTGGCAATTGTCAATCCGGAGATAGTGGCGATAAAGTTGCCACTGACGTTGAAGATGCGGAAATTAGCAGCCGCTGCGCCGCGCTGCACCGTCAACAGATTCGCGCCGGGGCCTTTGATGGTCAGATTTTTGTTAATCAACAATTCAGCGCTTGTCAGGGTAATCGCGCTGTTCGCAGGCAACGAAAAATTGATCGTATCGCCTGACGCCGCCGTGGCGATGGCCTGCCGGAGAGTGCAAGTCGCGCCCGGACAAATTCCGCCCGCGTCGGCGGTGCTCCTCACCGTGAGCGTGGACGCGATGAGTGGAACGGCGCCAGTAAAGAGCACCATCGCACAAAGAGCCAAACTCTTTTTGATTCGAGAATAAGCCGCTTGGGATTCACTGGTATCATCATAAGTGAGTTTGTTGAGGTTGCTCGAATAAATTCTTTCGATGCTTTGCAGAGCCGTCCTCAACCCTTTCTAACGAAACGGAACCGCGAAGTTTTTGACTATTTTCGCTGCTCGCCAATCGTGCTCCAGAGCGGCGAATGGTTTTCAGCACGTTGTCGTCCTTTGAGCGTCTCGCAGAAAAGGATCTGTCGTAACTCGCCGTCGTCGTGGCAGCATGCCTAACAAATCTCGACTACGCTGGCGACTAGTGCAGTGTCACGTTTAAAATGGAACTCGTGTTGTCCCGATAGCCTTGCTTAACTTGACTGCTTAAAGCAGTCAAGTTTCCAGCCGCCCGGGTGCGGTTCACTAGCGAATGGAAAATGCTGGCGCTTGAGAGCGCGGAAAGCTGGTCTCACTTTCACAGTTACAGTGCACTACTAATCGTTTGCGGGTCCCCGTAATTCGAACTGATGATTGGCCGCCGAGCACCGCGCTTTGAGAAAATCCTTAATATCGGCCAGTGCGCTCCAGCAGCGGCTCCCACCAACTGCGATTGTTAAGATACCAATCGATTGTTGCTTCGAGTCCTTCACGGAAGTTGTGCAATTGCTTCCATTTCAATTCGCGCTTTGCAAAGGATGAGGCGACCGCATAACGGCGATCGTGACCAAGGCGATCAGTAATAAAACAAATGAGACCGTGCGGTTTGCCTAAGCGATCCAGAATTAACTTCAAGGTTGGGCATCTCACTATTGCCGCCAAAATCATGAACGTTACCAAGCTTACCTTCGAATAAAACGGCGACAATTGCGGCACACTGATCCTCCACATGGATGATCCAATCGCGCACGTTCATGCCATCGCACGGACCTTCTAGCTCAAGAAGTGGCAAACTGTAATGCTACTTTACCGCGACAAGATAATTAACGCGATCACAAAACTCGCGCTTGATCCCATAGCTGTGGCGTCATTACGGCAGAGCGGTGCCTGTTTTCAATTTCACCGTCGAAACATCGGTCGCGTTAATCGAGTTACTCACTGTAACGTCGGTGCGGAAGCTAGTAGCATCGACTGATTGACCAGATTTTAACTTTGTTAGACTAACATCCGAAGCGTTAACGCTGCCATTCCCGGTAGTATCACCAAGCAGGATCCCCATCCGCGTCGTGACACTGGGGGTCGTATTAGTTCCATCGCTCACATTCGTCAGCGTAATGACGATTGTTTGAGCATTCGATACTCCAGTGAGATTAACAGTTACTTGCGATCCGCTCACGCTATAGCCGCTCACGCTGCCGGTTGCGCCCGGAACGTTGGGATCTGGAGTGACGCTCGCACTCGCGACGGCGACTGGAAATGGGAAGGTCATGATCACTTGATGAACGTTGGAGGCGCCGCCACTGCGGCACTCAACTCCAGCAGTACCAGTAAGCGGGAGGTTTATGTCATAAGTCGGCCCGCCGGCTCCATGGGTCTTGCGTGAGAGCACGCTGAGGGGCGCAAGTGTTCCACCAAATTCAAATGCGCCGATATCACTCACACCGGAGCGAACGTAGGAACGTTGATCGCGCGAGGGAGCGAGCGTGTCGTCGCCCGCATTGATGGCAGGGCTGGTGGAAAGGAGCGCGTGCGTCTGCGTGGGACCGCCGTTGTTCGCTAAGGCTGCGAGTTGAGGGTCGGTGTTGCGGATATCGCCCGCGTTATTCAAAAAGCCTCCCGGGGCACTGCCAGCTGGGCCGCCCGCGGCATCACTGCTCAGGTTGCGACCATCCGAGGTGATTGTGCCTCCGTCATTCACGAGGTTCACCCCCGTACCCGCGCGCAGAATGGTGTTGCGCAGCCGTAGGGTCGCTATGCCTGAACTTCCGGGGTTGAGCCCGTCGTTATAAATCCCGCCCGCGCCGATGCTGGCGTTGTTCTGGTTCAATGTGCAATTGGTGAGAGTGAGCGCGGCATTGCCACTGCTCGTGCCGTCATTATAGATCGCGCCCCCATACTGGCCCGCGGTGTTCTGGCTGACGGTGCAATTAGTCAGGTTCGCTATCGTCGTTCCGTTATAAGCCGCGCTCAGAATGGCGCCGCCGCTACCGCTGGCTGAGTTTTGATTGAGCGTGCAACTCGTGAGCGTAAGGGTGCCCCGCAGATTTAAAATCGCGCCGCCATGGAGTGAAGCTGTGTTGCCGCTCAGAGCGCAGTTGCTCAGCGTGAGCGTGCTTTCCTCATTCAAGATTCCGCCGCCGCTGTTGTCCGGAAAAGCAGCGCCGCTGATATTGCCATCGGAGATGGTTAGACCGCTGATGCTCACGAACGTATTGGGTTTGATGGTGAAAATGCGGTAGGCGCCGCCGGTGTTGCGCCGCACGGTTAGGAGATCGGCACCCGGCCCTTGCAGCCTAAGGTGGCTAGTGATGTTCGGCAGAGGGCTGGTGAGTTGAATCGTTCCGGTGACACCGGATGCGAAGGCGATCTCGCGGCCGCCCAGGGTATTCGCGCCCGTGATCGCCTCTCGCAGAGTGCAATCAGCCGCGTCGCAACTGCCGTCGTTGTGATCATCGACGGTGGTGACGATGAGCGCCGGGAAGGAAGAAGTAACGTTGATTGTCGCCAAGGCGGTGAAGGCACTATCCTCGAAATCGCCGCCCGTGCGATCGGTCACAATGCCCCGATCAATAAAGATGGTGTACTGGCCGACCGGCGCGTTCAAAGTATTGAAGGTGAGGTTCGCGATGACGTAAGTGCCTGCCGGAGTTTCTGAGCCGTTATTGGTCTCGCCTAGATCGAAGTAGTTCACCGGATTCAGCAACCCGGCGCTGCCACCGAACGCCCGGGAGTCGCTAGTCGTCGGATCCGGATAAGGGTTCAACGTCGTATCACGCGCTATGACCTGGAAGAACCCACTGCCGTTGTTGCTGGTTCGCAAGAAATAGGTGACGCCACTCGAAACGAAATTGGTGCTGACCGTAACGGTTAACTGAAATTGCTGATTGCTCGAAATGTTGAAGGTCGAGGCTCCAGTTCCGGTCTGGGTCAGAGACCCTGTAACAACGCCAGTTTGCGCTCCTCCAGTTTGACCCGGGAGGAAGGAGCCGGATACGGGTTTCACCAGAGCGACGTCCTGTGCACTGACTGTGCCGCTCGTATTCACATCCTGCCGGAAGGTTAAAGCATTCACAGTCCCGGCTGAGGCTCCCACCTTGACCTGACTCACATCCGAAGAATTGACCCGCGAGTTTCCGGTTGTGTCACCCAACAGAACTCCCATCGGGATCAGGACATTGCCTGAGTTGGCTCCAGAACTCACGTTCATGAGGGTTACGCCAATTCTTTGCGCGTTTGCCACCCCAGTAAGGTTAATCGTGACCACGTTGCCAGACACGCTAAAGGTGGCGCTCCCGGTGCCTGTGGTCACCGCCACTCCGCCCACCGTGACGGCGCTGGGGAAGGTCACTACCATCTGATGCGCGCCTGTGACAGCGCCGACCCGATCTTCAATTCCAACCGCCCCATCCACCCCTACAAAAGGCAGACCGATATCGAACGGCCCGGCTGCGCCGTGAATCTTGCGCGATACTGCAGAAATCGGGACTGGCGCGCTTGCAACGAAGACCGGGCTCCCGATTGCGGTTCGTGGCTGAGCCAGCCCGGGAATCACGTTGAAAGCGAGGAAGAGTAGAAGGACAGAAAACACTGTCGAAACGAGAGGCAATCTCTTATGCGTCGTCATTTTGATCCTTAATCGCATCGGAAGTCCTTAGCCAGCGACTGATTTTTGTAAAACGGCGATGCAAACGGAGCTACTTCCACGGTGAAGGTCGCCGCCGTAGCCGCTCGGCCAATGGCAAAAAAAGAAGATGGCCGAACCTGTGTGCAGAGAATAAGCCGCTTGGGGTTCACTGGTATCATCATAAGTGAGTTTTGTTGAGGTTATCGAGCAAATTCTTCCGATGTTTTGCAGAGCCGTCCTCACCCCTTCTAACGAAACGGAACCGCGAAGTTCCTTATTATTTTCGCTGCTCGCCAAATCGGGCTCCAGAGTGGCGAATGGTTTTCAGCACGTTGTTGTCCTTTGAGCGTCTCGCAGAAAGGGATCTCTGATAACTCGCCGTCGCCGTGGCAGCGGGCCTAACAAATCTCAACTACGCTGGCGACTAGTGCAGTGTAACGTTTAAAATGAAACCCGTGTTGTCCCGATAGCCCTGCTTAACTTGACTGCTTAAAGCAGTCAAGTTCCCAGCCGCCCGGGTGCGGTTCACGAGCGAATGGGAAATGCTGGGCGCTTGAGAGCGCGGAAAGCTGGTCTCACTTTCCGAGTGATAGTGCACTACTATCGTTTGCGGGTCCCCGTAATTCGAACTGATGATCGGCCGAATACCGCGCTTCGAGAAAATCCTTAATATCGGCCAGTGCGCTCCAGCAGCGGCTCCCACCAAGTGCGATTGTTAAGATACCAATCGATTGTTGCTTCGAGTCCTTCACGGAAGTTGTGCAATTGCTTCCATTTCAATTCGCGCTTGGCAAAGGATGAGTCGATCGCATAACGGCGATCGTGACCAAGGCGATCAGTAACATAGGAAATCAAGCTCTGCGGTTTGCCTAACCGGTCGAGAATCAACTTCACTGTTTCAAGATTGGGCATCTCGCTGTCGCCTCCGAAATTATAAACCGTGCCCGGTTTTCCTTCGAACAATACGGCGACGATTCCGGCGCAGTGATCCTCCACATGAATCCAATCGCGTACGTTCATGCCATCGCCGTAAACCGGCAGCGGTTCATCACGCATGGCTTTGATGATCATGAGCGGAATCAACTTTTCCGGGAATTGATACGGCCCGTAGTTGTTCGAACAACGCGTTACGAGAACTTCCTGTCCGTAGGTCTTGTAACAACCGAGCGCGAGCAGATCGGCCCCGGCCTTGCTCGCCGAGTAAGGCGAGCTCGGATCGAGCGGGGATTGCTCGGTAAACTTTCCTGATTCGCCTAACGAGCCATAAACTTCATCCGTCGAAATCTGAACGAACCGTTGCACCCCGTGGCGGCGTGCGCAGTCGAGCAGCGTGCTTGTTCCAACGACATTTGTGTGAATGAAATTTTGCGGATCGTTGATGCTGCGGTCGACATGCGATTCAGCGGCGAAATTTATCACCGCATAAAACGAATGCTCAGTCATGAGCGCATCCATCTGGTCGGCGTTGGCGATATCGGCTTTGAAAAATTCGTAGCGTTCTCCATGTTCCTGGGCCACACCGTCGAGATTGGCGAGGTTGCCGGCATAGGTCAGGATATCAACATTAGTGACCGAGGCCGGCTTGTAATGTTGCAAAATGTAGCGAATAAAGTTGCTCCCGATGAATCCACAGCCACCGGTCACTAAAATGCGCATTGCGCCAGATAGCAGCGGCGCGGCAGGCGTCAAGCATCACACAACGGGCACAAAGGAGACAAAGGTCGGGACGATGAACGAGAATGAGATTGCCAAACAGATTCTCGATGCAGCGTTTGTTGTTCACACCAAGCTTGGGCCGGGAGTTTTCGAATCGGTTTACGAAGTCGTACTCGCACACGAACTGCGCAAGAAAGGACTCATTGTGGAACGGCAAAAGCCAATGCCGATCTTGTACGACGGCATTCGGTTCGAGGAAGCGTTTCGATCTGATTTGGTGGTGAATGAAAAGGTTGTGGTCGAACTCAAATCGGTCGATGCGTTAGCCACTGTTCACGCTAAGCAACTCTTAACCCAACTGCGTCTGAGCGGCCTTAAGCTCGGCCTGCTGATCAACTTCGGCGAAGCACATCTAAAGAACGGAATTAAACGAGTCATCAACGGCCAACTGGACAACGCCGAAACTCCCGACTTTTCTTTGTGAGCCGTTGCGAACCTTTGTGCCCATTGTGAGAGGAACAACTGCAGCCAAACAGCAGCAGGTCGCGCCAGCGGATTTTCCCACGCTGCCGGAACGGTTCCGCGATTGGCAAACGCGCGCCGCGCAAATCGATTGGGCGCCGTGGCTGATTATCGCTTTTGGTGCGCTCCTGCGAATTCTCCTGCTCGGGGTGAAGCCGCCGCATTTCGACGAAGGCATTAATGGCTGGTTTGTTGATCAAATGGTCAAGACCGGTTACTACAAATACGATCCCACGAATTATCACGGGCCGCTTCATTTTTACGTTTTATTTCTCTCCCAGACTCTTTTCGGCCGAAATCTCTGGGCATTACGGATGCCGGTCGTGCTGGTGAGCATCGCTTGCATTTATCTGGCGCTGAAGTTTGAAATTCTCGTGGGCCGCAACGTTGCGCGCCTCGCCGCGCTCGCCATGGCTGTTTCGCCTGGTTTCATTTTTTATGGGCGTTATTCGATTCACGAAGTCTGGCTGCTGCTCTTCTCGATGCTGTTTCTTTTTGGACTTCTGGGACTCTGGAAATTCGGGACGACGAACTACCTTTGGTTTGCCGGCATGGGTTTGACCGGAATGATCCTCACGAAGGAGACCTACATTATTCACGTGGCCTGCGCCATCCTGGCCTTCCCCGCGATATGGCTATCGCATAGGATCACACCGATTCCCGACGTTAAACCGGCGCGCCGGCGCTGGACCAAGCTCGATCTCGTTATGGTCGCAGTTGCGGGTCTTGCCCTGATCGTATTTTTCTATTCCGGCACATTCTTTAGCTGGGCAGGTGTCAAAGGCGTTTACCAGACCTTCGCGACATGGTTTCAGACCGGTAAGAACGGTAATGGGCACGAGAAGCCACCTTATTATTGGCTAATGCTCATCGTCCGCTACGAGATTCCGGTTCTCATTGGTCTGGCCTACTGTGTCCTTTGTCAGGCGATAAAGAATTTAAGCCTGCGCTACCTCGCGATTTGTGGAGTTGGTACTCTCGTCGCGTATAGCATCGTACGTTATAAGACTCCCTGGTGCATTATCAGTATAGCATGGCCTTTCCTATTCCTATTTGGGGCAGCCATTTTAGCTATTCCGGCACAGTATCGAACGATCAGGAGCCTTATTGCAACGATAGCGCTTTGTGTTTCGTTAGGTTCTTCCATTTGGTTGAATTATTTCCAGTATACCAAAGACACCGAACCATATGTCTATGTGCAAACGTACAAAGACATCAATAAACTTACAGTGCCACTGTTGACGCTCGCGCATCGCAACCCCATCTACTATCAACTGATAGGACATATGGTCCGCACGAGCGCTTATCCGTTCCCATGGATTCTCGGTGATTTTCCGCGCATCGGTTACTACGAGCATGACAACTTGCCGGACAAAGTTGACGCCGATTTTCTGCTCGTGCAGGAGGATCGGATCGCGGCGGTAGAGAAAGTCCTGCACGATTCCTACTACACGATGCCGCTGACGATTCGACCCTTTCAAGACACCTCCAAGCTCTATCTAAGTGTCAAGACGTTTAAAGGATTTTTCCCGGATCGCGCACCAGATTTTACCGGTTCGCACTAGAATTGTCATCAGGGATGAAGTGGCTCAGTGGCGGACTAACTTTCGTTAACTTCGCCACCCTTTGCGGTCTGCTACTTGGAATGGCTGCGGGCGGTCTGGGCAGAACAACCGCGATACTATCGCTTTGCTTTGGAGGCGTAGCGGCAATCCTGGCTTATGTTACTACCCGGGACGAGGACCACGTCGAAACATCCGAGGTTAAAGAGCCACGCGCTGATCGGCGAAGTTACAATGCGATCTGGCTTTGGTTGGTGGCAGCTTGCTTCGTCATGTTTGCCATTCGGTCCTTCTGCTGGATTCTCTACATCGATGGCGATCAATTGAAGATCCAGTCGCCGAACAACCTTGGCGACATCGCGCTGCACATTACCTATATCCGCAACTTCGCGAACGGCGTTGCGCTTTGGCCGGAAAATCCAATCTACCTTTTGAGTTCGGTACGTTATCCCGCCGGGATCGATCTCTTCAATGGTTTGCTTTTACTCGCCGGAATGGAGCTTCGCCATGGTTTGATTTGGGTAGGACTGCTCGCATCTCTCGCCACGTTCTATGCCTTTAAACGCTGGGCCGGGGCTTTTGGCATCGCCGCGTTTCTGTTCAACGGCGGCGTCGCCGGCTTTCAACTTTTTAGCACCGGGAAGTGGCTTGATTACCAGGGTGTCTCATCGATCGCGTGGAAAAGTATTCCATTAGCCATGTTTGTTACGCAGCGCGGATTGCTTTACGCCATTCCTGCCGGTGTGCTCCTGCTTTATCAATGGCGCGCCAAATACTTTCCAAACAATCAAGGAAACGCCTCCTCGAAGCGTCCACCGCTGCCATTCTGGGTCGAGTGTTCGCTCTACGCCACGATGCCATTGTTTCACCTCCACACTTTCATCGCACTTTCGACAGCTCTTGGCTTTTGGTTTCTTATCAGCAACGCGACAGTCCGAAAACAGCTCCTACTTTTAGTTGGCTGCGCGTTGTTGCCGGCTACGTTTTTTGTCTGGCTCATCACCGATCACTTTCAGGCAAGCTCCGTCCTGGCCTGGAAAATCGGCTGGGTGCAACAGGGGGAACCGAGCAACGAATTCGCAAAGCCGTTTTTCGAGTTCTGGTTCGTGAATTTCGGGATCGCACTGCCACTTGCCCTTTTATTGCTTGGCTTTTCTGTCCGGAGCTTTTGGAAAAGTAATCCAAAATCTGCGCTGCGAGTTCCGACCGATCTTGCCTTTATTATTCCAGCAGCCGCCATCTTCATTTTGGCATGTCTGGTAAAATTCGCGCCTTGGGAATGGGACAATACGAAAATCATGATCTGGTCCTACTTCATGATCCTTCCATTTCTCTGGAAAGACTTGGTTGCACGTTGGCCCGAGGCCGTCAGGGCCGGCATCTGCGTCGCACTCTTTGGTTCGGGCTTTATTAGCCTTGCCGGTGGCCTTGCTGCGCGCGGATACGATTTTGCCACTCGCAGTGAAATCGATGGAGTGGCGGTGGCGTTGCAAAAATTTCCAATCGATGCACGCTTCGCAGCGTTTCCTACTTACAATCATCCTCTTTTACTAAACGGGCGAAAAGTTGTCGCCGGATATCCCGGCCACCTTTGGACGCAGGGGTTCGATTACTCAAAGATAAGCGATGAGCTTAATGCGCTGATGAATGGCACAACGAACTGGCGGCAAATAGCCCGCCAACTAAAGGCTCGATATCTTTTCTGGGGCCGCGAAGAGAGAACTAACTACGGCGCGAGCACGCGTCCCTGGGAGAAAACGATGCGACCGGCAGCTACCGGAACGTGGGGCACGATTTACGACCTGGAACAAACCGATGCTTCCACCAATTCGCAGCGAGCTAACTAAGCGCGGCGGCGTTTTTCGCGAAGCATCAAGATCTAAGTTGATCTGGCGCAATTTCAGTTTTTGCGCGACAAACGCTGGCAAACCAAAATCGCCTGCAAGCTCGCGTCGACGCGCAAAGACGAGCAGTTTTTCTCCGTCGCGCTCGCGCAGGTAGGTTACGATTTTTTCCGCGGCGAATTGCTCCGCGGCGACATGCGCGCGATAGAGATTCTCAATCTCGTGTTCTTGTAAGCCTCGCACGGTCGCAAGTTGTTCGGCAAAGTCCTCCAAGCCAGTTGCGGGCGAACGATATCCGCGAGGGATCATCTCTTTTTCGTTATCGTCGAGAACAGAACCCGTTTGCAATTTTACGCGAATCCCCGCGGGCAATCCGAGAAAGAGATGATGAGCATCGATGGTTTGGCGCAAGACGACCCTGCAGCGCTCACGTAACCTGCCGGTGTAGATCCAGCGCGGTTCGGTTAGCGTCTCCGGGTTGCTCGTATCGTGCTCGATACCCTGCCAGGCGATTGAAAATCGTGTTCCACCATTCTTCAAAGCCTGCACAATTTTCGCGGGCGATTGTTCGATCGCCTCGGTACTAATAGCTTCGACCGGAAAATAAATGATGTCGGCGCGCTGCACGGCAAGCGTCCACTTATCTGTGTCATCGACTGCAGATTCAGTTCCCGCTTGTTTCGGTAACGAAGGTTTGCTCGGAAACAAACCGCAGCCGCTCAGCAAAAGAGACGCAGCCAACACAAAAACGCGATCGATCTTCACTTCGAATCGGAAGATTTGCTGGCAATGCTCAATACAAGTTCCCCTTGCGCAACTGTCGATTGGTCCACAATCGCTTCCACTTTGAATTGCAGCAGATCATGCATTTGCGCCAGCTTGTGCGCCCGCAAAATGATGCGCTCGCCCGGTCGCACCGCGCGAAAAAATTTCATCGCGCGAATGGCTGAGAGAAGAAAAAGAGGCCGCGCATTTTCTGGGTAACCAGAAGCTGCCGCGATGCCGGCGGTTTGCGCGAGCGCTTCCGTCACAATCACGCCGGGCACGAGTGGGTTGCCGGGGAAATGTCCGGCGAAAATTGGATCATCAGGGGCAAACGTTGTCGCGCACTCGGCGGATTCGTCTTCGCGACAGGCGATCAGCTCGCGTGCGAAAACAAACGGCGGCCGATGCGGCAGGCCGAAGAAGTGACGAGTGACAAATGACAAGTGACGAGATTTTGCTGTCTGGCTTTGCTCGTCACTCGTCACTGGTCACTCGTCACTTCCACTTACCCATTGACGAAGTAAGCAAACTTCCAGCTGCCGTTGATCCGCACGATTCCTGCGCGATAGCCGTCGTAATTTAAATTTTCGTCCGCGAACTGTGGTGGCGCGACCATGAAGTTTCCTTTCGGGACAAACTTCTCTGACAAAATTCCGTCGAGTTCTTCCCACAGATTGTTCTCATCCCAGTATTGGAAAACGCCGGCGCCCGCGCCCTCCGGATTCAGGCGGTAGCCGAAATTCTCCGTCATCATCGGGGCAAGCGTGTGGGCATCGTGCGCTTTGACCGCTTTACGCAACCGCCCGACAAAACCTTGAAAATCGATCTGTGCGCTTTGGTCGTGCAGTTGCTCATCGGCCTTTTTTGCAGCTTTCTTTTTGGAGTCATGCTTGTGGAAAAGACCACAACCGGACAAGGCAAGCGCGAGGACGCAGAAAAAAGACAAGATGGTTTTCATAGATGTTCCAGCTCCGCAGCAACGGTCTGCCACGTTTAGCCGGTTGATTCAAGACTGACGTGCACAATCATTATCCTGCGGCCGTCGCGCCTGATGAGCAGACGAAGGCGCAAAAGATATGCGACGCCGTTTCAGCGGGTGTTTGACGAACACGAAGTAAAAGGCGTTCACAATCTCAATTAAAGTCGAAGGTGGACTTGTTAGGCGAACTGGCCCACTGCGTAGTGCGCCAAAAACATTTTTCGCCGTTAATTCGGCTGGACGCGGAATGCTGGTGAAGTGCGAGCCGAAAGCATTGAGCCGATGCGCATCCGACGTCGCGATTAAACGTTTCCCGTGCTTTGTTGCGGTTGTTTCGGCGCGGCGGTTCGGATTGAACCAGCCCTTGTAAAAATGGCACCATTCGATTCCGTCGAAACAATCGATCTCATCAATCAAACGCGAACCGATCGATGCGCCCAAAACATAAAACGGATGCGGCGCGAAAGTAAAAAGTGAAGCGCCACGTTCAGCGCGTAACTTTCTCAAATCGTCGAAAGTGTGGAGCCGCGCGATTTCATTCGGCGTCACATTGAGGACGACAACGTCCGCTCCTTGCAATCGAACTTCGGCCGCGGGAATCAATAGAATCCCCATCTCTTTGGCATCGGCGAAAACTTCCGCCCGATCAAAGACGGCATCATGCAAGGTGATGGCGAGCACGTGAAATCCAAGCATGCGCGCCCGTTCGAGCAGTTGATGCGCGGAGTAATCGATCGTGTCTTTGGGATCGTCGAGAGTATGGATATGCAGATCGAGCTTGATCCAATCCTGTTCGTCCGGCTTCACGCACCACCGTAAGAGCAGAACCCAGTCCTTTCATCTCCTACTCTTCCTCATAATCTTGCTCTTTCCCATCCAAGAGGAAGAAGTAGCGGAAGAGGAAGAGTTGTGCGGAAACACGCTTCTTGCTTTCCTGCGTTCCTGATTCAATTTTCTGGACTTCGCTCGGGTGGTGAAATGGCAGACACGTACGTTTGAGGGGCGTATGCCGAAAGGCATGGGGGTTCAAGTCCCCCCCCGAGCACCAAATTGAAACGCGCCGGTTGCGCTCGGCCGGTCGCAATTCCCCTTGTTTGCCACACGGTCGCAGATTATTCTTATTTAAGTAAGCCTTCCCGATGCGCAGTCTTCTTTCCCTAACGCTATTTTCTGTCTGCGCACTGCTGCTCGTCTCTCATAGCGCCGCGCAAACCACAGTCACAAGCGATCCTGTAGGTTTCACCACAACATCTTGTCTCAGTAACTCCGATACGTTCGTTACGCTTCCCTTTACGCGTGTGCCTGACTTCGTTGGAGCTATCTCAATAGATGCATCAGGCAATACACTTACGGTGAGCGGAGCCCCATGGACCGCTAACCAGTTTGTCTACAACAATCCGAACCAGCGGAATCACTATTACGTGCTAATCGGAACAGGCGGATCGAGTAATCCAAAAGAAGGTCATATTTATAACGTCACCGGTAATACGACAAACCAGCTCTCTGTTGATACCACGATGGACAATCTCAGCGGAGTTCTCCTGAATACGCAGATTCTTGTTATTCCACACTGGACGCTGGCGAGAGTATTTCCCGCGACTGATGCTGGCATTTCATTTACGCCGACGACTTCGGTACCGAATTACAAAACGCAAATCCTTCCGAATTTTGCTTTCACGAATAGTAATCTTCCCGTCTCGCCGACTTACTATTTCGATACCGCATGGCGACGGGCAGGTGATGCGAGCACTGATTACGGCGACGACGTGATCGCGCCTAACAGCTATTTCGTTGTTCGCAATGCAAACGGTGCGGCCACACTCCCATTCGCCACTGTTGGCTCGGTTCTGATGAAAAAGTTTGCCACGCCGCTCGTTAGCACAACAGGATTCCAACCGAAGGATAACCCCGCGGCCATGATTCGCCCGGTCGATGTTACGTTGAATGCATCGGGATTGAGTCCGGCTGACGGTTCCTTTGTCGCGAGTTCGTCATCAAAGGGCATAAAGGATAAAGGCCGCATAACGACAAGGGATCAGCTTCTCCTTTTTGATAACGCGCAAGTAGCAATGAACAAATCGCCGAGCGCGGTCTATTATTATTCGGACGCGATAGGCAAAGCCGGTGGCTGGAGACTTTCGGGCGACGGCCTGACTAATCACAACAACGATGTGATTCCGGCGGGAACCGCGATGGTCATTCGAAAGGCCAGGACTGCGAGCAACCAGACCGTATTCTGGCTCAATGCTCCGACCTACTGAGGCTGGGAGCCTAACAAGTCTTTCTTAACTGAGCGGAAGCCAGTTGCCCGGTTGCGGGGGTGGTTTGCTCCCATTGAGTGAGAGATAGGTATACTCCTGCAGGAGCCGCTCGTAATCTGAGAGCAGCTTCATCGCGTCATTCGGTTTTAAACGATCGGTCTTAATCGCTGCGTCGACTTGCGATTTGAGCAATCGCATCAGCTCGACCTTGTCCCATTGCGTCATGGAAAGAACTTCGCCGATGGTGCTGCCTTCGATCACTTCTTCGATGTACCAACCGGATTCTTCGTCCGGATCGAGGAAGACGTGCACTTCTGTGACGCGTCCGAACAAGTTGTGCAGATCGCCCATGATGTCCTGATAAGCGCCGACCATGAAAACGCCGAGATAATAAATTTCCCCGGGGACGATGCGATGAAGGGGAAGTGTTTCGCGCACATCCTGGAGGTCGATAAACTTCGAGACCTTGCCGTCCGAATCGCACGTGATGTCAACGATCATGCCGTTGCGATCCGGCGGAGTCGTTAGGCGATGGATTGGCATGATGGGAAACAACTGGCCGAGGGCCCAGTGATCGAGAAGCGATTGGAAAACGGAGAAGTTACAGATGTATTGATCGCCTAACGAGGTTTCGAGCTCTTTCACTTCTTCGGGAACAAAACGCAGTCCGCGATGCATGTTCACGATTTGTTGCGCGAGCTGCCAGTAAACGGTGTCAATCTTCGCTTTCGATTCGAGATCGAGTAGGCCGAGATCAAATGTTTGCTGCGATTCATCTTTAATCTGCTGAATGTCGTGCAAACTCTCGATCCGATTACCGCGCTTAAGCCGCTGTTTCACGTCCAGAATATCGCGCACTAGTTTATGATCTTTTTCGAGCGCTTCGACTTTCAGTTTCGGCGTTGTCTTCTCGATAGAACTAAACGCTTCCATCACGAGGACGGAATGGTGCGCAACGATCGCACGCCCGCCTTCGCTTACGATCGCGGGATGCGGCACGCCTTCGGAATCGCAAACATCGGCGATGTTCCAGACGACGTCGTTTGTATATTCCTGCAGCGAATAATTCGTTGAGCTATCGAAATCGCTGCGTGAGCCGTCGTAATCGACCCCGAGTCCGCCGCCGACATCGAGATAGCCGAGATCGTGCCCGAGTTTGGCGAGTTTCGTGTAGTAGCGCGCAGCTTCGCGCACCGCGCGCTTGATCGTTGAGATGTCCGGGACCTGCGAACCCAGATGAAAATGCACGAGCTTGAAACAATGCGCGAGTCCAGCGGCTTTTAGCATCTCACTCGCCGCGACCAGACTCGTTGTGTCGAGACCGAACTTGGCGTTCTCGCCACCGCTCGGCGACCATTTCCCCGAGCCCTTGCTGTAAAGACGAACGCGGATGCCGATGTGAGGTTCCACGCCGACTTCTTTGGCTGCGCGGATTGTTTGCTCCAGCTCCTCCAATTTTTCCACAACGATGATGACTTTTTTGCCGAGCTTGCGCCCAAGCAAGGCGATGCGGATAAACGCGCGATCCTTGTAGCCGTTGCAGATGATGAGACTCTCGGGGTCTTTGTGCATCGCCAGCGCTGCAACTAATTCCGGTTTGCTTCCCGCTTCGAGTCCGAAATGAAATTGCTCGCCCGCATCGACAATCTCTTCGATCACTTCCCGCAGTTGATTGACCTTGATGGGAAAAACGCCGCGGTACTCATTTTTGTAACCGAACTCCGTCATCGAGTTTTGAAACGCGCGATTGACCGTTTCCACGCGATGCCGCAACAAATCCTGAAACCGAATGACGAGCGGGAAACCGAGACCGCGCGCGCGCGCTTCGTTGACTACTTCAAGAATATCGATTGATCCGCCGTTTTCCTGGAGCGGACGCGCCACGACATTACCCGCCTCATTGATCGTGAAGTAATCGTTACCCCAGCGGTCCACGTTGTAAGTCGCGATCGCGGCTTCCACGTCCCATTCGTTTTTCGTTTTTTCCGGGGCAGGCACGGCGGCACCATCAATTACAGCAACCAACATGCAAGCACATGACGAAAAAATTTACGCAGGTGGCGCGCGGGTCGGATGCTTGTTTTTCGTATCGCCTCGCCTACCGTTTCGCTGGGATGGATAAAACGGTGATTGAGGTGCAAGTACGGGCGGTCTTGCCCACGAGCGGGGGATGCGCTGTTTTTCTAGGGAACAACGACAAGGTTTTTATTATTTACGTCGATCAAACGGTCGGCAGCGCGATCACAATGTTCATGCGCGAGGTCACGAAGGAGCGTCCGCTGACGCACGATCTCATGGGACATTTGATGACGGCGGTCGGAGCGCATGTCGAGCGCGTGATCATTAACGATTTGAAAAACGCCACCTACTACGCGCGCATTATTATTTGCGCCGAAAACGAATTGCAGCAGAAAAAAATCATCGAGCTCGACGCGCGTCCGAGCGATTGCATTGCGATGGCGACGCAGCAGAAAGCGCCCATCTATGTCAGCCAGGAAGTCTGGGACGAAGTGGACGACATGAGCGACGTCCTGCGCAAGATGGAAGAGGAAGGTCTCAAGCCCGATCCGGAAACGGAATCGGAATCGAGCGAAGAAGAGTGAATCCTTTGTAGCGGCGGTCTATGACCGTCGCTCTATTTTTCCGGTCGGAGCCCCCGGTGATCAAAAATGCGACGGTCATAGACCGCCGCTACAACAAATCCGCGTAATGTTTCTGCGCGATCTGTTGGCACCGTTCCAGGATTTCCGCAGGCGTGTCCATTTCCAACGCTTCCTGCACGAGCGTTTCACATTCCGAAACGTTTAGACTTTGCACGGCCAGCTTAACACGGGGTACGAGCGACGAGCTGGCGCTCAATTCGTCCATCGCCAGCCCAAGCAGGAGCGGCGTGAGCACGATGTCGCCCGCCATCTCGCCGCAAACACCGACCCAGATGTCATTCGCATGCGCGGCGTCGGAGATCATTTTCAGCAAACGCAGCACCGCCGGATGCGTCGGTTCGTAGAGATGCGCAATACTTTCATTCACGCGATCGACCGCGATCGCATATTGAATGAGGTCGTTCGTGCCGATACTGAAAAAATCCACTTCCGGCGCGAGCGTTGACGCGCAGATCGCGGCACTCGGGATCTCTATCATCGCCCCAACCTGCATTGCGTCATCGAACTCCACGTGCGACGCACGCAATTCATCTTCGCATTCCTTCAAAACGGCGATCGCGCGCCGCAGTTCACCCAATCCCGAAATCATGGGAAACATGATTTTCACGTTTCCCTGCGCGCTCGCCCGCAGAATTGCGCGCAACTGGACCTTGAAAATTTCGGGATGATCGAGACAAAATCGAATGGCGCGGCAGCCGAGAAACGGATTCAACTCGTCATCGGCCGCGACGGCTTCGGCGATTTTATCGCCGCCAAGATCGAATGTTCGAACAATGAGTGGATGAGGCGCGACGCTCCCGGCGACCTTCCGATAAACTTCGTACTGTTCGTCCTCCGACGGCATGTCGGAACGGTTGATGTAAAGAAATTCTGTCCGGTAAAGACCGATTCCTTCGGCGCCGTTCTCGGCTACCGATGCAAGCTCGCTCGGCAATTCAATGTTTGCCGAAAGGACAATGTGCCTGCCATCGCGCGTGGTTGATTTTGTTTCGCGTAAGCCGACGAGCGCTTGCGTCACGCGCTCTTTCTTCGACTCGAGTTCCCCGTACTGGCGGAGCGTTTCCGCCGTGGGATTCGTGATGAGAATTCCGTTGTAACCATCGAGCAAGACCTCGTCGCCGGTCTGGAGTTTTTCCGAGATGTTGTGCAAACCGACGACAGTCGGAATGTTGAGCGAGCGCGCCATGATGGCGGTGTGCGAAGTGCGGCTGCCCAGATCGGTAGCCATCGCGAGGACGCGTTCGCGATCCATCGTGGCGGTATCGGAGGGTGTGAGATTATGCGCCACCAAAATATGGGGCTCGCTCACAGCCAGGAACGGCTTCGGCGCTTTTCCCTGCAGATTTCGAATCACCCGCCGCGTTACATCCTGAATATCGATAGCGCGCTCGCGCAAATACGGATCGTCGATTTTGCTCAATGTGTCGGCGTAGCGCTTCGCCACTTCCTGAAAGATAAACTCTACGTTGCAGCGGTCGGATTCGAGTTTGCGCAAAACCTCATCAATCAGCGTGCGATCTTCCACCACGAGCAGATGCGCATCGAAAACGCTCGCATCTTTGGCCCCGATCGCTTCCGCGATGCTCTGCTGCATCTCGAGAATTTGCGCGCGCGTCTGCATGAGCGCGGACTCGAAACGCGCGATCTCCTTCGGGATCTGCGCAGGTTCGATCCCGTAGCGCGCGACATCGTCGACTTCGTCGCGCACGACATGTGTGCGTCCGCGCACGATGCCAGGAGAGACTCCAACACCTTGGAAACGAATTTCCTCTTCCGCGCGCTCTTTGCTCATCTCGCAGGGAGAGTAACGCAAATGTCAACTGGGGAAAACCTGCGTTCGCGATGGATTGGGAAGCGCACGCGCCTCGCGTGCTGGCGATGGCGCCCTCGCCACCGCGAACTTTTCCTTCTTTGGCAAAATGAAATTCATTTCTGCGAGGCGCCGAAATGTGCACGCGAGGCGCGTGCGCTCCCCAGAATCAATCTTCGTTGAAGCCAGCTTTAATCAGCTCTTCGATTTCGCGCATCGCCTTGTCTGCATCTTCTCCTTCGCAGCGAACATGCAATTTGGAACCCTGCCCTGCTGCCAGCATCATCAGACCCATGATGCTTTTTCCGTTAACCTCCTCGCCGTCCTTGTCGACCCACACTTCGCAACGAAAGCGGGTGGCGATGCGGACGAACATGGCCGCGGGACGCGCATGCAGGCCGAGACGATTCACGATCGGAATATCTTTTTCGACCTTTCGGGCGTGTTCAGCTCCAGCGCCTTTGCGATTCAAAAGTCCCATCACTTCTTTTCCATTAACTCCAACAATTTTGTATTGAATTCCAGAGCGCTGTTTCGCCCCATCCCTTTTAATTTCTGATCCATCGCCGCCACTTCGACCAAACGCGCGATATCGCGACCCGGCCGTATAGGAATCGTCACGTGCGGCACCTGCAATTTCAGGATTTCGTAAAATTCCTGATCAATCCCAATTCTATCCACCTCTTCCAGCTCCTGCCAGTCCTTTAATGTTACGACGAGGTCAAGACGCTTCTCCGTGCGAATAGCACCGATGCCGAAAATGGAAACGACGTTGATGATGCCGATGCCGCGCACTTCCATGTGATAACGCGTGAGATCGGGCGAAGTCGCCACCAGTTCGCGGCCCTCGAGCGACTTGATCCGCGTGACATCATCGGAAACGAGACTGTAACTCCGCTCGATCAATCCGAGCACACACTCGCTTTTCCCAATCCCGCTCGCGCCGCGAATGAGAACTCCAATGCCAAGAATGTCGACCATGCTGCCGAATTCGGTCACAGTGGGAGCAAAATCCAGCTCGAGTGCGATCGTCGCCGCATTGATGAATTTCATCGTGATCATGGGCGTGCGAAAAACGGCGACCCCCGCTTCGTCCGCTACCGCGAGCAGTTCCGGCGCGAGATGAAATCCGCGTGAAGCCACCAGACACGGAATCTTTTGCTCGCAGAGCGCGCGAAAACGCTGCCGCCGAATTTTCGGCGACAAACTCTTTAGATACGACTGCTCCGCGGCGCCGAGAACCTGTACGCGTTTCTCGGCGAAATAAGTGTAGAACCCGGAAAGTGCGAGACCCGGGCGATTGATCGTCGGCTCCCGGATCTTGCGATCGAAACCGACACGCTGGCCTTCCAACTTGAACTGCAGCCCCTCAGCATGCGCCTGATAAAAGCTCTCGACCGTAACGACCGGAACATTCTTCCGCTGATCGCTGCCGGAAGTGATTGTCTGGATTGTCGTGGCCGGGCTCATCGCGCGATTTCAGATGTATCGCGGGAGCAGATGTAATTCCAGAGCGCATTCTTCTCTTCGTCTTGCTCTTGCTCGCGCTCGTAATCGTAATCGTAATCGTAATCGATCCAAATAGAGCACGAGCACGATTGCGACAAGAAGTAGACCAATCAGCCGCCAGCTCAAATCCAAGTCGCCGGTTTTGTGTCGAGAATGTTCAGGGTCCGATTCCCCCAAATCATGGAGATCTTCTGGATTCGATGCCGCCTGGCAAAGTGTCTTCCGGTCGGATATGTCTGATTGTGAAGGTCACTGGAATTCGAACGATATCGTACTGGTTTGGGCGAGGAAACTTCCATCGTTTGAAACCTTTGGCTGCCGTCTGATCAAGGATTGTAAAACCCGAACTCTGAGTAAAGACAACTTCGGCGACCGTTCCATCCCGACGCAAATGAAGCTCAGCTTCAGCCGAGAGATCGCGGCGTTTCAGCTCTTTCGGATACGGGAAGTTTGCAGGAATTTCTGCGAAGACCCGGTGCGTAGTGCCGTAGCGCGGTTGCCGCGAAGCGGCCTCTGCTCCCTGTGACGCAGACGCGAACGCACAAATGTGACCCAGTGCGACCAGGGCGAGAAAATTCGATTGCCGAGATCGCATGAACATTAGGACGGACGTAATCAGCTCGCTGCCGGCTCGATCAATCCAAAGTCTCCACCCTTTCTCCGGTAGAGAACATTCACGCGTGAATCGAGGGCATTGCGAAAAACCAAAAATGGCCGGTGCGACATTTCCAATTGCAGCACCGCTTCATCCACATACATCGGCTTTACCGGATAGCGCTCCGTCCGCACAATTGGATGTTGTGGATGCTCGTCATCTTCGATCGGCTCGGGATGCAGCACCTGCTCTTCGAGATGTTGCAGCACATCTTTGCGCGGCCGGTGTTTGCGCATAAGACGCGTTTTGTATTTGCGCATCTGCCGCGCCACTTTGTCCGTCACCTGATCGATGGCCGCGTACATATCGTCGCATTCCTCGCACGCTTCGATCGTGATGTGATTCGAGCAAACGAGCACGACCTCAGCGGAGTGCCGGTATTTTTCGACCTCCAGGATGACGTGCGCTTCGATGATCTTCGGATAATCGAGATGCAGGCTCTCGATCTTTTTTGTGACGTGATCGTTGATCGCATCGGTGATTTGCAGATGGCGACCGGTGATTTTGACAGGTGGATGAGCGTTGGTTGTTAACACGCGACTCCTTTCTCTTACATGCGAAAACGTTCGCCCAGGTAAAGCTGGCGACTGATAGGATCGTTAATTAGAAAATCTTTTGTCCCTTCGCTCTCAACGCGTCCTTCAAAAATCAAATAGGCGCGATCGACGATAGAGAGCGTCTCGCGCACGTTGTGATCGGTAATCATAATTGCGAGCCCCGATTTGCGCAGATTGACAATGATTTGCTGCACATCATAAACCGCGATTGGATCGACGCCGCTGAATGGCTCATCGAGCATGAGCAGTTTCGGTTCCGTCACAAGCGAGCGCGCGATCGTCAGTCTTCGTTTTTCGCCGCCGCTTAAAGTCAGAGCCTGATTTTTGGCGATGCGTTCGATCCCGAACTGATGCAGCAATTGATCGCAACGATTCCGCCGTTCCGACTTGCTCATTGGTAATGTCTCGAGAATGGCGAGAATGTTTTGCTCGACCGTCATTTTCCGGAAGATCGATTCTTCCTGAGGAAGATAACCCATGCCAAGACGTGCGCGTTTGTACATCGGATATTTCGTCACGTCCGTTCCGGAAAAAACAACGCGACCGCTATTTGGCCTAACGAGTCCAACGATCATGTAAAAGCTCGTCGTCTTTCCTGCACCGTTTGGGCCGAGCAGGCCGACGATCTCGCCGCCGCGGACATTGATATTGATTCCATTAACGACGGCGCGGCCGCCGTACGTTTTTACGAGCTGATCTGTCGACAGAACATCCGCGGTCGCGGTCAACTTTTGCGCCGATGAAACCGGCGAAGCCGGCAAGGTTCCACTCGTCATTGTTTCGGAGACTCGGTCGGCGACGCGGTCGGCGAAGGCGACGGTTCCTGCCGGATTTCCGTTCGGCTCGGCCCGCGCGTAGTCAGTTGACCCTCTTGATTCAGAATCATTATTGTATCAGGGCCGGTGGCAACATGCATGTTCGTTCCCTGTTGCACGCGCGGATTTCCCGCTAACTGCACATTTCCGTCACTCGTCGTGTAAATGGCGTTGTCGGACAAACCAATCGATCGTTGCGGCGGACCGCCTTTCGGGTCGGGGCGATCGCGCACCACTCCGACGTGACCATCTGCAACAGCTTTTTCCAAACCCTTGCTCTCTTTGCTGATGTAAGCGGTCAATTTTTCCGACTGCATGGCGAAGCGCGGGTCGTTCACTTTTACATGGCCGGAAAATTTCCCGATGTTTTTTGCCGAATCGAAAAAAGCCTGGTCTGCATAAATTTCGGTGGTGACCGGTTCGGACGGATTGGAAAAATCAAACTTCTCTGAAGAAGGCTTGGACGTCGTAGCTTTGTCTGGTGCGGGCGACGCAGAGGGCTGGGATTCCGTTTGTTTTGCCGGTTGCTGGGCGAAAAGCAAAACGCTGGTCATGGCGCAGGCGATCGCAACTGTCAGGCTAACGAATCTCATTCACTTCCTTTCGGCATGAGTTGTGCCTGACCGGTGATAATCATTTTCACATTGCCAGTCATGGTGCCTTGTCGCGAAGTTGTATCGAACTGCATGGCATCGCCTGCAATTTCAAAATCCGAGCGTTTGACCGTCGTTCGCTCCTTTGTGCTGATGACTTTTGTCTTCAAATCGAGCACTGAATCGCTCATTCGAATCCGCAAATCCGGTTTTTGCTGCGGCGTGTAGGTCGTCATGTTCAGATCGCGCATTTGTAAATGACCGGCATCAAGGCGCCTTGCGATCCCCGCTTCGAAGCGATTGTTTAAGACACCGCGCGGATCATAATCGGGCAGAATGAGACCTTTCGCTTCGTGGCCGACGGGAAGCGGGATGTTGTCTTCTTCTTTTTGTTCGGCGGTTTTCTCTTCTGTCCCCTTTTTCTTGAGCCCTTTCCGTCCCTTGCCCGCACCGGGGGCAGTCGCGGAAAGAGCGCAAATGAGAACCAAGCTGAGAAGCGCGCGTCCGGTGTGAACGCGACCGCTACGAAACGGTAGCATGAATAGCTCTTAACATGCGAAGGTGCTTCGGCAACTGCTTTAGCCGAATCTGATTCGGCCCATCCGAAAGCGCGCGTGCCGGGTTATCGTGCACCTCCAAAAAAATCCCATCGCAACCGGCGGCGACGGCCGCGCGCGCGAGCACAGGGGCGAGTTCGCCATCGCCTGAAGTCGCCTCGCCCGCGCCGCCCGGTCGTTGCACCGAATGCGTGGCGTCAAAAACCACCCGATATCCATATTCGCGCATCCAATAAAGCGAACGCATGTCGGCGACGAGATTGTTGTAGCCAAAAGTCGTGCCGCGCTCCGTGAAGAAAAATTTTTCGTTGCCGAAAGCAGTCAGCTTCTCCGCGATATTTCGAACATCCCACGGCGCAAGAAATTGTCCCTTCTTTACATTGATGACGCGACCAGTCTCGACCGCCGCACGCAACAAATCCGTTTGCCGGCAAAGAAAGGCTGGAATTTGCAGCACATCGATTTTTACGCCGGCGATCTCCGCTTCGAGTGGCGAATGAACATCCGTCGTCACCGGAATTTTTAGTTCCTTCCCAATCGCGGCCAGCAACTTGCATCCTTCGCGCACACCGATTCCGCGATAGGATCGCACCGAGGTGCGATTCGCTTTGTCGTACGACGCTTTGAAAATAAACGGCGCGGATTCTTTCGCGCAAATTTCTGCGATCTGCCGCGCCATCCGCCAGACAAATTTTTCGGACTCGATCACACAGGGACCGAGAATGAACGCAAGTTCCTTTCCGCCAAGCGTGACGTCTTGAATTTTCAGTCGCGTTTTTTTCACTTGCCTGTCATCCCGAGCGAACGCGAGGGACCTCCCAATATGCGCGAGATCACCCAAACCAAAAGCCGATTGCCCATCACTGCTCGCGTTAGTTTAAATTGCCCGCAGTATCGGAAGCGCCGCGTGAAGTCGCGAGGTCTCTCGGTCCGCTCCGGATGACGGGCTTTTTCATAAAGTCAAAAATCGCAAAAGGCGCATAGAGTAACGCGAAAAAGAAAATGGCGACCAGATTTGTCTGCAGAATATAAAGCGGCCGCCAGTCAGACAACAAGCTGAGCAATGACGCAGCCTCCGGTTTGTGTAAAAGGAACCCGTAATTCACGCCGGTCACTTGATCTATCGCGAGCGCTACGACCAGATAAATCTCCGACCACATGAGCGTGCGCCAAACGGACGCGAGCGTCGGACGAAACATTCGGCTCACCATGAGATAGATAATGCCCGCCACGATCGCGCCGTGATCGAGGAAAAAAGTGAAAAACCGGAAATCCGGAAACCCAAATTGCAAATTCGGCGTGATGATGGCTTGCAGGCTGCCGCCGATTCCCCAAAAATACGCGACTTCGAGCCAGCGCTTTCGATTTTCTTTCAGCAAAGCAAGGACGACAGCAATCATCGTCCAATCGCACAACTGCATCGGCAGCATTTCGCGCCAATCAATGTAACCGTGTTGCCCACGGTAGATGACGTAACCGATGTAATTGCAGATTAAGATCGCGGACAGCGAAATCCGGATTGCGCGATCGAGGAGGGCCGACTGCGTGCGACGAAAAACGATGGCAAAGAAAACCGGTAGGATGAGCGTCAGAATAATCGCGCAAAGATGCGCCGCTCCGAATTGCTGCAGCGGCGGAGCTTCGTTCATTGAAAGATCGACCTCTCATTTCGAGCGCAGCGCAGCGGAGTCGAGAATGGGGCGAGCGACATAGACGGCCGAGCCGCGAGGGTAGCGGCGAGTGAGTCGGGAGACGAACGAGTCAAATCTCTTGCTGCATTAAGAGATGTCTCGACTTCGCTCGACATGACAGAACTGCCTAACGAATGATCCAGAGGTTGCACGGAATTACATCCGTGACCCACGCGATCTGAGCAGGCAATTTTTTTTCCGCCTCAGCTTGCGGCAACAAAGGAACCGCAAGCAAATCCGCTTCGATCGCCTGGACAAAATCGGACGCGGCGTAAGCAGTGTTGCCGCGGACACAGCGAGCTTCGATCGGAACATCGGTCTGGCCCGCGGCGAGAATGAACTGCTCGAGCGCGGCTTCTTCTTCTGCCAGCGTTCGCGCAGGTTCATCTGATGCTGCGGATTTCGCGCGACGCGAGGCGCGTGCTTCATCGAACGTAGTGTAAACCCGAACCGCGTAAAGACGCTCGCACTTTTCACGTTGTGCGAGACGGAGAGTCATCGCAAATGCGCGCTGCCCGTGTTCCGAGTAATCGGCCATGAAGACGATGTTCTTCATCGGCTTCGGCTCAGATTCCGGATGAGTGAAAAGCATGATGGAACAGTCCGCATCGCGCACGAGGCGGCGTGCCACGTTGCCGAGGAATGGTCGAAGAATTACTTCCTTCTCCAGCGCTCCCGCGACAATGAGATCGACTCGGTTGTCGGCGGCAGCACGGAGAATGGCAGTGGCGGGTTCTCCTTTTTGATAATGGATTTGCGAATCCTGCGGCAGATCGAGCTGGACCAGGGCCTCGGCGAATTTCCTGGTCGTTTCCTCATCTTGTTCTCCGACATAAATCAAACTCAGGGTCGAATCGAAACGATCACGGATTCGTTTCGCTTCCGCGAGAACTTGGAGAAAGCGTGGCGAGAAAGTGCTGGCCACGGCGACGGAGCGATAAAATGGTTCGGAGCTCATTCGGGAACGCGCAGTAATGTGAAGCGTTGCGTGAATTGGGCAAATGGCAGGGCGCGATGGCGGGCCGGCGACGAAGCGCATTGCCAACCAGGTAACGGCACGCGGGCGGTTCGGTGAACCGCCCCTACCTCTGCGAGCCTACGAGCAGGTAGGGGCGATTGACCTCAATCGCCCGTGGTTGAACGGGCTTTTCATTTCGCGTTTCCTCTGCAATTTTGCCAGCGCATGCGACGCGCAATTTACCCGGGTAGTTTCGATCCCGTCACAAATGGCCACCTCGACGTGATCGAGCGGGCCCGCAAACTTTTCGATGAAGTCATTGTAGCTGTGGCGCACAACGACCAAAAGCAACCGTTCTTTACTTTGGAAGAACGACTCGAGCTTTTGCAAAAAACCATTGGCGACCGCGACCACGTCAAAGTGGCGCCACTCGGCGGTTTGCTCGTCGATTTCGCCGTTGCACAGAACGCTACTGCTGTCATCCGCGGTCTGCGCGCGGTTTCCGACTTCGAATTTGAATTTCAAATGGCGCTGATGAACCGAAAGCTGGAAGCCAGGGTCGAAACAATTTTCCTCATGCCGAAGGAGGAATATACTTACTTGAGTTCGCGGATCGTGAAAGAGATCGCTCGCCTGGGCGGTGATATCCGCCAATTCGTGCCGGCTTGCGTAGCGATGGCATTCGGAAAAAAATTAAATCGATAACCCGAAAGCTTTCGCGAGTGAAAATTCATCTCAAACAAATTCCGGCTGAAGGATTGCATCTCGAGGGCGAGGAAGATTGCCCGATCCCCGAGCTCGTTGCGGAAGGAATTCGCTGCGCCGGCCCGTTGCATTACGATTTGGATGTTGGGATTTCCGCCGGGGCGCTGTGGGCGAACGGTACTTTAAAGCAACCTGTCGAAGTGACGTGTGTTTCGTGTCTGGAAAAATTCGTGCACGAAATCAAGGTGCCGGCATTCGCGTTGCACACAGAATTGCACGGCCCGGAAACGGTGGATATGACCCCGTTTATTCGCGAAGATATCCTGCTTAATTTACCCACTTATCCCCACTGCGATCGCGAGGGCGGCAAGGTCTGCCCGGCGCCGGAGGCAATCAAAAAGGCGGGAGATAATGCGGTGCTTGAAGAACGTCCGCCGGAATGGAGCGCGCTCGATAAATTAAAGCTGCGCAAATAAACGCGCTCGATGTAGCTGCCGCCGTCAATGGCGGCAGACACCGAAAAGCTACCAATATTCTGCCGCTGACGACAGCGCAGCTACAACGCGGGACAGCAGCGGTAACAACAACCGGCTACAACACTATTTGTCTTTTCCTGATTTCCTGCTTTCCTGATCCGCTCTATGGGAGTTCCGAAACGCAAACCCTCGAAGATGCGCTTGCGCACGCGCAAGGCATCACACCGGTGGCGCGCGCCGCAATTAAATAAATGTCCGCAATGTGGCAGCAGCGTCGCTTCCCACACTGCTTGTACTTCCTGCGGTTATTACAAGGGCCGGCAAGTCTTAACCGTCGAAGCGAAATAATGTGGGAGGGGCCTCAGAGCCCCGATTCCCTCACCGGCCCGCTCGGTCGCCGGCGCCAAGGCCGCTCCCACATTAAATTTTTCGTTTTGCATTCGTTGGGATAAATTCGCAAACTTCCCGACTCGATGAGAATCGCGCTTGACGCCATGGGTGGCGATTTTGGTCCGCCGAACCTTGTTGCCGGCGCAGTTATGGCGCTGCGCGCCTACCCGTACATCACCAAACTTTTTCTCGTGGGCGACACGCCCAAGATCGAGGCGGAACTCAAGAAACACGGCTGCACCGACGGCCGGATCGAAATTGTGCATGCGTCGCAGGTCGTGGATATGAGCGATGGAGCGGTAGAAGCCGTGCGCCGAAAAAAAGATTCATCGGTCAGTCGCGCAGTTGATCTCGTCAAACACGGTAAGGCCGATGCGATCGTGAGCGCGGGTCACACCGGTGCAGCGGTGGCCGCGACTGCGATCAAATTACGAATGCTCCCCGGTGTGGAGCGGCCCGGTATCGCATCTTTGGTCCCGACCGAGACGAACGTGTTCGTGCTCATCGACGCGGGCGCGAACATTGATGCGCGCCCTATGCATCTCGTTCAATACGGAATCATGGGAACAGTCTATTCGCGCCACGTGCTGGGTTACGAAAATCCGACCGTGGGACTAATGTCGATTGGCGGGGAGGACGCAAAAGGAAGCGGTTTGACGAAAGAAGTTTTTAAACTTCTCAGGGAAAGCTCCCTTAATTTCCGCGGCAACATCGAGGGCCACGATCTTTTTGAAGATCCATGTGAAGTCGTTCTGTGCGACGGTTTTGTCGGCAACGTCGTTCTGAAGACGTGTGAAGCGATTGCCCATGCCATTTTCACATGGCTCAAACATGAGTTGAAAAAAAGCCCGGTCCGTCTGGTCGGCGCGTCCATGGCGAAAGGCGCGTTCAAGGCGATTCACAAGAAGACGAATTGGGAAGATACCGGCGGCAGCCCGCTCCTGGGCGTGAACGGAATTTGCATCATCGCGCACGGCGCCAGCACCCCGCTCGCGATCAAAAATGCATTGCGTGTCGCAGCGGAGTCGATTGAAGAGCAGGTGAATCCGCATATCGTCGAGGAGATTCGCCGTTACAATGAAACGACAGCCCCGCTCGAGCCCGCGCTCCGTTAAACCACGCCGCACTGTTTCGATCATTGGCACCGGTAGTTACGTGCCGGAAGAAGTTCTCACCAACGCCGACCTCTCGCGCATCGTCGATACGAACGATGAGTGGATTACCACGCGTACCGGCATCAAGGAACGCCGTATCGCCGCGAAAGATGAATACACGAGTGATATGGCGGCGAAGGCCGCGCTACAGGCCATCGAGCAAGCCAGGATCAAACCAACTGAGATCGACCTCATTCTCGTCGCCACGGCAACGCCCGACATGATGTTTCCGGCCACAGCCTGTTTCGTGCAGACGAAAATCGGCGCGACGAAAGCGGCGTGCCTCGATGTTTCGGCCGCATGCGCTGGTTTTCTCTTCGCGGTGGAGATCGCGCAACAATTTATCACTTCACACACTTACGAAACCGTTCTCGTAATCGGCGCGGAAAAATTGACCTCGATCACGAACTGGACCGACCGCAATACTTGCGTGCTCTTTGGCGATGGCGCCGGTGCTGCGATATTGCGCCATCGCGGTGGCGGAACACATGGCGTAATCAGCACCCACATCGGCAGCGATGGTCAATACGCCGACATTTTGTTTATGCCCGGCGGTGGTTGCAAAACTCCGATCACGCGCGAAAACGCGGACAAGCACTTGCAGACGATTCACATGTCGGGCAAGGAAGTTTACAAGCAGGCGGTCACCGCCATGTTGAACGCTTCGAAGAAAGCGCTGGAGCAGGCTGGCCTAACGATCAACGACATTTCGTGCGTCATTCCGCATCAGGCTAATGTGCGGATTATTGAAGCAATCGCTGATCGCTTGGGAATTCCGATCGAAAAATTCTACGTTAATCTTGATCGCTACGGGAACACGTCGGCGGCTGCCGTGGCGATCGCGTTGGATGAAGCGAATCGGACTGGCAGGATTAAAGCGGGCGATTACATCCTCATGGTCGTGTTCGGCGGCGGACTGACGTGGGCGAGCACCGTGATCGAATGGTGATGCTGGACGCTGGGGAGCGCACGCGCCTCGCGTGCTGTGTTCGGCGCCTCGCCGAACACTTGATTGACGCAATCTTTTCCATCCAGATTATTTGCGGCGAGGGCGCCGCAAATCGCACGCGAGGCGCGTGCGCTCCTCAAAAATGCTAATCGAAACTCACGCTCATCTCGATTATCCCGAGTTCGCAAACGATTTCGACGATGTCCTGCAACGCGCGAACGAAGCGGACGTCACGCGCATTATCACTATCGGCACATCCCTTGAAAGCAGCCGGCACGCGGTCGATCTCGCCGAAAAATATTCGAACATTTTCGCAGTCATTGGAGTTCATCCCACCTACGCCGAGGAAGCAGAAGAAGACGTGATCGCACCATTACGCGAGCTGGCAAAAAGTTCCCGCGTCGTCGCGATCGGGGAAACTGGTCTGGATTACCATCGGTTGCCGAGCGTCGAGTTATCGAAGGAACGCAAGACACAGGTCTTTGCCAAGGCGTTGCAAAGTTCAACGGAAGAACAAATCGAAGCCGACATCCACGATGGCGCTTACAAATCAAAACAAGCGAGCTTGTTCGAGCAACAACTCGATTTGGCGGCGGAGCTCGGGCTGAACGTCGTCATCCATCAACGCGATGCTTGGGACGACGCACTCGAAATCATGAAGCCGTATGCGGGAAAACTGCGTGGCGTTTTCCATTGTTTCAGCGGCACGCGCGAGCAGGCCGATGAGGTGCTCGCGCTGGATCATCTCGTTTCCTTCACCGGCATCGTTACTTTCAAAAACGGCGCGAGCGTGCGCGAAGTCGCGGCACAAATCCCGCTTTGGAAATTCATGGTGGAAACGGATTGTCCCTATCTCGCGCCGGCGCCGTTTCGCGGAAAGCGTTGCGAACCGTGGCATACGCGATTGGTGGCGGAATCTATTGCAACCGCACGCGGTTTGACGTTCCAGGAAATTGCGGAAGCAACTACTGAGACGGCGGAAAAATTTTTCCGATTCGCTCGATGAAATGTTGCAGAGGCTACATCGATCGCAACAATCCGTGGCAACGCGATATGAAATTGGAGCGACTACTTCCCTTCATCATTGCTCTTTTCATTTCCGCCTGTGCCACGCCCGATACGGCGCATCGTGTCGTTATTAGCGTTCCCGAGCAAAAGATGGTCGTGTTGGAAAAAGGTGTTCCGATCGCGACTTATCCAGTTTCAACTTCGAAGTTTGGAATCGGCGATTATCGCGGGAGTTGGGGGACGCCGCTTGGCAAACTCGAGGTCGCGTCAAAGATCGGCACCGCTGCGCCGCTCGGAGCGGTCTTCAAAGATCGCCGTTTTACCGGCGAGATTATTCGACCGGATGCGCCTGGTCGCGATCCGATTGTTACCCGCATTCTCTGGCTGCGCGGCAAGGAGTTGCAAAATCAAAACGCTTACGCGCGCTATATTTACATTCACGGCACGCCGGAGGAGCGGAACATCGGGTTGCCGGTAAGTTACGGGTGCGTGCGCATGCGATCGCGCGACGTCGTGCAACTCTACGAGACCATCGGCCTCGGCGCGGAAGTACGAATCGTCAATACAACTCTGCACGCGGTCGTGCCGGCGATTCTGCCGCCGGGCGGCCGTATCGCGTTGCTGAAAGAGCCATTCGCCGGCGCCATTGCTCGTTAGGCAAACGCCCTGCGGCTACGGCAGCTTGCCGAGGTGTTTTTGCGCGCTGGTGCGTGAGAGCACCTCCAGATCGGCGTCCACCATTATCTGAACCAGTTCCTTGAATCGCACTTTCGGTTCCCAATCGAGCACCCGTTTCGCCTTTGCCGGGTCTCCGATCAGCAAATCAACTTCAGCCGGTCGCTCGTAACGATCGTCGTGTTTGACGTATTCCTTCCAATCGAGATCGACATGCGCAAAAGCCGCTTCGACAAATTCCCGCACCGTATGTGTTTCGTTCGTCGCCAAAACGAAATCGTCGCCTTCGCCGTGTTGTAAGATGCGCCACATGCCTTCGACGTATTCGGGCGCATAGCCCCAATCGCGTTTCGCCTCAAGGTTACCGAGGAAAAGTTCCTTTTGCAGACCATGTTTGATCGCGGCAACGGCGCGGGAAATTTTACGCGTTACGAAAGTTTCACCGCGCCGCGGGCTTTCGTGGTTAAAAAGAATTCCATTGCTCGCACACAAACCGTAACTCTCGCGGTAATTGACCGTAGCCCAGTATGCGAAAACCTTCGCGACGCCGTAGGGACTGCGCGGCCAAAAAGGTGTCGTCTCCGTTTGTGGAATGGCTTGCGCTTTGCCGAACATCTCGCTGCTCGAGGCCTGATAAAAACGCGAACGCAATCCCGCTTCGCGGATCGCCTCGAGAATCCGAATCGTGCCGACACCGGTGACATCGGAGGTGTATTCGGGAATATCGAAACTTACACGCACATGGCTTTGCGCGCCGAGATGATAGATCTCGTCCGGCTTCAGTTCGTAAAGCAGCTTCACGAGATTCACTGAGTCTGCCAGGTCGCCGTAGTGCAGGAACATGCGCACACCGTTGATGTGCGGATCGGCGTAAAGATGATCGATGCGGGAAGTGTTAAATGTACTCGCTCGGCGGATGATTCCGTGAACCTCGTAACCTTTCTCCAGCAGCAGGTCGGCTAGATAACTTCCATCCTGCCCGGTGATTCCAGTGATGAGCGCTTTTTTCATCTAGTTAAATCTTTTGGTTCTGCTGGATGTACCATTAGTCGTGCCAGTATCGCGCGCTGGGCCTCAATTAATTCCGCGATCCCTTTCCGACCGACCGCGAGCATCTCGGTCAATTGGTCATTCGAAAATGTCGCCTCTTCGCCCGAACCTTGCACTTCGACAAATTCGCCGTCCTCGGTCGCAACCAGGTTAAAATCGACCGTAACGGCTTTATCTTCTTCGTAATTCAAGTCAAGCAATGCTACTCCATCGAGGACGCCGGCACTAACCGCGCCAACCAGTTTCCTGATCGGTGGCGCATCGATCTTTTTTTCATCAGCGAGTTTTCGGCAAGCCATCGCAACGGCCAAACTCGCGCCCGTAATCGCTGCGGTGCGCGTCCCTCCATCGGCTTGCAAAACATCGCAGTCCACCCACATCGTGCGCGGTCCAAGTTTTTCCAGATCAACGACCGCACGTAACGACCGCCCGACCAGACGTTGAATCTCCGTGCTGCGGCCATCCAGTTTGCCTTTCACGATGTCGCGCGGTTTTCGCGTTGTGGTTGAATAAGGAAGCATTGAATATTCGGCCGTTAGCCAACCGCCGGTCACGCCTTGCTCCTTCATCCATCGCGGGACGATTTCCTCAATCATGACGCCGCAAATCACACGTGTATTTCCCATCGAAACGAGAACAGAGCCGCTCGCATGCGGCGCAATGCCGAGCTCAAACTTGATCGGGCGAATCTGGTCGGGCGCGCGGCCGTCAGAACGTAAAGTTGGCGGATTCAATCGCCCGCAGATTACGCAGATTCACCATCTTGTCATTACGAGCAAAGCGCGATGTCCACGATTCCGACAATTCGTCGCCCGAAGGCTGGAACAATGTTACAAATTTTGAAAAAAGATTGTGCGGGGTCTTGACAGAGGAAATTCCGGGTCTACTTTTTGAGCCCGCCTGACGCGGGACTCCTCTAATCAAGGAGTTCGTTCTTGTACATTTGGGACTGCAAATTGGAGCTCAATTTTGTCCCGGCCTTGATTCTCGGAAACGAAATCTCGTCGGCACAAGGTTGAGTTTTTTTGTGCCCGGATGTGCGGAACGCTGGTTCTTTGATATCTACATACAGGGTAGTAAATACAACTTTTTAGAGCTGAGTCTGAAATAAGCGGCTGGAGGTTAAGATCTTCAGCCCGAGAGTTTCAGTTATCGAAAAATCTCTGGTCCCTCACGGGACCGGAACAGATTGATCAAGCTACAAAGAGCGCATAATGGATGCCTTGGTGCCAATAGGCGATGAAGGACGTGGTAAGCTGTGATAAGCTACGGAGAGCGGCAAACACGCTTTGACCCGTAGATGTCCGAATGGGATAACCTGAGTGAGGTAATACTTGCTCGAGCTGGTGTGAATTCATAGCACTAGCATCGCGAAACCCGGCGAAGTGAAACATCTCAGTAACCGGAGGAATAGAAAGCGAAAGCGATTCCGTCAGTAGTGGCGAGCGAAAGCGGAAGAGACCAAACCGGTCAATTTATTGACCGGGGTTGTAGGAGCCCGACGTGGTAGTGCAAAGGTTAGGTGAAGCGAATGGAAAATCGTTCCATAGAGGGTGACAGGCCCGTAACCGAAAACTGGAGCACGCCTAGGGATTTCCTGAGTAATACGATGCACGTGAAACTTCGTATGAATCTGTGCGGACCACCGCATAAGTCTAAATACTAATTGGCGACCGATAGTGAACAAGTACCGCGAGGGAAAGGTGAAAAGAACCGCTGTGAGCGGAGTGAAATAGTACCTGAAATTATGTGCTTACAAGGTGTCAAAGCCCAGCACTTTCTGATTCAATGCAAACGTGTTCTACGTTTACGTGTTAAAGAATCCGCAAAGTGCGGAGCTATACTACGGCTTTAGTAGCGACCTGAAGCAGCGTTTCCAACAGCATCAAAAAATGCGGAAGCATGCGGAATGGGAGTTAGTCTACTACGAAGCATATTTGAATGAGCAGGACGCACGCGATCGCGAGCGAATGCTCAAACAATATGGAGCCGCGAGAGGCCATCTCAAACAACGTATAGCGCGCAGCACGGGATTAGAAAGTGCTGGGTGATGGCGTGCCTTTTGCTTAATGAGTCTGCGAGTTACTATCAGTGGCGAGCTTAAGTTCTTATGGGACGGAGGCGAAGCGAAAGCGAGTCCGAAATGGGCGAACATAGTTGCTGATAGTAGACCCGAAGCCGAGGTGATCTACCCATGAGCAGGTTGAAGGTTGCTTAACCGCAACTGAAGGACCGAACCCGTGAAGGTTGAAAACTTCTGGGATGACTTGTGGGTAGGAGCGAAAG
>JBBRYI010000017.1:0-57982 GCA_038237805.1 Chthoniobacterales bacterium | reverse complement strand
AGCGACCGCATCGGCCCCGTAGGTAGCGGAGGCGCCATCCTTCAGAACCTCGACACTCTCGATCGCTCCCAGCGGGAGGGCGTTGATATCTTTGAAGCTGAAAGCTCGCCTTCCATTGATCAGGGTGAGTGTATTCGCCGGACCGAAAGCCCGCAGATTCACCTGAGCCGAGCCGTTACCGCCGTTGCTGTCGTTCTCATTCGGCGTCGTCCCGATGAAAGATGGCAAATGCCTGAGAGCTTCCGCGGGAGTATTGGAACCGAAGTTAATCAATTGTTCCCTGGTGTAGTTAACGACCGGGAGCGCACCTTCTGACTCCGCGGTCGGAATCGGAATGTAAGAGCCAGTCACAGTGACCCGCTCGGTCTCAGCGATAGATTCTGGCGACTCTTGACTAAGTACGCTTGTCGCGAGGGTAAAGAAAACCACCGCAGCTAACAGCTCGCGCCAAAGAAATGATCGGTTGAGCATGGCTCGTCCTGCTTAAGAGATTACCGCTCCTGACTGCAAGCAAAATACGTTATAGCCGTGGGAATGGCTGTTGGGCTTGCTTCAGGATCTCTTCGAAGCGCGGATCTTTGCGTAAAGGATCCAGGACCGGATTATACCTGAGCTCTCCGTATGCTTCGCCGCCTGGGAGCTGCACCAGCTTTGCGAAGGTTTGCAAGGCACGGTCATTTTCGCCCGCATAAAGGTACATAAACGCCAGCCGCTTGAGCCGCTCGACATTCGCGAGCGCGTCTTCCGAAATTGGATGTTGCTCAACTGACTCCTCCGCGATCCGAAGCGCCTCTTTTTTCTTTCCGAGAAGCATTTTCACGTTGCTAAGAGCAATGATTAGATCGCCTTGCTGTTCACGGTGAAGGGGGGCGGCGAGGCCCGCCTCCAATCGCTTCTCGGCGTCACGTGCAGCTTCTTCGTCGAAAGGGAATTTCGTCACGAACGTCAGCTGGAGCTGCTTGTTCCATCGCTCATCCTGGAGCTCAGAATATTTCGCTGCGTCAGTTATCACGCCGCGGCATTGCTCAAAGTCGCGTTCCCAAAAGGGAATGTAGAAAAGCGGGGCAAAGTCCCCAGGCATCTGAAGCTTCATGTTTTCCAGCTGCTTGTTGCCGGCGGCGACGTCTCCGCGTAACCGCAACGTCACGGCGTGCTCCATCGTGGCGACACTGGCGCGCCTCGGAAAATGTTTGGCGATCCGCTCGACCATTTGATCGGCTTCGTCCCACCAGCGAAGTCCTACGGCCGCGCCGTCAGCACTGATGTAAGCGAGGAGATCCTGTGGGTTGAGCTCGGTAGATCGCACGAACTGAGCGTAGGCTTCCTGCCAGCGTCCAAAGCGACGATATAACAGACCACGAGTGAGAGTAACTTCCGCGTTATTCGGCAGAGACTTGGCCGCCAGCTCTAAAGTAGCCAAAGCTCGAGGAAAATCGTAGTAACCATAGTAAATGACACGCGACTGCGCATGAAGCGTCTCTCCAGCTTCCGGTGCGATGCGCTGCGCTTCTTTCAAAGCTGCTTCAGCGCGCGTGCGATGATCGGTATTGGGCGGGTTGCTCGATCGAAAAAGCTGAATATTAGCCTCCGTCAGCGCCCAGTAAGCTGCGGTGAACTTCCGATCGCGCGCTACGGCCTGTTCCAACAACTGGACCGCCCGCGTGTTGTCCTCGACAAATTTCGCGTTGTCATCGTCGAGGTCCGGCGTTTCCATCAGCGCTCGGGCGCGGATGTAGGCTTCGAAGGCGGCAATATCCTGGGTAGGTCGGCTGGCCAGCTCCGTACTTTCACGCGGCGATAGCTTTGCTCCCAACTGATTGCTGATTCGCTGCGCGATCTCGCCTTGGAAGGTAAGGACTTCGGTCAGGTTACCGTCGTAAGTCTCAGCCCAGGCATGCCTGTCGGTTCGAGCTTCAATAAGCTCAACGGTGACGTGAATGTGGTTGGCCGCGCGCTGCACGCTGCCTTCTACAATGTAGTTAACACCTAGCTCATCGCCGATCTGCTTGAGTTTACGTTCCGCGCCGGCTTTGTAACGCATCACGCTATCCCGGCTGATAACCTTTAGGTCGGCCAGCTTGGCCAGGTTAAGCAGCACTTCGCGATGCACGCCGCCGGCAAAGACAGCATTATCTTCTCCAGAGCTTAGGTTCTCGAAAGGTAGAACCGCGACGCTTTTCTCTCGCGCCTTCGCAGATTCCGCAGTCGCTTCCGCTCGCAGCCTCGCTTGGCGCTGCCACGCCCGCTTGCCGGCTGCGATTCCGGCGAGCAAGACGACGAGCGTAGCCAAAACCACAAGCAAGCGCCGTTTCCTAACGAGCCGTTGTCTCCGCAGCTTCCGGGGTATGCCGGCGTTACCGATACCATCAGAGTGGAGACTCGCTATTCGGACACGAACGCCATGCTTTACCTCGACTTCTCCCAGCTGGTGCAACTGCGCATTCCACTCAGCATGCTCCGCAAGATCATCAGCTGCGCGCGCGGAAAGCAGGATGTGACCGGCATCACCGCAATCCATCACCCGCTGCGCGATATTCACTCCGGCGCCCGCCAGATTAGGCTTGTCGTTAACGTCCTCCACCAACTCGACCGGCCCACTGTGGATACCCATGCGCAAGGGCAGGTGCGTTGTGCCGTACAACGCTCGACTGATCGCCACCGCGCAACGCGCCGGTGCGTCTGGTTTGGTGAAAAACGCAAGCACCATCCCGTCACCGGTCGGGATGCGCACAAGCTTACCGTCTGCTTCGGCCACTCGGAACGGCTCGGTCTCGCGGACAATCGCGTTTAGCTCACGCTGACGCTCGCGTTGTTCGCTTGTCAGAAGCTTCGAGTAGCCGACAATGTCCATGAAAAGGACGTGAGCGATTTCGAGATCGAAGTTAGATGGAGAATCGACAGCCATAGGCTCAAAGGCACCATCGCAATCGCTGCGAGAATGGTCAACGCAAACGCTTGTCTAGCGCACGCATTCCCGTCCCGACGCCAGTTAGTTCTATAACCGGTCCGAACTTCTTCGTTAAGCTTACGTAAACGAAGCGGCCGGTCGGGTCGTAGAGAGAGCCGGGGTAATTGATCGCGGTGCCGGCTTTTGGAGGATCGTGTCCGAAAACATTATTGCACCTAGCGTAATTGCGGTGCCATCCAAGAAGCGTTTCCAGCCGATTCTGCGAACTGTCGGTTCCAACATCAGGTGCGGAAACGGTCTTTGCCGCCCGGCTTCGCCAAGAGATTGATCAAGCAAGGTGGAAGTTGTAAGAGGCGCGCACATGAAATATCCACATTTGCTTCCCGTAGTGTTCTCGCCCTGACATGGCGATCTCGTGAAACCCATCCAGATAATAGGCGGTTAACCCCGGTCGAGAAACCGTACCAGGTCCAGTTCAGGTTCGAAGTGCCTTTCCACTTCAACAACGAGGTGCCGAACCGAAGGTGTGCCCGAGGGGAAGTGAGTCGATCAGAATAATTAGCTCCGTCCTATCTTGGCGGCGAGAATTGCTGATCCAACCGTAAGAAAGCAAGCCAATACGGAAAGGAATTTCGTGGCCGAACGAACTCCCCTAACGAATCCTACTTTATTGCGGCGGCAACAGGTGCCGAGGAAAGCCCGGTTTGCGTTTGTGAAGCATGCAGGGTCCGTCCTGCCTAACGAGTGAGCGGGTGAAGGGAATCGAACCCTCGTGTCCAGCTTGGGAAGCTGGCGTTCTACCATTGAACTACACCCGCGAAAAGATTGGCGAGTTTAGATCGGCGATTGCCGATTTGCAATCGGTGTGAATCATTGCCAGGAAATTACGTCGTCGGCTGGATCGCCTGTGTTCTTGGTTCCGGAACCGCCCCTGCCGTCTGTCCCGAGTGACCACGCGATAACTCCCTGGCGAATGTTGCCGGAGCCCGCTCCCGTGTTCGCACTGTAAGGGTTCACGATTTGATTGTCGTAATCCGCGTCGATCTCGATGTTGTATGGCTTTGCCCACGGGTCGAAAAATTGGCCCGTCTTTGTTGTCGTACCAATGCCTCCGCGGGGATTCGCGCCATCTTTGACATCTGCTGGAGAGATAAAAGCAATCTGGCGTGTATTAAGAGCCGCGCCTGCCAGGCCACGAAGTTCATTAAAGATAGCGTCGTTTGTATTTGAGGATCCATACGTCGCCGTCGCATCGGTCGTCGCGGTCGTTGGATACTTTCCATATTCGGTATAGAACGCATTCACGGCGGTGACGATTTGCGCGAGATCGTTCTTGGCTTGCGTTTTCTTCGCCTGATCTTGGACGCCGCGAAAAGCGGGAAACAGCAGTCCCATCAAAATTACGATGATGGTGATTACGACAAGAAGTTCGATGAGCGTGAAACCTTCGGACCGACACGAACACTTCTGACCGCTGACTTCTGCCTTCTGATTCCCGGTTATTTCCATTTTTGCATCTGCTCCGGGAAGGGACATTGCGCGCAGTCGGAATTGTCCTGCAAGCAAAAGTCTTCGTAAATTTGGAGCAGACCTTGTTGATGCGCGACCGTTTTAAGGAAAGCTGCGCGGCGAGGATCGTTTCCGAACAACCGGGTGGCACCGGTTTCGAGCCGGCGATTTGTCAGTTCTGATGGCAACTTTTCGTAGTCCTTCCAGATCTCTTGTCCTTCAGACATCAGAAATGGAAAGATAACGTTGGCCAGGATTTCGGCGGCGCGTGAATCGCCGATGAGAGCCATCGGTTTAGGCGCGGCTTCGGACGTGAGGGTGTAATGAAAATTCCAAAGCGGATGTTCGAGATCGAGGAAAAAGGTGCGTGAGGGGGAAGCCTCGGTCCCGCCTAACGACTTGAGAAAGAGCGGCCACTTTTGTGCGATCAAGGCGAGCGCTGCGAGGCGACGCTGCGGATGATTGAGCGGGCGCGCTCCGCTCAAGCGCCAGAGTTTCTTCGGTAGAATGAGGCGCCGCATCTTGTCGCGATATGGCCACCAGCGGTCCCAAAGAGTGCGGACATAAGCACGGGTATCCGTTTCGTAAATGCCGAGACCCGGTGACTCGAGAAAGCCAGCCATTCCAAATAAGGTCGCTTCCATTTCTTTGGGATTCGCGCGCAGTGATTCCAGCGGAAGCCGTTGAGCGAGCAGGGTAAACGGCAGTTTGTTTTCTTTGTAACCCAGAGCGGCCGCGATTTCCTGAAATAGCGCAGCATCACGGCCATGACATTCAGTCGCCCGATGTATCCGCGCGCTTTTGCGCTGCAAACGAAATTGCGCGGCTGCGTCGAGCACGTTGGAAACGCGTTCCGCCGGCAAATCTTTCAGCGGCGCCTGGCAACGACCCGCGCGCGCGAGCGGCACGTTTGCCGAAAATGCATCGGACGATGTTGAGAGATCGACGCGCACCTGTGTGACGTTGCGATGAGAACTCGTGCGCGTGAAAAATGTCCGATCGCTTGGATAAACAAAAACGTGCAGAATGGTTTCATCAAACGCGGGATTGACGGCGTGTTTGTGAAGCTCCCAATTTCGATCGGTCAGATCGAATTCAATGCTGCCGCGAATCGCTTCGGCTCCATCGATTCGAATCGCCGCATCGGAAAAATCGGGACCGGCTTCGCGATTCCAAGTACCGAATTGCACAATCTCGACAGCTTCGCCGGTAAGAGAACGAAAACTTTTTCCGAAGTCGCCGGCAAACCAACGTGCCTGCAGTTCCAATTCATTTGGAATACGTCGCGCCGGAAAGAGTTCGCGGACGCGAGAGGCAGCCCGCATCTCGGCATAGCGGTTACTGGGGTTTTCTTTTGTCATGTCGAGCGAAGTCGAGACATCTCTCATCATGAGCGGTAAGAGATTTCTCGGGCCGAGCCGGACTGGCACATTAGCTCGAAATGACAGTAGTCGTTAGGCTGGCGCAACTGGTTCTGGGCGGATTTCTTCGGATTGCGAAATGGGCGACTTGTGGCGTTCGCGCAAGCACTCGGCAATTTGCTCAACGATGGCCGCACTCGATCGCGGAAAAACGAAAAGATACTTTGGCCCTTTTCCGGCAGCCGGAAAAATAATCAGATTCTCCGACAAAAACTTTGGCTCGCGCGACACCATCGAGCCTTCGAGATCGACCGTCTGCGAGAAAGGGCGTCCGCTCTTGCGCCCGACGAACACAATTTTGTGCGGCTCTTCATTTGTTGCCACAAGCGCGCCGAAAAGATTTGGTGGAATGCGGCGTCCGCGTCCGCTCACGCATGGAACGGCCCAGGCGATTGTTTCACCAAGCACGTTTTCGCGCGCAAAGACCGGAACGAGTTTGCCTGGCAGTGTGATGGGCAGCGTTGCGGGAGTGTCGGAAGCTGCCGGTCCATTCAATTTTTTCAGGATCAGCCAAAGTTTTGCTTTCATCGCGCGCAGGATTTTCGGCGCGAAATAAATGAAGATCGCGAGCGCGACAGCAAAAATAGCAAGCGCAAGCGCGGGATTATAGTGAATGAGCGCGAGGCCACCGACGACGGCAACATCTTCAACCACGCTGAGACCAATGTTTGAAAAAGGTTCCGGTGAAGTATTCGCGACCAGACGTGAAGTTGCTTTAGCAGTGTGCGTGAGCAGGCTCGTTGTGCCCGCGAGCAACGCGACAATCACGTCGAAGGACGGCGTCGAATGTCCGAGCACTTGAATCGCGAGAAGCGCTCCGCCGATTGGGCGAATGATGGTGTGCACCGCATCCCATGCAGAATCGATCCATGGAATTTTGTCGGCAAAAAATTCCAGGAAATAAAGGGCGCCTGCGACCGAGACGATGACGGGGTTGCCGAGGATTTCGAGGGAATGATAGGCGGGCGAGAGGACGATCCAATGCTGATTGAGGGCGAGGCCGATGGCGAAGACGGTGAGGTAAAGATTGATGCCGGCGAGACACGCCAGGCCGAGCGCGACACCGAGGAGATTGAATCGCTCCATGCGAAAATTATGCGGCGCAGCGGATAATTGTCACGCCGTTTTGCGGCAGCCGCCGTCCCGTGGACGGCGTTTGGGGCTCTGCCTTCCTTCCGGTTTGCGCTTCGCACAGCGAAGCGGCTACAGTGCGGACCATGCTCGATATTCGGCTTATTCGGGAACAGCCTGATTTCGTCAAGAATCGCCTAACGACTCGCGGCGGAGATGATGCCGCGAAAGTGGACGCGGTCCTTCGAAATGATGCTAAGCGGAGAAGTACTGAGACAGAGCTTCAGCAACTCAATGCCGAACGCAAACGCCTCAGTAGAGAAATTGGCATGAGGCGTAGCAAAGGTGAATCAACTGTCGCCCTAGAAGATCAGGTCAGCGATGTGATCGATGAAAAGATTAGTCGGTTGAAGACCGAGACCCGGATGAGCGAAATGTTGCAAAGGGAACAACTTTTGGAAATTGCGAATTTGCCGCACGCAACTGTGCCCATTGGAAAAGATGCGAGCGCAAACTTGGAGCTGCCGGGCTGGGGCGAAAAGCCGCAACTGGTCAGCCGCGACGATCACGTCACGCTTGGAGCAAGGTTGGGTCTATTCGATCTAGGACGCGCCGCGAAACTAAGCGGAAGCGGATTCATCTGTTTCACGGGGAGGGGGGCGAAACTTGAGCGCGCCTTGATTAATTTCATGCTCGATCTACACACGCGCGAACACGGCTACATGGAAGTCAGTCCACCATTTCTCGTTAGCCGTGAGTGCATGGAAGGGACGACACAACTTCCAAAATTTGAACAAGACATGTATGGATTGGATCCCGACCCCGAAAATAAGAATCGGATGTTTCTTGCCCCCACGGCGGAGGTGCCCGTCACGAATTTTCATCGTGAAGAAATTCTTGCGGTAAAGGAGTTGCCGAAGAAATTCGTTGCCTACACACCCTGTTTCCGGCGCGAAGCCGGTTCGGCTGGACGAGAAACTCGCGGAATACTTCGCGTGCACCAATTCGATAAAGTTGAGCTGGTTAAGATTACGACTGCGGAAAAATCGTACGAGGAGTTGGACTCGTTGGTCAAGGACGCCGAGAGGGTGCTGCAACTCTTGAATTTGCACTACCGCATCGTCGAGCTTTGCACAGGCGATCTGGGATTTGGTTCAGCGAAGACCTACGACATTGAAGTTTGGTCGCCCGGTCAGAACAGTTATCTCGAAATTTCGAGCTGTTCGAACTTTGAAAACTTTCAAGCGCGCCGAATGAACCTGCGCTACAGGGATGCGGATGGTAAGAACAAATTCGCGCACACGCTGAACGGATCCGGTTTGGCCTTGCCCCGTTTATTCGCCGCGCTGATTGAAACCGGCCAGCAACCCGACGGCTCAATTCGATTGCCAGAAAAGCTTCACTCGTTTTTTGGCGCGGAGAAGATTCGTTAGGCAGTCACTTTGTTGTAGCTGCCGCCGTCACGACGGTAAAACTGCGCACGTTGACCATTCTTCTGCCGCCGGAGACGGCGGCAGCTACAACTGCAGATCAAGCTGGCCGCGATCTGCTGCGGCGATCTCGATCTCAGAAGGAAGAGGAAGTTCGAAGCCGAGTCTCTTGGCCAGACGTTGACAACTTTCCGGCGCGAAACCTTCAAAATGATTGTTCATGAAAACCCAGACGCTGCGCGCATCAGCGAGGTGGCGTTCGATTTTGAGCGACCAGCTTTCAAGCGCAGCTTCGCGTTTCCAAAGCAGTTTGGCGTAACGATGAACCTGGCCGCCGTCGCCATCGTACTTGGTGGTGTAATCGCCGAGCAATCGCAGGTACAGAAAATCGGTCGTGCGCGGCAGAAATTCGAAGGGGGCGAGATTGCGTTCATTAAGCGGACTCGTGTCCGCCCAAACCCAGCAAACGCGATGTTTCTCCAGGAGACGAATGATTTGCGGACGATGCCATGCAGGATGGCGGAACTCGATCGCGAAACGAAAATCCCGTGGTAATTGCTCCAGGAATTTGCGCAGCGCAGTTCTTCCTTCTTTCGGCGCAAAGGAGGGCGGTAGCTGAACGAGGAAGACCTGAAGTTTTGGAGCGAGCGGCTCGAGTGCGCGCAGGAACGAACGCAATTCGTCCGCGCAATCATGGAGTCTGCGAACGTGTGTGATTTCACGCGGCAATTTGCAGGCGAAGCGAAAGTCCGATGGCGTCATCTCGAGCCAGCGATGCACTGTGTTCTCCGCCGGTGCGCTGTAAAAGGTAGAGTCCACTTCGACCGCTGGAAAGTGACGCGCATAGAACTCGAGCCATTGCGCTGAAGGAAGCTCGGCAGGATAAAACGATCCACGCCATTCCTCATAACTCCACGCGCAACTTCCGATGCGGATTTTTTGTTGATCGGTAAGATTCAAAATCGCAGATCTAAGATAGCGATCTCCGCCGCCGGGAAAACCTTTTGCTGAGCCGCGAAACGCCGAAGGATCCCGTGGCCGCTCAACTTGACGCTGTACTGCATGCGGTTACCCTGCGTGAAGAGATGAAATATCCAGGGCGCTTTATTCTTTTGCTCGCAGTCGCAAGCCTGGCTTTTCCCGAAAGAAGTCCAGCGCCGGTCGTCTTTAAACCGGGGAAAGGGGTGAAGTATAACGCGCCCGGGGAAGAAGAGGTCAATGGCACCGCGCAGGAACTTGCCGCGATGGCGGATGCAGCAGCGAAAAAGGGAGATCTCAAGAGGGCGGCCAAATTTTATTACAAAATCCTGAAGCGCTACCCGCGTGATACACTCGCTCCAGAGGCAGCATTTCGCGTTGGTCAGCTCGCAGAACAGCGCCGCGATTATCTACGGGCGGCGGGAGCGTACCGTTATGTCGTTGAAAAATACCCGCAGAGCTCGCATTTCGACGAAGCGATCGAGGGTCAATTCCGCATCGGTGAAGTCTACCTGGCTGGGAAGAAGCGGAAGATACTTGGAGTCACCATTTCAAGTATGCTGGACGCGGCAGTGGAAATCTTCGCTTCTGTCGTCCGCACCGCGCCCTACGGGAAATATACCGCGCGCGCGCAATTCGCCATCGGGCTCTGTCGAGAGAAGCAAGGACTCGCTGATGCAGCGATCACCGCTTACCAAGCGGTCATTGATAAATTCCCGAACGAGCCGGTAGCGGTGGATGCGCAATATCAGATCGGTTATCTGTGGTACGCGGCCTCGCGTGCTGGAGCAAACGATCCAAACGCCGTCAGCCGGGCAAAGATTGGTTTTCAGGATTTTCTCTTTCGGTATCCGCATAGCGAAAAAGCGCAGCAGGCGCGCGAAAATCTTGCGCGGCTCGAAAACAAGGCGACGGCCGATTCTTTCGGGATCGCTAAGTTTTACGACAAGCAAAAAAATTACCGCGCCGCCGTCATCTATTATAATGATGTCATTCGCCAACAACCCGGTTCGCGCCAGGGCGATCTGGCCAAGCGACGCATTGATCAGCTGCGTCCGAAGGTCGGAGATGCCACGATTAAGGAAATTGAACTCGCTGCTAACGCGCCGAAGAAAAAACCGGGGAATATGGCTAACGCCGGCGAATCACACCAAGGCGCGCCAGCCATGCGCACGTCGCCCGCCGACGTAGCGCCGCTGCCGCCGCCGGAGTCCGATGTTTCGTTACCGCCGCCTGCTTCGCTCGCGCCCGACACAACAACAGCGCCCGCGGTTTCGCCCACACCGGCCGGATCGGCTGTGCCTGAAAGCACGGCGTCGCCGACGCCGTGAAACATTTTTTCGGCGCCGCGCTTATCGTGTTCGGTCTAACCGGATGCATGGGTTACCAGATCGGGCCGGTCAAACCCTATTACCTGCGCGATGTCCATTCGATTTCGGTGCCGACTTTTAAGAACAGCACACTCCAACCGCGTATCGAAGTGCTGGTCACTGGCACGGTGATCAAACAATTTCAGCAAGATGGAACCTTCCGCATCGTTGGAGACGACCAGGCTGATGCGACTTTGAAGGGAGAGATAACATTGATCTCGCGGGTGCCGACTCGGTCAGTGCGAGGCAATGTTTTGGCAACGACGGAATTTGGCCTAACGATGCGCGTGCGCTACTCGCTCGTGGATCGCTCCGGTAAGCAGCTTGCACCACCTTCCTTTGCCATAGGCACAACCAGTTTTTTTGTCGGCCGCGACGTGAACGCCGACGAACGCCAGGCGCTTCCTCTTGCCACCGAGCAACTCGCCACTCATCTAGTCAGTCAGCTGAGCGAGGGCTGGTGATGCAAAATGAAAGGGGATGAAAAACTCTGGGAGATTTTAAGCGACAAGTTGGAAATGCTGCGGGCGAGCGATCGGTTGCCGGAAGCGACCCGCATTGCGGAAACGGCGTTGGAACTTGCGCAACGGGCGTTTTCTCCGAGCGCGCCGCAGCTCGCTTTTAGTGTCGAACGGCTCGGGCAGTTGCGCGATCAGCGCGGCGACCGGGCGGGGGCGAAGCCGCTCCTGGAGCAGGCGCACGCGTTGTTTGAAAAAGCAGAGCCGCACGATCCCCGATCGCTATATCGCTCGGCCCGTCGCCTCGCCTACCTCTGCGATAATCTCGGTCAGGACGAAGATGCGATTAAATATTACGAAAAAGCGATCCAGGCTGGGATTAAATTAAAGGACCTTCCGCATTCGGACCTGGGCACCTTGCTTAACAATGTCGCCCTTATCTATCGTAAATCCGGACGACAAAAAGCAGCCGAGCCTTATTACAAACACGCGCTCGAGATTTATGAGAAACAACTTGGGCCTGAGCACGCCGATGTCGCCTCGGTCCTGAACAATCTAGCGGTTTTCTACACTAATGAACGCCGATTCGATGAAGCCGAGAAAACGCATCAGCGCGCTTTGGCCATTCGCGAGAAAATTCATCCGCCCGGTCATCCCGACATTGCGCAGTCGAAATGCAATCTTGCCGTCGTTTATCATTCGCGTGGCGATTACACGAGAGCGGCCGAGCTTTACCGCGCTTCGCTCAAGAGCTGGGAGGACGCGACCGATAAGCCCCCGAAGGATTACGAGATCGTGGCGTCGAATTATGCCGATCTCCTGCGCTCGTTAGGCAAAGCGCGCAAGGCGAATGCGCTCGAAGAGCGCGCGCGTAAAAAACGCCGCGGGTAAATTGATCGAGCTTGCGTCGCAACGCGCACTGGGCAACTTAGAGCCGCATTTTTTCGACTCGCTCACGTGGCGGAATGGCAGACGCGTACGGCTCAGGACCGTATGGGGAAACCCGTGGAGGTTCGACTCCTCTCGTGAGCACGAACGATTCTTGCCTTCAATTCCGTGGGCCGCTCATCCCGCTGGATTGCGCATTGCAACCTCGCAAAATTTATCTTGAAGTTTGTTAGGCGGTCGATCAAACCTGCCTCATTATGAAAAGAAACTTCCCCGGAATCAGAAAGATATTTCTGCCGCTGGTGGCCATCGCCGTGACCTTTTTAATCCAGGCGTGCGCGCAATTTGCGTTTAATTTGGAGCGCGGCGTATTCGGTCTCCTCATTCGGTACCCAGTGCCAATCAAGAGCGAAGATAAGCTGACGGAAACGTTAGGGAATCTCCGGAAGCCTGGAGTTCGCTACTTTTTTCATTATGTCAGGAAGGATCATTCCTTCAGAAACTATTTCTGGCCGGGCGCGCCTGGACTCAAAACCGACCGGGTTGTCATGACTGAGTTGGGAAGGAGTCGATCGGAAGAGAAGCTTACTCCTATCGGATCAAGCCTGACGCATCATATATATGCCACCCTACCCGAGGACATCGGAACCGTATTGAAAGAGGTTAAGAAGTAACGACCACTTTCGCTTCGGTCGGATTAGCGGCAGAGTGGATGTCGCGCAGGAAAAAATTCCTCCTTCTGGTTTGGTTTGTTTCACACTTTCTCCTCATCCTAATTGTTTCCTGCCACGAAACAATCGTGCTCGTCGCACGCGGCCTAACGATAATTCCCCCCGCCCTGGGTGATTATCCAAAAAAGGCTGAAAAGCTGGCCGAGATACCAATTGGTTTGAATCTGGGCCACTCGAACCTGCTACGCCGCGTGGTGGTCAGTTATCTCGGCGCCGCGGGGATTGACGCCGGCTACGGTTACTTCGCGCCAAATGTCCCAGGCGGTTACCGATTGGTTTTCGAATTGCAATTTCCCGATGGCCGCACGGAGTTCCTTATGGCCAGCGCGGCGGCGAATCTACGCCTCGCCAGTTTTGTAGATCAGATTGGAGATAATCCTTCCGCTGAATTTCGGGAACACATGGTAAAAAAGTTGGCCGCAGTGGTTCGGGCAGAACATCCGGAGGTAGTAACCGTGCGCGCGTCGCTGGAACGAATTTCGCAGCCAACAATTTCCGATTATGAGCGTGGCGGAAAAGAAAAATATGAACTTTTGGATGCTTACGAATTTTAGTAAGTAGAGAAGCGAATGGCGATGATGCGGCGCCGCGTAATCGACTTTCTCTTTTCTGATGAATCGGATCGGTGGCTGACTGTTCTTAGAATTGGTCTCGGCCTTCAGGTCATCCTTTATGCATTGTCGTTGCTCAACGATTGGAATTACTTTTTCGCTACAACAGGAAACGCATTAGTTACCCGCGACTTTGCCGAAGCACTGCTGGCTCTGCAGAGCGCCTTTATTCCCCGACTTGCCTGGCTGGTCGATGGCGGGAGGTATCTTGGATTGTCCGAGCAGACGGTTCTTTCGGTAGCCTGGTTTTGCCTGTTGTACTCCGGTGTCAGCTTGTTGCTCGGCATCTCCTGTCGCTTCGCGGCAATTCTGGCGTGGTTCCTCCATCTGTGCGCGGCGAAAAGCGGAGGCTTTGTCTCATACGGGGTCGATGACTTCATGACGATCGGACTGTTTTATCTGATGTTATCGCCCTTGCCCGATCGATACTCTCTCGATTGGCGGTTTCGAAAAACGAACCCCGGGAATCTCTGGACGTTTGGTTTTTTTCGCCGCGTCTTACAGATTCATTTGTCGATAATTTATTTCTTTAGCGGCCTAACGAAATGTCTGGGAAGCGGTTGGTGGAATGGTTCGAACGTCTGGCGCGCTTTGACACTTCCGTCGTTTAACCTAATTCCCCCAGAAATACTTGTTAGGTGGAGTTTACTTTTTCCTGCGATTGGCATCGCGATTTGTTTAATCGAAACAGGTTACCCTGTTTTTATTTGGCTAAAGAAAACACGATCTTTTTGGCTTGCGCTCGTGATTTCGATGCACGCCGCGATTGCGGTTACGATGGGAATGTATCTATTCGCTTTGGTAATGATTGTTTTGAATCTCGCCGCTTTTGGGCCCGGTATTTTTGCGTTACCGCTCAAGCTGCGAGCTGAATCGCTAATGCACGTTCCATCTCACGTTGATTAGCGTCGACGTTTAGTCCGCATCGGCCATAGTAATCGCAGATAATTGCGCGGGAGTCGTATGGACGCCGAGCCAAAAACAGAACTCGAATTGGAGATAGCCCACGTTCTGTTCATCGACACAGTGGGCTACTCCAGGCTGTCTATTGGCGAACAGAAAGAATGGCTGGATACGCTCAATCGCCTTGTTCGGAGCACCGATCGTTTCCGCACCGCAGAATCCGCCGGTAAATTGATTCGGCTGCCGACGGGCGATGGAATGGCGCTCGTTTTCTCCGATAGCCCGGAATCACCAGCGCAATGTGCCGTGGAAATCAGCAAAGCTTTGAAGGCATCTCCACAATTATCCCTGCGCATGGGAATCCACAGTGGCCCCGTCAGTCGTCTTATAGATGTCAACGACAGATCGAACGCTGCCGGCGCTGGGATCAACATTGCCCAACGCGTGATGAGTTGTGGCGATGCCAGACATATTCTGCTCTCCAAACATGCCGCTGAAGATCTGATCGAGTACGGAGCTTGGCGGCCTTATCTGCACGAGATTGGAGAATGTGCGTTCAAACACGGAACAAAGGTCACATTGGTTAACTTCTACAACGATCAAATTGGCAATCCCGAGTTACCGATTCGTTTTCAGGAATACAATCGCGAATCCACTCACAAAGTGGGACGCGTCGTCGAATTTTACCGTCGATATAAACTCGCTCTTCTCGCCGCGATTGTATTGATACTAGTCGGCTCTGCCGTTTTTATCGGACCGCGTGCACGGTTCAAACCGGCGAAGTCGACGATTGCTCTGCCGATTCCAGAAAAGAGCATCGCCGTTCTGCCATTCGAGAATCTGACCGATGATAAAAAGAATGCTTATTTTGCCGACGGCGTGCAGGACGAGATTTTGACTGCGCTTGCCAAAGTGGCAGATCTCAAAGTCATCAGCCGAACCTCGGTCATGCAATATAAAGTCGGCGCGCGGCGCAATCTGCGCGACATCGCAGGAGCCCTGGGTGTGGCGCATGTCCTGGAAGGGAGCGTGCAGCGTGCGGGTGATCATGTGCGAGTGAGCGCACAATTGATCGATGCCAGAACCGATGCCCATTTGTGGGCAGACCATTACGATCGCGAACTGGCCGACATATTTGCGATCGAAACCGAAGTTGCGGAGCGAATCGTCTCCCAGCTCCAAGCCCGGCTTTCGCCGAGAGAAAAGGCTGCGATTCAAGAGTGGCCGACCTCCGATGTAGCGGCGCACGATCTTTACATTCGGGCGAAGACTCTAATGGCGCGGGCGGTCTACGTTCGCACGGCAGACAACCTGATGGATGCGATCCGCCTCTTGGAAGAAGCGGTGACGCGCGATCCAAAATTTCTCCTCGGATATTGCTATCTCGCGAGTGCGCATGATCAAATTTATTTGGCGGGTATCGATCACACTCCGGCGCGCCTCGCAGCCGCTCAGAAGGCGGTGGACGCTGCGCTTAGTCTGAGACCGGAATCCGGTGAGGCTCATCTGTCGTTAGCCGAACATGTTTACTGCGCTTATCTCGATTATGCCCGCGCGCTCGAAGAATTAGGTATTGCACGCAAAGCATTGCCGAATGAGCCCCGCGTTTTCGAATTAACAAGTTACATCGACCGGCGACAAAGTCGCTGGCCTGAATCCCTCGAGAGTCTCAAACGAGCCTTGGAACTCGATCCGCGCAATTCTTATTACCTTCAACAACTCGCCCGCAGCTTTGACTACCTGCGGCGTTTCGCGGAGGAAGCCGCAACATTAGACCGAGCGTTGGCCATCGTTCCAAAAGATACAGGTGTGCGTATTCAAAGAGCCGCGATCGAGTTGGAGTCCCGGGCGGATTCGAAGCCCATGCATTCAGTGATCGATGTCGTCCTTCGCGAAAATCCACAGTCCGCCGAAGATTTTGCCGATCTGTGGTTTTACGTAGCGTTTTGCGAACGCGACTTTGACGCCGCTGGTCGCGCTCTCGCCGCCATGCCGGAAACCGGATATACGAATGAAGGTTTTGCTTTTCCGAAATCGTGGTACGAGGCCCTTATTGCTCGTGCTCGGGGTGACGCTTCCACCACAGCGTCCGCGCTCGCTCGTGCACGTGCCGTCGTGGAAAAAACCGTTCGTGAACAACCGGAGTATGCGCAGGCGCTTTCTCTTCTCGGCATGATCGACGCCGGTCTTGGACGCAATGCGGAAGCAATTCGTGAAGGTGAGCGGGCAATCGAGCTTTTGCCGGTTAGCAAAGAATCCATTAACGGTTCGCTGGTGATGCAGTATCTCGCAATCATTTACACTTGGACGGGCGAAAAGGATCGGGCTCTCGCGCAAATAGCTGCCACTGCACGCATCCCGAGCCCATTAACTTATGGCGAACTTCAACTCAATCCGTCATGGGACCCACTGCGTGGCGATCCGCAATTTGAAAAGATTGTAGCGTCGCTCGCACCGGCTGCTGCAGCGCCCTAGTCAGCTCGTTGCTATTCTCGATTTGTTTGAGATCAACAACAATGCGCTGATCGAACTGGCGAAGGCGAGGACCGCGCCGATCAGCATGACGCTGCGAAAGGCAGATACGAAAGAATCGTCGATCATCTTGGTCAATTTTGCGCGCGTACGCGGTTCGATTTGAGTCGTAAACGTCGCGCCCGCTAGTTTGCTGCGACTTTCATCCACGGCTTGTCGCGCGAGCGCTGGCAGATCTGTTGCAGACAAACGCTTATCGAGGGCGTGGTTATATGCGGAGAGCATGATGATGCCAAGAACTGCAATCGCCAGCAACCCGCCGGTGCGGGATACAGCGTTGTTAATACCCGATGCAACACCGACGCGATTTTCCGGAACCGAAATCATGACTGTCGTTGTTAATGGGGCGACGCTAATTGCCATGCCGATGCCGAGCACGACAACAGCTGGAAAAAAAGTATTCCAATAATTTCCGCTCGTGCCTGGAAGCATGAAGAGCGCAAAACCGATCCCGGCGATGGCGGGCCCGATCACGAGCGGAAGTTTCGCTCCATAGCGCTGCACCAGTCCGCCCGCCCAACGCGAAAGAACGAAGATGATAAGGATAAGTGGGAGCAATGCAGCGCCTGCAGCGGTCGCCTTGTAGCCATGCACCTGGATCAAGTTCAACGGCAGAAAAAAAGCGTTCCGCCGAGCGCGCTATACAAGAAAAAAGTTAGCAGATTCGCGCCGCTAAAATCGCGTGAGCGGAAGAGGGTAAGCGGCAGCATCGGATTCGCGGTGCGCGCTTCAAAGAAAAAAAAGAAGAGGAGGAAAAATGCTCCGGTGGAGAGCGCTAGCAGAACGCCGGGATGCGCGAATCCGCGGCGTGAAGATTCGAGTAAACCATACACGACCAAACCAAGACCGAGTACAGCGAGGATTGCCCCTAACCAATCCAAATTGCCGGTCGATTGTTCGTCGCGGCTTTCGGGGACGTGGCGAAGCGAGATGAGCAGGACAACGACCGCGAGCGGTAGATTGATGAAAAAAATTGCACGCCAGGAAATGTGTTCGATCAACCAGCCTCCGATGACGGGCCCAACTGCTGCGGTCACGGCGGTGAAACCGGACCAGGTGCCGATGGCCCGGCCGCGTTCTTCGCTCGGGAAAGACGCACTAATGATCGCCAGACTTCCAGGAACGAGCAGCGCAGCGCCCAATCCCTGCAGGCCGCGTGCGGCAATCAGTTGAGCGATGTTCGGAGAAAATCCGCACCACGCTGAAGCGAGGGAGAAAAGGATGGTTCCGATCATAAAAACGCGACGTCGCCCGTAATGATCGCCTAACGAGCCGCCGACGAGGAGCAGCGCGGCAAGCAAAAGCGAATAACTTTCAATGACCCACTGAACGTCGACGACCGACGCGTTGAGGCTGGATTGCAAGGCGGGCAGGGCCACGTTGATCACCGTTCCATCGATGAACACCATGGTGGAAGCGAGAATCGTCGCCGCCAGGATCCAGCGACGAGACGTTTTCGCGCACGGCTTTGATGACCCTTTGCCACGAATCACTCCTTCATCACAGGGCTGAGCAAGCGCGATCATGTTGTTATTGAAAACCGAATGAAGCGCCGTTAATCAAAGTGTGGCAATTGAAAACATTCGTTCATGACAAACGCTGAAGCGACCGTGCCGCGCCGCTCGTTCGGAGAAACCATGCGCGCCGACGTTTGGTGGCTGCAACCGGCGGTCGTCTTTTTCGGCCTGGGCACATTTATCCTTTATTCCACGTGGGCGGCTTTTCAGGGAACGCATTATTATTTTGGCAATTACATCTCGCCGTTTTATTCGCCGGAACTCTTTGGCGCGTCGCCGCACAGTTGGTTTGGAGCAAAACCGATATGGTGGCCGGCGTGGCTTTTGTTTTCACCCGCGCTGTTCATCCTCTGGGCGCCCGGTGGATTTCGCCTGACCTGTTATTATTATCGAGGCGCATATTACAAAGCTTTCTGGGCCGATCCGCCAGCATGCACCGTGGGCGAACCGCGCAAAACGTATCTCGGCGAGCGTTCCTTTCCGCTCATCATGCAGAATGTGCACCGCTACTTTCTCTATCTCGCGCTCATTTTTATTTTCATTCTTGCTTACGACGTTTGGAAAGCGATGTGGTTTACCGATTCGGCATCACAAGAAGAATCCTTCGGCATCGGCATTGGCACGATTGTTCTCGCCATCAACGTCGTGCTTTTGGGCGGCTACACTTTTGGCTGTCATTCCCTGCGCCATCTCGTCGGGGGTTTTATCGATCAGTTTTCCAAATCGCCGGCGTGTTATCGCGTTTATCGCTGTGTCGGTTGCCTCAACTATCGCCACATGCTCTGGGCGTGGATGAGTTTGTTTTGGGTGGGATTTACCGATCTCTACGTGCGTCTCTGTTCCATGGGAATCTGGCACGACATGAGGCTGCTCTAATCGACGCGCCGCATGTCTGACTACGAAACATTCACGCACGACGTGCTCGTTATCGGCGCGGGTGGTGCCGGATTGCGCGCCGCCATCGAAGCGTCGTCGGCTGGAGTTTCAGTTGGCATTGTTTGTAAATCGCTCTTGGGAAAAGCGCACACGGTCATGGCGGAAGGCGGGATCGCGGCGGCGTTGGCAAATGTTGATGATCGCGACAACTGGAAAGTGCACTTCGCCGACACGATGCGCGGCGGGCAGTATGTGAACAATTGGCGCATGGCTGAATTGCACGCGAAAGAAGCGCCCGATCGCGTGCGCGAATTGGAAGCCTGGGGTGCGGTCTTCGATCGCACGAAGGACGGCCGCATTCTGCAGAGAAATTTCGGCGGCCACAAATACCCGCGTCTCGCGCACGTGGGCGATCGCACCGGGTTGGAAATGATTCGCACGCTGCAGGATTACGGTGTGCATCAGGGAATCGACGTTCATATGGAGCATACTGTCCTGACGTTGCTAAAAGATGGCGAACGCGTAGTGGGCGCCTTTGGTTACGATCGCGAACGCGGTCGATTCAAAATTTTCCGCGCGAAAGCAATCGTGCTTGCGACTGGCGGAATTGGTCGCGCTTATAAAATTACGAGCAACAGTTGGGAATACACCGGCGACGGCCACTCGTTAGGCTATCGAGCCGGCGCGGAGTTGATCGACATGGAGTTCCTGCAGTTCCATCCCACGGGGATGGTCTGGCCGCCGAGTGTGCGGGGCATTCTCGTTACGGAAGGCGTACGCGGCGAGGGCGGAATCCTCACCAACAAAGAGGGTCGCCGTTTTATGTTTGATGACATCCCGGAAAATTACAAGACGCAGACCGCCGATAACGAAGAAGAAGGCTGGCGCTATTGCCAGGGGGATAAAAACGCACGGCGACCGCCGGAACTGTTGACGCGCGATCACGTCGCGCGCTGCATTGTGCGTGAGATCAAGGAAGGGCGGGGGAGCCCGCACGGCGGCGTTTATCTCGACATCGCCTGGATCAAGAAAAAACTTTGCCATGGCGAGGATTACATCAAGCGCAAGTTGCCGAGCATGTATCACCAGTTCAAACAACTTGCTGATATCGATATCACTCAGGAACCAATGGAGGTCGGACCGACGACGCATTACGTCATGGGCGGAATTCGAGTCGAACCCGATTCGCAGATGTCGCGCGTCCCCGGCTTGTTTGCGGCAGGGGAATGCGCGGCGGGAATAAACGGCGCGAATCGTCTCGGCGGAAATTCGCTTTCCGATCTTTTGGTTTTCGGAAAACGTGCTGGTGAATTTGCGGCCAGGTTTGCGAAGGAAAACTCGTTAGGCAAAATGGACGAGCAAGCGATCGATGTAACATCGCGCGAAGCGGTAAAGCCTTTCGAACACGCTGAGGGCGAAAATCCGTATTCCGTGCAACACGATCTTCAGGAGACGATGCAGGACAAAGTTGGGATTGTGCGCAATGAAGGCGAAATGAAATCCGCGCTCGAAGATCTAAACAAATTTTGGGAACGAGAACGGCGTGTCGGCGTTGGTGGCAATAGGGAATTTAATCCCGGCTGGCACACCGCGCTTGATCTCAAAAATCTTTTGACCGTTTCGGAAGCGGTCACGCGCGCCGCGCTCGAGCGGAAAGAGAGCCGAGGCGCGCAATTCCGCGAAGATTATCCGAGCAAGGACGATCATTTCTCCAAAGTTAACACTATCATCTGGCGAGATGACGACGGATCGATGCAGGTTCGGCTCGATCCGTTGCCCGAGATGCCGGATTACTTGACGCAAGTCGTGGAGGAGATGAAATGAGCGCAGCCTGTCATCCCGAACGAAGTGAGGGACCTCACAACTCTTTCTATATCACACGAATTATTTTGTGTGCCCAACGAGCTCGCGCGAGGTCCCACGCTTGCGCTCGGGATGACGGGACACTGGGGCGCGTTGCACGACTGTTCACACCATGAGCGCCGCCACTTTCAAGATCTGGCGCGGCGACGCGAGCGGCGGTGCATTTCACGATTACATGACGGAAATTTCCGAGGGAATGGTCGTGCTCGATGCGATTCACGACATCCAGGCGAAGCAAGCCGGCGATCTCGCGTGTCGTTGGAATTGCAAAGCTGGCAAGTGCGGTTCGTGTTCCGCGGAAGTGAACGGAATGCCGAAACTGATGTGCATGACACGGATGAGCGATTTGCCTCTCGACAAACCAATTACGGTCGAACCGATGAAAGCGTTTCCGATCGTGAAAGATTTAATCACGGATGTGTCATGGAATTTTCAGGTGAAAAAAAGAATTAAAAAATTCAAGCCGCGTGCACCTGACGCGCCCGATGGCACATGGCGAATGCAACAGCAGGACATCGATCGCGTGCAGGAATTCCGGAAATGCATCGAGTGTTTTCTTTGTCAGGACGTTTGTCACGTGCTCCGCGATCATCACATGCATGACAAATTCATTGGCCCGCGCTTTCTCATTTACGCCGCGGCGCTCGAGATGCATCCGCTCGATACCGAAAATCGCGTCGAAGAATTGCGCGAAGCGCACGGCATCGGATTCTGCAACATCACGAAATGCTGCACAAAAGTCTGCCCGGAAAATATTCAGATCACCGACAACGCGATCATTCCGCTGAAGGAACGCGTCGTGGATCAATACTACGATCCGCTTGGTTGGATTTGGAGACGGTTGAAGCGCAAGGCCGATCGATTGCCCTAACGACATCCGCAGCGCATCATTCGGCCGCTGGTGTTGGCGTAGCGGATGGCTTCGGTCCGAACGGCGGAGGAACGACGCCAAGTTGCACCAGAAAATGGAGCACGTCGAACATGTCGCGTTGCGCTGCGATCTTGCCATTCTTGAAATGAAAGATCGAGACAAAGGGCACGCGCACCGTTTTTGTATTCAGCTGTCCGACCATCGTTCCCTCCACCACCAAGTCGTCGCCTGCAGGAGTCGTGTGCGCGATTTCCCAATTAAGCGATTCATATTTGACGAGCGCTTTCTGAGTAACTCGCGAATCTGATCGGGCCCTTTCAGATTCAACTCGAAAGATGGATCTACAAACGTCGCATTGGCGGCGTAGAATTGCGCCATGCGCGCAACGTCTTTCGCCCTGTAAGCAGCGTAAAAATCGCGCACGAAAGCACTCGTCTCGGACGCGTTGGATTCAGCGCGGATTTGAGATGTGAACGAAACAACAACGACGAGCAACCCGCACAAGATTGTTTTCATTTGCACACGCTAACAAGCGCTGCTCGCGAAATCTACCAGGAACGCAGGCGCTACGGCTGCTTTAGAATCGCGATCACTTCGGTCTGGATCGGCTGGCCGGTGACTTCGATGTCTTTGTCGCCGACATAAACATCGATCTCAGAGCGGACACCAAATTTCCCTTCGAGATAAATGCCTGGCTCGATGGAAAAGCAAACGCCTGAAGTGATGCGGCGCGAATCGCGCGTTTCGAAATCGTCGATGTTCACGCCGTTACCGTGCACTTCTTCGCCGATGGAATGGCCGGTGCGATGCGTGAACTGCTCACCGTAACCCGCGCGCGTAATGACGCCTCGCGAAACATCATCGACTTCCGCACCGCGAATGGATTTGCCGGCGCGCACGTTCTTGCGGACGAAATCGACCGCGGCGTCGCGCGCTTCACGCACAATGTTGAAGATGCGCGAATATTCCTCCGGAACTGTTTCGCCGACGTAGCCAGTCCAGGTCTGATCGGTGAAGACAGCATCCGGCTTGTTCAACTTCGTTGCCGCATCGATCAGGACAAAATCGCCTCGCTTGATTGGAGAATTCACTTCCTTCGTCGGGACGTAATGCGGATTCGCAGCGTTCGCATTGACGCCGATGATCATCGACTCGCGCATCATCCCTTCTTCTTCGTAACGACGCATCATAAACTGTTCGATGTCCCATTCGGTCGTCGGCTCATCGGCGCGGATGCGGCGCGCGATCTCCGCGAATGATTCTTGGATGATGCGATGCATTTTGTCCGAAGCCTCGACATGCATTGCGTGTTGCGCCGAGGACCAGACCGCTTCGAATTGCTGCACCAATTCGGCGCTCGTCACCGGTTCGACGCCTAACGAGCGCACGAGCTCGATCGTTCCTGCATCAACGTGAGACATGTAGGGGATGTCGTTCATCGGCGAATACTGCATCGCGATTCGCTTCGCTTTGTCATGTTTTTCACCGAGCGCTTCGCGCAAACGGTCGTGCAGTTCTCGCCAGCCGCGAAAAATGAGTTTCTTCCCGGGAAGAACATCTAGTTTGAATTGTTCGATCGACTGCACAATTTTCACCGGCTCGCCTGAGGCCGGGATGTAGTAGAACCAGCGACGCGACACGCCGGTGTTTTCGTCCATTTTCAAAATGCGATAGGCGAGGGGATCGCTGTGCCGAAAATCGTAGAAGAGCCAGCCGTCGAGTTTTGACGAGCGCAACGCTGCCTGGATTTGAGGCACTCGTTCTGCCGGAGTTTGTTGCGCACGCATGAACGGCGCGAAGATGGAGCAAAGAAGAAGCGTTGCGAAGAGAAAAAGACACCGATGTTTCATCGGCACCGATTACCATCCTCCTCCGCAACTGCGAAGCACAATCAGAAGAATCACCGTGCAAATGACGGAAACGACTAACGAACCGAGACAACCAAACCGATTTGAGAAAAATGCAAACATTACCCGTCAATCGAAAGTCGCTCCCGATCCGCATGGGCATTTATTTATCGCGCGCAATTTCGCGCACCGCTTCGATGAGCCGCTCCACCTCCTCGTCAGTCGTGTAGCACGCGCAGCCTGCGCGGACGACACCGTCTTTTGCCTGGCCGATTCGTTCCATCACGGTCAATGCATAAAAGTCGCCGCTCGACGCGAAAATTCCGCGGCCCGCCAATTGTTTCGCGACATCCGTCGAGGACACGCTGCTTACCGTAAACGCGACTGTTGGCGTTCGCGGAGCATCGGGCGGGGGTCCGTACAAACACACACCCTCAATACTCGTTAGGCCATTCCAAAGTTGGGCGAGAAGTTCGCGGCCACGTTCGTGTAGTGCGGCGAGCGATTCGCGCAAGCTTTCGCGGCGCATTTTACCGGGGACGAGTGAAGCGAGAAGGTCCACGGCCGCCGCGGCGCCTGCGATTCCTTCATGATTTTGCGTTCCGGTCTCCGCGCGTTCCGGCGCCGTATCGGGAGCGGGAATCAGTTTCGGAAAATCGAGCGATCCGAGAAGCTCCTTTCGGCCGTAGAAGACTCCGATATGCGGACCGTAGAATTTGTAAGCGGAACAACTGAGAAAATCGCAATTCCACTCGCGCACATCGATTAATTCGTGAGGTGCGTAGTGCACCGCATCTACGAAAATCTGCGCGCCTAACGAATGCGTCATTTCTACAGCGCGAGGAATGTCGTTAATTGTCCCAAGCGCATTCGAAGCCGCGCCGATTGCCACCAATTTTGTGCGCGCGTTCAACTGTCGCGAAAAATCCTGCCAATCAAGCTGACCGGTTTCGGGAATCATCTTGGCGGTCCGTACTTTCACGCCCCGTTCTTTTTCCAGCGCGCACCACGGAGCGACATTGGCGTGATGATCCAATTCGGTCACGACAATCTCATCGCCTTGCTGGTATTCACGCCCGAGCGCACGCGCGAGATGGAACGTTAAAGTTGTCATGTTCGCGCCGAAGACGATTTCGCTCGGTGAAGCGTTTAAGAAATCTGCGAGCACACCTCTGGCCGTTTCGATGATCGCGTCGGTCTCTTCGCTTGTCGGATAAGCCCAATGCGTGTTGGCGTTGTGATGATAGAGGTAATCATTCATTGCCTCGACGACCGAGCGCGGAACTTGTGTGCCGCCGGGTCCGTCGAAGTAAGCGACGAGGCGGCCGTTGTGAATGCGGTCGAGTGCGGGGAAATGTTTGCGGATTTCCGCGACTGGCGTCGCCGATCGAACTGCGATATTAGACATCAACGCTCGATATACGCTTCACCTACTCTTCTGTCATCCCGAGCGAAGCGAGGGACCTCACAATTGTAATCTACGCTTACATCTACTCGGTGATCTTCCCCGCTTTCGTGAGGTCCCGCACCTCGAAAGCGTTCGGGGTCCGGATGACAGAAGAGTACTCGGCACCTCACTGTGCGTTGCCAGCGAGCCCTAGTCGCGCCGCATCTGCTCGCAAAGCCACGATCACATTTGCAATCACTTCATCGAGTGGCATCCCAAGTTCCTCTGCGCCGTGTACGATGTCGTCGCGATTCACCGCGCGCGCGAATGCCTTGTCTTTCATTTTCTTTTTCACAGATGCAACCTCCACTTCATGCACACTCTTGGACGGACGAACGAATGCGACTGCCATGACGAAGCCGCTCAATTCATCTACAGCATAAAGCGTTTTTTCCATGGGCGTCTCGCGGACAACGCCGGCGTAATCGGCGTGTGAAAGAATCGCGCGACAGATTTCCTCGCTCCATCCGTTCTCGCGCAACCACGCCACGCCAACGAACGGATGACCTTCACTTGTGCTTTGTTCCTGATTCGGATGCCGCTCGTAATCCATGTCGTGCAATAAGCCAACGGCTTCCCACAAATCTTCGTCCTCGCCGCGCTCTCGCGCGAAATGCTTCATTGAATCGGAAACGGCGTAGCAATGTCGCCGCAAACTTTCCGATTGAACCCATTCGTGTAAAATATCGAGAGCACGTCCGGCGAGTGTCGTCATGGGCCTCGCGAAATTGCCCTAACCGAAATGAGTTGTCTAACAATTGATATAGGCAAGCTACGTTCGTCTTCTTGCGCTCATCGAATGCGTCTCTTCACTCGCCCCGCCCGATGAAGAACAAGGCCGTTTCCATGCGAGCGGGTCAGATCGAATTTCTCAAGGTTAACACCGAGGGTTGGGAATGGCGCGATGCTTATCAATGGCTCCTCGGGTTGCGCTGGGTGAGCTTCGCCGCATTCGTCGCAGGTGTTTACACCACACTCAATCTCGCCTTCGCCGTGCTTTACATGCTAAGCCCACATTGTATTGCCGGCGTGCGATCCAGCTCTTTCTCCGATGCGTTCTTTTTCAGTGTGCAAACGCTCGCCACCGTGGGCTACGGACATATGTATCCGCAAACGCTCTACGGACACATCATCACCACCATCGAAATCATGAGCGGCACTTTTTTGCTCGCGGTCATGACTGGGCTCATCTTCGTCCGCTTTTCCCGGCCGAGCGCGCGAGTTGTCTTTAGCAAAGTGGTCGTGATCGCACCATTCAACGCACAGCCCGCACTTATGCTACGCGTCGGTAATGTCCGCCAGCAAAGCATGGTCGAAGTAGAGTTTCGTATCACGTTTTCCCGCGACGAGCCGATCGCGGAAGGCGACAATTTCCGTCTATACGGTGGCGACCTATGTCAAATCGAGCGAGGAATTGATGGAGATCGCGAACCACAAACCGTTTAAGAAAATCCCTAAGAATGGAACGCTGTTCATTGCTTTCGCTTCCGACGCGCCGAGCAAGGAAGCGCAGGAAAAATTGCTATCCCTGCAAACCAGGACCGACAAATTTTTCTTCCGCGATCGCGAGATCTACTGGCTTTGCCTAACGAGATTTAGTGATTCGAAATTTTCCGGCCCGTCTCTCGAGAAAATTCTTGGCGTGCCAGTCACCGTTCGCGGGTCTAACACCGTCGCACGCATTGCCTCCAAATATGTGGGTCTCTAACAGATAGTAGTCAGCGGCCGCTCCGGTCGGGCAAGATTCGTCGTCTACGCTCCTTCTCTGTTATGTTGAGCGCAGTCGAGACATCTCTCATTATCTCCAGAGGAGGCGACGCCTAAAGAAGAGTGAGAGATTCCTCGACTCCGCTGCGCCCCGCTCGGAATGACAAATGAAATCTGTGGACTAAATCTCCTCACCGCAACATGCGCGATGTAAAAGGTCTAACCCATAGTTAGCCGGCCGCCAAACCCCGAATCCTGTTCAGGCCAGCGCTGTCGGTTCGACCTTGAATCTGATGATGCTGATGATCGTGAGTACGACGAAGATCGCGAGAACGATAAGTTGAGTGTGCTGAAAGGGTGGCTCGGTCTGCGTGGGCGCCAGCGCGTGCAACGTCGGCACTCTTCGAAACACCATCACCACGCCGACAAAGAAATTTAAATAGAGGGCGATCGTCGCGCTGATCACGTAAATCCATCGCCACTCGCCTGCGAGATGTTTCGCATGGCGCGCATAGATCGCGATCGCGAGGACAATACACGAAATGATGCCGACACCGATTGCAGGAGTGAAGCCGTGGAACGGAAAAAAGAAGCCAGTCACACTCGTTAGGGTAGTTGTAATGAGGAACCAGTTTGTCCATCCATCGAATCGTTTGCCCGCGAGCAGTCCACCCAGGGCAACGAGTCCAGTGAAGATGCCGATCAAACTGATGATCGTGTGAATGATTGTGTAAATTTGTAAGATCATGACGAACCTCCTGTGCGGCTAGGATTTGATGAAGGTCAGTAGGTCTGCGTTAATAGTGCCGGCCTCAGTCGTGGGCATGCCGTGCGGAAAGCCCTTGTAGGTTTTCAGTGTGCTATTCTTCAGCAACTTTGCCGACAGCGGTGCCGAGTCAGCATAAGGCACGATCTGGTCATCATCGCCATGCATCACTAGAACCGGCACGATGATCTTCTTCAGGTCTTCGGTAAAGTCCGTTTGGGAGAAAGCGACGATGCCGTCATAATGCGCCTTCGCGCCTCCCATCATGCCCTGGCGCCACCAATTCCGGATCACGCCCTGAGACAATTTCGCACCAGGTCGGTTATAACCGTAGAACGGTCCAGCCGGCACATCATAATAGAACACGGCTCTGTTGGCGGCGAGCTGCGATTGAAATCCGTCAAACACCTCCTTGGGCAACCCGCCGGGATTAGCTGCCGTCTTTACCATCAGCGGTGGCACCGCGCTGATGATGACCGCTTTTGCCACCCGGCTTTCGCCGTGGCGCGCCAGGTAGTGCACCACTTCGCCGCCGCCGGTCGAGTGGCCAACATGCACCGCTTCTTTGAGATCGAGATGTGCGGTCAGCGCCGCCAGGTCGTCGGCGTAGTGATCCATATCATGGCCACCATCGGTCTGGGTGGAATGGCCATGGCCGCGCCGGTCGTGGGCTATGACGCGATATCCCTGATTTAAGAAGAACATCATTTGGTTGTCCCAATCATCGGCCGACAGCGGCCACCCGTGGCTGAAGACAACGGGTTGTCCTTTGCCCCAGTCCTTATAATAGATGTCGATGTTAGCTCCGTTTTCTTTACCGACTGTGATGTGCGACATAGTGGTGTTCCTTTTTGTGTTCTCTCCGGAAGGTTGAGGGCGTTGCGGCGATTACACCCTTGGCGACGCGGCTTGTAACGTGACTTCTCGAACGACCTAGTCTTCGGGTGAGCATTGAGCCAAGGGCCTGCGTGTCCCCCCGATTCTCCGTCCCGATATATATAATGATTGGTGTTGGAAGATCGACAGACACTTTTCCCCTAGCTCAACACCGAAGAAGTCAGCAGATCCTCGATTTTCACCGGCAGTTCGCGGACGCGAACGCCGGTGGCGTGGTGAACCGCGGCTGTGATGGCGGCGGCGATTCCAGCGAGGCCGATCTCGCCGATCCCGCGAGCGCCAAGTTCGTTGATCTCTTTGTCGGGGTAATCGAGGAAATGCACGTCGATCGGCGGGACGTCGGCGTTCACCGCCATGATATAGTCGGCGAGGTTGCTGTTGATCGGCGCGCCGTTTCGCGGGTCGTAAGAAGTCTCTTCAAAAAGCGCCATGCCGATTCCCATGACGACGGCGCCTTCGATTTGGTTTCGTCCGGCGAGCGGATTAAGAATGCGGCCCGCGTCGATAACAGTCACCACGCGATTAACGCGCAACCGGGCGATTTCCGGTTGCCATGTGACTTCGACGAAGTGGCAACCGAACGAATGTGTCGAGAATTTTGGTTCGGGGTTACCGAACGTCGATTCAGATTTACCGTTGCCGGTGGCGATGCGGGTGTTTGCGCGCCGAAGTAAGTCCGCAAACGGTACGCTCTTCTCAGGACCCTCGGACTTCACGTAGACGCGTCCGCCTTCGAAGGCTAACTCGTTAGGCTTGTGCTTTTCAAAAGACGACCCAGGCGTCGTCGTTGCGATTTCCATCAGCGATTCGATCGCATTGTCAGCCGCTTCAAAGACGGCTGGGACTAACGAGCCGGTCACCATCGAACCGCCAGAGATGGGACCTGCCGGCAGTGAGGTATCGCCAAGCGCGACTTCGATTTTGTCGAGTGGCACACCGGTCTTCTGCGAAGTGAGCTGCGCGAGAATTGTATACGTGCCGGTCCCGATATCCTGTGTGCCGCACGCGACGCGAGCCGTGCCATCGTCGCGCAGCTCGACGCTGGCTTCGGCGGGAAAGCGCGCGGCGACCCACGCACACCCGGCCATTCCCCAGCCAAGGGTCAAGCCATCGCGCTTCATCGAACCGACCTCGGGGTTGCGCTTCGCCCAACCGAATTTTTCGGCGCCAAGCTCGAAGCACTCGAGTATGTGACGCGATGAGAACGGAATACCTAACGACTCGTCAATCTTTGGCTCGTTCAGGACACGCAGCTGGACGGGATCGATTTTGAGTTCATCGGCCAATTCGTTGATCGCCGACTCGATTGCATAGAGTCCGGGCACGGCGCCCGGGCCGCGCATCGCGGTCGGCGATCCGACATTGCGCCGGGCGCGGCCGAATTTTACGCGGAGGTTCGGCACACTGTATTGGAACGCTGTCGCTTCGCCGCAGTCTTCGTGATAATTATCGAGGATCGCGTGGTGATTGACGTAGTCGTGTTGAAGCGAGACAAGCTTTCCGTCGGCGGTGGCGCCGAGTCGAACGCGTTGCTGTGTGCGCGGACGATGACCGACAGTCTGGAACATCATCCTGCGGCTGAGCACGAGCTTCACGGGCTTGCCAAGTTGCCGCGCCGCCGCGACCGCGAGCGCGCAATGTGTCCAGGGCCACAGCTTGCTGCCGAAACCCGAGCCAACAAATTTGGTGATGACGCGGACGTTTTCTTTCGGCAGGCCGAACATCTGCGCGAGCACGCCCTGAAGATTGAAGATGCCCTGCGACTCCTCGTAGATCGTTAACTTTTCGCCGTCCCAGATTGCGGTCGTCCCCTGCAGCTCGATCGGGTTATGTGTCTCAGTCGGTGTGACGTAGGTCTGGTCGATCTTTACCGGCGCGCTTGCGAAAGCTTTGTCGGCATCGCCGCGTTCGCTTTGCAAGCGCTTGGTCGGAGCGAATGTGGTATCGACTTCGTCGGGCTCGTTATCGGCCTGGAGATCGAGGTCGACGTTGTGTTTGTCCTTCTCGTAAGTCGCGCGAACCGCATCGGCAGCAGCTTTGGCGCTCTCGAATGTGTCGGCGACAGCCAGCGCGATATACTGGCCGTAGTAACGAACGATATTATCTTCGAACGGCGGACGACGTTCATCGACGATGCCTTCGAATCCCTGCCCCTGCGCGGAGCGAAAAATCTTTCCGATGTTTTCGCGATGAAAGATCCCACGCACGCCGGGCATTTGCTCGGCCGTGGCGGTGTCAAGCTTCGTTACTCGTCCGCTTGCGATCATCGCCTCGACCGGAACGGCGTAGAGCATCCCCGGGAAATGAAAGTCCGACGCATACTGTGCCACTCCGCTTACCTTCAACGGGCCATCGATACGCGGCGTCTTGCGACCTATCGGTGAAGTTGTTTGAGTTTCTTCCGTCGTGGGCATGTTCAGATACTCGTTAGGTAATTCTGGTCGCGAGTTTCAATGCGTGCACGAGGCAACGTTTCGCCAACTCGATCTTGAATCCATTCTCGCTCTGCGGCTTCGCGTCACGCAGCGCCGCGTCAGCCGCTTTTCGGAAGACGACTTCTGTCGGCGCCTTATCTGTCAATTCGCCTTCGGCGTCAGTCGATCGCCAGGGTTTAGTGCCCACGCCACCGAGTGCGATACGTGCGCGCGTTAGTTTTCCGTCGGTAATCGTGACCACGACCGCTGCTGATGCGAGTGCAAATTCGTAGGAAGCGCGATCGCGCAGCTTCAAATAAAGAGAGCGACTTCCCGGCGGCGGCGGCGGAAGTGTGACGTGAGTGATCAGATCGCCTGGCTCCAAAACTGTCTCGCGTTCCGGTGTATTGCCCGGCAACACATGAAAGTCCGCAATCGGAATGCTTCGCTCGCCTTTGGCTCCATACACGTGAATGGTCGCTTCGAGTGCAGCCATCGCCACGTTCATGTCGGACGGATTCGTCGCGATGCAATGCTCGCTCGTGCCGAGAATGGCTAACGAGCGGTTCGCGCCATCGACCGCTGAACAGCCCGACCCGGGCTCGCGCTTATTGCATGGCCAATCGGTCGCGCGGAAATACATGCAGCGCGTCCCTTGAAGCAGATTGCCTGCGGTCGTCGCCATGTTTCGGAGCTGTGCCGACGCACCGCTTAGCAGCGCTTCCGAAAGAACGGCGTAGTTCTTTTTCACGAGTGGATGAAAAGCGAGATCCGAATTGCGAACGACAGCGCCAATCGTTAGGCCGCCGTCGGGAAGCGCTTCGATTTTGTTGAGCGGCAACCGATTGATGTCGATTAACTTGTTAGGCTGCTCGACATTCAGCTTCATCAAATCAATCAGGGTCGTGCCGCCGCCGATGAAGCGAATCTCTGCGCCTTGCTGCGCTGTGGTCGCTTCCGCCGCCGATGCAATCGCTTGTGCGCTATCGCTGGCTCGCGTGAGTGCGAAAGTTTTCATCCTGCTTTTTGCGGCTTAGCGTTTTGCCGAACACTCTGAATCGCTGTGACAATGTTTGGATACGCGCCGCAGCGACAAATATTGCCGCTCATGAATTCTTTAACTTCCGCGTCCTCCGGGCCGCACGGCTCTTTCAACAACGCCACCGCCGACATGATCTGCCCGGATGTGCAATAGCCGCATTGGTAAGCATCGGTTGCGACGAACGCGTCTTGCATCGCGTGCAGATTTTCCGGCTGGCCGATTCCCTCGATGGTCGTGATCTCTTCGCCCTCGTGCATGGCGGCGAAGCAGAGACAGGAATTCACGCGCCGGCCATTGATGTGGACGGTGCACGCACCGCATTGGCCGTGATCGCATCCCTTTTTCGAACCGGTCAGATGCAGGTGTTCACGCAGGCAATCGAGAAGAGTGGTGCGCGGATCGATCCGCAAATCGTGCTTCTCGCCGTTAACACGAAGTGTGATCGGGATTGCATCTTTCGATTCTGCTGAAAGTCCTTGCTCCATTTTTCCGGAACGCTGAGCCAACGTAACAACAGGAGCTGTCGTTGCCAACAAGCTGGCCATGCCTATCCGAGAGAGAAAAGTGCGGCGCGTAGATTGTCCAAACTGGAACTGATTGTCTCCTTCAGTTTTTTCCGGAGTCTCATCGTGAATGGACATACAAACCTCCGCGCACGGACCGTAAAATACGGTTTTGAACTACGGCAAGCTATTATTCAGAGGATGTAATTATTTCCCCCCTTAAGAGGGAGGTTTTCTTATTCTGAGTTCGTCGACACGAGCACTTCCGGCCCCCTCGGCGCTAGCGCGGCTCGCACGAGAGGAGCAACACGCGTCTGTAGTAGCTCGATCGCCCGCATCATCTTCGCATGGGGCAAGGACGCGACGCTCATCTGGAATGTCAGCCGGGAGATGTCGCCTAACGACTCATTCACGCGCAGAATTTTTTCCGCGACCGTTTCCGGGTCACCAACGATGAGCGCTCCGGTCGGGCCGAGCAAAGCGTCAAAGTGTGCACGTGTGACAATGCGAGAGTGGTGTATGGAGTTCCACAGGCAGAGAACTTCCGCGACGTATTGCTCGGGTTATCTCAGAAACCGGCCTATCTACTTCCAATCACCAAAGCGAGCGAACAAACACGGAGACTCGCCTCATATTGGCGTAAGCGGTGGTTGGCCAAGCGGATTCAGTGCCCAGGTATTCTTGATGAAGTCAAAAAACACACCCTTTCCTATCCGATTACCCACGGTGCGAGGGTAGAACTGCCAGTCGACGACACTGCTGACCTTTTTCGGGATTAGGGGCACTCTGCATTCCGAGCGAATTTGTTACCAGGCTCAAGAACGCATCAAGCGCCAAGGCCTTATTTCTCTCTTCGATAGATTGATTCATCCTATTTCTCCTCCAGGGCGTGCGATGCAGCTTCTTCGATCAGCGCCGCCACTTCCTTCGGCTTGGAGACGTAGACTGCGTGACTGGCGCCGGAGACTGCAACGGTGCGGCTCTTGGCTCGCGCGGCGTACCTCCGTTCGAGATCGGGATTGATGGCTCTGTCTTTTCCTGCTACCAACATCCAGCTCGGTTTGCTTCTCCACGTAGCCGTGGTGATGGTCGCTGCGAAATTGTCTGCAAAGTTGAGCACCTGCGAGCGCGCCATAAAAGCAGCCTGTTCGGCAGGCAGGTCGGCCGCGAAGTACTCATGAAACTGCGCCGGATCAATGTAAGTGAAACCGTCTGCCGTCTTCTTTATCGCACCAGACTTACCTAGGTCGCTGGGGAAGCGTTTTCCGTCGTCCGCTTCATTCTCCCCAGCATCCGGCATATGCGCGGCTATGTATACTAACCCAACAACCGCCGGATCCGTCCCGGCTTCCGTAATTACCGCGCCCCCGTAGCTATGACCGACCAGAATGCATTGTCCATCTTGCTGAGCTAGGACGCGCTTGGTAGCAGTCACATCTTCCTTAAAGGAGGTCTCCGGCTCTTGGACAATGCTGACGTTATAACCATCCTTGACCAGAATGTCGTAAACGCCTTTCCAACCAGAACCATCTGCCCATGCGCCGTGGACCAGAACAATATTCCGAACGCGAGGCTCTTTGTCCTGCGCTGAGAGCGCGCCGGGGACCAACGGTAACAACGCGAGGCAGAGAGACTGAAATATTTTTCGTCCTACTCGCATAAACATTATTGAATTACTCATCTTGTTGCTCCTTTACGGCCTCAAAAGCGGAATCCGTCCGATCTCTCGCAGGTATCTGTTTAGTCCACTATCGCATTCATTCATGACCAGAACGTATTCGCTGGACCGAATCCGCCGCTACCGCGCAAGCGTGGGATTTTGAAACACCGCTCGCGAGGTGATCGGCACTCCCTCGTTCGGGCGACCTCTCGGACTCTCAGGTCGCGAGTCGGTGGAAGAGTCTTGTGCAGTGCCGGAGTTGACGCAAAGAAGTAGCAATCAGATCACCCGCGGTACAGCAGCCCGAATTTTCTCAAACCGTTTTCGAATAGAAGAGAAGTCTTTCGAGGAAAGATCTGACTGGAGTTTCTCAAAATCGGTGGCGCCAATGATCTTCGCGATCATTGCTTCATGGATAAGGTTGAGGCTGTCGACGATTTGTTGCAGCGAACAGAAGATCCCGGAACCGTCGATCTGCGGACTTAAGAATGTGTCGATATCGCGATAGTTCGCCTTAATTCGCTTTCGATATAGCAGACTCAGCAGGGATGTGCGACCGAGTCGTTCTGAAACTTGCGACCAATCGTCGCTGCGAAAGGCGCGTTTTCGTTTCCCTGCCTTGGTAAGAAGTCTTATGTCCTTCTTCTTCTCCTCGAGATCTTGCTTCCGCGTTCCGCTAAGAAAACAGGCAATCATTTTGTCTGCGGTGTCTCTGTTGTACGGTTTGGTAAGCGTAGAAAATCCCGCGTCGTGTTGCACACCGCTGAAGACGCATGGCCGTTGACCGGATGCATAGAAGGAGAGGGATTCAGGGTATTTCCTCTGTGCAACGAGCGAACCAAACTTTCGGATGACGGGCGCGTGACTCGTCTCCGTAAACCCAGCAATTTTGAAATACGCCAGAGTTACTGAATAAACAGAATAATAGGCCATCGGAAATCCCCACTGCAGCCCGCTCGGTAACGCGTCGGACGTTAAACTATTGGCAGTAATGCGCAGAATCCGCTCCGTGTTCCAGCCATTGACCAAGTAATTTTTTATCACGCCAAAATCTGTGAATTGACGATGCGATAACGACAAAAAGTGAGGCAGCTGGGCGAGTTCGGCGAGGACTGCATCCAGCTCAATCTTGACAGCAAGCGCAGCGAATTCATTATTTGTTGTGATCGCCGCGCGGTCTCGCTCGTCGTTGACGGAAGCGCTTGTGATTAGGGACACAACAATTCCTGGTTAATCCTCAACAGTTAAGTGTTGGATCGGGGTTGAACCTATCCCGACACTTTTGATTCGCGACGCAACAAGGCCTACACCAACAGCCCAACAAGCGTTGCATTGACGTTCGTCTTCACAATGCTCGCCGGCGGCAGGAAGAATAGATGCGGAGTGGCGCCTAACGGACGACATTGTCGATCTCATGCCCTTTCGCCAACTCAATCTTTCACCACAAATTCTGCGAGCAGTGCAGGACGCCGGATACACCGAGCCGACCCCGATCCAAGTCGCAGCGATTCCGCACATTCTCGCGGGGCACGATCTCATCGGGATCGCGCAAACCGGCACGGGAAAAACCGCGGCGTTCGTTCTTCCGATTCTGACCAAGCTTGGTGGGGCGATGCAAAACGGTCAAAGGCGCGGAACGCGCGCGCTGGTGGTGGCGCCGACGCGCGAGCTTGTGGTGCAGATCGAGGAGAACGTGCGCGCTTACGCGAAACATCTTCCGTTGCGCATGGCGACGGTTTTTGGCGGCGTTAGCGAACGTCCGCAGCTCGACGCGCTACGTTCCGGTGTCGATCTTGTCGTGGCCACGCCGGGTCGGTTGATCGATTTGATGGGACAGCGCGCTGCCAATTTTTCTCAGCTCGAATTTCTCGTGCTCGACGAAGCCGATCGGATGTTGGACATGGGTTTTCTTCCGCCGATCCGCCAGATTGTGAAAGCGTTGCCGCAGAAACGGCAGACGCTCATGTTCTCGGCGTCGCTCTCACGCGAGATCGAAAAGCTCACTCGCGAATTCCAGCGGTCGCCCAAGATTGTCGAGATTGGGCGCCGCGCGAATCCGGCGGACACGGTCACGCAACTCGCTTACGAAGTTCGCCCGCACTTGAAGGCCGCGCTCTTGCTTCATCTCCTGGCTGATCCGCAGTTCGACACCGTTCTCGTTTTCACGCGGACCAAGCGCGGCGCCGATAAGATCGCGCGCAAGCTCGAGACCGCAGGGATCACCACCGGCACGATCCATTCGAATCGATCGCAGAATCAGCGCTTGCGCGCGCTCAAGGATTTCAAGTCCGGCGCCGTCCGCGTTCTGGTCGCGACCGACATCGCGGCGCGTGGCATCGACGTCGATGGGATTTCGCACGTGGTAAATTACGATTTCCCAATGCACTCGGAGGATTACGTTCATCGGATCGGTCGCACCGGTCGCGCGCATGCCATCGGCGATGCGATCAGTTTCATTACGCCGGAAGATCAGGGACCGCTGCGATCGCTCGAACGTTTCATCGGTCGCGGAATCGTGCGAAAGAAAGTGGAAGGTTTCGATTATGATGCTCCCGCGCCGCCGCGCGAGGGCAGGGGAGATCGCCGTTCTTTCCAACCGAAAATCGAACCGAAGTTGCCGGGAAATTCTGCGCACGGAAGCGGCAATCCGGTGCAACGCCATAACGGACGGCCTCCACGAGGCTTTTCATCGACGCGGCCGCCGCGAAGATCTTATCGACGACATCGCTGAGAAAATTTCTCAGAGCGGCAAACTGCTCAATCGCAGAGTTGCGTCGGGTGGATCGGCCGCTCCGCCGGGCGACGTTAACGTTTACTCGGCTTCGCCGACATTATTTAACATCGAGTAAGGGACTGCTCGATCCACCGGTTGAGAGATCACGATTGAGGGTTGAGGGTTCAGGCGTATGCCGGAACACGATTTACGCACGGTGGCTTTCCCGAAGCTGACAGAGGCTCAGGTCGCGGAACTTTCGCGCTACGCTGATGGGACGAAGAAATTTCGTGCGGGCGAAGCGCTCTTTCGCTGCGGCGAGCAATGGAGGAAGTTTTTTGTGATCAAGGCGGGCGAAGTCGAGGTCATCGACGAAACAGGCGACACGCCGAGCACCGTCACGATCCACGAAGCGGGGAGTTTTACCGGCGACGTCGATCATCTCACCGGCAACCCTGCGGTCGTGAGCGGGATTGCGCGCGTGGATGTGGAGGCGTTGGAAATTTCAGCGCAGCGATTACGCGAACTTTTGAATCAAGTGCCGCAGTTAAGCGACGTGATCTTGCAAGCGTTTATCGCCCGGCGACAACTGCTGCGCGAACCTGGTAATTTCACCGGTCTGCGCGTGATCGGTTCGCGATATTCGAAGGACACTTTTCGCATCCGCGACTTTCTGGCGAAGAATCGCGTGCTCTTTACCTGGTTCGATTTGGAAAATGATCCGGCCGTGGCCCAACTGCTCACGCAGTTTGGCGTCACTGAAGCGGACACCCCGATTGTCGCGTGCGCTCACATGTTGCTGTTGCGCAATCCATCTGATCGCGCGTTGGCGGAAGAGATCGGCATTCGCCATCCGCTCGAGCAAACAGTTTACGATCTTGCCATTGTTGGGTCGGGGCCGGCGGGTTTGGCCGCCGCCGTTTACGGCGCGTCCGAGGGATTGCGCACTGTCGTTTTAGAACGCACCGCACCTGGAGGTCAGGCCGGCAGTAGCATGCGCATCGAAAATTATCTCGGTTTCCCGACCGGCATCACCGGATCGGAATTGACCGATCGCGCCGTGCTGCAAGCCGACAAGTTCGGCGCCAACCTATCGATCGCGACTCCAGTCGTTAGGCTAAAGTTCGATAAAAAATATTCTGTTTTGGAATTGGAAGATGGACAAAACGTCGTTGCAAAATGTCTGCTTATCGCCACGGGCGCACAGTATTCCCGTCTTCCGATTGAAACTTGCGAACAGTTTGAAGGGCGCGGCGTTTACTACGCGGCCACGCCTAACGAGGCGCAAATGTGTCGCGGCTCGGACGTGGTCCTGGTCGGCGGCGGCAACTCCGCCGGACAAGCCGCCGTCTATCTTTCTCAAAATGCGCGCAAGGTGTTTCTGCTCATTCGCGGGGACGATCTTTGCAAAAGCATGTCCGCCTATCTTGCCCATCGCATCATGAACACGCCAAACATCGAACTGCATCGCTGCACCGAGGTCACGCGCATGCTCGGAGACGGGCATCTCAGTTCGATTGAAATCCTCAACAAGACCACGGGTGAAAAGCGATTAGTGGAAACAAGTGCGCTCTTCAGTTTTATCGGCGCGACGCCACGCACTGATTGGCTGCCGCCCGAAATCGAAAAGGACGCGAACTGTTTTGTGCGCACGGGAATCGATTTGGTGAACTCGCCTCACTGGACCGCGAAGCGTCAACCGTTCCTGCTCGAAACCAGCCGGCCCGGTGTCTTCGCCGCCGGCGACGTGCGCTCCGGCTCGGTCAAACCTGTCGCCTCCGCCGTGGGCGAGGGATCGATGAGCGTCCAGTTTGCTCACGAGTTCTTGAAAGAAATGTAATTATGCCTAACGAGTCTTGTCCTCATCTCGGCGCCATCATCACGGTCACGTTTTTAAAACGCCAGGAGTGCGAGGAGTGCGTAAAAATCGGATCGCCCTGGGTTCATCTGCGCACGTGCCAAACCTGCGGCGTCACTTTGTGCTGCGACAGTTCGCCTAACCAGCACGCAAGCAAACACGCACATGCGAGTGGCCATCCTGTGGTCGCGTCGGCCCAGCCTAACGAGCGCTGGCTCTATTGTTATCCCGACGAAGCCTTCGCAGAATATTAACGTTAAAGATTCGACTTGGTGAGCGAGCGGGATTGGATTGCTGAGCTTTCGAATTATTTACAGCAGATTATTCTTCGACTTGGCGAAGCGGTCGATCAGCCGCGCTCGATCAGTGAGCTCCGCATAAATCCGCCGCTCGCGCTTGAGGAGGCGAAATATTTCCTGTTGGGATTGGAAAGTGGGCTCTTCAGCCTCGAGGCAGAAGGATATGTTCAGAGCGAACTGCTCCCGCATAATTTCACACAAGGGCCAGGTCAGATTTTCGCGCTTCATCCGCCGCCCCCGCGGCTTGTTCGCGAAAGCATTTTCCAACTCGCGACTGCTTCAACGCTCGTCCTTGAGCGTGGATGGCGCCCAAGTCAGATCAAGATCGGAGCCGACGATGCCTCGTCCTACGGCGTGGACATGGTTGTCAAATCAGTCGCCGCAGAAATTCTTGTTTGCGTCGAGATCAAACGAAGTCTGCACGAATTGCAAAAGTTCACGAGCGACTTTCGGCAGTGTTGCAAACGTGGCGAACACGCTAAAGCAGACTGCGCGTTCCAGCAAAACCACGGGATCTACGAGTTTTGCGTCCGCGCTCAGCCGAATTATTTGTGGGTCGTCGCGCCAGGTGACGATGTTGGTTTCAAACTTAGCTACGCCGGCGCGATGATTAAGGTCGAGGAGTTGGATACTCTTCCATCGCGCAGCCACATCGAGTTTGAGGATCACCAAATGCGCACGCGATCCTTTGGATCGACGAAAAGTTTTTGATCCGGCTTTACCTCAAAGGCGCGGTACCAAGAATCAATATTTCGCACGACACCGTTGACGCGGTACTGACGCGGCGAGTGTGGGTCGCTCACGACTTGTTTGCGAATAGCGTCGTCGCGCAATTTGCCGCGCCACGCTTGCGCCCAGCCGAGAAAAACGCGCTGTTCGCCCGTTAGTCCATCGATCACTGGAGCCGGTTGATTTTTGAGCGAAGCGCGATATGCATCGAGCGCGATCGTAAGTCCGCCGAGGTCGGCGATGTTTTCGCCCATGGTGAGCTCGCCGTTTACTTTCGCGCCCGGCAGCGGTTCGAACTTCGAATACTGCGCCCCGAGAACGGCGGCGCGCGCTTCAAATGTCTTTGCATCCTCAGCTGTCCACCAATCGTGCAGTTTCCCTTCGGCATCGAACTTTCGGCCTTGATCGTCGAAACCGTGAGTCAGTTCGTGCCCGATGACGCCGCCAATCGCTCCGTAATTTACTGCGGGATCGGCACTCGCATCGAACATGGGCGGCTGAAGAATGCCGGCGGGGAAAACAATGTCGCGCAGCGAACCATTGTAGGCGTCGTTTGTCTGCGGCGTCATCCCCCAATCGGTGCGATCGACCGGACCGCCCAGGCGATTGACATAAAACTCCCAATCCGCGCGCGCGGCGCGACGGACATTGCCAACTACATCATCGTCACGCATTTCGACTTTCGAATAATCACGCGGACGATCGGGGTAACCGACTTTGATGTTGTAAGTGTCGAGTTTCTTCAGCGCTTCGGTTTTCGTCGCCGGTCCCATCCAATCCAGGCCTTGGATGCGCGCGCGCATCGCGAGTTTCAGATTCGCGACGAGTTCTTCGATTTTCGTCTTCGCCTCCGGCGGAAAATATTTTGCAGTGTAAAGCTGGCCTACCGCCCAACCGATATTGCCGAAGCGATCGTAGCGTTCGCCGGTTCCGTAGTCGCCGCCACTGACTGCGTGCACGCCGCGTTTCCAGCGCACCTGTTGTTCGGCCTGGCCGGAAAGTGTTTTGTTGCGCATTTCAAAGTAAGCATCCGCAAAAGCTTTCGCCAGGTATGGTGCGGCGTGGTCGGCGATGTTGAATGCCTGCCATGCCTGCAAAGTCTCGATTGGCGTTTCCGCGAAAACGGACGCGATCTTCGGGAAGGCTGATTTCTCGGCGACGATGACGTTGTCGATCTTGCCGAGACCCGCTTCGGAGAGGAACGGACGCCATGCGAAGTTTGGCGCGAACGTTTGCAGCTCCGCAACCGACATCGGATTGTAACTCGCGATCGGATCGCGCTGCTGCGTTTTTGTCCAACTCGCTTCTGCAATCCTTGTCTCGAAGGTAACGACATCGCCCGCGCGCTTATCCGCATCCGGCCAATCGATGAGGTGGAGGAGCTTCGCGACGTATGCCTGATATTTTTGTTTCTGCGAAACGAAACTCGCGTTCAGATAGTAATCACGGTCCGGAAGTCCAAGACCGGATTGCGAGAGATAAACCACGTATTTGCTCGGATCCTTGAGATCAACATCGATAGATGCGACGAAGAGTGTTCCCTCGATGTCGGCGTTGTGTCGTCCCATCATGGCGGCAAGTGTCTCGCGAGTCTTTGCTGATTGAATCTCCGAGGCCTTGCCCTTTAAAGGTGAGGCTCCGTTTTTCTCGATCCGCTTCTCGTCCATGAAGGACTTATAGAACGCGCCCACTTTGTCTTCCGTCGTCGCGGATGCGCGCTTAGCGTTCTTGCCAGCGTTCTCAATCAAGTCATGCAGTCGTTGCTCAACCTTGTCGCTCATCGCGAGTCGTAAACTGTAGGCTGGTTTATCGGCGGGAATTTGTACCCGATCGAGCCATGCGCCGTTGGCGTAACGAAAAAAATCATCGCCGGGCTTAATCTTCGGATCGGCGCCGTCGGCATCGAATCCCCACTTGCCATATTGCGGCGAGTTGGATGGTTTTTTCGAGGAGATGGCGTTTAGCTTTTCTGAGCTCTTCTGTGTTTCGGCCGCAGCCGCGACGAGCGTCAACGTGGCGGTGACGAGCAGAACTGAAAGTGCGGCGGGCGATTTCATCGCGAGAGAATAGCGCAACGAAAAACGAGCGAGCAAACAGATTTCAGTCTAGGTGCGATCCAACTTCTCCAGGCTTCGCTCCGGCAGGAAGTACATTATGGCAGGAAGCGCGATCAAGATTAACGCGAGCGGCACGTAAAAGAATGCGGCCACGATTGCGCCGACATAAATGAGAATGGCGACTAGATTTTTGCGCGCCATTTTCTTGTTCAGTTTTTTGAAGTCGGGCTCATGCTGATGACGCGCAATGGAAACGCGCAAGAAAAAGAAGGAGATGGCGCCGATGGTCGAGACGGTGGCGTAAAGCGCGACAGGGAAGGGGTGAAGATGATTTTCGCCCAGGTAAACCGTGGCCCATGGACGACTGAGAGCCAGAAGAGAAGATTCATGTTCGCCCAGAGAATCGCGGCATCGACACGACTGACGAGATGAATGAGATGATGATGATTAACCCAGTAGATGGCGATGATGATGAAGCTCAGCACGTAAGCGGAAAACGTCGGCCACATCCTAACGAGTGAGTGAATGTCGGGATCGCGTGGCGGCTTCAGTTCCAGAACCATGATGGTGATGATAATCGCAATGACACCGTCGCTGAATGCTTCGAGACGATTAGTTCTCACGCAAGAGTGTCGTAGATTTCACCGAGCAATGAGTCAAAGCGTATTTGTCACGCGTGGCGCGAAATGAAACCGGTCCGAGTCGAAGTCAACGATCGGATGCAAAAAGGTTATGTCTATTTTCGCACAAAGCCTGCAGGCAAAGATTTCCATCCGAGCTTTCGACCTCAACTCACGCCGAAGGTGATGCTCGCGCTTGGCGTCTTTGGAGGAAAGTATCTGACAGATTGCGTGGATGAATTTCCACCAGATTGGTTCAGGCGAGCCAGGCTTTCGCATGAGGGGCGCGATCCGGCGCTGAATTACTTCAAGGTGAATGCTTCGCAGCCGCTCTCGCTCTGGCAGGAAAAAGGATGGATCTATCACGAAGATCCGCGCGGTTGGTTTCAGTGGTTTTGCCGTTACTATCTTGGACGGCGTTGCGTTGACGATCTACGGCAGATCGGGCGATGGCGCGCCGTGAGAAGACATGTGGCACAAATCAAAAAACATTGCGCACGAGGTGCGCTCGATTGCCGGCGAAGACAACGCCAGGCGCTGCTGCATTGGGCTTATGATTCACGAAAGATTTAATACGATATGAACACTATCGATGGAGGTAAGTCGCTCAGCGGCGAAGAACGGACGCAACTTTTGCGCGCGGCGACTGCAGTAGCGGAGAATGCTTACGCGCCCTATTCCAACTTTCGCGTCGGCGCGGCGGTTCTCGGAGAGTTGGCGACTTACACTGGCGTCAATGTTGAGAACGCCAGTTATAGTTTAGGAATTTGCGCGGAGAGATCCGCAATCGCGATGGCCGTTGCAGCTGGGGAAAAGAAAATTCGCGGCATCGCCATCGCATGCGTAGACGCTTCGAAAGATTCGGCCGCGAGGTTGCCTTGTGGCGCATGCCGGCAATGGATATACGAGCTGGCACCGAGTGCTGAGATTCTGGTCGGCGGAGATGACGCTCCGTTTCGCATCGAAGAATTGTTGCCCACGCCCTTCAAATTCGGAAAAAAATAGTAGCCGTTATCGGCCGATCGTATCGTGGCGTTGTTGCAAGCTCATTCCGACGAATAGAAAAGTGGCGGCCATGGCGAAGCGATCGATTACAACGTCGTTGCGTGCGAAATGGAGCGCATGGTACGCGCTTTGGATATATCTTCCTTACTCGCTCCTGGCGCGCGCATATCGAGCGCAGAGTCGTGCCTTCCGTGGAGTGATTAATCCACATCAGCAAAAGACGTCACTGCCGTCAACGTCGTGGCGGTCGGTCCTGCGCTCTCGACCAATCCGCCTGGTCGAAACAGAGAAAGTTAAAGGGAATGTTCGCTTGAGTGAGCTAGCGGTTCTGGCAAAAGCCGCCGCGCTTGTCCCGCCAATTCGTCAGATCATTGAGATCGGGACCTTTGATGGACGAACTACGCTTAATCTCGCGGTTAATTCGCCGCCAAGTACGCGTGTAGTTACTCTCGATCTCCCGAAAGACTACACGCCGAAATTCGCGATGAATATCGGCGAATACAAGTTGGCAAATAAACCGGCATCGGGTGCGCGATACCTCAACTGCGATATGGCCTGGAAGGAAGATGCTTCGCGTATCGTACAATTCTTGGGGGATTCGGCGACCTTTGACTGGTCGCCCTTTTATGGCAAAGCGGGGCTTGTCTTTGTCGATGGGTCGCACACTTACGAAAATGTTCGCAATGATTCGGAGATCGCGTTTCACCTTGCGGCTCCCGGCGGCATGATCATCTGGCACGACTACGGAGTTTGGGAGGATGTGACGCGCGCGCTTGATGAAATGGAAGCGGCACTGGGATTAGGATTGCGTCACATTCGTGGAACGAGTCTTGTCTTTTGTCGGAAGGCCAGAACTGAGGAGTCTTTGCGGCGACAGGTAGATGTGAGTGAGCTAAAAAGCGTGTGAGTTGTTCTTTTTCCAGCTCGTTAGGCAATCTGCGTTTTTACATGGCGATTCAATCATGAATTTGTGGATCGGCACTTCGGGTTTTCAATACCCTGAGTGGAAAGGAACGTTCTATCCGGAAGACTTGCCCGCGGCAAAGATGCTGCCGTTTTATGCGGAGCGATTTGCGACGACCGAGATCAACTACACTTTTCGCCGTATCCCGAGCGAAAAAACGATCGAGAACTGGTGCAAGCTCACTCCAGACAGATTCAAGTTTGCCCTTAAGGCGCCGCAAAAGATCACGCACTTTGCAAAGCTGCGCGGTTGCGATGACACACTGACTTATTTTTACAAAGTGATTTCTGCCCTTGGCCCGCGGCTCGGTCCAGTCCTGTTTCAACTCCCGCCATTTCTAAAAAAAGACGTGGCACTGCTGGGCGACTTCATTCGTTGCTTTCCCGGCGAAATGCGCGCCGCCTTTGAATTTCGGCATGCGTCGTGGTTCGATGACGAAGTGTTTGGCGAACTGAAAGCCCGTAACGTTGCGCTCTGCATTGCGGACAGCGACAAGCTGACCACGCCGATCGTGTCCACAGCCAACTTCGGCTACCTGCGTTTACGTCGCGAGGATTATACCTCGAGCGATGTCTCGCATTGGGCCGAGACGGTCAAGGTGAAAGGGGGTGAATGGCTCGACTCTTTCATCTATTTCAAGCATGAGGAAAGTGGAATCGGACCGAAGCTTGCCCAAGAGATGCTAGAGCTTACCAGTTCCTTAACCTAACGACTCCCGATTATCGAGAGGCTACCCTTATCTCCAACTCAGATCAGCAAGCCGTCCAGCTCTTCTGTTGCTGGACTTGCTATGGAAGCGCATAGATTTCACCCAGCGCGATGCCAGTAGTTCCGTTTAAACCGCGAACGATTGCCGTGTAATGACCGGGTGCCAATGTCATCAAGATCGCTGACTCGCGGTTGTCGGTCGGTGCAGCGCCGGTGGCTTGGATTTGAGCGCGGTTAGGAGCGTCGCGCCAGTTATTATTTCTTCTTAAGAGCGTGCCATTGGCGTCATACAGATCGAGCGTCGGATCTTGCAGTTCACCCGAAACGCCCCGGGCATGAAGCTCTGGTCCAATAGCGCGCAGGAGAATGTTTTTCGGCGTTGACCCGTTGATAATGAGGCCGTCGATAAGCACATTATCCCCGGTCATGACAAGGGCGCGGGCGGAAAGATTGAGCAACGCCGAACCATTACTTGGAGGAAGGCCGTAGATTTCCCCCAAAGCGATACCGGTCGTGTTATTTTTGCCGTGCACGACAGTGCTATAGTTCCCCTGCGCTAAAGTCGCGATGATGGCTGGTTCCCGACTATCCTTGGGTGCAAGGCCACTGGCTTGGATCTCGGCTTTTTGTGGACTCGTGGTCCAGTCGTCATTGAAGAAAATAAGTGCTCCGCTGCCGTCATGCAGTTCCAGGGTAGGATTCATAAGTCTGCCTGGGATCGGCTGATGGTTAACTTGCAAAGAAGGACCAACGGCCCGGGCAAGGATCTTCTTAGGTGTATTTCCCCTTATGACAAACCCATTGATAGTTACTTTATCGCCGGTCTGAACACTAGCTCGCGATGAGATATTAACTAACTGACCGGGAGTAGGCGTTGGAGTCGGAGTAGGGGTTGGTGTCGGAGTAGGGGTTGGTGTCGGAGTAGGGGTTGGTGTCGGAGTAGGGGTTGGAGTCGGAGTAGGCGTTGGCGTCGGAGTAGGCGTTGGGGTGGGTGTCGGAGTAGGGGTTGGGGTTGGTGTCGGAGTAGGGGTTGGGGTCGGGGTAGGTGTTGGAGTCGGGGTAGGTGTTGGAGTCGGGGTAGGTGTTGGAGTCGGGGTAGGTGTTGGAGTCGGAGTAGGTGTTGGAGTCGGAGTAGGTGTTGGAGTCGGAGTAGGTGTTGGAGTCGGAGTAGGTGTTGGAGTCGGAGTGGGCGTTGGTGTAGGAGTAGGTGTAGCTTGCAGTGTGATCGAGGCTGCGTCGACCAGCGTATCGGCCGAGGAATTGCCAGTGCCAACATCTGTAAACCGCAGAGTAGTCGTCGTGTCGGTAGCCGTAAATGTAAGGTCGTAATGATCAAAGGTCACGAGGGCCGGATCAAAAGTGCCGGCGACCGGCGGCGTGATTGTCTGATCAATAATTGAGGCCGCGCCGAAGACTTCAAAGCGCAACTGCAACGTCGAATCGGGAACGCCGGAAATGCCGGTGTCGAATTGAAGTCTGTACATTTCCCCGACAACCGTGGCGAAAGTTTGGGAGAGTGTAGTGCCGTCAGAATCCTGGCCGACATTAAATACCGCGGCGTGCGTACCATCGGTCGCGCCTTCATCAAATGAGACGACGTTCCCAGTGCCGCCCACGGTCCAAGCGGTGACCACGCCCGGCGTCGCGTATGGCGGAGTTTCAAAATCTCCGTTAGTGAGCAGATTTTGCGCTACCGCAATTCCAGCAAAGGAAAAAAAAGTGATCCCCAGCAAGACCAAAAAGGTCCGGCGTCCCATGAACATAGGCGGATGATAACTAACAGGGAGTGAATAAGTCAATTTACTTTTAGACATTTTACGTATTTAGCTTCGGCGATAATCACTACCATCGCCCAGACTGCGCCTTGAAACGTTTGTCGCGACGTTTTTGTTGCTATATTTTCTTGCTGCATGGATTGATTTTGGCGCTAAACTCGCCCCGCGCTGATGGTTACTGCCCCATCTTCCGACTCGCGGACGCATATGGTTCGGCCGTCTCCGTCGCATGCTCTACTCGCTTTTGTCGCCGCACTTAATCTTTTTATCGCCTCGCATTCGCATGCGCTCGATTCCAACAACAACCAGATGAGCGACATATGGGAAATGATTTTCAATGCTCAAAACCTGAGCGCTAACGCCGATAGCGATGGCGACGGGTTCACCAATTTTCAAGAATCGCTCGCTGCGACCGATCCCCTCAATCCGCTCTCACATCCGTCGATCAAAATTATGCCGCCGGCTGCGAACGCAATTGTTACTTCGTGGCCGAGCGCGGTCGGCAAGCTCTACGATCTGCAGGTATCGAACAATCTGGCGACGTGGCAATCTTCCACCACGTTTGTCGGAGATGGTTCTGTGCAAAGCGCATTCAGCCAACTTTCGGGGCAACTCAATTTGTTCTTTCGCGTCTCAGTCAGCGATCAACCAAGTGAAAATCCGCAACTCACAAATTGGGAGAAGCTGATTCTCGGCTTTGATCCGACCTCAGCCCATACCGACCGCTACGATCAGACCGACCTGCAGCGCATCACCACCGGTATTGCATCGAACGCGACGAATATCATCACCGTTAGCGCGATCAAATCGGAGATGAGCGAACGGTGGCCCGAGCCGGGCGTCGTCACCGTGCGCCGCGCGGGTGGGGGATTGAAGCCTTTGACTGTAAATATTTCCATCGGCGGCACCGCAACTCTCGGCACGGATTACTCGTTAGGCAACGCCGGCACGAGTGCTGTTGTCATACCTGCGGGAGTGCGCGAAGTCTGGTTGAGTTTTCAACCGATCCAGGATGCGAACGATGCCGAGCCGATGGAAACCGTTACTGTAACAGTGCAGCCGGGCAGTGGTTACTCGTTAGGCGCGAGTGCTTCGGCGACGCTTAATCTTCTCAATGAAACGGCCACGAGCCCTCCTTCGGCGAAAGCCGCCGCTCGTTTTCTCATCCAGGCGGCCTTCGGACCGGATGGGGTAAAGATCTCTGAAAGCAGCGGGATCCCGCAAAACGTCGCCGACGTGATGAACCTTGGATTCGCAGGCTGGATTGACGACCAATTTACGCGTCCGGTTTGCAAACTCGAACCGTTCGTCAATTACGCCACCAGCGCCGGCATTTTGAACGGCGACAATATTAAGAAACAAACCGCGTGGTGGAATCGCGCCATGGGCGTGACAAAAATTCGACCCGACGACGCGAACACAGTTCTGCCCGATTATTTGCGCCAACGCATCGGCTTCGCCCTCAGCCAGCTCTTTGTTGTTTCGGATCGGCCGGAGACTCTCGCGGTGCAACCGGGCGGCCTGGCGAATTATTACGACATGCTGCTGAACAACGCGTTCGGCAATTTCCGCACGCTGCTTTTCGACGTCACACTGCATCCAGTGATGGGCGTTTATCTTAGTCATCTGCTAAACAAGAAAGCGGCGAACAATATTTTCCCTGACGAAAACTACGCGCGTGAAGTGATGCAGCTTTTTTCGATCGGGCTTTGGAAATTGAATCAGGACGGCTCGCGCCAGCTTGATGGTCAGGGGCAACCGATCCCGACCTATAACAATTCCAACATCACTGAGTTCGCGCGCGTTTTCACAGGACTCGGCTATGCCGGCAATGCGAGCTATTCGCTTTACCCGCAGAATTTTTTGGCGCCGATGAAATTGTGGGACACCTACCACGACTGCAATCCGAAGACCTTGTTGAATGGCGCAACGTTGCCCGTGCGCACACCGAGCAATCCGGACGTCGGCACCGCCACGCTCGCCGACATCAACGGCGCGATCGATTGCCTCTTCAATCACACGAACGTTGGCCCGTTTGTTGGCCGGCAATTAATCGAGCGACTCGTCACATCGAATCCTAGTCCCGGATATATTTCGCGCGTCGCAGCTGCGTTCGCCGATAACGGACAGGGTGTCCGCGGCGACATGAAAGCCGTGATCAAAGCGATCCTGCTCGACAGCGAAGCGCGCGATCCGGCGAAAATGTCGGATCCTACTTTCGGAAAATTGCGCGAACCATTTTTGCGTTGCGTCAATCTCGCGCACGCCTTCAACGCCTCCGCGCAGTCCGGGTTTTACGCGCTCGACGCTTTTTACATGGACCACGTCGAGGAGCCGATGCGTTCGCCGAGCGTGTTTAATTTTTATCAACCGGGTTACAGTCCGCCCGGCATGCTGAATGTGGCCGGACTTTTCGCTCCGGAGTTTCAAATTATCAACGCCGGTTCCGGCATTACCTCGCCCAATTATTTTTACAACGCGATTCGGAACAACGATCTGCATCGCTGGGGTTCGGGTGTTGCCGCGCAAACTGTGCGGCTCAGCATTGATCAGGAACTGGCGATGATTGTTCCTCCTGGCGCCGACATTAACTCAAACACTCCGGGCGGTCCGGCCCAGGATTCCGATCCCTTGCTCCGCCGATTGGATTTCGCGCTTACCGGCGGAACTCTTTCACCGCGAGAATTTCAAATCATTCGCGAATCAATCGAGCGCATCACTCCAGGCTCATGGCAGTGGCACAAGGATCGGCTTGCGCTCGCCATTTATCTCATTGTCACATCCCCCGAATTTGCCGTGCAGCGATGAAGGCTAAAATCGCCGCTTCAAATCTGGGAAGCGGACGCGCGCTCGCGTCGATAATCCCACTCAACTACGTCGCCGAAGCCGAATGTTGCGGCGAGGCGCCGAAACCAGCACGCGAGGGCGCGTGCGCTCCCCGATCATGAACCCAAATCCCAAACTTATCACGCGTCGTCGTTTCATCGGTCAGGCGAGCTGCGCAGCGGTAAGTGGAATTTCGGTCCTAAACACTTTACTCAACCTTCGCCTTGCCGGTGATATCGCAGCCGCGAATCCGCCTGCGCCTAACGAGTATCGCGCGCTCGTCTGTTTGTTTCTCAATGGCGGCAACGATTCTTTTAACATGCTCGTACCGCGCGGTAACACCGAATATGCCGAGTATGCGCTCGAGCGACAGAATCTCGCGCTTTTGCAGAACTCACTCATTGCGATCAACGCGCAAAATACTCCCGGAAAACTATTCGGACTTCATCCCGGAATGCCGGAGCTCGCCGATCTCTTCGAACAAGGCCACGCCGCTTTCGTTGCAAATGTCGGCACGCTTATTCAGCCCGTAAACAAAGCGAATTATAACAATAGCTCGGTCAATCTTCCTCTCGGCCTCTTCTCGCATTCCGATCAGCAGGAGCAATGGCAAACCTCCGTTCCGCAATCCCGCGCGGGCACCGGTTGGGCGGGGCGCATGGCCGATCTGCTGCAAAGCCTGAACGTGAACCAGAAAGTCTCGATGAATATTTCGCTTTCGGGCAGCAACGTTTTTCAAGCCGGTCACAGTGTTTTTGAATACGCGATCACGCCGGCGGGCGCAGTTGGTCTTAATAACTACACGGCACAGTGGTCGGCGAATGACAGCACATTAGCCAAAGCCGCAAGCGCCGCAGTCGATAGTCAGCTCGCGCAGCATTATTCCAATCTGCTCATGCAGGCATTCGCCAGCGGCAAACGGAGCGCGCTCGATGCTTACGACGTTTTTCACAACGCCACGAATATTGGTTTGCCTCAAGGCGTTACCTTCCCGAGCACGCCGCTCGGTCCGGAATTGCAGATGATCGCAAAAACAATTGCTGGCCGAACGGCACTCGATGTCACCCGGCAAACCTTCTTTCTGCAACTCGGCGGTTGGGATCATCACGACGATGTGGTCGGTAACCAACAAATCATGCTGCCATACGTGAGCTCTGCCGTCGGCGCATTCTATAATGCGCTCGTGCAACTTGGCGTGCAGGACAAAGTCACGCTTTTCACCGCATCGGATTTCGGCCGCACGCTTACTTCCAATGGTAAAGGTTCAGATCACGCCTGGGGGGGAAATCATTTCGTCGTTGGCGGCGGCGTGAATGGCCAGAAAATCTACGGACAATATCCTTCTCTCTACGATGATAACCCGGTCGACGTCGGTCGCGGTCGCCTCATTCCGACAACGAGCGCCGACGAATATTTTGCCGAGCTCGCCTTGTGGTTAGGCGTGAGCAAAACAGATCTCCCGCTCGTTCTGCCTAACATCGGAAACTTCTACAACACTGCGAGTAGTTCGCCGCCGGTAGGGTTCTTGCTTTCCTAGCTTTTGTCATGTCGAGCTATATGCCAGTGCGGCTCGGACCGAGACATCTCTTATTATATGAGATTCCTCGGCTCCGCTTCGCTCGGAATGACAGAGGTGCACAGCCTATCCGACCAACCAAAAGACCCAACCATTGACATAATGCAGTTGCTGTAAGTAAGTTGCCTCCCTTTCTCAATCTATGCGTCCCATCTGGAAAGGCAGTATTAGCTTCGGGTTGGTTTACATCCCGATCTCCGTTTATCCCGCCACGCGCGAAGAGAAGCTCAGTTTCCGCCAACTGCGCGCCTCAGATCTGAGCCCAATCCGCTATAAGAAAGTTGCCGATGCGGACATGAAGGAAGTCTCCGCCGATCAAATCGTGAAAGGTTTTGAATTCGAACGCGGACAATACGTTGTCTTAAAAGACGAAGACTTCCAGAAGGTCCGCATCGAATCGACGCATTCCATCGATATCACCGACTTCGTCGATCTCGAACAGGTCGACCCGAAATTTTTCTATAAGCCGTACTTCCTCGAACCGCAAAAAGGCGGCGAAAAAGCTTACGCGCTTTTGCACAAGGCGCTCAGCGGTACCGGCAAGATCGGTGTCGCAAAAGTCGTCATCAGCAATCGCGAGTATCTCGCTTCCGTAAAGCCGGACGGTCTCTTTTTGATTCTCGATCTCATGCACTTTGCGAGTGAGATCCTCAGTCCCGAAGAATTGAAGAATGGACCAATAAACGCGGTCAGCGACAAAGAACTGAAAATGGCGCAGACACTCATCGAGAGCATGTCCACGGAATGGGAGCCGGAGAAATATCGCGACGAGTATCGCAACGCTGTCATGCAGATGATCGAGAACAAGGCGAAGAAAGAAGAGATTGCCGAGAAACCGGTGGCTGCACCGCGGGCCACAAACGTCGTCGACCTGGTAAAGGTTTTGCAGGAAAGCTTGAATCGAAATCAGACTTCGAAGCCGAAGCGCAGTTCTGCGCGCAACGGGAACCGTTCCACTTCTTCACTCGTTAGGCAAAAGCGACGCGCCGCCGCCTAGCTGTGGTTTTGGAGGGACGACCGCCGTGTCGTCCGAAGTTTGGGACACGACAGCGCCGTCACTCCCTATGTTAGCCTTTCCCACGTCGGAAAAGCCTATGACATTTGCTACACGAATTTGCGCGGTAACAAGCCAGGACATTGAGGGTGGGGCGGCTTAACAACTGCTGCAAAAAGAGGGGATGGTCGGTGGAGGGAATTCAGGGACACTTTGGCGAATCGCAGTCTGTTTTCTGCTGGGATTAGTCGCTACGGAATCGCGCGCCGAGCGCATTAATCAGGACGGTCGAATTCTTGGGCCCGCGCCGGTCGTCACAACGCCGACGTTATTCAATACTTCGCAAGCCGACGCGATCGTCTCCGCCATGCAGATCATGCCGGTAACGAATCCTTGGAACGAAGACATTTCGCGCCGCCCAACCCTCACGAATTCGGCGGCCATGATTGCGCAGGTCAAATCGGATTTGTCAGCGAGCCGCCAAACCCTGCGTCCGTTTTACGAAATGAATTACGTGCTTGTGCCCGATAATCAGCCACGCGTGACCATTCCGTTTTTCAATTATCCGGACGAATCGGATCTCGATGGCGGAACGTCTCCAAACGGGCGTTATCCCATTCCGTCAAACATGCCGGTGGAAGGTTGGCCAAAAGAAACCGGCGCTCTCACGCTGCAGCAATGGCAGATGGACGTGAACAATGAGGGTGGCGATCGGCATTCGATTATCGTCGCCCCCGACGTGGGTTCGACCTGGGAAACATGGTTGACGAAACTAAACGGGAGCGCGTGGGAAGCATCGAATGGCGCGAAGTTTAATTTGAATTCCAATGCGTTGCGTCCGGCTGGCTGGACTTCAGGCGATGCCGCCGGCCTGCCGATGTTTCCCGCCGTGGTTCGATACGACGAATGCCAGCGCGGCATGGTCGAGCACGCGCTCCGTCTCGTCGTCGCGAAAACCCGTCGCGAATATATTTATCCTGCGACGCATTACGCCTCATCCATTTCGGCCACGTCGAGCAACTATCCCGCGATGGGTCAGCGTCTGCGGCTCAAGTCGAGCTTTGTCATTCCGAGCACGTGGACGATTGAGGAGAAAGCGATCCTGCGCGCGTTGCAAAAGTACGGCGCGATCGTCGCAGACAACGGCGGTTTCTTTTCCGTCTCCGTTTGCCCGGACAACCGTTTTGCCGACAACGCATTCGATCATCTCTCGACCGTTGCGATTGATAACTTCGAAGTTGTCCAAACAACTGGGCCGAACGAAGGTCCGCGCTCGCCCAATGCGCCAAGCGTAAACGCGGGATCGGATCAAGGTCTCAGTGCGGCAGGAACCACGACCCTCGGCGGCGTAGTGAATGATCCGAGTCATGGTGCCACGCTTAAGTGGAAACTTTATTCCGGCCCATCGACCGTCACGTTTGGCAATTCAGCGCAGCCGAACACGACGGCGACCTTCAATTCAGCTGGCACATATACCTTGATGTTGAGTGCGGACGACGGTGTGCACGCGGTTGCGTACGATGCTGTCATCATATCGGTGGGAACGCAGACGCCCACTCCGACACCGACACCGACCGCGACACCAACACCGAGCGCAACTCCTACACCCACTGCGACCCCGACTTCCACTCCCACTCAGACACCAACACCAAGTCCAACCGCAACGCCCATACCCACTGTCACACCTACTCCACCTCTCATGTTGTTAGGCAACGTTTCCACTCGCCTGCAGGTAGGTGGAGGTAACAATGTTCTCATCGGCGGCTTCATCATTTCCGGCAGCGCCGCCAAGAAAATTATTGTACGCGCTCTTGGCCCATCACTTACTGCTAAAGGTGTGGCGAATGCGCTGAGTGATCCGACCCTCGAACTGCACAACTCGCGCGGAAATTTGATCTTCAGCAACGACAACTGGAAAGACACGCAGGAACAATGGGTTCGCGACTCGCTCATTCCGCCTACCAACGACCACGAATCAGCTATCGTTGCCAGTCTGGTGCCGGGTGCTTACACCGCCATTGTGCGCGGTAAAAACAACAGCACCGGTGTTGGCCTCGTGGAAGCGTACGATTTGCAGAAGAATTCCACTTCGCGGCTTGCCAACATCAGTACCCGTGGATTCGTCGGCAGCGGCGACAACGTCATGATTGCCGGCCTCATCGTCACCGGAACGCAACCCTCAAAGGTTCTGTTTCGCGGCATCGGCCCTTCGCTCAGCGCAGCCGGCATCGCACAACCGTTACGCGATCCGCGACTCGACCTTTTCAACCGTCAGGGCGCGAAGATCGCCGGCAATGATAACTGGAAGGATTCGCAGCAAGCCGCTATCGCGGCGACAGGCATACCCCCCAAAAATAATTTGGAATCCGCCATTCGCGCGGATCTTAGTTCCGGCAACTACACCGCTATCATGAGCGGGACCAACGCCGCCACCGGTATCGGCCTGATCGAAGTCTACAGCTTACCCTGAGTGCTACAGAGGTACAACGTCCTAACGAGTTACTTGCCAATCAGGATAAAAATGCCCGCCAAAAGTGCGAGCACGCCGAGAATAATAAGTGGCGTTGCAATCGTAAACGCAGTCGTGATGCCGTAAAGGATGAGAAAAATCGCGAGCAACAGCATGCCGATGTTCTTGTTGAAGTTCATGGAATCATCCTTCACGTCTGCGCGCGGTTGTCACGCCTAAAAGTCGCATCATTTCCTGGGCGTTCCTGATCGCGAAACCTTCTCGATCGTTATTGAAATAAATCCATACTTCGCTCGCGTTACTTTGCCGGATCTTCTTAACCCAGTCCGCCAATTCTTCGTCAGAATAATTATGTCGATACCAGCGCGTGCGTCCGTGAAAACGGAGATAGATGGCGTCACTCGTTTTCACCAACTCGTTAGGAAGTCGCGGTCCATCGACCGAGCAGAAAATCAAGCCGGCTTCGCGGAACTGTTTGTAAACGGCCTTTCTCCACCAGCTCTTATGCCGAAACTCAATCGCATTACGATAGGCCGGGTCGAGTTGTCCGATGATACTTTTCAGTCGCGACGGCGTGTATTTGTAACTCGGCGGAAATTGAAAAAGGAAACAGCCCATCTGTTCGCCCAGCACTTCCGCGATCTGATAAAATTCTCGAACGAGTCGGCCAGTTCGTTTCAGTCGTTTCTCATGCGTGATGAGCTGATTTACCTTTACCGAATATCGAAAATCCTGCGGCGCGTTGCGGCGCCAGGTTTTCACCGTTGCTGGTTTCGGCCACTTATAGAAGGGCGCATTCAATTCCACCGTTTTAAAGACGCTGGTGTAATGCTTGAACCACTTATCCGTCCGCTCGGTTTCCGGATAAAAAATCCCGCGCCGATGCCAATAAAACCAACCCGAGCAACCAATATGAATCTCCATCGCGCGATCTCTCCTCCTTCTGTGATCTTGAGCGAAAGCAAAGGACCTCGCAAACTAACTTGTGACACGCCTCAGAAAACGCTCGCGTACCCTCCCGCACTATCGCCCTCATCTTTTAATTCCTCCCCGACTAATGATACGCTATCGCATAACCACGGGGTCACAGAGATCACAGAGGAGGAGTACAAAATGCAACAGAATCAAAACTCGGTGATCTCGGTGTCTCTGTGGTCTATCGCCCGATTTCTCACCCCTTCTGTCATCCTGAGCGAAAGCGAAGGACCTCGCAAACCAACTTGTGACACGCCTCCGAAAACTCTCGCATACAAAGCCGCACTATTGCCCTCATCTTTAATTCTTCTCCCATCGGGAGAAGAGTCGTGCATAGTCGTCCCCTGCTAGACAATGATTCTACCTATGTGCGACCGGGCGCCAGTTACTTCTCCCCGTGGGAGAAGGTTAGGATGAGGGTTCCCGAAAAGATTGGCAAACAGTAGACGAAGATTGTAGTTATGTGCCAGCAGCTTGCAGTTATTTCTCGCCGTGGGAGAACCTCGCAAACTAACTTGTCTCCCGCCTCAGAAAACGCTCGCATACAAAGCCGCACCTAACGACTCATCCTACCATGCCGGCTTCTCCGTCGCGATGGAGCGCGCCAGTGGTGAATCGGTGAGGCGACTGATTACTTTGAGGCGCTTCATCTTCTCCAAGGCGGCGCAGACTTTCATCATGCCGCGCCCGACGGCATCACGCTCGCCAGGATACTTACCGAACATCGAAAATCCTACATCGACGAACACAAACCACCTCCACCTGAGTACGATGCCCTTTACGCTTGGTTAAAGAGCAAAGGTAAATTCTCTGACTTCTGACCTCTGCTTCCTAGTCGTCGTTAGGCGTGATCGAGCGGGCTTTTCACTCCCATGCCGGGCTTATTGAGCACATGCGTGTAAATCATGGTCGTCGACACATCTTTATGTCCTAACAACTCCTGCACGGTCCTGATGTCATAACCGTTTTCGAGTAAATGCGTCGCGAAAGAGTGCCGAAGACTGTGGCACGTCGCAGGTTTGTTCACCCGGGAACCTCGCACCGCATTCTTCATCGCCAGTTGCAGTGCACTTTCGTCCATGTGATGTCGATGCCTCAAGGTGGGCGATCCCAATGTGGGAGCGGCCTCAGCGCCGCGACTCCTCGGATCAACTGACAGCCTCGACGAAGGGAACACATACTGCCAGGCCCACTCCTGCGCCGAGTGGGGCGACTTTCTTGCCAGCGCCGATGGTAGATGGACTCGGCCGAACCCTGCTTCCACATCTTCCTCGTGTTGTGCCTTTACTTTTTGCAAATGTCGCTCCAACGGTTGCGTCAGGTTTACGGGCAACATCGTCACCCGATCCCTCCCGCCCTTGCCGTCTCGAATCGTAATGCGCAGATAACCAAAATCGATGTCTTTCACTCGCAGCCGTACGCACTCCATCAAGCGCAAACCGCTGCCGTAAAGAAGACCCGCCATCAACCGATACGTCCCATGCAGGTGCGCGAAAACTATTCGCACCTCATCCTTTGTCAGTACAACCGGCAAACGAGCCGGTTTTTTTACTCGTTCCACCCCCTCAAGCCAGCCGATCTCTTGCTTAAGCACTTCGCGATACAGAAAGAGCAGCGCGCTCAAAGCCTGATTCTGGGTCGAAGCAGCCACGTTCTTTTCTCGAGCCAGATAATTCAGGAACTCGTTCACTTCGGCTTCCGACATTTCTCTGGGATGTCGCTTCTGGTGAAAAAGAATGAACCGCTTGATCCAATCGATGTAGCTTGTTTCTGTGCGAATCGAGAACTGTTTGCGTCGAATGACATCGCGCACTTGCTCGAGCAGTTTTTTTGGCTTGCCAACGTTGGGGAGAAGCAGCGACATTTGGGGGTAAATGTTTCCCCTTTTAACGGGCGGCAGCCCCGCGCGCAAGCGGATTAGATCGAATTATTCCGCCTTTAATTGCCGAATAATTCGGCCCACTTCTCGTTAGGTGTTGTGAGCGTTCGCTCTATTCGCGATGCATCGTTCCGCATTCTATAGTCACGGTGCTCGGTGGCTCGGCGGTTTTTGGCTTCGGCCGCTGTCCGGCCGCGACGCGCGGTTTCCCGTTCCACACGCCGTCCTGGGCTCTTTTCGTGCGACGCGCAGGCTGTTTGCTTGCCTTCCCGGCAGAGTTTTGGTTCGATCATCGGCCGTGCAGCCATGTCGTT
>JBBRYI010000016.1:0-65232 GCA_038237805.1 Chthoniobacterales bacterium | reverse complement strand
GCGCAGCGCTGCTTCACCGCGGGAGCAAGCAAGCCAGGGAGCGTGATACTCTTGCGTACTCCTCTTGGCATACCTTGTTCCCTTCTTCCGAACCCCGAGAATCATTCTTGTTTAAAGCCGGGGTGCTTGGCAAGCCAGACGTCCAGACGCTGCAGCGTGCATTTGCCGAGCGAAAACGGCGTGTCCGCAGCATTTTTGATCTGCGACATCGCCGTCCGGCCAACGCCGGAGAGAACGGATAGCTCCGCGCTGTTGAATTGGCGGTGGGGAAACTTCGCAGCCAAGAACAGCAGAGCTGCAATCGTCGTGGCTGAGGTAAATGACTCATTCTCTACTGGTTGGCGGTGGCGTGTCGTAGCTGCTTTCATGGGGGTTCCTTCTTCCTTCAGCAGCGTATGTTCAGATGAACACAACGACAAGATTCCGGCGATAACCACTTCGCCGCAGGAGAGCGGAAGTTGGTGCTCCGGCGCTTCAAAGCGTCCGATCCGAGGCGGACCAGGTGCAACCCTGTCAAAAGTTTTCGCAGGTCGTGAGAGCACATCTGATGCGCGCTCCAGAACACTGAAGAAAGAACGGCGCGCCGCTCACGAGGTCGGCAAAAAACGGGGTGTAGACCGTTCGTGTCGCGCCACTTCTGGAGCAAGTGCGCCGGAGCGAGCGCGGCAAGAAACTCAACACCGCTTTCATTGCCATGACCGAAATCCAAACAAAAAGACTCGTAAACGAAGCCGTCCTTCTGCATCGCGACATCGCCATCCGAACCGAACGCCTGAAAGGGCTCAAAGCCGATCTCGTCCGCGAAGCTCGCCGCCACGAACACGAATACACTCCGACAGAGGGCGGAGGTTCGCGGTGGTCGGTGACAGGGAACAACGGCTGCGTCGCACGAGTGAACTTCCCCGCCCCTGCGCTGGTTTCGCATATCGACTCCGAGAGCGAGACGTTTGACCTAGTGCTTGGCCTTGCCGGCGAAGCGCTCGATCGGCTTTTCGTATCGAAATATTACCTGCGGCCGATTGCTGAAGTCCGCGAGGAGGTCATTGGCGCCCTGCCGAGCGTCGAAGCTGACAAACTGCTGGAGCTCTGCCAGACGACATCCGTCCCGCGCGTGAGCTTTGAGACAGCGCAACCAAAGACTTCGTAACGCGAGGACCACTTCCACATGCGCTACAAGAACAACATTGGCCCCCAGGTGCGCCGTCGGCGCTACGCGCTCGGCTGGTCTCAGTCTGACCTTGCCACGAAGCTTCAATTGGTTGGCTTCGATACGAGCCGCAGCGGCGTCTCGAAGATTGAAGCGCGGCTCTCCTACGTCGACGACAAGACGATGCTCTACCTCGCGGAAGTTTTGAAAGTGCAGGTCCAAGAACTTTTCCCGGCGAGAATGCCAGGCAATCGAATCCATGAGTTCATGGAGAAGCTCGAAACCACGCGGTTCTAGCGGAAATCTTATACGCCAATCTTATACGCGATGCGCGAAACGGAGCATATCGGAGCCAACCACAGCTAAAGCTCAATTCACCGGAAACGTCGTAAGTGACTGATTTGCAACGACTGCTAACGATAGCTAAAGCCGGCTAGGAGGCTCGAACTCCTGACCTGCTGATTACAAATCAGCTGCTCTACCAACTGAGCTATGCCGGCAAAAAGACGTGCGCACCTTAGCTCACACCATTCGACAAACAAGCGTCGGCTAATCCAAAAGGTATGCTTCCAACAGTGCGACTCCTGAAGAGCCCCCAGCCCCGCGAACAATTGCGGTAAATTGACCGGGACCGGGCGTGAGCAGGATGACCGCGTCGCGAGGATCCGCGGGAGCAAGTCCGGTCGCAGCAATCGCGGAACTATTGGAAGCATCCTGCCAACTATCGTTGCTCGAGAGAAGCGCGCCGTTGGAATCGTGGAGTTCCAGCACCGGATTTTGCAAAGCTTCGGTAACGCTCCGCGCGGTGAGATCCGGCCCGATCGCACGCAACAACAGTCGTTGAGAAAGAGTGCGCACGATGAGACCGCCAATCAAAACATTGTCGCCGGTGCGAACAAAAGCGCGGCCGGAAAGATTCAGCAGTCGCGCATTGCCGAGCGCACCGACGTCGTAGACCTCGATCAATCCGATGCCGGCGCTACCATTCGCGCCGCGCAAAACGGCCGAGAATTGGCCTACCGGCAACGTTGCGACGAGAACTGCTTCTGCGTCGTCATTGGGGGCGAGGCCGAGCCTTTGAATTTCGGTTGTCTGCGAACCATTTCGCCAATTATCGTTCACCGCTAGGAGCGCGCCGGACGCATTGTGAAGTTCGATCAGCGGATTCGCGAGCCGGCCCGACACAGGTACACCGCCCACTTTTAACGATGACCCGAGTCCGCGCACGACCACGCGGCGGGATTGACCCGGATTTCCTACCACGACGAAGCCCGCGATTGAAACCTGGTCGCCTGTTCCAACTGTGGCGCGCGTCGAAATATTCACGAGCCGCGGCTCGACGACACTGTCGATCCAATCAATTCTCGATGAAATGCGCGAAGCGTAAAAGCCGGACGGTTTTGGCGTACTGCCGCCGACCGGTTGGCGATCTTCATCAAAAAGCCCGCGCTGGTCGAACAACGCCGCGAGAAAACCTCCAACGCCATTTGGGCCCGTGTAAAAGGCGCCGTCGACGTCGTAATTGATGCCGCCGAGTTTCCAAACTCCACCGTCGTCGAGGAAGACGCCGCCGCCGGAGTCGCCATTAGATAGATGCGACTCGTTAGGCAAACCCGCTTTATCGAAAAGCGAATAGAGCATTTCGCCTCCCGGCGGCCTTTCCTTGATCGCGGCGACCGCGTTCTCACCCCAACGCTGCACCTTGTCGCTCTGTCCCCACGTCCAACCACGCAGGTTGCCACCAGCGAGGACCTCAGTGCCACGTTGCGTGCCGCGTCCGATCGCGACCAAATGTTTCCCCACTTCGTCGCTTCCGGTGTAGAGCGGCGCGAAGAGGGAGAATGTCTGGACGACCTGAAAGATGCGCAGATCGGTTCCGGGATCATCGAACGATTTTACGATCGTGTAATTCGCACCTCGATAGACAAGCTTGTCCGAATTCATACCGATATGTTGAGCGGTGATGAAAAAATGAGGGGCAATCGGCGTTCCGAGATAATCCCCAAAAATTCCTTCGTACTGCCAACCACTGTTGGCCAGTGAGCCACTGGGCGCGGTAGTATTGGCAGTCGCATCGGCCGTGCGATAAAGAATGATGCCATCGACAGGGCTGCCGAATAAGAGAAGCGCGGCTACGGCGAGCAAAACGCCATAGTGGGCCAAGAGAAGAGAGTAAAATCTGCGAACAATCATACGCGAATAAGCACGAAGCAGATTATCACAACTCCAAGTCTCCGCCTCTAATGGGTTTTCCGTTGAATCGTGAAGCGTCTTCGGCACGGATGCCGCTCTACTGATCGATATTCCTCTATTCGCCACGAGCAGAATTTGTACTATGAATTTCAAACAAGGAAATTTTCATGCTGACTGCTGACGCTGTGAGAGCCGCCCCCCATCAAAGCGATCTTTCTAAGATGTTAGTGCCGGAATTGATCGCAGTGCAGTCCAGACAAAGTCCCGACCGAATTGCCCTGGCCACGGATGCGGAGGAATTGAGTTACGGCGATTTGGAGCAAGGCGCGACTCAGCTCGCGAATCATCTTCGGTTGTTGGGAGCGGCGCCTGAAATCCTCGTCGGTCTCTGTCTCGAGCGTTCGCCGCAGTTTGTCATCGCTGCGCTCGCCATCATGAAATGCGGCGCCGCTTATTTGCCGATTGATGCGGCGCATCCGACGGAGCGTTTGAGTTTCATCGTCAAGGATGCCGGCGTTCGTCTGCTTGTTACGAACAGAAGCTTCGCTCATCGCTTCGAAAACTTGAATATCAGAGTCATTAATCTCGACACAGAACAGGGCGCGATCGCGGCGCAATCTACGAAAGCTCCCGATGTGGAACCGGAGATGGATCATCTCGCCTACGTTATTTACACATCAGGTTCGACGGGAGAACCGAAAGGCGTCGAGGTCACGCATCGCAATTTATCCAACCTCATCGCATGGCACGTGCGCGCCTTTCGTCTTGATGAATCCACACGCGCGACTTTTCAGGCTGGCGTCGGATTCGACGCCGCGGTTTGGGAAATCTGGCCGCACTTGTCAATTGGCGCCGCGATTCATCTGCCTAACGAGTCGACGCGTCTGTCGGCGGAATTGCTGCGCGACTGGCTCGTCGATCGCCAAATCACGATCAGCTTTGTCCCCACCGCATTAGCCGAGCAACTCATCGCGTTACCGTGGCCCGAAGAAACATCTCTTCGATTTCTGCTCACGGGTGCGGATACACTCCACCGCTATCCCCCGGCGGATCTTCCGTTCGCGCTCGTGAACAATTATGGACCAACCGAGTGCACGGTCGTTGCGACATCGGGAGAGATTCCGGCGCACGGCAAATTCGATACGCTCCCATCCATCGGATTTCCGATCGACAATGTGCGCATTCACATTACCGACGAGCAACTGCATCAGATTCCTGATGGCGCAATCGGCGAAATTTATATTGGCGGCGCGGGGGTGGCTCGTGGATACCGCAATCAACCCGACCTTACGGCCGAGCGTTTCATCGCTGATCCGTTCAGCAGCGAAGGCGGCCGGCTGTATCGGACCGGAGATCGCGCGCGTCGTCTTTCTAATGGCGAGATCGCATTTCTCGGGCGCATCGACGATCAGATCAAAATCCGTGGCTATCGAATTGAGTTGGGCGAAATCAATTCCGTTCTCAATAAGCATCCTGCCGTTCAAGCGAGTGTGGTAATTGCGCGAGAAGATGTTCCCGGTGAGAAACGCCTGATTGCGTATGTTGTTCCCGCTCTTGCAGCGCAACGGGATGAAGCAAGTCTTCGCGCATCGATCCGACAACGGTTACCGGATTATATGGAGCCGTCCGCGATTGTTTGGATGGAATCGCTGCCGTTAACGGCGAATGGAAAAATTGATCGCGCGGCGTTGCCAGCACCGAGCATCGACGAAAGCAAAAACTTTATCGCTCCGCGAACTCCGGTCGAAGAAACGCTCGCCGGTATCATCAGGGAATTTCTCAAAGTCCCTCGCGTTAGCGTCGATGATGATTTCTTTCATCTCGGCGCGCATTCGCTCCTCGGCGCACAAATCATCGCGCGTGTCCGCAATGTTTTTGGGGCCGATCTTAAATTACTCGACGTCTTCGATTCGCCGACCGTTGCGCAGCTTTCGGTGAAGATAGAAGAGGCGCTAACTAACCAGCTCAACAAAATGAGTGAAGCGGAAGTCGATGCCGCCCTTGCTGCTTTGAATGAAGATGCAAAGAAATAATGATGGCTTCGTCCGACGCCAGTCTGAGTCTTGTTCGATTGCTTGAGCCGGAGGTTCTGGCCAATCCCTACCCGCTCTATCGCAAACTGCGCTCCGAAGATCCGGTGCATTGGGATCGCTTTATGCACACGTGGGTCGTGACTCGTTATCCCGATGTCATAAACGTTCTGCACTCTTTCTCAGCCGATCGCACTCCGACTCCGGAGCAGCTGACCACGATGGGACTATCCGGCCTCAACCCGATCGCCAAGGTCATGGTGAAACAAATGCTCTTCATGGACGCGCCGGCACACACACGGTTGCGCGGTCTCGCGTCGGTCGCTTTCACGCCGCAACGGGTGCGCGCGTTGCGTTCACACATTCAGGAGATCGTCGATCAACTACTCGACCGCGTGTTACCGCAGAAACGAATGGACATGATTGCAGATTTCGCGGCGCCAATGCCGGCAATTGTTACCGCCGAAATGCTGGGCGTTCCGACAGAAGATCATGTCGATTTAAAAAAATGGTCGGCCGATTTTGCGGAGATGCTCGGGAACTTTCAGCACAACCCCGATCGCATTCCGCGCGTCCTCGAGAGCACAAACAATCTCGTGACTTATTTTCAGAGCGCCATCGGCAAAATGCGTGAACATCCGCGCGAAGGATTAATTCATTCCTTCATGACGGCCGAGCTCGATGGCGATCGGCTGACTGAAGAGGAAATTGTAGCCAATTGCATCGTGACCATGGTGGGCGGCCAGGAGACGACAACGAATCTAATCGGTAACGGCTTGCTCACTCTCATGCGCAATCGTGAACAGCTCGATCAACTGCGGAACAATCCGGGTCTGATCCAGTCGGCGGTGGAAGAACTACTTCGTTACGAAAGTCCCAGTCAACACACCGGCCGCATCGCGCGCGAAGATGTGCAAATCGGCGGCAAGCAAATCCGCAAAGGACAGGCTGTGATGGCGATCATGGCGGCAGGCAATCGCGACCCGGAACGTTTTCCCGATCCCGATGCGCTCATCCTCGACCGCAAAGACAACAAGCATCTCGCCTTCGGATGGTCGAGTCACTTTTGTTTCGGCGCACCACTCGCGCGCATGGAAGGGCAGATTGCTTTCGAAACGATCTTGCGGCGTCTGCCGAATTTGGAAGTTGTGCCCGGGCCTCTGACCTGGCGCGATAACTCAGGCTTGCGCGGATTAACGGCGTTGCCGGTAACGTTCTCAAAGAGTTAAATGCAGCCTAACGGGGAAGCGATGACTGAGCTTTCGGACGCACGGCGCGAACTTTTACAAAAGTATCTGCGAGGCAAGTTGTCTCGAGGTCCGCAAACGCCGGCGACGATTCCGAAACGAGAACGATCCGGCCCAGCGCCCCTCTCATACAGCCAACAGCAAATTTGGCTGCATTCGCAACTAGCGGACGCTTATCTGATTTATAACGAGCCGATCACGATCCATCGCCGCGGCGAGCTGAATGTTTCCGCGTTGGAGCGCAGTTTCACCGAAGTCGTTAGGCGGCACGAAGCCTGGCGCACAACATTTCAATGGGCCGGTGATGAAGGCGTGCAGATCGTTCATCCGCCCCCCGCGCACATTAAAATTCCGTTCATCAATTTGCGCACGCACGCCCAACCGGAAGAGGAAGCGCTCCGGCTCGCGACCGAGGATGCGCATCAGCCATTCAATCTTGCGCGCGGTCCGATGTATCGACTTCGACTTGTTCGTTTGAGCGACGCGGAGCATCGGCTCTTCATCACGTTGCATCACATCATTTTCGATGGCGTATCGCTTTATCGCGTTCTGTTGCCTGAGCTTCTCACTTTCTACGAAGCTTTCGCTAACGGCGAATCTCCGACGCCTAACGAGTTGCCAATCCAGTATCCCGACTATGCCGTCTGGCAGCGAGATTCGATTAAGGAAATTCTGCCGGACCAACTTTCCTATTGGAAAACAGTTTTGCATGACCTGCCGGTTCTCGAATTAAAAACCGATCACCCACGCCCTGCCACTCAGACTTATGAAGGCGCGATGGAGATTTTCGAGATCTCCCCTTCAACCACTGCGGCGTTGAAGGCGTTAAGTCAGGAACAAGGCGTAACGCTCTTCATGACGATGAGCGCCGCGTTCATGGCGCTGTTGCAGAGCGACACCAACCAGGAGGACATCGTCATCGGCGGAATCAGCAGTGGCCGCAATCGGGAGGAGACCGCGGCTCTGCTCGGATGTTTTCTCAACACGGTCCCGATTCGTTGCGCGTTTTCGAAAGATGTTCCGTTCACTGAGCTTCTCGCGCGCACGCGTAACGCCACTTTGAGCGCGCTTTCACATGATGAAGTTCCCTTCGAGCTGCTGGTCCAGAAATTCACGCGCATGCGAGATCCGAGCCGGGCCCCGCTTGTGCAAGCGTTGATTGTTGTGGAACCACCGCTGGAACCATTGCCGAAAGGTTGGGACTTCACGCATATGGATGTCGAAACAGGAACGGCAAAGTTCGATCTCCAATTAGGCCTGGACGATCGCGCGGACGGTTTTCGCGGCCGCTTCATTTACAATACCGACCTTTTCGAGCGCGAAACGATCGAGCTTTTACGATCGCGCTGGCTGGATTTGCTCGATCGCATTGTTGCTGCACCGACGCGGTGCGTTGGCGATCTCACGGAGGCAGCGCAACCCGACGCCATTCAAGTGGAAACGCCGCCGGCCGCATGGAACGAAACGCGCACCGATTATCCGCGCAACGCGCCAATTCACCAGGTTTTCGAGCAGCAAGTACAACGTACGCCGACTGCGATCGCGGTTGTTTTTGAAAACGCGCACTTGAGTTATGAAGCATTGAACCGCCGCGCCAATCAACTCGCGCGACGATTGCGAAAACTCGGCGTCAATCGCGATGTGCCGATTGGCGTTTGGATGCAGCGCTCGCCGGAGATGGTGGTCGCACTTTTGGCGATCCTCAAAGCTGGTGGCGCTTACGTTCCGCTCGATCCTTCGTATCCAGCCGACCGTCTCGCGGCGATGGTGGACGACACGCGGATGCCAATAATTCTCACGGACAGAAACGTGGGGAATGGCGGTTTACCAGCAGCACACGCGCCGCAGTTGCTGTTCGTGGATGCGGACAATTTCTCCGACGAAGCCCACAACAACCTTGAGAACAACGTGCAGCCAAAAGATTTGGCTTATATCATGTACACGTCTGGATCGACTGGGACGCCGAAAGGAGTAGCGATTCCGCACCGTGCAGTCGTTAGGCTGGTAAAAGAAACGGACTACGCGTCGTTCTTGCCTAACGAGACATTTCTCCAGCTCGCGCCAATTTCTTTCGACGCCTCGACCTTTGAGATTTGGGGACCGCTTTTAAATGGCGGCAAGCTGGTCGTGATGTCGCCTGCGCTGCCGGCGCTCGAAGAAATCGGACGCGCCATCCGCGATCAGGGTGTGACGACGTTATGGCTCACCGCGGGTTTGTTTAACGCCATGGTCGACGAGCGACTCGACGATTTGCGATCGCTGCGCCAATTGCTCGCCGGTGGCGACATTCTTTCGATTTCACACGTTCGCAAGGCGTTGAGTGCACTCCAAAACACGCGTTTGATCAACGGTTATGGACCGACAGAGAGCACGACGTTTGCGTGTTGCCACACGGTCGACGCAAACGCGCCACTTGAAAATTCCATTCCCATTGGCAAACCGATCGCAAACACAACGGCAAACATTTTAAACTCAAACCTTCAACCCGTTCCTATCGGCGCGACAGGTGAGTTGCACATTGGAGGCGACGGCCTCGCGCGCGGCTATTGGCAGCGCGAAGAATTGACGGCGGAAAAGTTCGTTCCCGATCCATTCAATCGCGAACCAGGCGCGCGCCTTTACAAGACCGGCGATCTCGCGCGTTGGCGCCGCGATGGAGTCATCGAGTTCCTCGGGCGCGTAGATAATCAGATCAAGCTCCGCGGCTTTCGCATCGAACCGGGGGAAATCGAAGTGGCACTCAAACAACAATCAGGCGTTCGCGACAGCGTCGTCATCATACGCGAAGACTTACCCGGCGATAAACATCTTGTCGCGTATGTCGTCGGGGAGGCGCCGCAAGACACATTGCTCGCTGCGCTCAGAAGATTGTTGCCCGATTACATGGTTCCATCCGCAATCGTTTCGCTGCCGTCGTTGCCGCAGACAGCAAATGGCAAAGTGGATCGAAATGCGTTACCGCGGCCCGATCCGTCGGAGAAGCAATCGACCAATGATTTCGTCGCACCGCATACTGCGCTGGAAGAAAAAGTAGCTTTTATCTGGGCCGCCGTTCTCCGTCTCGATCGCGTCGGCGCATTCGATAATTTCTTTAATCTTGGCGGGCATTCTCTCACCGGTTTACGCGTTGTTAATCAGCTCAGCACTGCGCTAGGCGAGCACCTATCGCCGAACATTTTCTTCGAAGCGCCAACTGTCACCGCTATGGCAGAGTTTTTGCAGAAAAAATATCCGGCGGCAGTCGCGCGCTGGCTCGGGCCCGCCGGAATGGACGATAACTTGCAACAGAAGCAAGCGAGAACCACCGATCATGTGCGGCCGTACCTTGGCCTTCAATTGGAATTGATCACCATTTGGGAAGAGGTCCTCGGTGTGCGCGGAATTTGCATCCGCGACAATTTTTTCGGTCTCGGCGGCAATCCGCTTCTAGTCGGACAGATGTTGCAACGCGTCGAGGCAGCTTTCGGCAAAACGATTCTCCCAGCCGAATTCTCGAAAAACATCACCGTCGAAGATCTCGCCGCCGAGCTTGTGCGGCAAACGAGCGGAGATTCATCGACTCTCTTGAAAATCAACGAGAGCGGATCACGCACACCGTTTTTTTATTTGCACGGCGACTTGTTCGGCGGCGGTTTTTATAGCCTAAAACTTTCGCGTGCACTCGGCTCCGACCAGCCGTTTTACGTGATGCCACCGCACGATGTGCGCACCTCCCCGAAGGCGCCAGGCATCGAAGAGATGGCCGCTGTGCATTTACACGCCCTGCGCGTCGTTCGTCCGCGTGGGCCTTACATTATCGGAGGTTTTTGCCTTGGGGGAATTGTCGCCTACGAGCTCGCTCAACAAATCGCGGCCGCTGGCGAAACCGTGGAAATGTTGCTGCTGATCGATGCGGAACCGAAAGATAAGACTCTCACTTTTTTGCGTGGCGCTTGTGAATTGCTTGGACGCTGGCTTCGCTGGGATGAGCGGAAACAACTGCAGCAGTTTCGAGAATGGTGGCTACGCCGCGCGCAATTTGCCATCTGGCAGGGAGAGAGCGCACCATCGCGCGGACGTCTGGTCGTCCGACAATTTCGAAATCGCATCGCCTCTGCGTGGAACACGTTTCGGCGAAAGACCGATGACATCGCAAATGCGCCGCTCGCGCAAACCGGATTGAGCAATGAACGCGATGTGCCTGCAGCATTTCTCTGGGCCGCGGCGAGCTATCAACCGCAGCGATATGATGGACCGATGGCCGTCCTGCTCTCAGAAGATCTGTTGCATCGGGGTGACCATCTCGAGCAAGCGTGGAACCGGCTCGCACGGAAAGTCACCGTTCATTCGCTCAAGGGCAGCCACCTGGAGTGCATTACTGCGCACGTCGACCCTCTCGCGGAAACGATCGATAGCTGCCTCCGGAATATCGCAAAAAATTTTAAGGAATGAATCCGGGCACGTTGAAAGTTTTTGCCGGAGCGACCACGTCGATTCATTCAATCCATTCGCCCGAAGCCGGCGTGGAAATTTGGATGGCAAACTTGGATTCAATTTCTCCGGACGACAGGCTTGAATTAACGGCGTCGCTTGATTCAGCGGAACGCACCCGAGCTGCACAGTTCCGCTTTGAGCGAGATCGGCAACATTACAACGCTGCTCGCGGCATTCTCCGGTATCTGCTCGGCGCGACACTGAACATTCCCGCCTCCACGCTCGTTTTCGATTACGGTCCACACGGAAAGCCGGCACTTGCTTCTGTGGATAGCGATGAGCGCAAGCTGCACTTCAACATTTCACACGCTGCGGGGTCGGCGATCTATGCGCTTGCCTGGGATCGCAACCTTGGAGTCGATCTTGAAACCAGCGAACATATCATTCGAGACAACGGGGATTTGTCGGATCTGGCTATGCGCGTACTTTCCGCGCGGGAACACGCTGTCTGGCGCGCCCTGCCCGACGATGCAGCTCGCGAGAATGCGTTTTTGCGCGCCTGGACACGCAAAGAATCTTACGTGAAAGCGACCGGGAAAGGCCTGTTCGATTGTCTGCAAACCATCGAACTCATTTTGGATGCGGCGGCGCCGCAACAATCAATGACTATCCGGATTCCTCAAGATGAAAACGTAAAAGACGAGTGGCGGGTGCACGATCTTCCCTTACCTGGTGGTTTCGTCGCCGCGTTGGCAATCGAAATCTGATCTCAATCGCGCGATCGCGCGTAGACGGACAGTGGCTCGGCTGTTTCCAAACTTTTGATGACGGTGCTGAGATAAACCGACTCCGGATAGAACGCCTTATATTTGGTGATCTCGGCGCGGTTCAAAACTTTGAATCCGTAACGTTCGAACATTTTCTCACCACGCCGGCTTTCGAACGTGACGATCTGTCCGTAAACATGTTTTTCGCCGCAGCGATATAAATAACTCAGATACGCACTCATCAACGCGCGCGTGGTCGCCATTTTGCGAGCCTCCGGGAGCAAATTGATGTGAAAATGCGGGACGCGTCGCGGCGCGGCCGGAACTTCGCGCCAGCCATTACCGAGGACCCAACGGATGAACCGGCGGGAGCGTTGATTGTAACGGGGATAACGCGCCAGCGCTCGCAGACCGAGGATGACGTTTTGCTGAAAGGCGTAGAGCTGATTCACCAACGGTTTGCGCGATCCCAAAAGGTATCCGCGAATTTCGCCGTTCGTTTCCAGGACAAAAGACGATTCCGGTTCGTGATCGGTGTAGTAAGTAGTGAGGAAGTCGGCGAACAATTCGTGATCCTCATAAACTGGATCGATCGGCTCGCCGAGAAATCCAGTCTGGCAACAAAGCCGCCGCACCCCTCCGCGATCTGACGCGCGGTAGCTGCGAATGGTGAAAGATTTACTTTGCGACGTCATTTCCTCAAAACTTCCGGTAGTTTGAGCAAACCTCGCGGTAAATGCAAAAAAGTCGCTGGAAAACATGCGACCAGGCATGGCGTTCTTCTGCGACACGCGATGCGATCCGACCCATCTTTTGCAGTTTGTTTCCGCTAAACTTCTCGATCGCGTCCGCTAGCGCGGCGGGAGAATTTTCGCCCGCCCACGATCCTTGCTCGTGAAAAATGATCCGGTCCATGTAACTGCCGCGAATACCGACGACGGGCGTGCCGCAGGCCTGACTCTCGAGCGCGACGAATCCGAAAGTTTCCTGGATACCGGGATGAACAAAAAGATCGGCGGCGCGGTAGTAGCGGGCGAGCTCAGTCGATTCGGTGCAATAGGGAATCCAAGTTACGTCTCCCGTTTCACTTCGTAACCGGCGCAAATGTTCACGCTGCCCGCCGTCGCCGATCACCAGCAGATGGAAACGACCCGGGCAACGTTGCGCGAGTATTTCGAAACTGCGAAAAAGCGTTAGCGTGTTTTTTTCCTGCGCTAATCGCCCGATATAGAGCAGCAACTTTTGCTCCGATGTAACGCCTAACGACTCGCGGGTGGAGCCGGCGTCATCGGGTTCGGGTCGGAACACCTCTGTGTTCACGCCAAGATTGACTCCACGCACATTCTCCACTCCCCATTCCTCCAGCAATTTCGCCAGACGCAGCGAGGGGACGAAGGTCACTTCGAATTGATTGTAAAGCTTGCAGACATAGCGACGCGCGGCATCCATCACCATTTCGGTAGCAGTCTGCCCCAGATATTTCTCGGTGCTGCGCAGATACGCCTCCGGAAAATGCGAATGATAAAAACCGGTGACTGGAATTCGCAGTGCGTTTCCGGAAGCAATCGCCTTCCACGAAATCTGGTAGGGATCGCCCGACTCGATAATGTCGGGTCGCTCCCGTTCAAAAACATTTTCCACGGCCCGAAGATTGACCAGAGCTCGGTAACGCGACGTGCGTGAAAGAAGCGGCGAATGAATGGAATAAATGCGGGAGCGTTTGCTCTCGATCATCTCAGTCTTTGCGCCCGGGATAATCAGAACATGCTCGTCGTTCTCAGAAGCATTCTGGATATAGTTGATCTTTTCGTGGACGTACCGCTTCACTCCGCCGCTAAGAGGCGAATAGAACTGCGTTAAGTCACAAATCTTCATCACACCTTGTCATTCTGAGCGACGTGAAGCGCAGCGGAACGAAGTCGAAGAATCTCTCACTACCTCAAAGACATCCGCTTACCCATACAATAAGAGATGTCTCGACTTCGCTCGACATGACAAATGCGGGAGGCTGCCGCAATCGAACTTACTCTAAGCCACTCAAATATCGTTCCGCCTCGATCGCCGCGGCACATCCCGATCCGGCCGCGGTCACAGCCTGTTTGTAAACGCGATCCGCCACATCGCCGGCAATGAAGATCCCGGGATGTTTACTTTCAGCTAAATGCCTAACGAGAAGGTAACCGTCTGGATCGGTTTCTAATTTTCCTGAAAACGCTTTTGTGTTAGGATCGTGACCGATCGCGACAAAGACGCACGCCACCTCGAGCAAGCGCTCCTCGTGCGTTTGCACATTGCGCAGTCTCACCGACTGCATTTCCCCTTTTTCGTCGGTCATGTACTGCAACACAATTGTATTCCAAATCGGTTCGATCTTTTCGTGCGCAAGCACACGGTCCGCCATGATTTTGGAAGCACGCAGTTTGTCCCGGCGATGAATGAGGTAAACCTTCGAGGCGAACTTCGTTAGAAAAAGCGCTTCTTCCGCCGCCGAATCGCCGCCACCGACGACGCAGACAGGAACATTTCGATAAAACGCGCCGTCGCATGTGGCGCACGAGGTCAGCCCGTGCCCGACAAGCTTCTCTTCGTTCTCCAGACCAAGATAACGAGCGGACGCCCCGCTCGCGATAATGACGGATTGCGTCTCGAGCCATTCGTCATCGGCCTTGATGCGCAGTGTGTGGTCGTGCATTTCAAAATCGCCTACCTCCGCATAGGAAAAACGCGCGCCAAATTTCTCCGCCTGCGCGTGCATGTTGAGAATGAGTTGCGGCCCGTCAATCCCGTCGGGAAAGCCAGGGAAGTTTTCCACGAGCGTGGTGGTGGAAAGTTGACCGCCGGGTTGCGGACCCTCGAGGACAAGAGGCTCCAGCTTTGCGCGGGCGGCGTAAATCGCCGCGGTCAAACCAGCGCAACCGCTACCGATAATGATCACTTTCTCCATTCAAGAAACTAGCATGGCGCGCAAGGGCGTGAAAACAATTGCAGCCGTTGCCGCTCCCGCGCTTCCGTCTATTTTGCGCGATGCCTGAGCTGGCTGAAGTCGAGTATTTTCGGAGAGAGTGGGACGCTGGGCTCGGACGCAAAGTTCTCGCGGTGAAACTTCACGCCCGGAAGAGAATCTTTCGCGAAACGGACACGCGATTGCTCGTTAGGGATCTGACTGGCGCAACGCTGTTGCGCTCATCCGCGCGCGGGAAACAAATGCTGTTTCAGTTTTCCGGCGACAACTGGCTCGGTCTGCATCTCGGGATGACCGGAAAGATGCGCATCGAAGAGAGAAAATTTCGGAGAGAAAAACATGATCATCTTGTTCTTGAGCAAGCAGCACAATCCCTCGTCTTTCGTGATTCGCGCCAATTTGGCCGGGTGCGATTTCATCATGGAGCGACGCAGCCTGAATGGTGGCGCGCGCATATTCCGGAAATAAGCGAGCCCGGGTTCGACCAGAAGTTCCTCGACGAATTTCTGCGCCGGCACCGAAAAGCGCAGATCAAGGCGGTGCTCCTCATGCAAAGCGGATTTTCAGGAATCGGGAATTGGATGGCGGACGAAATTCTGTGGCGCGCAAAAATCCATCCCGCGATGCGTGCGGCAAAGTTAACGAAAAAGAATCGAGCGGCTTTGCTGATTGAAACAAAGTTCGTCGCGCGAGAATCTTTGCGCACGTTGGGACAGAATTTCTCCGATCCACCGAAATCCTGGCTCATTTATCAACGGTGGAAAGCCGGTGGCGTTTGTCCGAAGCATAAAATTAAGCTCCGCCGCGCAACAATTGGCGGACGCACTACGGCGTGGTGCCCCAAATGCCAGCAAAGCCGGTAGGGCGCGACGGCCCGTCGCGCCCTACCTCAAAAAATGCGGACGTTAATCTTGTGAAATCCGGTGACACCTGATTTAAAAGCTCTCTTTTCATCGTACTGTTGCAGCGCACCCTCGCCGTCCGTCGCGCGCACAACCAGAACGTAATCGCCCGCACTCTCCGGCCGCCAATCGCAACTCCAAAGCGCCCACGTAAGTTTCGTTCCGGAATAATCGAGCTTCGCATCCCGCCATGTCTTTCCATCGTCGAAACTCATTTCCACTTTGGAAATTCCGCGATTACCGCCGAACGCAACACCACGAACAGTAACTCCATTCGCTGCGTCAGCGGTTTTGATCGATGCCCAATCGTCCGGGACATCAATGCGTGAGCGTGTTGGAACGATAAAGTCTGGTCCCCAACCTTGTTTTTCGTAAAAGCCGACGGCGTCTGCGTTCGCGACTTCAATGCGCGTAACCCACTTCACATGTTTCTCGCCAAAATATCCCGGAACCACCACGCGCGCGGGAAAACCATGGCGATCGGGCAACGGTTGCCCGTTCATTTGATAAGCGACGAGGGTTGTTGGATCCATCGCCTTTTCGAATGGGAATGTGTCGGTGTAATTGTCGACGCCGTACAGCCGAACTTTCGCTGCACCTTCGAGTGGACCCGCTGGTTCGAGTAACGCGCGCATCGGAATTCCTTTCCATACAGCGTTACTCATCAAGCCGGCAGCGAGGCCGTTGCTGATGCACATGAGTGTGGTTTCCTGATCGACAGCTGGAAGCGATTTCAATTCCTCAAATCCATAAGTGCGCGGTGTTTTGACAAGGCCAGAGATCTCGAGTTGCCAACGCGACGCATCGACGACGGGATCAACGACATTCTTCGTCACGCAATAAAATTGCTCGTTAGGCGTAATGGGTTGGACGATCTTTCCTTTGTACTGCGTGCCGTCGTAGCTAAAAGTCGCAGCGCGATAAAGTTTGCGCAGAACAGCGGCACCGCCGCCTGCAATTACGATGCCCAATCCTCCGAGGAGAAACGCGCGCCGACCGATGCCGGGACTCCATTCCTCTCTGCCGTTGAGCAAAGATGGACGCGTGAGAAAATGAAAAGTTAAAACAAGCGTGCGTTCAAAAGCGATAAACGCGATCAACAAACCGACGAGCGTGATCACGGTCGCCCATTGGATCGGAAGACCACGATAACTTGTCCCGAGCACCGGCCAGAGAAGGATGGTGAGCGCGAGCAACGGGAGCAAAATGAAAATGGTGATCGTGAAAGCATTCTTTCGTTCGCGCCCACTGCGTCTGACCAGACCATAAACGGCGCCGCCAAGTCCGCCGACCACGAGTTGACCCACGATGACGGATCCAACGCCGAGCTGTTTCATGTGATTGTAACCGCCGACGCGTCCCATGAGCGCGAGAAAAGTATCGGCTGGAATAAAAACCGAGAGCCGGTCGCCAAAAACAGGGAGCGGCGTCGCGATGCCAAACAGCCAGGCCACGAGCATGACCACTGTCATGACCAGACCCGCCAAAAAACCGGAGAGCAATCCCGCACCGATGGCCTTAGCGCGACTCACGCTGAAATGTTGATCATCAGTCAACTTGCCGTCGAGATTTTCCTTCGAGGGCAACTCGCAGCAGCGTGGCCGCGATGCGCGCGCCGGCGACGAAAGTTCCACGCAGCGTTCCGGAAACTTTCGATTCGCCTCCGGTGCGGCGACGATGATTGACCGGCACTTCGAGAACGCGCCAACCGCCACGCGCAACCCGCATCTGCATCTCGAGATTCCAGCCGTAGGTTTTTTCGGTCATGCCGAGACGATCGAGCACGCCACGTCGAATCGCGCGAAATGGCGACATGTCCGTGTAATTCACGCCGTAAAGAAGACGCAGTAAAAATCCTGCGCCACGACCGGAAAAAACCTGCTGGAAATTCATGCTCCCGCGTTCCCGTTCACCGCGCGTGCGCGAACCGATGACGAAATCGTAGTGATCGCTTTCAATTGGCCTAACGAGTCGATCCATGAGCTCCGGACAATCGCTGCCATCGCCGTCAAGAAATACCACGATATTTGTTTCGGCCGGAAGCGCCTTAACCCCCGCTGCGCAAGCGCGTCCGTAACCGGGCGTCGGTTCGGAAACAACGCGTGCGCCCGCAGCTCGTGCGCGCTCCGCCGTCCGATCGGTGCTGCCGTTATCAACTACGATCACCTCGTTAGGCAAATGAGTCGTTAGGCACGCACGCACCACTTCTGCGATCGGATCCTCCTCATTCAAAGCCGGAATGACGACCGACACATTCGCCGCAGTCATCAAAGCACGAGAGAAGCGAGGGAGAAATAAAACGTCAGCGCAAAGAAATCAGTGAGCGCGAGTGTGACGGGACCGGCGGCGATCTTCGGATCAAGTTTTAGACCATGGAGAACTGATGGGACGCTGAAGCCAAATACACATGCCATGAAAAGAGAGACGACAATGGTGGTGCCGACGACGAGCGCGCCATTTGCGTCGCCTTGCCACAACCAAACGATCGCGGTCACGACCAACCCGCAGGCCAAACCAAGCAGCAATGCCGTCGCACTTTCGCGGCGCAGATTTTGAAGAAACCAACTGCGGGTCGGCGCTTGCACATGCAATGCCTGGATCGTGAGCGTCATGGATTGCATGCTGACGCTTTCATTCAAGCCGAGCACCATGGTGAGAAAAAATGCGATGACGAGACTGTTGGCTAGAGTGGCTTCAAACGCCCCGGCCAGAAATGCACAAGCGGTCCCGGCCGCGACGGTGGTAAGCAGCCATGGGAAACGGTAACGAAAAACGCGCCACGGCGATGCGCCGCGTATTTGCGCGAGACGAACACCGAGCGCTTCGAAAACATCTTCGTTCGGCGTCGGCGAATGTTGCTCCTCGCGTTCACCCGCTTCGAGCATCTCTTCGGCAAACAAACTAACATCAACGACGCCGATGACGCGCCGTTGTTCGTCCACAACCGGAAATGCGAAAAATTTGTAGAGCACAAAAAATTCGCATGCTTCAAGAACCGTCGCGCTTGCGGGAATAGCAACGACACGGCGGACCATGATTTCGTCGAGTCGTTTCTCCAGCGGCGCGGTGAGTAGACGACGCGTTGGTAAAACACCGACAAGTTTTTTTTCTGCATCAGTGGCGAAAAAATAGATCACGCGCTCGCCTACGCCTTCGCGCCGGATGCGCTCGAGCGCGGCGGCTACATTCATATCCGCATCGAGGAGAGGGAAATCTTTGCGCGCGTGCTCGGCGATGAGCGAATTGAAATCAGGACTGGCGGCCGCTTCGCTCATCGCTCGATCTTACGCGGTGAACGATGCCTTTGTCGCGGAGAATAGTCGCAGCCTCGCTGAAGTAATCACGCACATCGGATTGCGAGCGGATCCAATCAAGATAACGGCCAATGCCAGTGGCGAGATCGACCTGCGGCGCATAACCGGCCGTGCAGATGCGATCCGTGCCACTCGTTAGGTGACGCATTTCGCCCGGACGAAACTCGCCGTTGATTTCCGGCGGGATGTGAATATTCAGCGCATCGGAAATCTGGGCGGCCATCTCGCGAACGGAGACACCGCGGCAGCTGCCAACATTTACGGGCAACCCATCGAGTGCGTCGGTTTCAGCCGCGAGCAGATTCGCGCGCGCAATATCTTCAACAAATGACATGTCGCGCGTTTGTTCGCCGTCCTCAAAAAACACCGGCGGTAAATTGTTGAGTAAACGAGTGCAAAAAATTGCTATGACACCAGTGTAGGGATTGAAGATCGATTGGCGCGGACCGTAGGTGCAGGAATAACGCAGAGCGACCGTGGGGACGCCCATTTGTTTTCCCCAAAGCAAAACCAATTTTTCCTGATCGACCTTCGTTAGGCCGTAAACGGTTTCGCCTCCGATAGGCGCGTTCTCCGGAGTCGGGGCACTTTGAGTTATCGCGTCGCAAATCGGGCAGCGCACAGACCAGTCGCCAATCCGCAGTTGTTCCACCGGCCGCACTGTTGGAAAAACAAGTCCGTGTTCGGAGCAAATGCCGGCGCCTTCGCTGTAGACCGCCTGTGACGACGCAACGATGATCTTCTTAATCCGCAAACTGTTCTCACGAATCACTTCAAGCATTTGCGCCGTGCCTAACGAGTTTACGTGAACATACTTTGCGATTTCCGGCATGTATCCGCCGTAAGCTGCCTGGTGGAAAACAACGTCGATGTCTTCGAGCGCGCCCGCGATGGTGGCGCGATCTCGCAGGTCGCCCTCGATGAATTCCGCCTCGCGCGAAATCCAGTTTGGTTTGCCACGGCGATGTGTTTGCGGCTCGAGATTATCCAGGATCCGCACAGCCCACCCTTCCCGCACAAGCAAATCCGCAACGTGTGAGCCGATCAAACCTGCTCCGCCAGTAACGAGCGCTTTCTTTTTTTTCATTTGTTAGGCCAAATACGGTTCCGGCCCTCGCGTGTGAAAAGATCTTCTAAAAAGCGCGTGGTCGCGGGTGCGCTTTGGCCTGTGGGCGATTGCAACAGCGATTCACATAATCGCTCCAAGGTCCCACGATCATCAACATCGAACCATGCGGGCAATAAATGAACGTCTAACTGAAGTTCCGTGGCGCGATCGATTGTTTGCTGTGAAACCTTTTCCGTACTCCAGTCGATCTCTTCAAAAATTCTGCGATGCAACTTTTTGAGACCGATCAAATAATATCCGCCGTCATCAGAAGGGCCCAGGACGACGCGGTCGCCGGGATTTGCCAGTACTTCCGCCGCCTCGACAAAAACGGTTGGCGGCACTGTCGGGCTATCGGAATTAATCAGGCATACCGATTCGAATCCGAGTCGGAGAAGATCCTCTATGGCAAAAAACAAGCGTTCGCCAAATGCGTCGCCGCGTTGCGCCATAAGGAAAAAGTCGTCGGGAAGAGTTCCGCGATATGAATCCTCAGCACCGCGGGGCGTATAAACAGCAACACCAAGCGCTTTTGTTTCCTGCGTCGCTTGCTCGATTGCGGCCGTGATATCGCGGAGAAAACATATGTTCAGAGCTGCGGCTTCGTCGGGAGTCAGTGGTGGAACCAACCGCGTTTTTACCTTTCCCGCTCGCGGCGCTTTGGTCATAACTGCGAGGGCGCAAGCACCAGCGTCAAGGCGCGGCGAAAGATTTGGGTCTAGGAGACGCGGCTCCACTGGCGGGCGGCTGCGCTAAGTTTTGGCGCGGAGATTCAACCCTTCTCACAAAGGGCGTACTGATATCGGCCGTCCTGCCACGTACGCACTTCTTTCCACGGCTGCGTGGCAAAGAGACGCTTGAATTGCACCTTTGATAAAACTGAGGCCTTCCGCGGCTCTCGATAACCATTTCCGTAGCGCGTCAAACTCGCGAGCATCCACATGGCGAAGAGTGGAAGTGATGCCCAGAAAGTGTAACGTGGTTCTGCGACAAAACATTTCCCGCCCGGACGTAAAATGCGGAACATTTCTGCGACCGCTTTTTCCCGCTTCGGAAGAATGGTCAGAAGGCGGGAAGCAATTAAGTCGTCGAAACTTTCAGTGTCGTAGGATAAGGCTAAAACATTAACGCGTTCAAAACTGCAGTTTGTGAGATCTCGTGCGCGGGCCTTCTCTCGAGCCCAGTTTAATTGCTTCTTCGAGCTGTCGACCCCGAGCACTGATAACTGCGGAAACCGGGCGGCCAGCCGACACGAATAAAACCCCGGTCCGCATCCGAGTTCGATCAACCGCCTTTCGCTCCGAGGATTGCTCCCTGGCCAGAGCGCAGCAACAATCCGTTTTGTGTCGTCACGAAAAAGTCTTTCCCGACAAAAAATGTAGAGCCAGGCAAAACGCTCGAATAAGCTTTCTCGCTGCTCGTTCCTTCGCTGGTCCGGGTTCCCTGTCGGCGGAAATTGTCTTGAAACGACTGCGTCAATTTCCGCGGTGGTCGAAAGGGAAACTTCTTTGGCGAGCTGGCTCATTTTTAGAAGTGTTTTGCCTTTTCACTTAAACAGTAATCGTACTTCCGCACAGTGTTTCTTTTAATTCTATTTTATAAACGCACTTAACCTTAACCTTAAGTGTGCGAATAAGTCGCTTTGCTACCGGGGAACGAAGGGCTGGCGATAAGCTCATAACGGGGTACTAGCAAGCGGCCATGAACCGAACCAGACGAAAAAAGGTTGGCCGTTATTCGAACTTGTTGGTCTCTTGTTCCAAATTGCGTTAACAAGAAAGGATGAAGTGTTCGCGTCTTTTCGTATTTCTTTTTCTCATATCGTGTTCGCTTGCGAATGCAAAGCGCGCCGAAGAATTAACGTTATTGGAATTACAGCAGGAGCTCGTTGGTAAAAGATTTGTCGATTTAACACATGCGTTCGCTCCGGGAATTCCGCATTGGCCAGGATTTCCCGATGAGAAGCGCAAGATGATTTATGGGTTCGATAACGGACAAGGATCACTTGGTTCTGGTTTTTTTGCGGAAACCTTTTCGCTTGTAGGTCAATGGGGGATGCTGTCGATCCACCGGCCCATTTCAGCCGAGGCGGAAGAACTGTCGATCAGATCGCGCTTAAGGAAATGATTCTCCCGCTAGCTGTCATCGATGTGCACGAAGGATAGAAACTATCCGAAATGAAAAATGCACGCCGCCGCGTTTTCTACATTCAGGCTGTAGGCCTTTTGATTGCCTTGGTTTGTGCGGTTTGGATCCGCCATGCCATTCCAGTGGCAGACTTTCTTGCCGCTATTCAGCAACGCGTGATGCAATGGGGGGTATGGAGCGCGATTTGTTATCCGCTGCTATACGCATGTTGCAATGTCCTGCTTTTGCCAGGAGGTATTTTGAGTGTCGGAGGCGGGTTCTTCTTTGGACTTTGGTGGGGTTTTTTAATTATTTTGGTTGGGAACGTAACGGGAGCGGCGTTATCATTTTTTCTTAGCCGGCGGGTAGGTCGGAGCTGGTTAGGGAGAAAGCTTTTGCGGAGTTCAACGTATGAAGCGCTCGAGCCTGCCGTTCGAAGAGAAGGGTGGAAAATAATCTTGTTAAGTCAGCTGCATCCGCTTTTCCCAACCAGCTTACTCAATTATCTCTATGGACTGACGACTATACGTTTTCGAACATGCATGCTGTGGGTCGCAATTGGTCAGGCCCCAGGGCTGTTTTTATACGCTTATTTGGGTACGCTCGGTCAGCTTGGTTTGAATCTTTTTCGGGGCAAAACGCATCCACACGTAGCGGAATATGTCATCTGGGGATTCGGCTTTGTCTCATTAACTTTGTTGGTATTGCTCTTGGGGCGAGGCGCTCGGCGCCTGCTTGAGCAAACGGAGCGGAATCGTGAGGGGCGCTCTGAGCAACCACGCGCTAGAGCGTCCGTTGGTGTATCTTAAGTTACTTGTTTTAAGGATATTATGTATTTATGCACTGGAATGTGATTGTGATTGGTAGCGGCCACGCGGGCGTAGAGGCCGCGCTAGCTTCGGCGCGAATCGGCTCCCACACGCTACTCCTTACCCAGAATTTGGATACGATTTCGCAAATGTCGTGTAATCCGGCTATTGGCGGGTCGGCCAAGGGACACATTGTGCGAGAAATTGACGCACTGGGCGGTGCAATGGGATCGAACGCGGACGCCACTGGCATCCAGTTCCGGCTGCTAAATAGATCGAAAGGCCCGAGCGTTCGTTCCCCTCGCGTGCAGTGCGATAAGAAGGCATATCAATTCCGAATGAAGGCGATTGCGGAGGCGCACCCAGGTTTGGACGTTAAACAGGCGACGGTAAATCGGATCATTGTTCAACATGGTCGCGTTGGCGGCGTTCATACGGACTTCGGAACAACATTTCGCGGCGATGCCGTCATAATTACGGCGGGGACTTTTTTACGTGGCCTCCTCCATGTGGGGGAAAAGACTAGTCCCGGCGGTCGGATGGCCGAATCCAGCTCAGCTTTAAGCGAGAACCTGCGAGCACTTGGTCTCGAGGTGGGTCGGTTTAAGACCGGAACTCCATGTAGGATAAACCGCCGGTCCGTTGATTTTTCGCTCTGCGAGATTCAAAACGGAGACGAACCGCCGCCACGATTCAGCTTTCTTCCGGTTAGTCGACCGGCGTCCGATGAAATATTTACCTTAAATTACGATGAGAACGGCGCGTTCCACGTGGAACAACTGCCCTGCTGGATAACGCGAACATCGCCAGAGACCCACCGAGTTATCAATGCAAACCTGGAAAAATCGGCGTTGTATTCGGGTCTGATTCAGGGAACCGGTCCTCGATACTGCCCGTCGATCGAAGACAAGGTGGTTAAATTTCCCGATCGCGACAATCACCAGGTTTTTCTCGAACCCGAAGGGAAACATACGGACGAGTTTTACGTCAATGGCGTTTCGACCAGTTTACCTTATGACGTGCAGTTGGCGTTTATGAAAACAATTCCCGGATTGGCGGACGTCGAAATCCTCCGACCCGGTTATGCGGTAGAATATGACTACTTCCCGCCAACACAGCTTTATCACACATTGGAAACGAAACCTATAGAGGGGCTTTATCTCGCGGGGCAGATTAACGGCACTTCGGGTTACGAGGAGGCTGCGGCACAGGGATTAGTCGCCGGAATCAATGCCGCTTTAAAGGTTCGTGGTGATAGTCCTTTCGTTTTGCAGCGATCAGAAGCCTATATTGGCGTCTTGGTTGATGATCTCGTTACACGTGGCGTCGATGAACCATATCGCATGTTCACGAGTCGTGCCGAGGACCGGATAAGTCTTCGCCACGACAACGCCGATCAACGGCTTACCGACCGAGGTTTTGCGGTTGGCGTAGTGACGCGCGTTCGGCACGAAACTTTTTTGCAAAAACAGAGGGTTCTCAAAATACTGCGCGCCTTGGCGTCGAATCAAAAAATTGGCGGCGAACGCCCCTGGCAGAGGATGAAAAGTTGTGATTACCGCTTGAGCCAGCTTCCTGCGGAATTCTTAAGGCAAGGTTCTGCTGAATTGTGGGATCTTATCGCAATCGAAGCAAAAACCGAGGGCTATGTTCAAAGACAAGCGCGCCAGAACCGGGAGGCTGAAAATGTAACTGATCAATTAGTTCCTTCCCGGCTCGACTATGAGGCGGTTTCGGGCATCCGGCGCGAAACGCGTGAAAAATTGATGCGGTACCGACCGACGACCCTTGAAGGGGCGAGCAGAATAAAAGGCATCCCTATTGCCGATATAAGAGTGTTATCTATTTGGCTAACTAACAATGTGTTACGGTCAACAATTGTCGACGAAACGGCGACGTCTGCTGACCCTGATTAACAAAACATTTGGGCATTCTGCGCGTGAGGTTTTCCATTTTTGCGGTCGCAATCATCAGCTATTTTTTAGGCTCCCTCCCCGGTGGATTCATCGCCGGGCGAATTGCTGGAGTGGATGTGCGCCGACATGGCAGCGGCAACATCGGCGCGACCAATGTGCTTCGTCTGCTCGGGAAAAAATACGGTTACGCGGTATTTTTTTTCGATGCCCTAAAAGGTTTTCTAGCTGTGCGGTTAGCTATTTTATTGGCTGAGCACATCGAAACGTCGCGTGCGTATTCGGATTGGTTCGGCATTCTCGCCGCGCTCGCCTGTGTTTTGGGCCATACGTTTCCGGTCTGGCTGAAATTTAAAGGAGGCAAAGGTGTCGCGACTTCTGCAGGCACGATGCTGGGTTTGGCTCCATTGGCGACAATAGTCGCGGTGTTTGTATGGATTGCTGTCTTTGAGATAACTCGATACGTTTCCGTCGCTTCCGTGACTGCTACGGTTGCCTTACCAGCAGCGATTGGGGTTTTATTAAAACTTCAGGTAATGAACAGTGCCGTCATCTTCTATTCCGCCATTGTTCTCGCGACGGTGGTATGCTGGCGTCACCGTTCGAATTTTGCACGTCTCGTTAGGGGAACTGAACAACGTTTCACGCGCCGATGACTCCGCAACGGATTGCGATCATCGGGGCTGGTGGGTGGGGCACCGCGCTCGCAGCGCTTTGGGCAAAACACGAAAAAAAGATCACTCTGTGGGGGCATAACCCGGAGCGGGTTGAAAGAATCAAAGCCACCCGCGAAAATCCTGACTATCTTGCCGACGCAAAACTGTCTTCATCCATCACCGTGACGAGCGATCTCGCGATGTGTGCGGAAGCGGATTTGGTTGTCTTTGTCACGCCGTCGACGGCGCTGCGTGAAATCGCGCAGAAGTTGCGCGGCATCGTTAGCTCCGGGGACGCCATCTTCCTCAGCTGCACAAAAGGAATCGAGCATGGGAAGGGGCTTCGGATGAGCGAAATTCTCGGCGAAGCCTTTCCTGGCCACCGGATCGCCGTTCTCTCCGGCCCTAATCTGGCAATCGAAGTATCGCGAGGCTTACCCACCGCAACGGTGATCGGCTGTCGAGAATCAGACGTCGCGAAGTTGCTGCAGCAGCATCTTGGGAGTTCACGCTTTCGCATTTACACGAGTGAAGAGGTCACCGGGATCGAACTGGGAGGAGCGTTAAAAAATATCTTCGCGATCGCAGCTGGCGTGAGCGACGGCTTTGGCCTTGGCGACAATTCCAAATCTGCACTCGTTACTCGATCGCTTGCCGAACTGCTTCGTCTGGGAACGGCGATGGGCGGGAAACCAACGACGTTTTACGGATTGAGCGGTGCGGGCGATTTAATCGCGACATGTTTTAGCGGCCACAGCCGGAACAGGCGCGTTGGTGAGCGGCTCGGCCGCGGTCAGTCGTTAGGCGAAGTCGTGTCGACGATGAAGACTGTTGCCGAGGGAATCCCAACTACGAAGAGCGCCTTTGAATGTGCGCGACGACTGGGGATAGAAACGCCGATAATAGATGAGGTTTACGCGGTCCTGTATGAAGGTAAGTCCCCGCCACAAGCGCTGGAGGATTTACTCGAACGCGATCAAAAAGCGGAACGCATCTGATCACTTATTTTCCGCGAGCGACAAACTGACTAATCGCTTCAGGATAAATTTCATGTTCGGCGATTTGGATTCGCGCATGCAGCGATTCGGCGCTGTCGTTAGGCAAAATCGGAACCTTGCGCTGGGCGATTATATCGCCGCCGTCAACGCTCGCATCCACGTAATGAACAGTGCAACCGGTGAATCGTTCTCCCGCAACTAACGCCTGCTTCCAAGCTTCCAATCCGGGGAATTTGGGCAGGAGAGAAGGGTGAATGTTTATGATTCGCTTCGGAAAGGCCTCCAGCATCGGCGCCTTCAGAATGCGCATGAATCCGGCCAGCACCACGAGCTTGACATGCGCTTCTTGCAGCATCTGTACGAGCGCCGTTTCGCTTTCCGGCGTTAATCTCGTCTTAAACGGCCCCGGCGGCAGATAGGCATTTGGAACTCCAAACTCGCGCGCGAGTTCAAGAACTCCCGCATCGAAGACGTCGGAAATAACGAGGCGCACATCGACCGCTAATTGCGCGGCTCGAATGCGTTCCAGAATCGCGCGGCAATTACTTCCTTTTCCCGACCCCAGGATTGCAATCGGAAGCAAGTTCACGTCCCGCAAAGTTCCTGCAGGCGTTTGATGAGAGCCGTTGTGGAATAGCCGGCTTCCAGTGGAAGAATTTGGACTTCCGCACCAATTTTTTCCAGCACTGCACGCTCCTGAACATTCAACGTCTCAGTTTGATAATCACCGCCTTTCACGTAGATGGTTGGTCGCGCCGTCTCGAGAAAACGGCTCGCACGTTCCTCAGGAAAAATCCTCACGTGATCGACGCTCGCCAGAGCCGCGACAATTTCTGCGCGCTCCTCTTCTCCGTTAAGCGGCCGATCTTTTCCCTTGAGCGCTTTAACTGAGGCGTCTCCGTTAATTCCGACAACAAGCGCGTCCCCGAGCTCGCGCGCGGCCTTCAAATATCGCACGTGTCCGATATGCAGAAGATCGAAGCAGCCATTTGTCGCCACCAATTTCTTCCCCGCCGCGCGCAAGTTTTCGGAAATCGCGGCGAGTTCCTCTGCATTCACGATTTTCGACTTCATGTTTCGCCGACGATAAACTGCATCGCGCCGGGCATCACCTCGAACAAGGCCGGTTCGTTCCCGACCAGTTCACCATCGACATTGAACCACATTCCTGGTTTTGAATTCACCGCCACTTTCGCTGCGCGACGATAAACGATGGCGCCGTTTCCAGTGTGTTTGCCTAACAACATCTGCGCAACAAGGACGGTCAATTCCGCTGCTGGCTTTTCCGGAACTAGAAACACGTCAACAACGCCGTCGTTGATGATCGCCTCCGGCGCGACTGGTATTCCGCCGGCGACGTAACGGCCGTTGGCGATGATTACGTTGTAAAGATTCATCGCGACAGTCTCGGCGTCGTCAAAAACGATCGTCGTCTTATAAGCTCGCAACTCCGGGAGCGCCGCAGCTGCGCCGCGCAGATACGCGAGCGGGCCCCAGCTTTTCTTAATCTCGGTCGTCAATTTTTCATCGACCACGCCGCTGAAACCGCCGGCGGAAACGTTCACAAAATAGCGCACCTGGTCGCTTGTCACGCGCACCAGATCGATCGCCTTTGTTTGGCCGCGCGCGATAATCTCGAGGCATTCATCGACCTTTGCCGGCAAATTGATTGAACGCGCGAAATCATTGCCCGTTCCCAAGGGGATTATTCCCACGCGACATTGAGAATTCTGTTCGGCAATTCCATTAACGACTTCATTCAACGTTCCATCTCCCCCGGCGGAAATGATGAGATCGCATCCGTCAGAGGCCGCGCGATGGGAGAATTTTTGTGCGTCGCCTGGTTCCGCGGTCGTCTCGAACTCGCAGGATCCAAGCCGCTCGAGCTTTTCGCGTAACACTTCCGTGTTTTCGGCGGACCCGGCCGAGGGATTAAGAATGACGCAAATCTTCACAAGAATATTCCGTGCCGCCATCCTCACATCCCGAAATGATTGCCGCAATCTCTTAGCGAATCGGCAAGTCGCATTTTCGCTCGGTTGGTGTATGATCCGGCCCACGCAAAATTTCAATGAACACCGGCGAAGAAGGCGCAATCGAGACAACAGTTTCCGCATTTCAGATTTCCAGTTCGCCGATTGTTGATGCCAAAGAAAATCAGACCGCCGATGCCGAAGTTTTTGGTGATCTGCCACGCTCTTACGGGCAGTCGATAGTCTTCGCCATGGCGCGAGATCCGAGAACGCTTTTCGTTTATTGGGATGCAGACTGGCCACAAGTTTTCGCCGCCGCGGCGCCGGCCGATCGCAAGGTTTATCTGCGTCTCCAGGACGATGAGGGCGCGGAGATGAGTTTGACCGCCGTCGAGCCGATGATTAAAAATCACGAAGTTAATGTCGAGCCTGGCAGCTCGTATTGCGTCGAGCTAGGCTACTTCGACCAAATGCAAAAATGGCGCTGCGTCGGCAAATCTGAGATTGTGCAAACTCCAACCGATAAAATGGGCGTGTTATCTGCGGGAGATTTTGCTCTCGTGCCATTTCACATCACGTTCCAGCGCCTGACCGAGCTGTTCCGCGTCACACGCACTGATGAAGGATCGCTTGTTCAATCCCTGACGCGTCTGCAAGAAAAATCCCTGCATCCCGAGCAATATGGTTCCCTTGCACCCGAGGAACGAGAGGTCTATCGCGCCATGAAAGCCAGCACTTCCGAGAGAACTTATCTGCCGCGAATTCCGTTGGACCGTTCGAGTGAGATGCGATTGCAGAAAAAACTCGAAAGCGTTCTCGGTTTCGGTATCCGAGGCTCGAGCGGTTCGTTAGGCGGAAGCAGCGGCGTTTAACCGCGGCCTAACGAGTCAACTTGATTCCCTCCGGCATTTCCGGTGGTGGCGCGTTGATGCGACTGTGGCTCTTCCCGTAACTAAAATAGAAGACGAGCCCAATCGCGAGCCAAACGATTAGTCGCATCCAATTCGTCCAGCCAAGGCCATAGATCATGGCACCGCAGACGATGATACCGAGGGTCGAGACAAGCGGCACCGCTGGGACGCGGAATCCGCGTTCCAGATCGGGGCGACGAGAGCGTATGATCCAGACGCCGGCGCAGACCAGAATGAAAGCGAAGAGCGTTCCGATGCTGGTCATCTCACCAGAAACATCCGCCGGAACAAATGCCGCAAAGAGGCCGGTGAAGATGAAGAACAGCATGTTTGATTTGTACGGCGTTCGGAACCGTGGATGGACGTCGGAAAAAACCGGCGGCACAAGCCCGTCGCGGCTCATCGAGAAAAAGACGCGCGATTGTCCCAGCAACATCACGAGAATTACCGACGAAAAGCCGGCGAGAATCGCCACTGTGACTAATTTCGACAGCCATTCGTAACCAGTCATGTATTTCGTGATGGCGAACGCGACTGATGCTTCACGGCCGGCGCTGCGAAAATCCTCCACCGACGCAACCCCGCTCAGCACGTAAGAAAAGAGCACGTAGAGAATCGTGCAAAATGCCAGCGATCCAAGAATCCCAATCGGCATGTCGCGCTTTGGATTTCTGGCTTCCTGGGCCGCGGTGGAGACAGCATCAAAACCGATGTAGGCAAAAAAGACAACGCCGGCCGCTCCAAGAATACCAAGGATCCCGCCGTAGGCGTGCGTAATACCTTGCGGAGTTGTGTAAGTGGTCGCCGCTGGAATTAACGGCGTGTGGTTCGCGGGATTGATGAAACCCCATCCGATGCAGATGAAGAGCAAGACGATGCTCGTTTTAAGAACAACGATTAAGCCGTTAACAAAAGCCGATTCCTTAGTGCCACGAATCAGAAGCGCGGTGAGCACGAGCAAAATGAACACCGCGGGAAGGTTCATCATCCCATGGATACCGCTCGCATTATGTTCGAAAGGCGAATGCGACCACTGGTATGGAACGCGCATCCCGAACCATTCGAGCACCCGATTGGCGTACTCGCTCCACGCGATTGAGACCGTCGACGCTGCGACGGCATATTCGAGGATTAAATCCCAGCCGATGATCCATGCGACGAGTTCGCCCATCGTCGCGTACGAATAGGTGTAGGCGCTGCCGGCAACGGGAATCATTGATGCGAATTCTGCATAGCAAAGACCGGCAAATGTGCAGCCGATCCCGGCGACTATGAAGGCAAGCACGACCGACGGACCCGCGCGATCGGCGATGGCCGCCGCGGTTCGCACAAATAAACCTGCACCGATAATTCCGCCGATGCCGAGCGCGATGAGGTTGACCGGTCCAAGAGAGCGTTTCAGACTGTGATCGCCGACTTCCTGCGCTTCATGCATCAGCCTCTCGAGAGGCTTTTTCGCGAATAGATTTGCCATGCGTTCGCTCTCCTATGTCAGGTGATTGGTTGTTGTGCCGAAGTCTTTTCGGTTTCGCTAGCTCTCTTGGCCGCCTGATAAGGCAGGAGCATTTCGTTTTCGCCAGAGAAAATAAACTGGCACACCGGCCAGGACAATGAGCAATCCCGGCCATGATGTTTGCGTGCGATAGATCGCGAGCACGACAAGAATCACCGTTGCAGCGATGATGTACAACGCCGGCAGAATCGGATAGCCGAAGGCGCGATACGGTCTTTCAGCCTGCGGTTGCGTTCGCCTGAGCACGAAGACGCCGGCGATCGTCAGCACATAAAAAATCAACACCGCAAAAACTACATAGTCGAGCAACATGCCGTAAAGATTTCCGTACTGCTCGGCGCCGGAAGCATCGAGCAACGGCGCGTTCGTAACCGGATCTCGCAGACGCGTGCGTGGCAACACGAGCAGCGCAGTCCAGATACCCTGCAAAACCAGCGCCATCGCCGGAACGTGTTTGATATTGAGCTGGCCGGTTGATCGGAAAAACAAACCATCCTGCGCCATCGCGTAATAGACTCGTGCGCCTGCGAGGATGAGTCCGTTGCAGCAGCCGAAGGTCGAGACCATGATGGCGACCGCCATAATCGCGGCGCCGGCGCCGCCGAACATTACCGCCATCGCAGCCGTGCCCACGCGATCGTCCGGCGCGTGTTGGATTTTATCCAGCGGGAGCACACAAAGATAAGCGACGTTTGCGAGCAGATAGAGCGCGATGACGAGTCCAGTTCCGAAAGCGAGCGAGAGTGGAACATTGCGGCGCGGATCTTTTACTTCACCGGCGGTGAAAGTGATATTGTTCCACGCGTCCGCAGAAAAAAGCGAACCGACCTGCGCCACACAGACGGCGATTAACATTCCAATAACGCCACTGGTAGCGGACACGATCCCGACCGATGCAAGATCCGACTTGATCGGCGTCACGGCGCCCGGCGTCCACAAATTAGAAAAGTTGTCGCTGACTGCGGCAGCGTTGCGGCCCACGAATATGCCGAGCACGATCAGCGCGAGCAGCGACAATGTTTTCGCGGAAGTGAAAACGTTTTGAATCAATTTGCCTAACGATAGGCCGCGTGTGTTCACGAAAGTGAGCAAGACAATGATGAGAACCGCGATCACTTGCTGCGTCGACAGGCTGATGGCGTAATTCCGCGAAAGAATGAGTGGTGGAATGATCCATTGGGTTGGAGAAATCCTTGGGACCAGGACACCGAGAAATCGCGAGAAAGCTACCGCGACGGCCGCAATCGTCCCGGTCTGAATAACAAGAAACAGCGTCCAACCATAGAGAAAACCCCAGAGCGGACTGTAAGCTTCCCGCAAATAAACATATTGGCCGCCCGCGCGCGGCATCATTGCGGCCAATTCCCCATAGCTAAGCGCGGCAATGATGGTGAGAGCGCCGGTCACAGCCCAGACCACAAGCAACCAGCCGCCCGACCCGACCAATCGCGCGATGTCTGCCGAGACGATGAACACTCCCGAGCCGATCATTGAACCGGCGACAAGCATGGTGGAGTCGAGCAAGCCGAGTCCGCGAATGAACTTGCCATCGTCGTTTACAGGCGGCTGTGAAATCGTGTTCATGCTCTGAGTCTTTCGAACCAGCTATGGCGTTACTAATTCGTACAAATGAAATTTGCCATCTTTAATCGTTAGGACTCGCACCGGTTTTTGTGCGTCGCGTTGTGCGTTGATCGTGATCGCGCCCGTTACGCCTTCGAAATTCTTCGTCGCGGCGATGGCGTCGCGAATTTTCTCGCGATCAACGGAGCCGGCGCGCGTGATCGCATCGAGAAGAACGCGCGCGGCATCATATCCCAAGGCAGCGATCGCGTCCGGTTCCTGATGAAATCGAGCGACATAATTCTTCACGAATTCCTGCACCACCGGCGATTGATCATCTGTGGAAAAATGATTGGAGAAAAAATTACCGTCCACCGCGGGGCCGCCAAGTTGCGCAAGCTTCGGCGAATCCCACCCATCGCCGCCAAGAAGCGGAACGGTGATCCCGAGTTCTCGCGCCTGCCGCGCAATCAAACCAACCTCATTGTAATATCCCGGAACGAAGATCGCTTCCGGATTGGTAACTTTGATTGCAGTTAGTAGACCTTTGAAATCCTGATCACCAGAACTGTAACCCTGCTCGGAAATGATCGTTCCGCCGTTTTTCGTAAAGTAATCTTTGAAGTACTGCGCTAACCCGACGCTGTAGTCCTGGCGCACATCTTTTAGGATCGCGACCTTTGTTTTCCGCAACGAGCTGAGGCAAAACTTCGCCATCACGGCGCCTTGGAATTCGTCGGTGAAGCAAACGCGGAAAATGTAATCGCCGATTTTAGTCACGTTCGGGTTCGTTGATCCCGGTGAAATCATCGGCACTTTATTTTGCTGTGCGATCGGGGCCGCTTCGAGTGATCGGGAAGAAGTGACCTCACCAAGAATTGCGGAAACCTGATCGCGAAAGATGAGCTTCTGCACAATGGTGGCGGCTTCGCCTGGCTTGGATCGATCGTCTTCGGTGATGAGCTTGATTCTTTTGCCGAGGACGCCTCCCTTCTTATTCGCGGCGTCGACTACGAGCATCACACCATTGTGTGACGCCATCCCGAAACTGGCGGTCGGCCCGGTTAGACAAGTGTATTCGCCGACCTTGATGACATCTCGCGCAACCGCGCCGTTTCCGCTTTTCTTGCAACCGCCCGAGGCAATCGAAATGCAGAGCGCGATCAACGTTACCTGAAAGACGAAGCGCGCATTTCGCGCTGGTTCGATCTGATTGCTCATGAATAATTTGCCACTGCGAATACCGGCCGGATTCGGACGCAAGCAAGTGCTTTCAACCTCAAAGATGGGCGAGACGACTCTTTCTGTCATTCCGAGCGCTTGCCAGTCCGGCTCGGACCGAGGAATCTCTGACTGATGAAACGCCGGCTGCTCTTCGCTCTCACAACACTTTTTCTCACACACGCCGTTTCGGCCGAAAAAATTGCGCTCATTAATGGAACGGTCATCAATCCCGCAAACAGCCGCGTTGAGCCCGCAACCGTGCTAATCGAAGGCGATCATATTGCCGCAGTCGACAAACTCGCTGTGCCTTCCGCGCAAGCGAAGATCATTGATTGCAAAGGCAAATTTATTTTGCCCGGATACATCGACACGCACGTGCATTTCTTTCAATCGGGCGATCTCTTCACGCGGCCGGACGGCGTCGATCTGACGAAAGTGCGCTCTTATAAAGATGAAGTGGCATGGATTAAGAAAAATCTACCCGACACTTTCGCGCGCTATCTGCGCTGTGGAATTACTTCGGTTGTCGATGTCGGGGGACCATTTTGGAATTTCGAAGTGCGCAAGCTTGCGAGTGCAACGGAGAAAGCACCGCGCGTGGCGGTGGCGGGACCGTTGATCTCAAGTGTCTCGCGTCCGCAGCTCGATCTGGGCGATCCGCCGATTGTGAAAATCGACACGCCGGAACAGGCACGCGAGTTCGTGCGCAAATTGGCGGCACAAAAACCCGATCTGGTGAAGATTTGGTACATCGTCGACAAGGATCATCCGGTCGACAGTTTCCGCCCGATTGTTCGGGCAACGATTGCAGAAAGCCATGCGCACAAAATTCGCGTCGCCGTGCACGCGACCGAATTGGAGACGGCGCGCGCCGCCGTGGAAGAGGGCGCCGATGTGCTTGTGCACAGCGTCACCGACAAGGAAGTGGACGCAGCATTCGTTAGGCTGTTGAAAGAGAAAGGCACCATCTTGTGTCCCACCCTGGTCGTCTTCGAACGTTACGGCCGGACCTTTGCGAACAAATTGAACCTGACGCCGGAAGAAAAAGCGTGGGGTAATCCGGAAGTCATCGCCTCACTCGACGTGACAAAACTGTCGCCGGATCAATTACCCGATCGCATCAAAACGGCGCTCGCGAATCCCGATGTCGCGCTCGATCGGATCAAACAAATCCACGTGGTCGCGTTGAAGAATTTAAAAACACTCGAGGATGCCGGGGTCACCATCGCCGCGGGCACTGATGCGGGAAATATCGGTACGATCCATGGCCCGGCGCTCTTCCGCGAATTTCAGCTCATGCACGAAGCCGGCCTAACGAATATGCAAATCCTGCAGTGCGCGACTTCGAATGCCGCCAAACTTTTTGGCGGGAATACTGGCGGCCACATCGGGGCGATTGAGAAAGGTGATCTTGCCGACCTAGCGATCTTAAATTCGAATCCCCTCGACGACATTTCCCACGCGTCCGATATCGACTCGGTCATTAAGAATGGCGTGACATATCCGGCGGGGTCGCTCACCCGATGATCGGAGAACAGTTACGGGCAATCTCCGCCGGGATCCTCGCAACGTTGTTCGTCACTGGTTCGCTGTTGAGCGCAGCGACGCCCCAATTATCAACCGGCAATATGAATACGATTGCGGAGGCTTACGTGAAATTGGTCCTCGCGATGGGGCAACATGATGCGGATTACGTTGACGCTTACTATGGACCGCCGGAATGGAAGAACGCAGCGGCGAAAGAAAAGAGGACGCTCGATGTCATAAGAGCAGATGCGGGACGATTGCGTGAAGCGTTAGACAAGATTCCCGCTCCTGCAGATGAACCGGGCCGATTACGACGCGAATCCCTAACGAAGCAATTGTCGTCGCTCGAAGCGCGCGCACGCATTTTAAAAGGCGAGCGACTGAAGTTTGATGAGGAGTCACGTCTGCTTTACGACGCGGTTGCGCCGACATTTCCGGAATCGCATTTCCAAAAAATTCTGGACCAACTCGATGCGAGAATTCCGGGGAATGGAGCGCTCGCGCAACGTTACGAGCAATGGCGAAAACCATTTGTGATTCCGAAAGAAAAACTCGACGCGGTATTCCAACTCGCGATCAAGGAATGTCGAGCACGCACGCTCGCTCATAGCAGGCTGCCGCCTAACGAAAACTTCACGGTCGAATACGTGACGGGAAAACCGTGGGGCGGTTACAATTGGTATCAGGGAAATTACCGCAGCGTGATTCAGGTGAATACTGATCTGCCGGCTTACATCGATCGCGCGATCGACCTCGCGGCGCACGAAGGTTATCCCGGCCATCACGTCTATAACGCGTTGCTCGAGAAAAAGCTCGTGCGTGATCGGGGCTGGGTAGAGTTCTCGGTCTACCCGCTTTTCTCGCCGCAATCTCTTATCGCGGAAGGCACGGCCAACTTCGGCAAAGAAGTCGTCTTTACGAAATCGGAACGAATGAAATTCGAGAAAGAGGTGCTGTTTCCGGCGACGGGAATCGATCCCGCGCGTGCAGGTGAGTATTACGCCGTCCAGGAACTGGTAAACAAACTCGCTTATGCGCGAAACGAGGCGGCGCGAAGATTAGTAAACGGTGAAATCGATGCGGACGCTGCGGCCGCGTGGCTGGAAAAATACGCGTTACTCGATCCGGCTCGGGCAAAGCAAAGCGTGAAGTTCATCGAGCGCTATCGCAGCTACGTCATCAACTACAACCTGGGCGAAGATCTCGTGCGTCATTATATCGAGAAGCTTGGTGGCACCGACGAACAGCCAGGCAAGCGTTGGCAGGAGTTCGAGCGATTGCTGTCTTCGCCTCGCTTGCCCTCGGAATTGCGATAGCTCAAGCGCGTTTGTCTCCAATTAGAAGCAGCGGCCGGCGCAGCCGCGATTTAGTAGGATGGTTATCATCTTAAACGCGCGCGCCGGCACGGCGTCGCAGAAGCACGCGGATTTGCAATCGCAAATCGCGGCTCTGTTTGGTGCTGCGGGGATAAATCCAAAGATAATCGCAGCGGATGGAACGAAGGATCTGACCGAGCTTGCTCGTGATGCGGCGAGCGGCAACGAAGACACAATCGTTGCCGGTGGAGGCGATGGAACCGTAAGCTCGATCGCAGCGGTGCTGGCCGGCAGCGAGAAAGCATTTGGGGTGTTGCCACTCGGCACGCTCAATCACTTCGCGAAAGATCTGAATATTCCACTCGATCTCCCGGGCGCCGTGCGCACGATTATCGATCGTCATGTCACGGCAGTTGATGTTGGCGAAGTAAATGGCCGTGTCTTCGTCAACAACTCCAGTCTTGGAATTTATCCGCACATTGTGCACCGCCGTGCCGTGGAACAAGTGCGGCTCAAACTCGGAAAATGGTCGGCCTTTGCGTGGGCGACGATGCACGCGTTCCGTCGATTTCCCTTTCTCGATCTTCGCGTTGAGGTGGAGGGGAAAAAGCTCGAGCGCAAAACCGCGTTTCTTTTCGTCGGCAACAATGAATACGATATCACCGGTTTTCGCATCGGTGGTCGTCGCCGTTTAGATACAGGAAAGCTCGGTCTTTATATGACGCATCGCACCGGACGGTGGGGTTTGATCCGCCTTGCCTTGCGGGCACTGCTCGGGCGTTTGAATCAGGCGAACGATTTCGAGGGATATCTTGTAGAGGAAGCTTTCATCGATGCGCGCCGCAAAGTTGTCTTGGTCGCGGCGGACGGCGAAGTGAAGTGGATGGAATCGCCATTGCATTATTGCTCGCGACACGCGGCGTTGCGCGTCATTGTTCCGCAAGATCAAACCGCCTGATGCGGACGTTGATTCATCTTTCCGATCTGCACTTTGGCCGGGTCGACCCGAAAATTATTCCGCCGCTGCTGAACTTTATCCAAACCACGAAGCCGGACTTGGTCACGATTTCCGGCGACCTAACGCAACGTGCGCGGACCGCCGAGTTCGAGGCGGCGCGAAAATTTCTTCATGCGATTCCGTTCCCGCAAATCGTCGTGCCGGGAAATCACGACGTGCCGCTCTACAATTTGTTAGCGCGGTTTATGCGCAAGCTTGATCGCTACCAGCGTTACATCACTACCGATCTTGAGCCGTTCTACGCCAATTCGGAAATTGCCGTTGCGGGCGTGAACACGGCACGTGCGCTCGCGGGGAAGAATGGCCGTATTAATCGCGAGCAACTGGAGAAACTTCGCGCCAGATTCTCGAGCGTGCCGCCGACACATGTGAAAATTGTCGTGACGCATCATCCGTTCGATCTCCCGGAAGGCGTGACAGGCGATCATGTCGTCGGACGCGCGAAACTCGCGATGAAGACGCTCGCGGAATGTCGCGTCGATATGCTCCTGGCAGGGCATTTTCATATCGGATCGACCGGTTACACGGCCACACGTTACCGGATCGAAAATTATTCGGCGCTGATCGTTTCTTCTGGAACGAGCACGTCAACGCGCGGGCGCGGCCAGCCAAATTCATTGAACGTTATTCGAATTGACGGCGCGAAAATCGCGATCGCACGTTACACGTGGCGACCTGAACAGGGCGCGTTCGATCTTTTCTCGACGGAAAAGTTTAGCCGAACTGAAAACGGTTGGACGCGCGAATGAAAAGTTTGGCGAAACGTTTCGAGCGACAAATTCATTTTCTGCAGGAGCGTCTTTCCCCCGAAGGTTACGCCGGGCTGCACCTCACGATCGGAGTTTTGATCATCCTGCTGGCCGGTTGGTGGTTCGGTGCCATCGCCGAGGACCTGAGACCGGATGATCCACTCGTGCTCATGGATCACCGAGTTGCGGTTTGGTTTCACCACCATGCGACCCACGCAACGACGCACGTTGCGAACGCGATCACATTTTTTGGTTCGGTCGCGTGGGTGACGATCGTTTCGATTGGCGTGGCGCTGTTCTTCCTATTCCGCCGAGCCTGGACCAAATTGTCGCTGCTCGCGCTAGCTATGATCGGCGGCACCAGTCTCAATGTCGTGCTTAAACACTTTTTTCATCGACAGCGACCGATACTGGAAAACCCGCTGGTAACGCTATCGAGTTACGGTTTCCCTAGCGGCCACACGATGGGCGCAACCATGCTCTACGGGCTGTTGGCGTTGTTGGCTGCGAAAAATGCGAAGAGCCATCGTGCACGCATCGCCTGCTTGGTCGCGGCATGTGTATTGATCTTGCTCATCGGACTTTCGCGAATTTATCTTGGCGCTCATTTTCTCAGTGACGTCCTTGGCGCCATCGCTGCAGGAATTGTGTGGCTGACATTTTGCTGGACAGCAGTTGAAACGTTGCGTCGTCGCCATCCTTCTGCGCCACGCTAGTATTTGTCATTCCGAGCGATTTGCCAGTCCGGCTCGGACCGAGGAATCTCTCAACTCATCTTATGCAACGAACGTCCCTTGTGATTCTGTTTAATCTCGTCGCTTCGGTAGTTTTTGCGGCGAGTCCTACTCCTGGTGCGCAACGCGAGCTCAAGCCGGAGGATTTCGCGCAGTTGCGCGATGTCGACGAACCAAACATTTCGCCGGACGGAAACCTAGTCGCCTATGTCCTAAAAACGGCGGACATGGAGAAGGACAAGCTTCCCGGGAATCTTTGGCTGGCAAAATGGGATGGCTCGGAAAATCGCGCGCTCACTTTCGGCAACAAAGGCGCATCGCATCCGCGCTGGAGTCCGGACGGAAAATGGATCGCGTTTTTTTCCGGCCGCGAAGACGAGAATGAAATCGATCAGCTTTGGATTTTGCCAGTCGGCGGCGGGGAAGCGGAAAAGTTGACCGACCTGAAAGGCAGCGTCGACGATTTCGCCTGGGCGCCGGATTCGAAACGCATCGTGCTCGTCGTGCACGATCCTGATCCGCGCGAACCGGAGAAAAAGGAAAAAGAGAAGAAAACGCTGCCACCGATCGTGATCGATCGGTTTCAATTCAAGCAGGACATCGCCGGTTACCTAACGAATCGTTATTCACATTTGCAGTTGTTCGACCTAACGAGTCGCAGACTCGAGCCTCTCACATTCGGAAAGCATGATGACGTTTTGCCGGCGTGGTCGCCTGATGGAAAAGAGATCGCGTTTGTAACAAAGCGTGCTGACGATCCCGATCGCAGCGAAAATTGGGACATCTACATCATCGAGGCGAAGGCGGGCGCAAAGGAGCGACAGCTCACCACTTCACCTGAGGCCGACCCGCAACCATATTGGGAAAGTGCGCCGGCCTGGAGTCCGGATGGGAAAAACATCGCTTACATTCACGGCGGTGATCCGAAGAAGATCGAATACGCGGTGCACACGCTGGCCATTTTTCCAGCGGCCGGCGGCGAAGCGAAAATTCTGACGCAAAATCTTGATCGCAATCTTTTGCAACCGCATTGGTCGGCGAACGGTAAATCAGTATTTGTTGTTTTGGAAGACGACGGCGCGCAGAGCCTGGTGCGCGTGTCCGCGGATGGCGGCGCACCGGAAACGGTCGTCGGCGGTCGGCGAAGAGTCACAGCTTACGATGTAAGCCGGAACGGCAACGTCACCGTGCGCGCGAGTACGCCGGAGCGCCCGTATGAAATCTTCGCTGCCGAGAACGGCAACCTGCGTTGCCTAACGAAACAGAACGATGCCTTTTTCGCCCAAATAAAATTCGCTCCCGTCGAAGAAACAAAATTCAAGAGCAAGGACGGAACCGAAGTCCATGGATTCCTCGTTAGGCCAAACGGAGCCAGCGCAAAAACGCCCGCGCTCTTACGCCCGCACGGTGGGCCGCAATCGCAATACGCGAATGAGTTCGATTTCGAGAAGCAACTCTTCGCCGCGAACGGTTTTGCCGTCATCATGCCGAATCCGCGTGGGTCCACCGGCCGCGGCGAGAAATACGCGATGGGAATCTTTGCCGCATGGGGCAGCGTCGATGTCGAAGACGATCTCGCGGCTGTCGATGAGGCCGTCACGCGTGGGATCGCCGATCCCGATCGTCTCGGCGTTGGCGGATGGAGTTACGGCGGAATTTCCACGAACTACATCATCGCCACGACAACGCGCTTCAAAGCGGCAACGAGCGGTGCGTCGATTTCCAACGTCCTCGCCGGTTACGGCACCGACCAATACATTCGCGATTACGAAGTCGAGTTGGGTGTGCCGTGGAAGAATATGGAAACATGGACGCGGCTTTCGTATCCATTCCTCCACGCCGATAAAATCAAAACGCCGACCTTATTTCTTTGCGGTGAAAACGATTTCAACGTCCCGCTGTTGAATACGCAGCAAATGTATCAAGCGTTGCGCAGTCTCGGTGTGCCGACCGAGCTCGTCATCTATCCCGGACAATTCCACGGCCTGAAAAAGCCGAGCTACATCATCGATCGCTACAAACGCTACCTCGACTGGTATGCGAAGTGGCTCGACCACCGCTAACGAGTTACGATTTTCGGCGAAGATTCGCTTCGACGGCGAGGACCCAGGCAGCAATGCGACGCTCATCGTTTCCAATAGCACGATCAGCGGCAATCACGCTAACTTCGGCGCCGGCGCCTACAATGACGGAATTAACGGCATGGCCACGATGTCCGTTAATAACAGTACCTTTAGCGCTAACCCGGCCGGTTCGTCCGGCGGTGGCATTTTCACGATTGGTAACTCCGGCACTGCGACTGTGCATATTGGAAATACGATTCTGCTGACTGGCGCTATGGGAAGCGACATCGACAGCATTAACAGCACAGTTACTTCCCATGGCTACAATCTGAGCAATCAGGGCGGCGCTGGTGTGTTGATTTCCACGGGCGACCAGATCAATACCGATCCGATGCTTGGCCCGCTTAAGGATAATGGCGGCCCTAACCTGACGCATGCGCCGCTCATTCACAGCCCGGCAATTGATCAAGGTAAACGCGATGCGATTCCGACGCTTACGACAAACTCCGATCAGCGCGGGTTCGCTCGGCCAGTAGGCGACCCGACCGTAGTTAATTTCGTCGACGGCAGCGATATCGGTGCGGTGGAAGTTGGACAGTTCGTTCATCCAATCGACGCAGCTTCATGGAAGACACACGGTGCCGCCGGACCTTTCTCGATCGGCTTGTCGCTCTTTAACACTCCTTCGGTCGAATGCAGGAGTGGTGGAGCGAGCGGTGTTTACCAGATCATCGTCAACTTTACAACGTCAGTTAGTGTGAACAGTGCCGAAGTAGTCTCGGGCACCGGCGGCGTGTCAGGCATTAGCGTTACTGGCGCGAACCGCGCGCCCCGGGCTGGCGTCAAAAATGTCAGAGGACCGAACGGATTCTCCGGGGGCCAAGTTACGATCGACCTTAGCGGAGTAACGAATGCGCAGAACATCACGGTTGCGCTATTCGGCACGAGCGACGGCACCAACACTGCCGACATAGGAATTCGCATGGGCGTGCTCGTGGGCGATACAACCGGAAATGGCAGCGTCAACGCGACCGACGTCAGTCAGGGCACAGTGACAGAGGATAGCTTTGTCGACGACGTAACTGCGAACGGCTCGATCAATTCCTCGGACATTTCGCTGACCAAGTCGAAGTCAGGAACCGGATTGCCGTAGCGGCGATAGATCAACCACCCTTGGTAGTAAAAACCAACTAGTCGTTAGGTATCGGTGTTTGCGCTTCCAGGCACGGAAGTATTAAGCGTTGCGATTAAAAGAATCGGTCCCTCGCGTTTTGGAACGCCGCCTTCGCGCTCCAGGCTGAGGGCGAAAGCTTTTACTTTGTGAGCCGCGGCAGAGGGTTCGAAGCGCACCTGCGCAGTCCCATCCTGCCCGACATAGACCATGCCAGCATCGATTAAATCCTTATGCTCCGAATCGACGACCCAAAGTTGATAATCTTTTTCCTTATCTGCCCCCGTCACTGCTGTTCGACTCGTTAGGCAGAAGACCTCGCCCCACGTCCCTGTGTTATCTACGGCAACGCCGTGCCTGACTTGGATTTTATTATCGAAACATCCGAGCTGTTGATCGAGTTGCTGACGGTAACATCGGTACGGAAATTGGATGCACTGACCGCCTGACCTGATTTTGCTTTGGTCTGGCTGACGTCGGTCGCGTTGACGCTGCCATTTCCGGTTGTATCGCCAAGGAGAATGCCCATGGAAGCCGTGATGGTGTCGCTCCGATTACTGGCGGAGTCGGTCACATTCGTTAGGCTAACACTGACGACTTGTGCGTTTGTGATTCCGGTAAGGCTAACGAGGTACTCATGCGGATCCGTACCGATTGCACTGGAGCTAACCCGACCGGTTCCTGTGATACCCGCAGTGCCGACGCTTGTCACAGGATTCGCGAACTTGAAGACGATCGTGTGATTTCCGATCGCGCCGCCACTCCTGCATTCGATCGCGGGGCTTCCCGAGAGCAGGTTGATCTCGAATGGGCCTGCGCCGCCATGAACTTTGCGGGACACAATGCTCGTCACTGGCACCGGTGGCGGCGGTGTGCCGTTGAACTCATACGCGCCCATGTCGCTGATGCCGACTCGAAAATAACCGCGCTGATCCGTGACCGGCGCGAAGTTGTTGTCGCCCGCGTTGATCGCGGTGCTGGCGCTGGTGAGCGCGATCGTGTCGGTGGGGCCGCCGTTGTTTGCGAACGAACCAAACATGGGATTTTTAGGCGTGGCACTATTCCCGACCTGGTCGCCATTCACACCATTCGTTAGGCCCGTGGCATTGCCAATAATTCCGATGAAGTTGTGCCCATCGGAAGTGACCTGGCCGCGGATGTCGGGATTCGTTGCCGGACTCGAGGCGGAGGTGTTGCCAGCAATGATGGTATTCGCGAGGTGATACTGTTGCGCGCCACCTTCAGCATAGAGGCCGCCACCCCCATCACCGGCGGTGGTACCGGTGGAAGACGCGGAGCAGCCGGTGATCGTGCAATTGCGGAGCGTGGTCTTGCTCAACCCGTTCACAAACCGCGAGATAATTCCGCCACCATTCAGTGCGCTGTTGGAAAAGAAAGTGCAGTTAGTCGCGGTCAAAATGCCCCCGTTGTAGATCGCGCCTCCGAGTGAGTTGGTGGAGTTCTGGAAAAAGGTGCAACGAACCAAATTGAGCGTCGTCCCGTCCTGGTTGAGAATGGCGCCGCCACCGTTGGTCGCAGGGTCCGCCACATTACCCGCAAGTGTACAATCGGTTAGCGTGAGAGTGCCACTGTTATGGTAGATCGCTCCGCCGTCGTCATTCGAGACGAAGCCACTAACGAGTTTTAGTCCCGCGATGGTTACATTACTCGCATCGACGAAAAACATCCTCCCAATCCCAAAGGGAGGCCCGCCGCCGCCGCGGATGGCGAGAATGCGCGCGCCAGGTCCGTTGATCGTCACCGGATTATTGATGTACAATCCAATCGGCGTAGTTAGAGTGTCGATAAGGCCGGTTACTCCGGCCGCGAAATTGATTGTGTTCGCGTCCGGATTCGCATTCGTCGCGTTCAGCGCTTCGAGTAACGTGCAGCTATCGACCCGACAAGCGCCTTCATCGCGCTCAAAAGTGTTCATCACCGTAAACGTCGGTCCGGTTTGCGGCGCTCCTACTTCCACCGCGCCAATGTCGCTGCCATCGCCGGCATTCGGAGTTCCAGGTTGATCGGCCGGCCGCAGGAAGCCGCGTTGATCTGTCGTTAGGCCACTGTCGCCCTGGTCGATGAGGAGGCTTCCTGGCAATGGCCGCAGGGTTTGCGTGGGTCCGCCATTGTCCATTAAAGGGCCGAGCATCGGATTGGCGGGCGACCCGCTCGATCCCACTTGATCGTGCGATCCCGCATTGCCGAACCCACTGCTGCTAAAGTCCCCGACACCGATGAAGTTGTAGCCGTCGGAAATGAACGCGCCTCGAACATCTTTCGATATCCCAGAATTTCCGGCGATGACACTGTTCCGCACATGCGCGACGCCGACGTTGTTTACCCCGCCCGCGGAGTTAGAGAAGGCCCCGTTATTCGAAGTGATGGTGCTGTTGTTGACCGAAAGGGTTCCACTGTTGTAGATGGCGCCCGTCTGAATGATGCTCGAGTTGCTGTAGAAGGTGCAATTGCTCACCACCGCCGTGGCACCGGTATTGTTGTCGATTGCCCCGCCGCCATCTCGGGTATCGTTGTGGAAAAATGTGCAATTGCTGGCCGTCAGATTCGCGAGGTTCAAAATGCCGGCCCCGACCACCCCTGGACTAGCGGACGTGTCACCTCTCGCAATTGTTAGGTTAGTGATGGTCACGGTCCCGGCAGTGACATGGAAGATCCGCAGCTGCGGCGTTCCGCCGGCAGCACTGCGCTGGCACCGTTATCTTGTTAGTGCCGCCATCGATGACGAGGTTGTGATTGATCGCCAGCTCCGCAGAGCTCAGCGAAATCGTGAAGACGCCGGTCGCAGGATCATAACCCGGGTCCGAGGTCGGGATGTGAAAAACGATCGTGTCACCGGCCGCAGAATTTAAAATTGCCTGGCGGAGTGAGCCGGCAAGAGAATCGTTCGCATTGAAGACCACTAGCGTGGTCGCATTGAGCTGCCCCGCGCAATAAAGCAGCGCTGCCCAAACGACGATCGAATTACGGCGACGCATCGAGGCAGAATATCCCCGCGCCTTTTCGGTAGAAAGAAAAAAAGCCCGCGAGCTGGCCGTAGATTGAACACGGGGCTACGGAGATCAGCTGAAGTGGGTCTCGATGACTCGTTAGGCGTTACCGATTAGGAGAATAGGTCCTTTCCGCTTTGGAACTCCGCCCTCGCGCTCCAGGCTAAGGGCAAAAGCTTTCACTTTGCGCGCTGTGGCGACCGGTTTGAAGCGGACTTGCGCAGTTCCATCCGGCTCGACATGGACCATCCCGGCGTCGATCGGGTCGGTGTGCTCTGCGTCGACGACCCAGAGCTGATAATCCTTCCCTTTCCCTGCAGCAGGCAATCCTTTGATGCGAATGACTCCGCTTTGCTGATCCGGTTGCCACGCTACCATCGCCTTCGCTTCGGCGGGCGCATCCTTCGCCGGCGCGAGTGCGACAAAGTTTGTTTCTAGCAAAGGATCCACTTCGCGCATCGCTGTGATTTCGCGGCGCAATTGCATGTTGTTATAGAACAACGCGCCTAACGAGACGAAAAATAAGGCGGCTATGGCCCATGGCATCCATGACATTGGATGCGGCACGATGTTTTTTCGGCCTAACGAGTGTGGTGCTTGCGCGGGAGATTCGGCTGCAACGGACTGCAGCACGCGATCTTTTAGTTCTGCCGGCGGCGATTGGCTGGGAACACTAAGCGCAATCGCACCTGTAGTTTCGCGCAGTTCACGCACGAGTTCTCGCAGCTCCGCGTTATCGCGCATCGCCAACTCGAAGGCGACCTCTTCTTTCGCATCGAGCGAACCGAAGACGTAAAGGGCGGCGAGGTCCTGTTTTTCGTCAGCGATCATTTGGCCCTCCGTAGTTCGTCGCGCAGCCGAAGCAATCCACGCCGGATGCGAGCTTTGACGGTGCCCAGCGGTTGCTCGAGTTGCGCAGCGATTTCGTGATGGGTGAGTTCGGAGAAAAAGGACATCTCGATTGCCTGGCGTTGTTCGGCCGGCAAGTTCCCTAGGACTGATCGAACGCGCGCAGCCTCTTCATTTCTACCAATGGTGTCCGTTGTGTTTTCAGCAGCGGATGCTTCCACCCTTTCGAGCGCGTTAATATCGTCGTCTGTCGACGCGACAACGATGCGCGATCTTCGCCCGCGCGCGCGCAAACGATCGATGAATCTGCTGCGCGCAAGTAGAATAGCCCAGCTAAAAACGCTGCTTCTCGCTCCATCGTAGCTCGCCGCGCGTCGCCAGATCTGCAGACAGATTTCCTGCAGTGCATCTTCGGCTTCGGCCGCGTCGCCCAGCATTTTAAAACCTAACGAGTAAAGCGGACCGCTCAACCGGTCGTAAAGCGAAGCAAACGCGACTTGATCGCCTTGCGCGACGCGCGCGATGAGTTGTTGATCCAACTCCTTTTGCGTTGATTCCGCCACGCTCACTGTGGATCGGGGATAATTCATCCCCGACTCCCTGACAAGTCTGTTCGGCGCATCGACGCCGAAAGCCGTGCGCAGGCTTACGGTCGTTCCTGGAACTTCAGGGCGACGCCATTCATGCAGTAACGCAATCCGGTCGGTGCCGGACCGTCATCAAAAACGTGCCCGAGATGGCCACCGCAGCGTGCGCATTGCACTTCTTCGCGCTCGATGAAGAAACTTCGATCTTTCACCGTTACGACAGCTTCGGGAAAAAACGGCTTCGTGAAACTCGGCCAACCGGTCCCCGATTCGAATTTCGCATCGCTGCCAAAGAGCGGCGCGCCGCATGCCGCGCAAACAAACAAACCATGCCGATGTTCGTGCAGTAATTCACTGGAACCTGCGCGCTCAGTTCCTTTCCGGCGCAGAACGGCGTACTGCGCGGGCGACAGTTGCGTTTTCCATTCTGGGTCCGGCTTTACGATTTTCGGTGCAGGCGCGAGATCGGAAGCGGTTGGAACAACCGGCGCACTTTTCGGAGTCTGCGCGGGTTTGCCTGCTTGTTGCGCGCGCGACAGAAATGAACTCGCAACAAGAGCGACAAGGAGAAGTGCCAGGAAAAGAGAAACATTTATTTTCATACGCGAAAGATTTAAAGGGGAACGCGGACGGCGACCTTGCGCCGCCCGCGTTTGAAGAAATCTCGTTAGGGCATTACTACCGTATCGATAACGTGAATCACGCCGTTCGATTGCATGACATCGGCAGTCGTGACCTTGGCCATGTTGCCTTTGCTGTCAGTCAACTCGATCGAGTCGCCCGACATTTTTGCAGTGAGTTTTTCACCGTTCACGGTTTTCAATTCTGCGGAACCATCACCGGCCTTGATTTTCTGAGCGAGTTTGGCTGCCGTCATCTTTCCCGCCACGACGTGGTAGGTAAGAATGCCGGAGAGCTTCTCTTTGTTCTCGGGCTTGAGCAACGTATCGACCGTGCCGGATGGCAACTTGTCAAACGCATCGTTAGTCGGCGCGAAAACGGTGAAGGGTCCGTCGCCCTCGAGCGTTTTGACCAATCCCGCCGCTTTGACCGCGGCAACGAGGGTAGTGTGATCTTTCGATTTGCTCGCGTTTTCGATGATGTTTTTGTTCGCATACATCGGTGCGCCACCGACCATTGGATTTTCCGCCGCGCTGATGCTAGCGATTGTGAATGCGGCGATAATCGCCGCCATTGTAAGACGTAATGTTTTGATCATAATTGCTCAGGCTTCCGCCCGGCGTTACTGATTGGATGCAATAATAATCCGGCTGTAGAAGGTGCGTTGCGCGAACGGACGGGGAAGCGATGACTCAATTAGCAATGCGCAAAGGCTGGCTGCTTTCAGCCGCGATAGTCGGGATTGTTTTCGTGGCGTTGATTTGTGCTGCAGGATTTTTGAATCCGCGCTTAACGCGCTTGGTCGAAAGCGACAAATTTCGCGCGGAGATGGAAAAGGAAACGGCGAAAGGTCTGCATTTCGCGAATGCACATTTCGACCCGATCAAGCGCACCGGAATATGGATAGCGGAGACGGCGAAGTTTCAGGCGAAAGATGGATCGAAAGCCATGCGATCGCTCGAAGCTCATGGAATTAGCGCGCGGTTTAATCCACTGGGAGTTTTTCTCCGCCGATGGCAGCTCGACGAAGTTCGTATTGAAGGTGGGGAAGTTGGCATCCAGGTCTACGAACCGAAGCCGCAGCCCTCACCGGCGAAACCATGGTATGCCATTTTTCTTCCGAATCGCGTTTACTTAAAGCGCGTTGAGTCCGAGCCGGTCGATGTGACATGGCGATTTCGCGAGAAGCGCGCAGGATTTTTCGGGACGCGGTTGCTCATCACCCCGCACGGTCGCGATTTCGAGTATCAGGCGCGTGGTGGAGAAATAAAGATGTCACCGTTTCCGGAGTTGCAGTTGCAGCACACGCATCTCTTGATCACCAAGACGCTGCTCGCTCTTTACAATCTTGATTTGCAATCAAAGACCGAAAGCGCTGGGCAACTTCATGTTGAAGGCAAGGCAGGAACGCGCGACGACAGGAGCGTTGATTTCAAAATCGATCTCGAGCGCATGCCGATCGCGGAGTGGGCGCCTAACGAATGGCGCGAACACGTTGCCGGCCAGGCGAGCGCCAGAATTCATTGGCAGGGTGAAAATACAAAACTCGAGACGTCGCGTGGCAGCGCAACTTTGCGTGTCGACGGCGGACGAGTCAGCGAGTTGCCTTTTCTCCGGAAGATAGCGGCATTAACCAACGAAAAGGGACTCGAACACTTCGAGTTGAACGAGTGCAGGCTCGACCTCGAATGGCATTATCCGAAAACCGATGTGAAGAATCTCGTGATCGAAGACAAAGGAAAAATTCGTGTTGAAGGAGAAGTGACTTTGCACGAAAAGACGCTTGGCGGCGCGATCAAGCTCGGCGTCGCGCCCCATTTACTCGATTGGTTGCCTAAAGCTGACGAAGTTTTCCCGCACAAGCACGATGGCTACATGTGGACCACGGTCCACTTGTCCGGGACAACCGATTCGCCCCAACAGGATCTCAGTCCGCGTATCGTCGAGGCGATCAAGGAATCGCCGGGCGCAGCGCTTGGAGTTCTATTTCGACAGTTTGGCGAATGGCTGGGGAATGCGTTCCACGCGGAATGACCGGGTAGCGCGGGCGTCCCGCCCGTGTTGCGCTGCGTCTCGCGGCTCAAAATTATTGTGGCGGACGAGACATCCGCCACGGCGCGCGAGACGCGCGCCCTACCCCCCGTCGCTTGCGCGAGTCGCACGTTAAGCATAAATAGTGCTCCCATTAAAAGCATGAAACGGCTTCTCCCACTGCTCCTTTGCGTTTGCGCAATCCTAAGCGCTCAAGCGAAAATTCCTGCCGGCGAATACATCATCGTCGTTGGTGGCCCCTCCATGCACGAATGGGAAAAGTATAAAGCGCAGCCGCACGATCATTGGTGGGCCAACTTCGTTCACTCGGCGCGCATCCGCACCGAACAGTTGCGCGCCGAGATCGGTCCCGACGCCATGATGACCTGGCTGGTTTACGGCCAGGGTTACAAGGATCGCGCTGAGCAGGAGAAGCAGGATTTGATCGCCAACATCAATTCCGTGCGCGACAAGTACCACCTCAACTTGATTTATTTTCGCAAGGGTGGCGACGTCATCAATTACATCAACAATGGGCATCCGCGCCACGAATTGAAGGTCGCGGGGTTTGAATTTTTCGGCCACTCAAACAAAGCGTGTTTCATGTTCGACTACAGCAACGTGCTCGATAGTGCGTCGAAATCGTGGTTGCACGAAACGGAATTGACTAAAATCGATCGGCGCGCGTTCGCGCGTGGGGCCTTCGTCAAAAGCTGGGGTTGTCACACAGGCGAGAGCATGTCGCAAAAATGGAAGGCTGCGACCGGCATCCCAATGTGGGGTGCGATCGGCAAGACAGATTTTTCCACCGGCGAATTGCCCGCGCTTTCCACGCCCGGTGGTCATTGGGTGAACTGAGCCTATAAGCGGCGGTCTATGACCGTCTTATTATTTCAGAGCGAATTCTCCGAGCCATTCGCGCAAAGACCTCGGGCGCCGCGATAATTTTCCGTAACTCGAAGTAGCGCTCTATCATCAACCGCTCTTCGACTTAATTTGGGCGAAGCCGTGAAGTGCATTTTCAACACACGCGTGGCGAACAAGTGTAGCGCTGGATTTCGCGCGAAGGCCAGGCCCTCTTTTTTTTCCCCGGCGCGAATTTGTTATCCACTGCGACAAACTTTTATTGCAACCAACCCTGTGCACGATCGCGGCGTCGCGCTCGAACTCGGTTTGAACATTGAAGCCGATGTAGCTGCCGCTGTCTCAGCAGCAGAAGCTATTACCTAATAACTCGCAAACTTTCGCGTTGACCACGAACCGCGAAATTCTCTAGCTTGTCCGTATGAAAATCCTCCTGGCTTGTCTCATGTGTCTCGTTCTCACCGTATCAGAAGGTTTCGCACTTAAAGGAGGGCCAATTTATCCGGTCGCGAAAAACGTAGTCGGTACTTACTCGGGTGTGATGACGCCTACTGATGCCTCAAATACCCTTGGAATCTTTACTGTTGGAATACCCGACGCTGGTCTGGCTACTGGGACGATCACAATTTTTACCGGAATACGCACTTTCGTTGGTACTATTCGAGGCTTTGGAAATCCCGAAACCGGTATCTTCCGAGGCGCGATACAAGCAATTCCTGTTGTTACGGCTGGTACTTCAACGGTCACTACGCTTAACGAACACGCCGATGGCATTCTTGCCGCTACCGTTGAGGCTGGTAAAACTACGTTTCTGGGACTGGCGGATACGCGCTTGGCAGGCTCCGCGTTTATCACGACAACAATTGGGTCGTCGTTGACGTTTACTAGCTTCGCAGTAGAGGCTTTTAAACAGTCTAACACAGCAAATACTAGTACTAGCAGCACGACATCAGGTTGATCCCCAAACATGCTGTGCTGGTTTAAGGTTACTTGACTTGGAGCCCAAAACCTCCGGCTTTACTCTACTTGAGTTGCTGATGGTCGTGGTCATCGTTGCAATTCTGGCGACGCTAACAATTCCTGTTGCGTCGGGCCTGCGCGCGCGCCCAACGTGCACAGTGCACCGCGAACCTTCACTCTCTGTATGTCGCGGCGAATTTATTCGTCCAACAGAACTACAGTTGGCCGCAAATCCGCCTAACCGGAAAGGGTGGCTCCGCTTCTCGTGCTTTTGCCAAGGCTTGGATCGCGGCTTTGGAACCATTCGGCACGACTCGAAAAACGTGGATCTGCCCGACCTTCCAGGAATTCATACAAAATCCCGACTACAGCTTAGTAGACAATGCGCGCATCGATTACACGCCGATGCCATTCGATGACAAGCCAACAACCTCACATCAGTGGCCTCGGCAACCTTGGTTTGTTGAGAACGTCGATATCCACGGAAATGGGAATTTGATTGTTTTTACCGATGGCAGCATCGACGATCTGAAAACTGTCGTAAAAAGCGCCTTGCCTGTTTCAAAGTAATTTAGGCTTGCAGACCTTACGCGTTTTAACACAGGCTTTCGAATACTTGGTAAACTCCCCTTGGTTCTCTTATTAGTTTTTTCATCGCAATTTTCATTGCGCACATTTGCGCAGCAAGAGCCGCGGGGCCTTGTGATCTATCAGGAGCCTTCGACCTCTTATGCCGAGGCAATCGAGTACCGTTCATTCGAAAAGAGAATGCGATCTCTTCGATTCTGCTTGGCTCCACTGGCCAGGTGCGACACTTGAAGACACCCGGAGTCATAGCCGGTTTGGAGTATCCGCCTTATACCTTTGATGAAAGTTTTCCCGATGTTGCGAAGTCAATATTAGAGAAGCTTCGCGTTATGGAACAGCAGTTGCCAAAACTGCGCGCGCACTTGGAATTGCTGCGTGGAAAATGGGGGCGAGCGTTAAGCGTGTATCAGCAGACCCGAAAACCCAATCCGATCGTCGCACAAAAAAACGCAACTCTGCCCGCTCTAAGTCTCAAGTCGGCCAGATATACAAACGCGCGCCTGGTAGGAGTAACTTACGACTCGGCGACAATTGGCCACGATGCAGGTGTGGCGAAGGCTCCTTTGACGGAGCTAACTGTTCCTGAAATTGTTAGCTTGAATGCTACGTCAAATTCCTTGCAGCTGGGGACGATGCCGTTCTTCGATCAGCAGGCAGTTCGCGGCAATTCAGTAACTCAAAGAGTAAGAACAGCAGGGATGCGAGTCCTGGCCTTTATCGCAAGTAGAACCGGCCTCGCTTATGACACAGTGCATACATGGTTAGTTTTTATTATCTTTCCCGCCCTGATCATTGCTTTAACCATTCCGTATGCAGTTCGATTGCGCCGCCCAAAACTTTTGCCGATTCAAAGAGCACGTTAGGTTTATTTAACTCTGTTGTATGCGACTTATAATTGAACTTGTTGTAGCCGGGCTTCTCGTCGTTGTTGCGTGGGAGAAGCCGTTCAATCAATGGTTCGGCCTGGCAGGTCCGCGCGAGCAGTCGCAACCGCCCCGTATAATTTATGCAGCTCCGAGCCACGCACCGGCAAAGTCGCGTGGAGATTGGATGTGGGATGCAAGTCGCAAGAGCACGTTAGACCCCGCCCGGCTTACGATACCAAAGAGCCAAAGCCCGAAAACCGTCCGACGCCACGTCCTTAGTTTGGCATTTGTTAGCGACGTATAGCTCGGCGTCGTAACAACCCCGATGCCTTAAGTTACCTAGGCGATCTCGTGGAATCGCTTATCTCGGACACCAACTGACTATTCCGTTCGTTCAAGTTCTTGAGTCGATGTTGCCAGCGGTGTAGCTGAATAGTTAGCTGGTTGATATAGTTCGTAATTTCGGTGCGCTGCGATTCGTTTTCTCGCAACTGTCTTTGTAGATCGCTGACGGGACTGGCGCCGTCCGTTGGTACTACAGTTGGTTTCCCACAACGCTGACAATTCACGGTCATTCCAGCAGCCGCACGGTTGACGACCAGCGAGGTAGAGCACTGCGGGCAACTAAAAAAAATGTCAGCCTCAGATTTCCCCAATTGCTGCGCTTCCACCTTCGTGCATTCCTTAGTTTCGAGCAGCCGTTATACCACGGTAACGCAGAGCCACGTTGGCTCAATGACCCAGAAAAACATTTTCAGAACGCGCCAGTTTGGCCCGCTCAAACTAAAACTCGAATGTGCAAATCAACATGTAACAAGTTGACTAAGAGCGACTTAATGCGAGGAACGCAACTGCGGAATATCCCCTGCTAAAAGGGCTGCGGAGGATTATATCAAATGGCTAAAGTTTTAGGAATCGACTTGGGGACCACTAACTCCTGCATGTCGGTGATGGAAGGTGGCGACCCAGTAGTGTTGGAAAATTCGGAAGGCGCGCGGACGACGCCGTCGGTGGTTGCCTTTACTAAAAGCGGCGAACGGCTTGTCGGCCAGGCGGCAAAACGTCAGGCGGTGACCAATCCGCAGAACACAATTTTTTCGATCAAGCGTTTCATGGGACGCAAGTTCGATGAAGTGCATGAAGAACAAACACGCGTCCCGTACAAAATCGTCAAGGCGGCGAACGGTGACGCGCATGTGCAGGTCGAGGTGAACGGGCAGAAGAAAACTTTCTCGCCGCCGGAAATCTCGGCGATGATTTTGTCGAAGTTGAAGAGCGATGCCGAAGCTAAGCTCGGCGAAAAAATCTCGCAGGCAGTAGTTACAGTGCCGGCTTATTTCAACGACTCGCAGCGTAACGCGACAAAAGACGCAGGCAAGATCGCTGGTTTGGAAGTGTTGCGCATTATTAACGAACCGACCGCAGCGTCCCTTGCTTACGGTTTGGATAAGAAGAAAGACGAAAAGATTGCCGTTTATGACTTGGGCGGCGGCACGTTCGACATTTCGGTTCTCGAAATCGGCGATGGCGTTTTTGAAGTGAAGGCGACCAACGGTGACACGCACTTAGGCGGGGATGACTGGGATGCGCGCATCATGGATTGGATCGTTAACGAATTTAAGAAGGACAGCGGCATCGACCTGACGAAGCAGCCGGACGCGATCCAGCGGATCAAAGAAGAAGCCGAGAAAGCGAAAATCGCGCTTTCGTCTACGCAGGAATACGAAATCAATTTGCCGTTTGTCACTGCCGACGCGAGCGGGCCGAAACACATTCAGAAGAAACTCACGCGCTCCAAAATGGAACAGCTTTGCGATGATTTGTTCCAGCGCACGATCCCACCGGTAAAAGCATGCTTGAAGGATGCTCAGCTTACGGAAAAAGAGATCAACGAGTTAGTGCTTGTTGGAGGTATGACGCGCATGCCTAAGGTGCAGGAGATCGCGCGTAACCTCATCGGTAAAGAGCCACATAAGGGTGTGAATCCGGATGAAGTCGTTGCGATTGGCGCGGCTATTCAAGGCGGCGTGCTCAAGGGCGATGTCAAAGACGTGCTCTTACTTGACGTGACGCCGTTGACGCTCGCGATCGAAACTGCAGGCGGTGTAGCTACGCCGATGATTCCGCGCAATACGACGATCCCGACACGTAAGTCACAAATCTTTTCGACTTACTCGGATAATCAACCGGGTGTGGAGATCAAAGTGCTGCAAGGCGAGCGACCGCTCTCGCGCGACAACAAGAATCTCGGCACATTCCATCTCGATGGAATTCCGCCGGCACCTCGCGGTGTGCCTCAAATCGAAGTGACCTTCGACACAGATGCGAACGGCATCCTGCACGTCTCAGCTAAAGATCTCGGCACCGGTAAGGAGCAGAAAATCTCCATCACGGGTTCGAGCGGCTTGAGTAAGGAAGAAATTGAAAAGATGCAGCGTGACGCCGAAACACACGCCGAGGAAGACAAGAAGGCGAAGGAAGCAATCGAGATTAAGAACAACGCCGACACTCTTGCGTATCAGGCTGAGAAGCAGTTGAAGGATCTTGGCGACAAGGTCCCTGAGGATAAGAAGAAACAGGTTGAAGATGCGATCGCCGCGGTTCGTGACGCAATTAACAAAAACGACACGGACGCGATGAAGCGTAGCTACGACGATCTCCAGAATAAATTCCAGGAGATCAGCGCAGACCTTTACAAACAGGCTTCCGCAGCGCAAGGTGCGCAAGCTGGTCCGCAGCCGGGACCGGAAACGCAATCGCGCGGCGGCGCCGAAGAAGGCGCAGGCGCCCGTGATGGCGGCGATGTCGTCGACGCAGAGTTCGAAGTCGTCGACGAAGACAAGAAGAAATAACAATTTGCTGGCAACAGTTCGGAACTCCTCGAGCTGTTACCGGCACTAAACCCTAACAAAGGAGAGAAAGAAACAACTTATGGCAGCAGCAAAAGTAAAACCTCTCGGAGACCGGGTGCTTGTGCAACCGATCGAAGAAGGCGAAGTAAAGAAGGGCGGGATCATTATCCCTGATACCGCGAAAGAGAAACCACAGGAGGGCAAAGTTGTCGCTCTTGGCACCGGCAAAATCGATGACAACGGCAAGAAAGTCGATTTCACGGTCAAAGCCGGAGACAAGGTGCTGATCTCGAAATACGGGGGCACGGAAATCAAAATCGACAACGAAACCTACTTGATCATGCGCGAGGACGATATCCTCGGCATTATTGGTTAATCGTTCCAACAACATTTAATAACTAACGACTAATAACTATGGCAGCTAAACAACTACAATTTGATGAAAGCGCGCGGCATGCATTGCTGCGTGGGATCGAGAAACTGGCGAAGGCCGTCAAGGCCACGCTCGGACCGAGCGGACGCAACGTCATTCTCGATAAGAAATTCGGCAGCCCGACCATCACCAAAGACGGTGTCACCGTGGCGAAGGAGATTGAGCTCGAAGATCCGTATGAAAATATGGGTGCTCAGCTTGTCCGTGAAGTCGCCTCCAAGACTTCGGACATTGCCGGTGACGGCACGACGACGGCGACTGTGCTTGCGGAGTCCATCTATAAGGAAGGACTGCGCAACGTAACCGCGGGTGCGAACCCGACTTCGTTGCAACGCGGCATTAACAAAGCCGTCGAAGCGATCGTCGCCGAGCTGGCGAAAATCTCGAAGAAGGTCAGTGACCGCACCGAGATCGCGCAGGTCGCTACCGTTTCAGCGAACTGGGACAAGACAATCGGCGAAATTATTGCCGACGCGATGGACAAGGTTGGCAAAGACGGGACCATTACGGTTGAAGAAGCCAAGTCGATCGAAACCAGCCTCGACGTTGTCGAAGGCATGCAGTTCGATAAGGGTTATCTCTCGCCTTACTTCGTGACCAACGCGGAAGCGATGGAAGCGGTGCTCGACAATCCGCACATCCTCATTCACGAGAAGAAAATCTCGAGCTTGAAGGACATGCTACCGCTGCTTGAGAAAGTGGCGAAAGCCGGCCGTCCGCTCCTGATCATTGCTGAGGACGTGGAAGGCGAAGCGCTCGCGACTTTGGTCGTGAACAAACTGCGCGGCACTTTACAGGTGTGCGCGGTGAAAGCACCCGGCTTTGGCGATCGTCGCAAGGCGATGCTCGAAGACATCGCAGTTCTTACTGGCGGCAAGTGCATCACGGAAGATCTCGGCATTAAGCTCGAGAACGTGAAGCTGGAAGACCTCGGTCGCGCCAAGCGCGTCACGATCGACAAAGAAAACACCACGATCGTCGAAGGCGAAGGCAAATCCGCCGACATCAAGGCGCGCGTCGCTCAAATCCGTCGTCAGATCGAAGAGACAACGAGCGATTACGATCGCGAGAAACTCCAGGAACGTCTTGCCAAGCTCGCAGGCGGTGTGGCCGTCATTAACGTCGGCGCCGCAACCGAGACCGAGATGAAGGAGAAGAAAGCGCGCGTCGAAGACGCGTTGCATGCGACACGGGCCGCGGTTGAAGAAGGCATCGTCCCTGGTGGCGGTGTTGCATTTATCCGCGCGCAGAAAGCGCTCGATAACATCAAGGGTCTCGAAGGCGACGAACAAGTCGGTGTGCAAATCGTGCGCCGTGCGATCGAAGAGCCGCTCCGTCAGCTCGCGGATAACGCGGGCCAGGAAGGCGCTCTCATCGTGCAGGAAGTTAAGGCACGCAAAGGCAACGAAGGCTACAACGTCGCGACTGAGAAGTACGAAGATCTCGTCAAAGCCGGCGTGGTCGATCCGACCAAGGTGACACGCAGTGCGTTGCAAAACGCCGCGTCGATCTCGGGTCTGTTGCTCACTACCGAAGCTATTGTCACCGAAATGCCTGAAAAGGAAAAAGGTGGCGGTATGCCTCCAGGTGGAATGGGCGGCGGTATGGGTGGTATGGGCGGAATGGACTACTAAGCTAGCGAAACAATAATGAATTACAGCAGCCGGGTCGGAAACGACCCGGCTGTTTTGCTTTTTGTCGATAACCCGTAATCCTCCTTCAAAAGCATACGGATGTTGGTTGTGATCTGATGATGCCTAATTCGGGTCGATTAGCGTCGAGTCGGGTCGAGACGGGTTGATTACAGCTAAGCCAAGCTTGTTTAGCAGCAATACTGTGAGGAGGCTAGATAATGAATAACAAGCGGACAAAAGTTTCGATGCGCAGACGATTCGATATTTTTAAGCGCGACGGATTCCGCTGTATGTATTGCGGAAGAACGCCGCCAACTGTTATTTTAGAGATCGACCATATCCTCCCGATTGCTGAGGGTGGACTAAATGAAGTGTCGAACTTGGTGACTTCGTGTGTCGATTGCAACCGTGGCAAAGCCGCAGGCCTCCTGACTAATAAGCCGCAATCGCTTGGTGTAATTCAAGAGGCGGAGCGCGACCGATTTGAGCAATTACGAGAATACCAACAATGGTTGGCGGAACGGGCGCGAATGCGAGAGGAGTGGTTGCGCGAAATTTCAGACGCATGGATTACTCTCGACGGCCAAGATCCGAATGAGTGGAGGATCTCCGGTCAGCGAGAAAGCACAGTCCGCGTGTTTCTTGACCGTTTACCGGCGCAGGAGATTATCGATGCACTCCACATCGCAGCTGCGCGTCATCCAGGATGCAGTAATGAAACACATTTTTTCAAATATTTCTGCGGTGTCTGCTGGAACAAGATCAGAAACCTAGAAGCTGCCTAGCTTGCGCTCGTTAGGCGGTTGTCGCGGATACCTTTGAACGGGTTCCCTAATGAAGGAGGGAGTGGAATTGGGTCGCGTTTGTAAACATTTGACTCTGCATTCGGGAAGAATGGGGACCAATTACGCGCGTTGTTTTCTCCACACCACATCGTAAATCGATTTGATGAAATGGCCGCGTACATGCCTGATGTTATTCTCTAGGTTTGTCTGGTAAAACGAAACGCCTACAAGCGCGGACCTCCCGATACTCAATTTGCCACCTGCTCGATTTTTCAAGACTTGCAGCGCCCAGATTCCACCGCCACTTGTGCCGCCAAAAGATTGGGGTAGATCGTTTTCATCGCAGTAGAAGCATTTGCTTTGGACGTAATCCCACCCATCCTGTTCGGTTATGTCGCCCTTCTGAATAACATGACTGCACGTTAAGTGGTAAGCCACACGTCGAAATCCGTTCTGAAGAGGCAGCGTTTTGCATCTTTCCTCCGGAAACCCTAACGAAGCTAGGAACGAACCTTCAGCCGAAAATTCTTTTAACAATGATTCAAAGTCACGGTCGAGCGACCACACTGATGCAATAGCCAAGACAGTTTGTAGCTGGTCACACGGAGCAATTTCGATGAAGTCGAGGTCAGGTCCATACTCTTCAGTTAACGGAGTTGTTAGTCGATGGTCAATCAACGAATCTGATGGCAGGTAGACCGCTCTCGCATCCCGGAGTAATAGCGCGACTCGATCATGTCCGGCAGATTGGCGGTGCATTTGTGTAACACAATGTCGTGCGGTCAGGATTCCTACGGTTCCGTTTTTCTTCACAAACGTTCCAGATCCGAAGGGCGCGAAGGCTTGCTTCTTCTGTGACGAAACCCATCCCATTCCCACCGAATACGGGACGAACTCACGCATCAGCACGTTTTGAAAGTCTGTCGGGATGTCACCCAGACGCAGATATTCATCCGCCATGCAAAAGAATACCGCAATACATGGGCTCTGCATGCGAATCCAAACAAGGCAGCGGCTGCAGAGAAGTCACGGATCAGAACTAGCTATCGACATTGCTCCAGCTCACGCTGGAGCTTGGAAGAGTAACCCAGCGATGTAAGATCGATACATGATCGATTGGAACATGTGCTCGGCAGTTGAGAAGAGTCTCGCCACCACCTAGTTTGTATAATTCGACCGCAGATTGCGCGAATCGCGCCGATTCATAATACTATTCGACTGTGAGCACAGGAACATTTATCGAGGACTTCAAGCACGACCTTGATTTTGTACCGGTTAAAGGTCGTCCAAATGTGTACTCGATTCATGTCCGCGCTGATTCTTTGGATCGCAACGGTGCGGAGATGACCGTCGAGGAATGGGACAAGTTTGAGAAGGATGTAGCGAACGCTTTCGAGTGCGTTCGTTAATGGCTGAGCTAATCGATTGCATCGCAGATACGAGCGCAATCATCGGCTTGCTTCGACGCGATGTCGCTTGAAAGCTGACTTCCAATCGGACAAACCGCAGCGCAAGAAACGAAGTGGCGGGCTACGGTGCGATCAGCGGGATGAGTTGTCGGCCGTTCTTGCGATAAGTGCGGAAGTGTTTGTCCAGGGTAAAGACCGAAGTCTTGGGATTAAGTTCGGCCATTCGCACGAGACAGGCGTCAGCGAGTGACATTGGGAGATTGGAGTATTTCTGAATCAGCTTTCGCAGCGGTTCGCGTTCCGCGAGAAGATCGAATTCGACGTTTAACAAACCGCTTCCGAGTAGATCAAAAAACTTGCGCGGCCCATCGTGCAATCGGGTGAGCAGATAACAAGTCTCGGTTAACACTGGCTCGCAAGTGAGAAATGGCGCCGACAATTCGCGGCAACGCTGCACAACCCATTCGTGATGGGCTTCGGTTCGAACAAGCAACGCGACGAGCGGACCCGTGTCGACGATGATGTTACTCACCGAGGCCCTTTAGGTGCTTTGGATTAGTCGCAAGATCACGCGGACCTCGCAGGCTACCCGCAAGGTTTCTCACCATGTCGTAAGCCGACAAGATCGTCTTTCGCGCAGCGCCACTCGTCGTTTTTTCCAACGCCTCCCGGAGAACAGCCGACTTCGTTATCCGCCTCCGGCGCGCGAGCGCCTCCAGCTGCAGATCGAGCCTTTCAGGAATCTTGCAGGTAATGGTTGTCATCTCCGCAATTGTAATACGCGATGTAGCGATACGCAATACCAGTAATCGAAAGGCGTTCGACGCGGTGATCGTCGAGCTTTCTGAAGCGCGTTATGAAACGGCGCTTGGATTGCTTTTCAGATTGTCATTCGGAGCGAAGTAGAGAAATCTCATTCTGGGATCCGATGATGTGCCATTGCGCGCTGTAGCCGTAGGCGTGTGTTAGGGCATGGTCACTGTCGAAACAATGAGCGAACGAACGGAAAAGCATTCTCATCTCTCACGTTCCGGGCGGTGGGTCGCCGAACTGGTTTTGGTTTTTGTCGGCGTCTATGCGGCGTTCTGGCTGAACAATTATCAGCAGCATCGGCAGGATGCGAAACGGCGCGATCGAATTCTGGCTACGCTGGAGCAGACATTGCGCGAAGGAATCGAGAGCGGAAAAGTGAATGGCGCGCAACAAGAACGAGAAGCGGCCGAGTTTCGGCGCGCGCTTGAAGCCGGCAACATGCCTCCGCTGCAACCGTTTGTTTTTAAGACAGACTACACACCGGGCGACATTGCTACGCTGCTGCAATCCGGCGGCGTCGAATTGCTTGAGGTGAAAACGCTCGTCGCCCTGCGCGAACTTGAATCCGTGATTCGCTGGGGCCTGAGCGACATGGCGCGTTACCAGAAATTAAGCGACGAGCTGATCGTGCCGAATCTCGATCAGGACATTTCCTTCTTTTACGATCCGGCCACCAAAACATTGCGAAAGCGTTTCGAGATTTATCCCCAGGCGCTCGATGCGACGGTCAAATTCGCGCACGATGTGGAGCGAGTGAAGATCGCGTTGCTCAAGCAAATTCAGCTCGAACGAAAACATTAAGCGAGTTCAATCAGGGGTATCGTCTCCTAGTTTCCTTTTTCGGATTACGGTGCGATCTATTCGACCATCGCCTTGCAGTGGCGCGAGTAGTTCAAGAAGGATTTGCAGGCGCTGCTCGCCGGTGAGCTTGCGATAGAATTTGCGGTCTGCGTCCTCCGCCTCCGCGAATGTCTTGAATTTCTTAAATGACTTCTCCATTTTGAGCGCCGTCGTGTTTGTTTCGAAACATAATCGATTTTGAGCACCTACCCAAAAAGTCTGAAAGAGAAAGCCGGTGGGATGACGTATCTCCCGCGCATGCTCGATAAGATTCGATTGCGCGCGAAAGGCGAACTGGATGAGGCATATCATGCGAACATGGGGATACGGCGTTCTGCCGATGGGATGTGCCTGAATTTTCTGCGGGTGAATTACGATGAATTACGCGAGCGCGTGCTCCAGGGAGGAAGCGACGAGGAAATTCTCGAATGGTGTTTCGAAAAAGGCCGGCGACTCAATGAAGGCGATCTGATGGTTTGGAACGAGTTCATGACGAAATTCGGTTGGAAGGATTTTCGAACGCCGGTGCTTGAACAAATGAAGCAGGAGCTCGGCATTGCTGATCGCGCGGATATCGAGACGATCGGCGATATGATTGATTTCGAAGAGAAGCGGAAGAGCTAGCGGCGCAGAGCGCTGTCGCCAGCTGCGGCCGCAACAACACGCGGTCGCGCAACGAGAAAAGTTGCGCTAAAGCTTGTCATGACGATCTCACCCATTCGTTTGGCTTGCTGCTTCTTTACGTTCGCGGTGCTGACACAGCCGCTGCGCAGCCAGGAAGATCAACCGACGAGTCCAGCTTCTGCGACGTCCTCGCCGTCGCCGTCGCCAACTGTAGCGCAAAGTTCGCCGGCGCCATCTGCAAGCCCGCAGTCGTCGCCGGCAGCCACACCGGTGCAACTGACTGACGTTCTCTTTAAGAATTTAAAAGCGCGCTGGATTGGCCCGGCGGTGATGGGAGGTCGCGTTTCGGACATCGCGATTGATCCACGCAATCCGGCAGTTTTCTATGTCGGGTTCGGGCACGGCGGTTTGTTCAAGACCGGCGATAACGGCGTTACCTTCAATCCGATCTTTGATAAACAGCCGACGCTTTCCATCGGGGCGGTCGCGATTGCGCCATCGGATTCTGATGTTGTCTGGGTGGGAAGCGGGGAAGCGAACGATCGGAATTCTTCGGAGTGGGGTGATGGTGTTTATCGATCGATTGATGGTGGAGAGCACTGGACAAGTGTCGGACTGAAGGAGAGCCGCACCATTGCGCGCATCGTGGTTCACCCGGCGAAACCGGAAGTCGCTTATGTCGCGGCGATGGGAAATCTGTGGAAGGACGGTGGCGAACGCGGTCTTTACAAAACGACGGATGGCGGAAAGACATGGAAGCTAGTTCTGCAAGCATCCGCGCCTAACGACTCACGCACTGGCTGTGGTGACGTAATCCTCGATCCATCAAATCCGGAAATTGTTTACGCATCGCTTTACGCGCGGCAGCGCACGGCCTGGTCCTTTGCTTCCGGTGTGACGGCGACGAACGGGAATGACGTTGGCGGAATTTTCAAAAGCACGAATGGCGGCGGAGCATGGAAAAAACTAGCGGGCGGATTGCCTGGTCAGACCGGCCGCATCGGTCTCGCGATTTCTGCGAGCAGGCCAAAAATCGTGATGGCGGTCGTGCATAGCGACGAGGGCGGGGCGAGCGATATACGCACTATTCACAACCGGGCCGGCGGTGTTTTTCGCTCGGAGGATGGCGGTGAAAAATGGACGCGCACAAGCGACATCGATCCGCGTCCGTTCTATTTCAGCCAAATCCGCATCGACCCCGTAAACGATCAGCGCGTTTACATCCTGGGCATGGCGGTTCTTGTTTCGGACGAAGGCGGCAAGAATTTTCGGGAAGATCTTTCCGAAAAAGTGCATCCCGATTGTCATGCGCTGGCCATTCAACCGAACAGCGCGCCAGTCCCGAAGCCGCCAAAACCGGAAGACAAAAACAAACCGCCGAAGCCCCCAATCTGTCAGAGGCTGATTCTTGGAACGGATGGCGGCGTTTATCAAAGCTACGCTGCCGGCAAGGGCTGGGAACATCTCAATCGCATTCCCGCGGGAGAATTCTATCGCATTTCACTCGACGACACACAGCCGTTCTATCGAGTCGCCGGTGGCTTGCAGGACAATGAAAATTTCGCCGGACCAAGTCGGGTGCCGAGCAAAGAAGGAATTCGCAACAGCGATTGGATCGCGTTGACGGGGGGCGATGGTTTCTACGTTGTCTTCGATCCGAGCGACCGGGATATTTTTTACGCCGAAAGCCAGGAAGGAAATATTCATCGCTTCAATGTGCGCACGGGTGAAAAGCGCGACCTGCGTCCTGAACCCCCCGAAGGGCAAACGCGTTACCGATTTCACTGGAATTCACCGCTCATTGGCAGCAAGCACAAGCCCGGCGTTCTTTATCTTGCGGGTAATCGTGTTTTTCGCCTAACGAATCGTGCGGAACAATATCAGGTCATCAGTCCTGATCTGACGCAGAACGATCCGAAGCGCATCGATGCGACCGGCAGCGGCGCGGAGAATTTCGGCGTCATCTATTCGCTCGCCGAATCGCCAGTGCGTGCCGGAATGCTTTGGGCGGGTACGGACGATGGCCGGCTTTGGCTAACGGAGAACGACGGCGGCAATTGGACCGAGCTGACACAAAATCTTCCAGAGCCCGCGCGCGGGCAATGGATCGTGCGGGTCGAGCCGAGCGCGACGGATCCGAAAGTCGCATATGTCGCGACGAATGCTTACCGCTCCGGCGACGATCGACCGATGATTTTACGCACAAGCGATCTCGGCAAGACGTGGCAGAGCGTCGTCGGCGAAGGTTTGCCGCCTAACGACCCGGTCGAAGTTGTGCGCGAAGATCCGGTAAATCCGAAGTTGCTCTACACGGGAACTCATTTCGGTTTGTTCGCTTCATTTGATCAAGGCGCCCATTGGATGCGAATCACCGACGCACCGCCGGTACGCGTGGACGATTTGCAAATTCATCCCCGGACAAACGATCTGGTCATTGCGACGCACGGCCGCAGCATCGCAATCATTGATGACGCGCGGGCTTTGCGCGATTTGACTCCGGAGATCGCGGCAAAACCGGCGCATCTTTTTAGCGTCCCGCCGGTGAAAGGTTTTTATTTGCTGCCTGGTTTCGCCGACTTCAATGGCAAAGGGGTCTATCGCGGCGAAAATCCGCCCGAAGGCGCGCTCTTCACGGTTTGGGTAAAAGAATTCACCGGTGATGAAATCAAGATCGCAATCACGAATAAGGCAGGGCAACCGGTGGCAAATCTAAAAGCGGCCGGCACGCCGGGATTGACGCGGTTGAATTGGGATTTGCGGCCGAGCAAGGATCTATTGGTCGAGTACGGTGGCGACGACGCGAAGAAATTTGTCTCGAGCGGCGAGTACAACGCGGAGTTGACTTTCGGAAAGGAAAAGACAAAGCAAACGTTCCGCGTCGATATCGCGGAAGGAATCATGACGCGATAGAAAGGAGGGCGCTGCGTTGCAACGCCCTCGTTCCGTACGGCGGCCATGGCCCGCAGCCGCTCTCAATTGCTCGTTAGCCGAACTAATCGCAATGGCGTCGGGCGTTGTCCGCTTCCGCTGCGAGCGTAAAGAGCGCGCGGAAGAATTCATTGGTTTGTCCTTTAAACAGACCGGACTTCGTCAGCGCGTTGGCGGCGGCGAGAGCCCCGG
>JBBRYI010000015.1:0-87410 GCA_038237805.1 Chthoniobacterales bacterium | reverse complement strand
TCTTCAGCCCAATCTCGGCGAGGCAGTAGTGGCCAAGGGCTATTACCACTACGCCTGTCTAAAGGATTACGACACCGCCGTGCGTTACTTTGAGCAAGCGCGCCAGCTCCTGCCGAATAGCAGCCGGATTCCGGAATCGCTGGCCTATGTCGCGCGGAGGCGAGGCCGGTGGGACCGGAGCGAGTCGTATTTTAACGAAGCCGAGCGGCTCGACCCGCGCAACGTTTCCCTCCTCGAACAGCATGCGGGTTCCTATGTCGACCTTCGTCGTTTCTCCGAAGCACTGCGGAAGCTTGATCAGGTTCTCGATATCATACCGGACGACGTCGATACCCTCGTGCAAAAGGCGGCTATCGCACAAGCCGAGGGCGATCTGCCGCGTGCCTCGGCGATCCTCGCTCCGCTCCACCCGGCGGCCGACGACCCCGCGGCCTTGATAACACAAGTTTACCAATCGATCCTGGAGCGCCGCACTGCACAAATCATCCCTCGGCTGAAGGAAATGCTGGCCAAGCCTGATCCGGCGTTGGGTTATTACAACGGCGACCTGCGCTTTTGGTTAGGCTGGGCGCAAGAAGTCGCCGGCGACCATGCCGCCGCGCAGGAAAGTTGGCGACAGGCGCGCAGCGAACTGGAACCTTTTCTCAAAGAACAGCCGGAAAATCGTAACCTCATTGGAGATCTCGCGCTGACCAATATGGGCCTCGGTGACAAAGCCGCCGCGTTGGCTCTGTCGGAGCGGGCCATGGCCGCGATCCCGATCGAGAAAGACGCGATGGCTGGTCCCGTTGCGATCGAGATCCTCGCCCGGGTCGCGGCGCAGGTAGGAGAACCCGACCGCGCCATCGCCGCTTTACAGAAACTACTCTCGATACCGTACGATGGCGCTGTGAGCGTGCCGCTGACTCCTGCACTGCTCCGGCTCGATCCCATGTTCGATCCGCTCCGACATGATCCGCGCTTCCAAAAACTCGTCGCCGCGCCCGCGTCGAAATAGGGTCCGCCACTGCTTGCCGCATCGTAGAAGGTTGCAGCGTCACAACCTTGCGACCGAGGAATGACGAACTATAATTGACTGACGCGTTGCCCGCGTTTCCAACTCCAAATACCTATGGCCACAACAACTACCTTAGCGCCGAAGAGTGCGCCTGCTGCGGAAGTGGATTTCCTCCCGCTGCAAGGCACCGATTACATTGAGTTCTATGTCGGTAATGCGAAACAGGCTGCGCATTTCTACAAAACAGCGTTTGGTTTTCAATCCCTCGCCTATGCCGGCCCGGAAACCGGTGTGAAAGATCGCGCCAGTTACGCCATTCGTCAGAACAAACTGACATTTGTTCTCACCACGCCGGTGCGCACAGAGAATCCAATTGCCGATCACGTTTACAAACATGGCGATGGTGTGAAAGCGATCGCGTTGAAAGTGGAAGACGCAACTTCAGCCTGGAAAGAAACGACCAAGCGCGGCGGCAAAAGTTTTCTCGAACCGAAGACGCTGTCAGACGATCAGGGCAAGGTCGTGATGAGTGGCATTCATACCTACGGCGAGACGGTTCATCTTTTCATCGAGCGCGGCGATTACAGTGGGCCGTTCATGCCGGGATTCCGCAAATGGGAATCAAATTACAATCCGCTCGAGACCGGTTTGCAGTATTGCGATCACTGCGTCGGCAACGTCGGCTGGAACCAGATGAATCCGTGGGTGAAATTTTACGAGGATGTGATGGGATTCCGAAACATCCTCACCTTCGATGACAAGGATATTTCGACGGAATATTCCGCGCTCATGAGCAAAGTGATGAGTAACGGAAATGGTTTCGTGAAATTCCCGATCAATGAGCCGGCGGAAGGAAAGAAAAAATCCCAGGTCGAAGAATATCTCGACTTCTACAACGGCGAAGGCGTGCAGCACGTCGCGATCGCGACGAAAGACATCGTTGCGACGGTGACAGAATTGCAAAAGCGCGGCATCGAGTTCTTGAATATTCCAACAAGTTATTACGACACGCTGCCGGATCGCGTGGGTCACATTGATGAAGATCTGGAGCCGTTGAAGCGGTTAGGAATTCTGGTCGATCGCGATAACGAAGGTTATCTGCTGCAAATCTTCACCAAGCCAGTGGAAGACCGGCCGACGCTCTTTTTTGAAATCATTCAGCGCAAGGGCGCGAAGAGTTTCGGTAAAGGTAATTTCAAAGCCTTGTTCGAAGCTTTAGAGAAAGAGCAGGACGCTCGAGGCAATTTGTAGGGAGGAATCGATATGCCGCAATATATGAAGCTCGGAGAAATTCCGAGAAAACATCACATCTGGTTTCATCGTAATGGCTCGTCCAATGGCGGCTACAAGAATGAGGGCATCGCCTACGAGCACGTAATTACGACCGAAGGTTTTAACGAAGCCTTCTCCATTATGTATCACATCCGTCCGCCGACCCGGGTGCGCAGTGTGGAGTTGCTCAAGTGCGAAGAACTCAAACGTGCCGGCGATATTCCGTTACGGCATCATCACCTTAAGACCGCAAACATTCCGCGTCGCGGCGACCTCTATACCGGGCGCATCCCGATCATGTTCAATCAGGACATCGTGGCTTATCGCGGCAAACCGGAGAAGGCCTACAGCAAGTTCGAGTATTACAAAAACGGCGGCGCGGACGAAATCATCTTCGTTTTCAAGGGCGGCGGAACGTTAGAGAGCGCGTTCGGCAAACTGCGATATCGCGCGGAAGATTACATCGTGATTCCGCGCGGAATCACTTATCGGCTCGTGCCCGATAATGTGCAGGAAGAGGATTACCTCATTTTGGAATCGTTCGCTCCGGTGCGCATTCCGCGCCGTTATTTGAATGGCGACGGCCAGATTCGCATGGGTTCTCCGTACTCGGAACGCGATTTTCATGGCCCGACCGAATTGCTCACGATCGACAAAGAGGAAGACGTCGAGATTCTTGTCAAAGACGGGCCCCGCCTCACGAAAATAGTAAACGCGCATCATCCCTTCGATGTTCTCGGCTGGGATGGCCACGTTTATCCTTACACTTTTAACGCGGCCGATTTTGAGCCGATCACTGGCACCGTGCATCAACCGCCGCCCATTCATCAAACTTTTGAGATTCGTGGTTATGTAGTCTGTACTTTCGCGCCGCGGCTGCTCGATACCCATCCGGAGGCGGTCAAGATTCCGTGGGTGCATGACAACGTCGAAGCCGACGAAGTTTTGTTTTACGTGCGGGGAAATTTCGGTTCCCGACGTGGCATCGAAAGCGGATCGATCACTTTGCATCCACGCGGCATCCCGCACGGACCGCATCCGGGCACGATCATGGCGAGCAAAGACGCGCAGCGCACAGAAGAGCTCGCGGTCATGTTCGACACCCAGCATACGCTGGAGCTGACTGAAGCGGCGTTGAAGCTGGACGATGACAAATATCCGCTGAGCTGGCTCGATTGATCGCGTCCACAAATCACGAGAGCGAACTCGAAGCGGCTTCACGCCGCATGCGCGAAATCCCTCGCTGCGGCGCGGCCAAGCGCAGCACGATGGAGCGCTCGTTTCACGAGTTGCTCGAAGCCGTCGGTGAAGATCCGCAGCGGCAGGGTTTGCTGAAAACGCCGGAACGCGCCGCGCGAGCATTTGAGTTCCTAACGAATGGTTACCGCCAAAGTCTGGATGAGGTCGTTAACAACGCGATCTTCGATTCCGACGCCAGCGAAATTGTGCTCGTGAAAGACATCGAGCTCTACTCAATGTGCGAACATCATTTGTTGCCGTTTATCGGGAAAGCGCATGTTGCTTACATTCCTAGTGGCAAAGTGATCGGCCTCTCGAAAGTCGCGCGCATTGTCGATGTTTTCGCGCGACGTCTCCAGATTCAGGAGAATCTCACCACGCAGATCGCGGATGCGTTAATGCATGTGCTGCATCCGCTCGGGGTCGCAGTCGTGATCGAAGCGAAGCATCTCTGCATGATGATGCGCGGCGTAGAAAAACAAAATTCGATCATGACAACGTCGTGTCTTCTCGGTTCATTCAAAGAGGACGCGCGCACCCGCACCGAGTTTCTCGCGTTGCTCAAATAGTAGCGTGGAGGACAGGCTTCCAGCCTGTCTCGGACGACGGGCATACTGCCCGTTGGAACTTCGCCGTTGGCCAGGCTGGAAGCCTGGCGGCCGGGCCAGGCAAGATGCCTGACCTCCACCTTAGCGCGCCATTTGCGCGATTGCTTCTGGTGCGGTTTGCTCCGTCATGCTGTTGACGGTCAGTAAACGCCTCGAGTTTTCCGCCTCGCGCCGTCTTTTCGTTCCGGACTGGAGCGAAGAGGAAAATCTCGCGGCTTTCGGGCCGGAGACATCGGCGCGCTTCGGCACCGGTCGAAACTATATCACGTATTTCATTTTGTCGGGTGATCCGAACCCCGGCAACGGAATGCTCGTTAACATCAGCGAGATCAAGAAGCGCGCGTTGCAAGTCGTGGCTGCCAATTTCGACCACAAGTTTTTGAATGAGGATCATGAGACATTTACGAAAAATGCTCCGACCGCTGAGAATATCGCGCGTCAGCTCTTTGTTGAAACTTCGCCGCATTTCGCCGATTTGAACGCGAGCCTCGCTGCCGTTCACCTTGTCGAATCGCCAGATCGCAGCGCGACCTTCTACTCGAGCGGAATTGCAGAAGCGAACTACTGGTTCGGATTTTCTGCTGCACGCCGCACGATGTCGCCGCTTCTCAGCACGGAGGAGAATGCGAAGTTGTTTGGCGTTTCGACTTCACTCCACGGACACAATTATCGGGTTCGCCTTACATTTCGAAGCAATGATACGCCGGCAGTGCACGACGACTTGGTCGCAAGCTGCATCGCCGGGCTTTATCAGGAGTTAGATCACAAGAATTTAAATGAGGACGTTATTGGTCTGACGAACCGTCCGATTACCACGGAAAGTCTCGCGAATTACATTCACGAACGTGCTGCAGTTTCTGTTGCCATTCACCGCGTGCGCCTTCATGAACGCGACGATTTCTTTGCCGAATACTGGAGCGGTGGAAATTACTTTTTAGGCATGCGCCACCGATTTAGCGCCGCGCATCGCTTGCAGATCAGCGAAATATCTGAAGCGGAAAACATTTCTCTTTTCGGCAAGTGCAGCAATCCGCTGGGACACGGACATCTTTACGAAGCGGAAGCAACGATCGGCGGTGCTTATGACGAGCGCAGTGGTGCGCTCTATGACTTCGCCGCCATGCAGAACGCGCTCGAAGAAAGCTTGCGATCGTGGGACAACAAACATCTCGATCTCGAGACAACCGATTTTCGCAAGATGCCGTCGACGGGCGAAAATATCGTTCATGCCCTTTGGTCGCGAGTCGACCCGCGGCTCCACGATCGGCTCGTTAGGCTACGTTTATGGGAAACACCGAACAATCGCTTTACGCTGCGGCTGCCATGAGACGATTGCTCATCACCGGCGCGAGTCGTGGTATTGGCCGCGCGATTGCGGAGAAGCTTGCCAATTCCCAAACGACGCTCCTTCTTCATGGTCGCGATCGCGACGCTCTCAAAGAAACATCTGGCCTGGCTGAAGGCAAAGGCGCGCGAACCACTCTCTTGCTTTATGAGCTAAACGATCAATCGCAGATCGAAAAAATGACCGCGACAATCGGTCAGGAACCGCTTGATGCATTGATCAACAATGCCGGCGTCGCCATTGTGAAGCCGCTTGATTCGATTTCCCTCGACGAATGGAACAAAATTATTGCGGTTAACATCACCGCGCCGTTTCTATTAACGCAAAAGCTCAGCGCAAATATGAAGCCGGGCGCCAGTATCGTAAATATTCTCTCTATCGCCGCCAAAACCGGCTTTGCCAATTGGAGCGGCTACTGCATGAGTAAATTCGCGCTCGAAGGTTTCTCGCAATCGATTCGCGAAGAATTGCGTCCGCGTGGCGTCCGCGTGATAAACATTTATCCCGCCGCAACGGATACCGAAATTTGGGAACCGATCGAGGGGGATTGGCCGCGCGAGAAAATGATGTCGGCTAACGAAGTTGCCGAAGCAGTGGCTTATGCGCTTTCACGACCCGCCGATGTCGCGGTGGAAAATATTTCCCTGACGAACGCGAGCGGCACTTTGTAGTTGCTCCCTGCATTTCCCCAAACATTTTTTCTTCCAACCGATGATTGCAGCTTTTGGCAATGACGTAGTGATCAATGTGGTCGCCTCGATTATTGCCTCACTGATTTTGTTAGGCGCTGGTTTCGCCTGGGGAAAATATCGGGAACGAAAACGCTTTGGACGAAATCTGGAGGAATACGATTTCTATCCGTTCACGATCAATCGCGACAACATCCCGGAATTTAGCCTGAAAGATTTCCGGCTTGGAGTGCACTACTTCCTCAAAAACGACGACTACACAGCCGCGCGACAATTGATTTTCATCGGCGAACAAAACAATGTCCGTGGTCAGCTTGAGCCGGCGGAGCAAAAGGAATACGCGAAACTTTTCGCAAAATATGACGGCGCCAAAATTGCCGACGACACGAACGAATATTTGGAGAATTACGTCCGCCTCACTCGATTGGTCGGCAAATCATTTCCAAATACCGGCATCGAAATCTTGCTGCACAATCTCGCCGATCCGGCGCATTCACTCATCGTCCTGGAAAACAATGTCACTGGCCGCAATTTGCGCGACGGAACTACCAACCTGCTCATCGATCTGAAGAAGCGGCAGCTCCTGCACGAAGATAAACTCAACTACGAACTCAATATCGGCTCGCGTCGTTTCAAATGCACGACGATACCGATCATCCGCAAAGAATTCGGCGTCGTCGGCGCCATCTGCATTAATATCGACGCAAATTATCTCACCGAAGAAGTGTTGCAGCGGCAGGAACGCATCGAGACTTGGTTCAAGAATTTTCTGCGGACCGACATGCAGCTTGATGAAAATATTCTGAGCAAGGACGAGTACGCCAAGGCAACGAAGGGCAAGCGGCATTTCAAAGAAGAAACGCTTTAGCCGTCGCCCTGTGCCCGCCGCCGACGCCTCGCATAGCGAAGGCTACAGATATTGTGATGCAAACGGACGCTGAAATATCTCAACGGGTAATCGCCGCGGCGGAGCATTTGCGAGATGCAGTAAACAACCTGCACTTCACTCTTCCGGTTACCCATATCTACAATCCGCTCGAGTATGCGTGGGCTGCCCACGAATCATATCTACGGCGATACGCCAACGAAAAGAAGCGTGTTGTCTTTCTTGGGATGAATCCCGGTCCGTTTGGCATGGCACAAACAGGAGTGCCATTCGGCGAGATCGCTGCTGTGCGGGACTGGCTCGGGATTCAGGCTCACGTTGAGCAACCGTCGCAGTTTCATGCGAAGCGACCGATTCAGGGTTTCGATTGTCCGCGCACAGAGATCAGCGGGCAACGGCTGTGGCGGCTTTTTGCCGATCGCTTCGGCAGCGCTGACAAATTTTTCGCGGCGCATTTTGTTCTGAACTATTGCCCGCTCGCTTTCATGGAGAGCAGCGGTTGCAATCGCACGCCTAACAAACTTCCGCCGTCCGAGAGAAAACCGCTGTTTGCGGCATGCGATTGGCACTTATGCGAAGTCATCGGTGCGTTAGAACCCGAATGGTTAATTGGCGTTGGCGATTTCGCGACGAAGCGGGCCGAGGAAGTCTTTCCAGATGGATTGCCGAAGATCGGCCGCGTCTTGCACCCCAGTCCCGCCAGCCCGGCTGCGAATGCGAACTGGGCCGCTCTCGCTACCGCCGAATTGCAGAAGCTCGGCGTGTGGAAGAGTTAAGAGCAAACGACTCGTTAGGCATTCCTATCATGTCGAGCGAAGTCGAAACATCTCTCATTCTTGCGGCGCATCACTGCTCGCAACAGTGAGAGATTCCTCGACTGCGCTCGACATGACAAAGCTGCGGAATGACAGCTGGGTGGCGTTAGGCCCAGAAAGCTACTTGGACGACGCGTGTAGCGTGGTCTCGAATTCCGGCTTTTTGTGGTACTCCACCAGGCGAAATCCCCAGCCGATCAACGTCGACAAATCTTTCGTCGTCGATTTCTTCTCGGTAAGGAATTTCTCGATTCGCTCCTTTAACTGCGGCTGTTGCTCGGTCTCATCGAGAATCTCGAAAATTTCCATTGAGAGTAACCAATCGCCAGGATGCTCGGCCTGCTGAGTCTCCCAAATCTCTCCCAACCGCTCGTAACCGACTTTGCTTTCGCGAATCTTGCGTACCTGCGCATAGAGATTTTCGAGTTTCTTCCGTGGCGCATCCGAAGGAATCTTGATCGTGCGCTCCTTCGGCACGAGTGCGACCTGGTTGTAAGCGTCCTTGTCAGCCGCGCCGTTGAAAACGGAAGTAATGCGTTCGCCCACCGCCATGTCGTATGTGCCCCAGTCAGGATCGAACAACACGCGATCGCCGTAAGTGGCGCGGCAATTTGAAAACGCGATCAGCAGCAATTTGTCGTCACGCCGTCGAATCTCTTCGACTTTCCCTTCAACGATGACGCCGCTCTCAAATTCGAGCTTCGCTGTCTTCCCTTCGTCAATCGCGCTTTCTTTCCAATTCCCGATGGGCGAACCGAATCCATCCTTGTGATAATCGCGACCGTGGCCCGGCAGCTCTTTCTCTTTATAGGCAAGTGCGCTCGGCCCAGTCGTGCGCAAATAGATCGGCTTCTTCGCCGAATCGGTGATGACTTCGGTGAAAACTCCGGAGACCTGCAAACCGCTTGAGTGCTCGCACGTCGAAGTATTCTTACACTCGATCGCTTTGTTGATTCCTTCCAAACCGCCAACGCGAAACGCCATCGTGCTCGCAAATTCTTCCAGCACATCGCTGAGATGCTGAAAGTCGCGACAAACAAAAAGTTGCGGCTGCTTCGTCGTGATATCGAACGGTGTCTCCACTGCCTCGAAGGAATAGGGAATTTTCTTTACGTGCGACTCGAGACAGCTAACCGATTCGCCAATCGATGAGAGTAAACCTGCGCCGTAAATTTTTGGATTCTCCAAGGTACCGATGAGGCCGTATTCCACAGTCCACCAATGCAGGCGCGAGAGCAGCGCCATCTCCGACGGGTTGCCCAGATTCTTCTGCCGTTCCTCGACTTCGCGAGTAGCCGCCTCGACTTCCTTTGGATCGGAATTCGGCAATTCCTTCAGAATCGAGAGATGCCGAATCGATTCGTACAATTCAAAATCCTTTTTCGACGACATCGCTCTTGCGCCAATCTCGCCGAATCGTTGCAAATAATTTGAATATTCACGATCGACAATGATCGGAGCGTGCCCCGCCGCTTCGTGCACGATGTCCGGCGCCGGTGTGTACTCGATGTGATGGATCTGGCGCATGTCGCACGCGATCACGAGCACCTTGTAAGCTTGGAATTCCATGAACGCCGCCGGCGGAATGAATCCATCCACCGCGACTGCGCCCCAGCCGATCTTGCCAAGGATATCGTTCATTTCCTGGATGCGCGGAATGCGCTCGGAGGAAATGCCGGTCTCGAGCAAGCCCTGAAAATAAACTTTGTGCGCGTATTCCTTCAGAAAGAAAATGTTCTGGCGCATGATGAATCGCCAAACCGCGTGATCGACTGGCGTGTAATCGTCGTAACGCTGATCGACCGCGAATTGCAGCAGATGCTTGGGCGTGGCTGCTACCGCCGCATTGTTGCTCGGGATTCCGCTTTCTGTTTTCATCGCGCCATTCCTTTCAGTGATTTTATTGCTTAACCATGACACGGGCAAGCGCGATTCAGTCGCCTGCAGATTAGGCACCACCGCGGTTGGACACGGATTGCACGATCGCCGCGGCGGTGACAACGGAATTACTGGCGCGATTGCGAACATTTCCGGAGTCGAATAAATTTCGGAGTGGTCGAACTTGTAGTTGAACGGCGTGACGTCGCGAAGTTGCGCCCGCTCGAACCGCGCGAAAGGATTACGCCGATCGTATGGCTCAACCTCGTCTGTCTGGATGCGCCAATCGTTGCCATCACGTGGCAATCATTTTTCGCGCGCAGCTTTCATGGCTCGCTCCCGGCTTCGTCGCGCGCGGCTTTGTTTCTCACCGCATGGCTGATCTACCTTGCAGATCGATTGGCGGACTCGTGGGATTTGCGCCAAAACGGTGCGCGCTCACTGCGACAGCAATTTTGCCAACGGCATCAGCGTTCATGGATTGCGATCATCGCTGGCATTGGCCTCATCGATGTGTGGATCATTTCGCACCGGCTCGATCGAGCAACCGTTCGCATCGGAATGACGATTGGCGCGATCTGCCTCGTTTATCTCGCGGTGAATTACCGGTTAGGCAAAATTTGGCGACTTCTTCCGATAAAAGAAATATGTGTCGGTTTCCTCTTCGCGCTTGGTAGCGTCGCCGCTCTCCTACCGGGATTGTATTGGTCCGCTCACTTCGTTGTTATCTTTCTCTTCTTTGTTTCACTCTGTTCCTTGAATTGCATCAGCATCGCGGTGTGGGAGCGCGAGCTCGATTTGGAACAGCATAAGAGTTCCATCGCCACGAGTTGGCCCGGTGTTCACCGATACGTGACCTTGAGTGCATTCTCGTTTGCCCTGTTCGCGTTTATCATTGCTCCGGGGGCAAAAGCGCTCGCACCGTTGGTTTATTGCATCGGCGCAAGTGCGCTTCTGCTCGCGGCGCTTTACTGGTCAGGCGAAAATATTCCGCGCGATGAGCGAACCGCGCTCGCGGATCTCGTGCTCCTCACGCCATTGTTTCTTTACCTGCTGAAGATCGCGTGAGTTTCGATCGCATCGCGCCGCATTATCGCTGGCTCGAAACCATCGCGTTTGGAACCAAGCTGCAGATTGCGCGCGTTGCTTTCCTCGAACAGATAGCCTCACCGAATCGCGCCTTGGTTGTGGGGGAGGGTGATGGGCGATTTCTTCGCGAATTGTTGCGCAAGTACCCGGACCTCGAAGTCGATTGTGTGGACGCGAGCGCGCGTATGCTCGAGCTCGCGCGTGATCGCACTGCCAGCAACAAAGCGCGCGTGCGCTTCCTGCACGAGGACGTGCTGACCTGGTCGCCGGGCGAGAACACCTACGACCTGGTCGTCACGCATTTCTTTCTTGATTGCTTCACCGGAATCGAAATCGAAAAAGTCGTCGCAAGTCTGGCGCGCGCCGCGACGCGGGATGCCGTCTGGCTGTTGGCGGATTTTTCGATGCCGGCAACGCTATTTGCAAATTGGCACGCCAGAGCATGGCTCTGGTCCATGCATTGTTTCTTTCGAACCGTTGCCGGCATCAGCGCACGCCGCCTAACGAATCCGTCGTCATTTCTCGAGGAGCACGGATTTCGGTCCGTTAATCAGCGTTATTCACAATTCGGACTCGTGAAGTCCGAATTGTGGCAGCGATCGGGATTTCCGTAGCGGCGGTCTATGACCGTCGCTCGGAACAGCTAATAAATCCCGACGACGTCTCCGACGGTGACGAGATCTTTGATTTTCGCCGCGTCCCAATTTGCCATCCGAATACAACCATGACTTCCAGCGCGTCCAATCGTCTCGGGATTATTCGTTCCATGAATTCCGATTCCGGGTTTGTTCAAACCCATCCAAAGAATTCCGACTGGATTATTCGGTCCGGGCGGCAGATTGAAATAATCATCCGTGCGCACACCGAAGTTGAGTACGCCTTCATCATGCCGAAACCACGGCATGGTCGCGATGCCGAGAATTTTCCACATCCCTTTTGGCGCCGGCAATTTTGTCGAACCGGGCGTAATCGGGAATTCGTAGATCAGCGTATTGTTTTCGCGCACCTCCAACGTGCGCTCGACGGTATCGATGATAATTCTTCGGTTCGCGAATGCTGGATTCGGCTTCACGAAACCTTCGCTTAGTTTTCCGACCTCGAAAGGAACGACATTCGGCACAGTGATGGTGTCGCCTGGTTTTAATTTCTCCAGATCCTTGTCGCGATTCAGTCGCTGCAAATATTCTTCAGCCGAATGATAACGCTCGGAGACAAATTCCAGAAGCGAACCGTAAAGCAGCGCTTTTAGCTTCGATTGCTCCGAAGGTTTTGTTGGCGCGGGCCCGACCAACTTCTCGTCTTCCGGAGTGATGGTGTAGGTCGTGAATGGTGTTGGTACTTGCGCGAGCAAGCGATCAACTGCACCGGTTGGAGCCATTCCGTGCGCAACCTTGTAGGCGACGAGTGCCTTGCGGAAAAATTCGCCCATCTTGCCATCGATTTTTCCCGGACCGAAATTGTTGTTGTCCAAAAAAATCTGGAGGCGCGTGCTCGTTTCCTCATCGTAGTTCGGCAGCGCCACGAGCGGTTTCGGTTTGCGTTTGGGAGGTGGTGCCGGCGGCTTTGATGTGAGCATCGGCGTAGGCGCTGGCCGCTCGACTTGTTGCGCCGCAGCATTCCAAACGAGAAGAACCACCATTAACACGATCACCGATCTCATCGGCGCAAGTTATCGACGGGGAACTCGTCGCGTGCAAATGGCCGGAAGCTGATGGCGCGAGATTCCTCGCTTGCGCTTCACTCTGCTCCGCTCGGAATGACAGAACGTTTACCGATTCGCGCCCGCCGGGAACATGACTCGATCTGGTTCCGCGTTGAGAGCGGCGAGAAGTTTTTTGATCAAGCGTGTTTTGATGCGACCGGCTTCGCGCGGCGGCACGACGTAACGCACGATCGCTTCCAGCCAGGTGTTGTCGTTAACGCGAAAAATGACGCGCGGATGTTCGCGCACTTCCAACTCATCGACCGGAGTCTTTGCGAGCAGTTCGCGAAAAACCTGCACACGTTTCAACATTTCTTCGCCGAGTTCTTCCTCGGTCACACGTTGCATTGTCTTGGAAATGAATTCGAGGTCGGCGCCGTATGCGACCTGGAATTTGATTTCGTTCCAGATGTAGGGAAAAAGCGGCCACGAATAATTGTAAATGATCGAGTCGAGCACTTTCTCGTTTGGAAATCTAATCACTCGGCCGCTTGGATGATCGGTGGAAAGTAATTGACCACCGAATTCCCAGAGCGTGGTGTCGAGGTAACCCACGTCAATCACATCGCCGGTGGCATCGTCGATCTTGATGCGATCGCCGACACGATAAGGTTGCCTAACGAGAATGAAAATCCAGGCGATGAAACTTTTCATCGGCGTCTGCACCGCGAGGCCGAGGATGATGGAACCGATGCCGAGCGCCGTGACAGCAGCGTACCATCTCAAAAAAATCATCGACACGGCGATGACTGCGATCAACAACCCGACGACCAAATAAAGAATGCGCTGCAGAGTAAAACGCGTGACAGCATCTTCGATTCTTTCGACGGCATAGACCCGAACGGCTTTGGCGGTGGCCAGCACGAGAACGATGAGCGCAAAGCCACGGACAAGACGGCGGCTGATATCCGCTTCCCGCTCCAGAAGCGGAATTAGCTTCGAACCGATCAAGTAGTAAACGACGGCGGCGCTGAGCAGCAGGACCGCGTGCGTGAGGAACCAGAATTTATCTTTTGCCTGGACTTTAACTTTCTCGCCCGGTTTCTTCTCGCTCGTGGTCCGCTCCAGTTCCTTGCGGACTTCGGGTTGTTTGGAAAGTTCTTCGGCGGTCTCGGGCATCAATATTAAATCGTTCGTTGCCCGATGTTGGACGTTAGGCGCGCATCTTCGCGGTCATCCCGAGTGAAAGCGAGGGAACTCTCAAGGTCCGCCAAGCGCTGGCAGCGGCGATCGTTCTCGTAGTTTGCGAGGTCCTTCGCTGCGCTCAGGAAGACGGCGCTTTAGTGGGTAGTATCGCTGGTTTTCACCCATGAGCGCAGCACCTCCGCTACGCTCCATGCTTGCGCAATGCAACCACCTGCCATGTGCGGTTCTCGCGCATCGAACACTTCGCCAATTGTTCCGATCGAGTCATCGCTCAAATGAACAGGGAAAACTTCGAGAAATTTGCGCGCGCCTTTTTTGTCCTCGGGATGAAGTTTCAGCCATGCGTCGACGAACGGTCCGATGAGCCACGCCCAGACTGTGCCTTGATGATAAGCGCCGTCGCGCGAACGCAGATCGCCTCCGTAAATCGGTTTGTATTCGGGATCATCGGGCGCAAGAGACCGCAACCCGACCGGCGTGAGCAATTTGTCCTTCGCAATCGCGACCACTGAAGCCCAACGTTTCTCGTCGAGCACCGGATGATCGAGCGAGATCGCAAAGATCTGGTTGGGGCGACAGGATCGGTCGTACATTTCCTTTTTGCCCTCGCAATCGATGACATCATAAAGATAACCGCCTTCATCAAACCAGAACCGCTCGTTAAATGAAATGCGGGCGCGTTCCGCGTGCTCATCGTAACGCGCCGCGCGTTCATCGTTCCCCGCGACACGCAGCCAGCTAACGAGTAATTTCAGCGCGTTAAACCAGAGGGCATTGATTTCGACTGCTTTCCCGCGTCGCGGTGTCACGACCCAATCGCCCATCTTCGCGTCCATCCATGTCAGTTGGTAGCCTTCCTGTCCCTGGTAAAGGAGGCCATCGGCCGGATCGACATGGATGTTGAACTTCGTCCCGCGCAGATGGTGTTCTACGATATCGATTAAAATCGGGAGCAGAAGTTTGAGTGTGGTGCGATCGTTTTCGCCTTTCAGATAGCGACCGAGCGCGTGGAAAAACCAGAGCGTCGCGTCCGCGGTGTGGTAGAGCCCTTCGGTCTTGCCATCGGGAAACATGTTCGGGATCAAACCGTCGCGCACGTAATGCGCGAAAGTCCGCAGAATGTATCCGGCTTCGAGGCGACGTCCGGTAACAAGCGTCAATCCCTCGAGACTGATCATGGTGTCGCGGCCCCAATCGGTGAACCAATGGTAGCCGGCGATGACGGTGCGAACTTCGTCGCCTGCCGCGTGAGCCCGCGCCGCTTCCTGTGCGCGGCCCGCTGGTGAGATGACGAATTGATCGGCCGCAAAAACCAATTCGGCAGCAAAACCTTCTTTCGCCGGCGGAACTGCATCGTCGATCAAGCGCGCGCGCCGCTGTTGTTCCGCACCTCGCGCATCCGCGGGCGACAAGACTTCGATGATCTCCCATTTCTCAGTCGACGCGACAAGTGTCGCGCAGTCGGTCTTGGTTATGTCGACGTGGAAAAAACCGGGACTCCAGAGATTACCTTCGAATGGATATCCGCGGCTTTGCTCGCTCCGGTAAATGACCTGATGAATATTCGAAGGTGAAATGGTAAACGCTGTTTCCGTATCAAACAGCCGCATGCGCAGCGCCGGCATGCGCCTTTGATTGGTTGAGATTTCGTAACGGCCTTCATCGGCCGTCAGTTTGTAGGGCGCGGTTAAACCTTTGTTCACCGGCGTCTCATGATGGCGGAAATGGAACGCCGGTCGCAATTCCAGCCGCGCTCGCTTCGCTCCTTCCACGATCCGATAGCTGATGTGCACCGTGTTTTGCAGATGCGGCATCAACACACTTTTCTCGATAACCAGATCGCGCACGCGATAAGTCCAGATGGGCAACCCGTCTTCGAGACGGAACTCGGTTAGATAATCGGCGCTGTGCAAATCGAGCTGGCCGCCCGCGCGTTCTTCTGCGCCTAACGAGACAACATCATCATCAGCGAAATGGAGGAATTCGGAAACGTGGCTCCACATCACCATGCGGCCGAGCGGCGCGGGCAAAGCGGCGATGAGCAAACCGTGATAACGCCGCGTGATCGCACCGGAAACAGTGCCAGAGGCGTAACCGCCGAGACCGTTGGTCACGATCCACTCGCGGTTGAGCAAAATGTCTCGCGATGCGCTCGCATCCCACGACATTTTCCGCACGACCGTCGGTTCGGCGCGCGTTGCAGCTAGAAGTGGATCGTTCACGATTATTCCGTGCCTTGCTTTCTTTTCGATGGATGCGGACGTGAGCTGGTCCTTCGAGTCGCGCGCAACGCGACCGTCGATTCCGCCGGCAAAAGCCACCGTTCGTCTGTTGCCACCATCGTCGGCCCGGGGCCGCCGTACCGAGGCGAATCACTTGTCCACAGTGTTTCCCACTGGAATCCAAGGGGAGGAGCGAGCAACGGCTCGGGCACAGGTTCGAGCCGAACGCGTGGGCCGTAATTCACGATGAGCAGACGATCGTCGTTGTCGGTTCCGAAAAAGCGTAACGCGAAACTATTTGCGTTAAGCACCGCGCCATCCACCGCGCCCGGCTTTTGTTCTTTGAATCGCGAATCCTCGCGCCGCAAGCGCAGCAAATCTCGATGCAGATCGTAGAGGTGACGATTTTTCTCGCGCTCGGAAAAATCAAGTTTACATCTCGCAAAAACGCGAGGATCGGAAGGATCGGGAAGAAGTGCTTGAACTTCCTCATTTCGCATGGCCGGGAACTGGCGCAAGAATTCGAAGCGTCCTTTGCGGATCGCCGGATTCAAATCCTTTGACACATCCGCGAAATAAACAAACGGACTGGAAGCGCCAAATTCCTGACCTTGAAAAAGCAACGGAGTCCACGGGCCCAGCAACAGGAGCGCCGTCATCGTGCGATATTTTCCGGGCGACGTGCTGAAGCGAATTCGTGCACCTGCGATAGCGTTCGAAACCTGATCGTGGTTTTCGAGAAAGGCCACAAACGCCGCCGGTCCAATCCCAAAAGCGGGTTTGCCACGCGGCGCCTCCTGCCAGGAGTACGGTTGTCCCTGAAAAAGATATCCGTATTTCGCTGCGGACACGAATTCCTGCGGCGATCCCTGGTAATCGGTGTAGTACGCTTCGTTCCGTCCGGTCAAGGTAACGATTGCACTGTGGTGCCAGTCGTCATTCCAAACGCCGTCGAGATCGTCGCCGTCTTCCTTGCGCGGACGAACAAGTTTCGCTTCGTTCTCCTCATTCTCCGCCACGAGGATCAATGAGCGGTCGCCTGCAGCGGTGCGCGCCGCACGCCCAATCGCGCCGACGATATACTCGTCCGATTGATCGCTAATGCTTTGCGTCGCATCGAAACGAAAACCGTCGAAATGAAATTCATCGATCCAATAGCGACCGTTGGTAATGAAAAATTCCCGCACCGGCCCGGAATCCGGGCCATCGAAGTTAATCGAATCGCCCCAATCGTTTTTGCTGCTCTTCGTTAGGTAATCGTCAGAAAAGATGGAGAGATAATTTCCTTCCGGCCCGAAATGGTTATAAACGACATCGAGAATGACAGAGATACCTAACGAGTGGGCGTCGTTAATGAAACTGCGCAAGTCGTCTGGTCTTCCATAAAGTCGCGTGGGCGCGAAGAGATCCACGCCGTCGTAGCCCCAGCCGAACGGTCCGGCGAAATCGGCCACCGGCATCATTTCGATCACGGTGATGCCAATCTTCGTAAGTTCGGGAAGTTGTTTCGCCGCTGCCTGCCAGGTTCCTTCCTGTGTGAATGTGCCGACGTGCAATTCGTAAACGATCTGTCCGGGAAGTTTCAGCCCGCGCCAGGAGTCATCCGTCCATTTGAATTGAAACGGATCGACTATCGCTGACGGCCCGTGTGGACCTTCCGGCTGAGAACGGGATGCCGGGTCGGGATAAGAACTCTCACTTTCATCGACGCGAAACCGATAAAGACTTCCGGCTGCTGCCGGGGCAGTTCCCGAGAAATAATCGCCTTCCTTTTCCAACGGTTGAAATGTGGACAATGTGGGAGGGACCTTAGCGTCCCGACTCTTTCCGTCCCGACCCTCCAGCACCACATCCAGCCTCTTTGCCTTCGGCGCCCAAACGCGAAAATGCGTCTCATTCGCAGCGACCAGCTCTGCGCCAATCGGATAGCGGCGTTGGTATTTGGGTTTGTTCATGGAAATTCTTCGCCGGAACGCATCATCCCGGTTGTGCGCCGCTGATTTCGCTTTTCGCATTACAGAGCAATGTTTACGCTCACCTCTCATGGCAGTTGCACAAAGTGTGGCGACGACTCCATCAGAATCGCGAAACCTTCACGTCGTCAACCATCCGCTCGTCGCGACCAACCTCAGCATGTTGCGCGCGAGGACAACTACGCCGGAAGAGTTTCGCCGCAACCTGAATGAACTTTCCGTCTTGCTTGCGGTCGAGGCTTCAAAGCACTGGCCCACGGAAACGATAAACATCGAAACGCCGTTGACCACTTGCGAGGGCGCCCACCTTGCAAATCCCATCGTGCTCATCCCGATTCTGCGCGCTGGACTGGGGATGTCAGAGGGCATTTTGCAAATCATGCCGCAGGCCAGTGTCGGTCATCTTGGAATTTATCGAGACGAAAAAACCCTGCGTCCGGTGAGTTATTATTCCCGGCTTCCCGCAAACGTGAGCGTTGCGCATGTTCTCTTGCTTGATCCGATGCTGGCGACCGGTTTTAGCGCGTGCGAAGCGGTATCGCTCTTGAAGAAACATGGCGCGCAAGGAATCCAATTCCTCTGCGTCATAAGCTGCGACGCCGGCATCGCGCAGCTACATCGCGATCATGGGGACGTCGAAATCATCACCGCCGCGATCGACCCGGAGTTAAACAACTGCGGCTACATCGTTCCCGGCCTGGGCGACGCCGGCGACCGCTACTTCGGCACGCTGTAGCTGTAGAGGCCCTGGCCCAAGCGCCGTTACTACAACACACGCTTGCTTTCGATCGTGGAAAATTCTCAAATCGCGCCCATGAACGGCGATGCACCGAAGATCGAAATCTTCAAGCCTTTCGGGGAAGCGTTTGAACTGACGAAGAAAATCCTTTTCCAGCCCTTCGATTTAGCGAAGTGGTTTGTCATCGGATTCGCCGCATTTCTCGCGAGCCTTTCCGGGGGAATAAATTTCAATTTCAACGGCTTCAACCGCAATCAAAATTGGCAATGGAAATTTTCTTCCGTCCGTCACGATATGATGCAAACAAGTACGCATTGGCCGGGATGGGTTATTCCACTCATCGTTATTGGCGCACTTTTGGTATTGGCGGTGGTCGTGCTCTTTATGTGGTTAGGCGGGCGCGGGCGTTTCATGTTTGTCGATTGCATTGTGCGCAATCGCGCAGCGATCAAAGAACCGTGGCGCGAATTCCGGACGGAAGGAAACAGCTTCTTTCTTTTTTCGCTCATCGTCGCGTTGCTGCTTCTGATTGTGATGGCGATCCTGGCCGCGCCGATGTTCCTCCCTTTGATTCTGCATCGCCCCAATCTCCTTTCGAAAAAGATGATGATTGCCTGGCTCGTCTGTTTCGTAACGATCCTGCTTTTACTCGCCCTCGGCTGGAATTGGATTTCGCAGCTAATGGTGCCGGTGATGTATCGCAAACGATGCTGTGCCGGAGCAGCTTTTCACGATGTGCTGGGATTAATTTTCAATCATCCCGCGCCGTTGATTCTCTATCTCTTATTCTTCATTGTCCTCGCCGTTGCTACGATCGTTGTTGGTTGCGCCGCCACATGTTTAACGTGTTGCATCGCAGCTATCCCCTATGTCGGGACGGTAATTCTGTTGCCAATCCATGTGGTCCTGTGCGCTTTCACGCTATTTTTTCTTCGGCAATTTGGCAGTGAGTACGATGCGTGGGCGGGAAGATCGCCGTTTGAAACGCCGCCGCCGCTGCCGCCTCCGGCTGTGCAAGTCTGAACGACGAAATCATTTTTGCGCTGTCATCCTGAGCGGAGCGAAGGACCTCACGAAGTTCAGCGCGTCCCAACCATACCGACGCACAGGGCAGGTTTGTGAGGTTCCTCGCTACGCTCGGAATGACAATGGCGCGCGTCAGCGTTCCGTTGCGGCCCAGAATTTCCTGAAAGCGCCGGGCCAACTGCGATCGACGACTCGCTGTCGCGCATTCTTTCCCATCTCGGCGCGAAGCGTTGGGTTGTTAACGAGCGATCGAATTGCGCTCACGAATTGTTCAACATCGTAGGCTTTCGTAATCAAACCATCAAGTCCGTGACTAACGAGTTCGTTCGGTCCGCCCAGATCGGAAACGATGACGGGCAAACCGGAAGCCTGCGCTTCGATGATAACGTTTCCAAAAGTGTCGGTCGTGCTCGGAAACACGAAGACGTCGGCAGAAGCGTACGCTTTCGCAAGTTCTTCACCCTCGAGATAACCGGTGAAAATCGCTTCCGGTAAAGTTTCCGCCAGCGCTTTAGAATACGGACCGTGGCCGACCATCAATAAATTCACGGGCAAACCTTCCTGGCGCAGTTGACGGAACGCGGACGCGAGCACATCGAGATCTTTTTCCCGCGAGATGCGACCAACGTAGAGCAATTGGACCGCACCGTTTTTACTGCCGTGACGCGCCCAAAATTTCGGATCGCGCCGCGTTGGCGTAAATAAATCGGTATCCAAACCGCGCGGCAGAATCTTGAGTTTCTTGGGATCGAAGCCTCGATCGATCCAGCTTTTTCGGTATTGCTCGGAATTCACAAAGACGGTGTCGAGTTGTCCGTAAAACCAGTGCATGTAATTCCACGCCAGACTTTCCAAAAAACTGTCCTCCGTCAGGATGCGGATGTATTGCGGGAAGTCGGTGTGATAAATGCCGCTCGTTTGCAGATTCAGCATTTTCGCCGCGAGCAATCCGCTGAGGCCGATCGGTCCAGGCGTGCTGATGATGATCTCGGTGAATTGTTCGCGCTGAATATATTCGAGGATTTGCAGGAACGGCGGGAAGCTCAGCTTCTGCAGTTCGTATTCCGGCAATTCAAATTCGCCGATTGGCCGGAAATTTTTAAGTGGAATATCGTCGATGGCCGAATCCTTCCGCGCGGTCACAACGATGAGCTCTTCGCCCGCAGCAGCGCCCGCCAGCGCCATTTTGCGAATGGTGGTGGCGACACCGTTGACATCTTCGAGCGTGTCAGTAAACCACGCGCGTTTTCGATTCTGCAACGGCAGCGGGAGTTCTCCGGTGAAATCGCGGCAGACTTGCCGCAACCAGCGGCGCGACGGCGCCTGGCTGTGGAAGCCGTAAATGTATGGCGCAAGCACGACGAGCAGCGGAGCAACGCCGCTTAATGCCTGAATGCTTTCGAGTATATTTCCGCCGCGAATTTGCTGAATGAATGCCTCGAAAAGACGAAAGGCGAGTTGTTCGCAAACAAGGTTCGCCATGAGAAATGTGCGGCGTTCCGGTTCGGTTACGCCTTCCATTTCGCGCGCAAGCATTTCCTTCACTTCCGGTTTGGTGAAGGAGCTCGAGAGTTCTTTCCAAAGCGAAACGTTGGCCGGCTTCGCGAGCTCGAAGATTTTTCCAGACATCACACCTTGCGCGACGAAGCCCACTTTCTCGCGCAGCGTGAATTCGGTAGGATCCTTTCCTTCCATGAAACGCGAAAACATCTGCTGCAGCAGAGGCGCGGCCGGTCCGAGATTTTCTGTGAACCGGTCCTGAATGAAACAGGAGAGCGTATTGTAAAAGCCGTGCGACAGAAGAAGGGGAGTTCCACCCTGTCCGTGAACTGCGCAGGTGCCGGCGCGAATTTTTTCAAGGAACGCTGAGACTGTTTTTACCTTCGGCGTTTCGGTGAAAACGGACGCTACGAACATTCCACCATGGTCGTCCGAACCGGCGGTAAAAATTTTCTTCCACGGTTCGCCATGTGTCGGAGCGAAGTTATGTCGGTTTGCAAACTCGTCGATTTTCTGCGCCGTTAAATTTCCGAAAATGTGCTGCGCGAGTTCGCTTAGCAGCGCATCGCGTAAACCATTGAGGCCTTCGAAATGTTTGAAGAGAAGGATGAGCCGTTCGAGATGCGAAGTTTCAAGCTTCGCGTTGATGCTGTAGAGAGGATGTGCGACGGCGTGAACGATCTGCTCGGACTGCAGGTAACGCTGAAGATCAAAGATATTATCGCGCAGCTGAACGATTTCGTGGTGTTGCGCCTCGGAAATCCCCCAGGCGAGCAAATTTATTTTGCACAGATCCTGCGGAAAATAAGTCGTAATTTGTTCACTGATAAAAGTGTGCGGCAATTCCGCAATTCGGAGACAACCTTCGATCGTGTCGTGATCGGTGATCGTGACGAAGTCCATTCCGTGCGCCTTCAATTCCCGATGCAGATCGGCCGGTTCGGAATAGCTGTCGGGAAATTCAAAGCGCCGAAAGAGCCATTCTTCCGAGCGTTCGCTGTAACGCGAATGAATATGAAGATCGCAGCGACTCATGCGGAAAATTCTGGGTAGCGCACGCGCCTCGTGTGCGGGCGATGGCGCCCTCGCCATCGCGAACTCCTTCTTTCTGCTTTTGGCATCAACTCGGCAGCCTGAAAATAAAATCTGTTTCGTCGAGGCGCCGAAACCAACACGCGAGGCGCGTGCGCTCCCCGGAAGTCTCGCGGCGGCGCGTGCATTGCAATGAAGCGACGCATCAGTGGGAAAGGAGTTGCATCCGTTGTTCGTCGATCCACGCAGCGTAAGTCGTCACGCTTCGATCAGGGAGAAGCTGATCGAGGAATCGAAGGATCTGATTCCAAATCTCGGCATAAGCGTAATCGGGTGGATGAATGCTCAGCCGCAGTAAGGGCTGTTGTTTAACGGCGAGGAAGAGTGCGGCATTCCAGGCGAGACTTGCGGTGCGCCGCCATTGATTACGCACGCTATACACAATCGATCGCGCGCCGAAAGTTTCGCCTTTGATCAGATCGCGGACGCTGCCGAGACGTGTCGTGTATTCCATTCCCGCATTCTTCGTCGCACGTTCTCCGTCGGGACTCAATAACCAGGCCGGCGCGATGAATCCCCGCGGTAGAAGCCCGAGCGAAACAAATTCCTCACGCGCCTGCGTAATGCGGCGCAAAGCTTCGTCATAGGAGAGATCGAAAAATTCACCCTCGTCGTCCGTGTAAAAACGCGTCATGAATTTTTCACGCCACGTCTCGTTCGCGCGACGCGGCCGGTCGTGAAAGTAACCATGGATGACGATTTCATGGCCGCGCCCTTCGAGTTCACGCAGCCAGATTCCCAGATCGCGATCATCGAGAACGGAACCGGCGTGATGATAATTCGGCACGACCAGAAGCGAACAATGCGTGACGCCGCGTCGCGACAATTCAGAAACGATTCGTTCCGCCGTTTCTCGTGTCGACGGAGCAACGTCGTGAAGGGAAACGACGAGGGAACCTTTACTTAAATCCGCGGCAGCTGCATGGATCGGCGAGAGCGTTGTCGCGGCAGAACTCATGGGAGAGAGAAATTGCTAGTCGCCCGCCATTTTCACGATTTCCGCAAATTGCGCTTTGCTCAGCGGTTGCACCGATAATCGCGATTGACGCAGGAGGGAGATGTCTTTCAAGCGAGGATTGGAACGAATCTCTGCCAGGGTCACGGGACTCGTAAGTTTTCTTTTCGGCACAAGATCGACTGTGCTCCAATCGCCCTCCTTCGCGGTCTTATCGAGATAGGCGGTGCGTTTTACTTCGCCGATGCCGACAACAGCCTTTTCCGTGACGCTGTGATAAAAGAAAACTTCGTCGCCCTTGGCCATGGCGCGCAGATTATTGCGGGCGGTAAAATTGCGCACGCCCGTCCAACTTGTTAGGCGATCCTTTACCAGATCACTCCACGAGTAGGAATCGGGCTCCGACTTCACGAGCCAATAGTTTTTCATGTCCGAAGGGAACTTAACGTTTCCGCTTCATTCCAACAAGGAGCGGCGGTTTGCAGCCGCCACATGGGGATGCCGTCACGTCGTAGCTGCCGCCGTTCGTTGTAGCTGCCGCCGTCACGGCGGCAGAAGAATGGCGCTCTCGTCACGCGATTCTGCCGCCGAGACGGCGGCCGCTACAACGGGCGCTTTGGAAAGCGCCCCTCCTTGAGCGCGGATTCGACAATCGCGCCCGTCTGTTTCACAATCCGACCTGATGTCGCGCCAACCCTTTATCACGTTCGAAGGTTCGGAAGGTTGTGGCAAATCGACTCAAGCGCAGCGGCTAGCGGCGCGACTCGAATCGTTAGGCGTGCCCATCCTCATGACGCGAGAACCCGGCGGCACCCCGATCGGAGAAACGATCAAGGATTTGCTCCAATTCGCGCCGCACGGCAGCGCGATGACGCCGGAAACCGAATTGCTTTTGTTCGAAGCCAGCCGCAGTCAGCTCGTGCGTGAAACCATTCAACCGGCACTGCAACGCGGTACTTGCGTGATCTCGGATCGTTTCTTTGATTCAACGACCGTTTATCAAGGCGTGGCGCGAAAACTCGATGCCCAGCTTGTGCAACAATTGAATCATTTCGCGGTCGGCGATTGCGGGCCCGATCTCACACTTGTTCTCGACGTCGATGTGAATACGGCGCGGGCGCGGATGTTGCGGCGCGTGCGACCAGTCAGTAAAGATCGCATGGAAGAAGAGCCAATTGAGTTTTACCAGGCAGTTCGGGATGCTTACCGGGAACTTGCAAAGAAAGAATCGAACCGGGTCGTTATGATTGATGGCGACCAGCCGATCGATCAGATCGAAAATGCAATTTGGGAAACGATTGCATCGCGCTTTCCTGATCTTTCCAAATCGCAAATTGCACATCGCTAATCGGAGATTTTAAAATTGGCCTTCTCGCCGGACACAGCGTTGAAATATTTGCGGCGCGCGCATGAACAGAATCGGCTCGCACACGCGTACCTGATCACGGGTGTCACCGGGAGCGGTAAAGAGGCGCTCGCAATCGGTCTCGCTGAGCTCGTGAATAAGACGAACTCGCCGAATGGCTCCGGAATCTTCAAGGTTAATCCCGAATCGAAGTCGCGCCGTATTGTCATCGAGCAGATTCGCGAGCTCGAACATTCGCTTCAAATGCGCGCGACGAATGGCCTTCGCAAAATCGCAATCATTTCCGCGGCGGACCGCCTCCAGCCGCAGGCCGCGAACGCGTTCCTGAAAACGCTCGAAGAACCGCCGAAAGATTCGCTTCTCCTGCTCTTGAGCGCGTTACCGGAACTTCTACCCGACACCGTTCGTTCCCGTTGCATTGCGATTCCGCTCGCCAGCAAACAATCAGCGGATGCGACGGAAGAGGAACGCCAACTCATTGAATTGCTCCAGCAGATTGCGCGGGAAAAAAAACAGGGCGTCCAAAGCGCCTATCGGCTTGCGCAAGGATTGCAGGCCCTTCTTCGAAAAATTCGCGAGGAAATTCAAGACGAGAACGAGGCCGCGCACAAGCGTGAGGAGACGCGTTATAAAAATACGACCGACGGCGCGTGGCTCGATGAACGGGAAAATTATTACAAAGCGCTCAATGAAAGTCTCTATCTGCAACGTCGCGCCCGCTTACTCGAAACCTTTTTTTTGTGGTGGTCCGACGTGTTGCGCGCGAGCACCGGGATCGATCGTCGCGATCTGCCGGCTGCGAGAAAGGAAACCGAATCGTGGGCGAAGCAACTTACGACGGCGGAGATTCTTCGCCGTCTGCGCCGGCTCGAAGAGTTGCGCGATCACCTTGGCCGCAACATTCAAGAAGCGCTCGCGTTTGAAGTCGCCTTCCTTCGCGTCTTTGCTCGTTAGGCGTCCTTCTTGCTTTTCGCCGGCTCGATCGTCGCCATAAAACCGCCGCTGCGAGTTCCGCCGAAGCGCAGTGCCGTCGGCTCGCCGGATGGGAAGCGATATTTTCGATCAAAAAGATTTGACGACCGCCAGGCTCTTGCCGCGGCAAAAAGCACTGCGGCACTGATGAGTGCCACGGCAGCTTCTCCGGCGATTATCCAACCTTGCGGAATTGGTTCCGACTCCGGGATGCGCCCACGCGCGGGCGTTGGTGGTTGAGGTGGCACATAAACCCGCTCGAAAACCGGCGTGCCTCCCTGCGCAAAAGCGCGCGGCGCGCTGACGCCCAACAACAGTAGCATTAGCGCGAGACGCAAAATGAGCTTGCCCTTCACCAATGTCCTCCGGTCGGCGCGCCCTCCGTTTTTGGGATGGTGGCGGCGGCTTTGCATATATCAGTCAGCTGTCTTGTTATCTCTTCAACACAAAGTTGAATACCGCGTTCCAGTTCACCGCTGCGCAAAGCTGGCGCAGCCGCCGTAAGTGCTACGCTTAAGTCATCTTCCAAAACGAATTTTTCAAGTCCGTAACCGACAGTGAGCGCAGCGCTACGCGTGGCTGCCTCGATAACTAAAAGCAAAGCGAAGTTTTCACCGCCCACGGCATCGATCGAGCCGAAGCGCGCCCGATTGGCCAGCCAGAAGGTATATTCCCTGATATTGGTTCCGGTGGGCAGATCAGTCACAAAAACCGAAAAGACCGACTGCGGAAATTTCTCCTCGAATCGTTGCAACAATTTCTGCAACCGCTTGACTTCGTCCAAAGTCAAACTGCGCGCGCGATCGGTCAGGTGACGGCTGTGCAGCGGAACGGTGCCGAACTTCGTGTCCAGCTGTCGCAAAGTGAATTCGCAGGTCGGGCAAACCGGGGCGGGTGCATCTAGGCAGTTTGCACAGGCGGGACATTTCATGACTGGCATCGCGCAAGTGTATCTTTGGTTAATCTGTTTGCATCCAATGCTTGTCATCCCAAGCGAATGCGAGGGACCTCCCGAATAATATTGGCGCGCGCATTCGTCGCACTCTGTTTCGCGATCAATGTTTCCATCTTGTTCCAATCTCGTCGTTCCGTTTTAGTAGCAGTTGTCATGCGATTCGCGTTCTGCCTCACCGTTCTGCTCGCGGCAGGCTCGCTTCTGGCCGAGGAAGAAGAAAAGCTGGTCGAGAATCATTTTGTTCAAACTACCGACGGAATAAAAATCCACTGTTTAGAAAAAGGGAGGGGCCGATCAATTTTGTTCGTTCCTGGATGGACGATGCCCGCGGAGATTTGGGCTCCGCAAATCAATCATTTCAAGCAGGCTTATCGCGTCATTGCGATGGATCCGCGTTGTCAGGGCGAATCGTCGCAAACGAAAACTGATTTCGATCCCGGCGCGCGCGCCCGCGATATCAAAGCCGTAGTAGACAAATTGAAACTGGCGCCGGTTGCGCTCGTGGGATGGTCGAGCGCGGTAAACGAAATCGCTTCTTATGTCGATCAATTCGGGACCGCCACCATTCGCGGAATCGTCTTCGTTGATGGAATCGCCGGAATCGATTTGCCTTCCGGCACGAAGGCTGAAGATCTTCCGTTTCTTGCCATGATGCGTAAAGACCGGGAAACGTTTGCCGATAAATTCGTCCGCGGCCTGTTCAAAAAACCTCAGAGCGAACCGTACTTTAAGAGAATTACGGCGGCGTCGCTGCGCACACCGACGGAAGCAGCCTACGCATTAAGTGTGGCGTCGACCAAAACGGACAATCGCGCGGCGCTGAGCAAAATCGACAAGCCAACTTTGATAATAAGAGCGACCATTCCCGAATCGGCCGCGATCGAGATGCAGAAAAAAATTAAAAACGCAAAGGTGGAAACTTTTACCGATGCTGGCCACGCCCTCTTTGTCGATGATCCTGTAAAATTCAACAGCTTGCTTGATTATTTTCTGACGGAGGTTGCTTATTAAAATGAGGTTTGAAAATCAGGTTGCGATTGTCACGGGAGCGGGGCGGGGGATTGGGCATGCAATCGCGCTTCGCTTGGCGCAGGAGGGTGCTCGTGTCGCCTCGGTCAGTCGTAGCGCGGAGAATGCAAAGAAAACGGCGGATGAAATCAACGCCGTGCGCGCCGATGCCGCGAAATCATACGCGGTCGATGTGGCGGATCACTCGGCCGTGCAAAAAATTGGCGGGCAAATTCTGGAAGATTTTGGTCGTGTCGATGTGCTCGTGAATAACGCCGGTGTAACGCGCGATGGTTTGAGCATGCGCATGTCGATGGAGGATTGGGACACCGTTATCGACACGAATCTCAAAGGCGCCTTCAACTTTTCGCAGGCGGTGATGCGGTGGATGATCAAGCAACGCAGCGGTCGCATCATCAATATCAGCTCCGTCAGCGGATTAACCGGCAACGCCGGTCAGGCAAATTATGCCGCGAGCAAAGCAGGCCTGCTTGGTCTTACGAAAACCCTCGCGCGCGAGCTAGCCAGTCGCGGTATCACAGTGAACGCGGTTGCCCCCGGCTTTGTTGTTACAGATATGACGGGCGCGTTGTCGGAAGAAGTGAAACAAACCATCATGTCGAAGATTCCGCTCGCGAAACTCGGCCAGCCGGAGGACATCGCCGCCGCCGTCGCGTTTCTCGCTTCGCCTGAAGCAAACTACATCACCGGTCAGGTCCTTACGGTAGACGGCGGCATGGTGATGTAGCCCGCTAAGACGGGGGATTTTGTTTGCTGTCATCCCGAGCAAACGCGAGGGATCTCGCGAGTGTCCGATCGTTTTTCCCCGAAGTAAACGGCTCGGAATTTGTAAGGTTCCTCGCTGCGCTCGGGATGACAGCATTTCTTTGCGGCCCCCGGAGACCGTAAATAACTGCACCACTCGTTAGGCAATAATATGCCATTGTTGCGCGAGGGCCATTCCCGTTTCATCGTGCAAATATGGCTACTGAAAAAGCGACCTTCGGCGCCGGGTGTTTTTGGGGAGTCGAAACAACGTTTCGCAATACCGAAGGCGTGACTGACGCCGCCGTTGGTTACGCCGGAGGAAATACCGAGAACCCGACCTACGAAAATGTTTGCACGGACGAGACTGGACACGCCGAGGTGGTGCAGGTCGAATTCGATCCCGCTCTCGTTAGTTATGAGAAGTTGCTCGATGTCTTTTGGAGCAGCCACAATCCGACAACCTTGAACCGGCAGGGGCCGGATATGGGGACGCAATATCGTTCTGTCATTTTCTATCACTCACCCGAACAACGCGCGATCGCGGAATCTTCCAAGGCTGCGCTGGAAAAAAGCGGGAAGTTCCGCAGTCCCGTCGTCACTCAAATCGAACCCGCGGCGAAGTTCTATCGCGCGGAAGAATATCATCAGCGCTATCTCGAAAAGCGCGGTCGATCGCATTGTGCGATTTAACGCAAAGTGGGAGGGGCCTCAGCGCCCCGATCATCATCGCGGACCGATAGTCGCGGCACAAAGGCCGCTCCCACATTATCCATGAGCCGCGAAATTATTCACTCCGAAAACTTCGCGCAGGACGCGGCAAACTTTATCGTCGGTCACGCGCGAACGTCGCTCGCGGAGCGCAATGAGTTTCGCATCGCACTCTCCGGCGGAAAAACACCGCAACCGGTCTATGAGAATTTTGTGCGTGCCGCTCGCGAACTGCCGTGGGAAAAAGTGCATTTTACTTTTGGCGACGAACGCTGTGTCCCCCCCGACGACGTGGAAAGCAATTTCCGCATGGCAAACGAGTCGCTGTTTTTACCGGCGGGAATTCCAGAGCGGTCCATTGCGCGCCTGCGCGGGGAGGCCGATCCGAAATTGGCCGCGCAAGAATATCAGGACCATCTCAATCTGCTCGCGACCCAGCGCGGTGAACAAATTTACCGGCACGATTTGATCCTGCTCGGCTTGGGGGACGATGGCCATACTGCGTCGCTCTTTCCCGGAACAGCCGCGCTCGAGGAGAAAGTCCAGAAAGTTGTCGCGAACTTTGTCCCGAAATTACAAGCCTGGCGCCTGACTTGCACATTGCCCCTTATCAATCAAGCGCGTCACATTTGTTTTCTCGTTGACGCGAAAAAGCAAGAGAAGCTGATCGAGGGTGTGCTGCGAGGTGATCTCACATTTCCTGCCGCTCGCGTCGAGCCGGTCAACGGCCAAATTACCTGGATTATTGGGAAGGCTGGCTGAGCTATGCAAAAAGCTCGGACAATCATTGTCACAGGTTCCGCAGGATTGATCGGGTCCGAAACGGTTAAACATTTTGCGAAAGAGGGAATGCGCGTCATCGGGATCGACAATGATATGCGCAGCCAGTTCTTCGGCGCCGAAGCTTCCACAAAAAAAACGCGCGATCGTCTAATAGAAACGATCCCCGACTATCAGCATCACGATCTCGATATCCGCGATGCGACTGCGATCGCCGATCTGTTCAAACAAAATGCCCGCGACATTGCGGCGATAGTGCACACCGCGGCGCAACCTTCCCACGATTGGGCGGCGCGCGATCCGCAAACGGATTTCACCGTGAACGCGAACGGCACTTTAAATCTGCTCGAAGCGACGAGAAATTTTTGCCCGGAAGCACCATTCGTTTTCACATCGACGAACAAAGTCTATGGCGACACGCCAAATCGCCTGCCCCTAAATGAACTGCCGCTGCGTTGGGAAATTGCCAAGGGCCACGAATACGAGCCCGGAATTTCTGAAACCATGAGCATCGATTACACAAAGCATTCGCTCTTTGGTGCATCGAAAGCGGCGGCTGATATTTTGGTGCAGGAATACGGCCGCTATTTCAACATGCCGACAGTTTGTTTTCGCGGTGGTTGCCTCACCGGCCCCGCGCATGCCGGCACCGAGCTCCACGGATTTCTCTCTTATTTAATGATCTGCGCCGTGAGCGGCCGCCCGTATCGCGTCTTCGGATACAAAGGCAAACAAGTGCGCGACAACATTCACAGCTACGATCTCGTTGAAGCGTTCGCCGAATTTATTCGCGCCCCGCGCATTGCCGAGGTCTACAACATCGGCGGCAGTCGACACAGCAACTGCTCCATGCTCGAAGCGATCCAGATGTGCGAGGAAATCAGCGGCCGAAAATTATCCTGGAGTTATGAGGAGAACAATCGCATCGGCGATCACATTTGGTGGATCAGCGATGTGCGCAAATTTCAGGAACATTATCCCGCGTGGAAATTCCGCTACGGACTTAAGGAAATCCTTGAGGAGATCCAGCGCGCGCTATCGTGATCGGGGTAGGGCGCGTGTCTCGCGCGCCGTGCCGGACGTCTCGTCCGGCGAGTTGGTTGAGCGGCGACATCGTGATTAATTTTGCTCCGCGAGACGCGGAGCAATACGGGCGAGACGCCGCGCTACCCAGGCGAAGGCAGCATTCGCCTAACGAATAAGCCTAATACTGTTCGCCTTCGTCCTTGATTCCCGGCGTCACGCGATCCGAGATCGCATACGCATGGAACATGACCGCGAACCAATAGAAAACCATCAGGCCGAGACCAAAACCGGCCGTCGCCGTTGCGGCCAACGCCGACAACGCAACTGCAAACGGTGCGCCGAGAATGAGCAGGAATCCAATCAGCTTGTGTCCCTTGTAGACGTGACCCAATCCGGGGAGCACACTTAAAAGTAGCGCGACCAGATCGCTCGCTTTGCCTTCGGCTCCCTCGGAAGGCTCGCCGCGCGTCCAGTCGCATTGATCGCAACTCTGCGCGTCTTTCGGCAGTGTCTTGCCGCACAGGGGACACGACATTGTCTCCGACTCGTTAGGCGTTACTTCGCTCGGTGGTGCGTCCGTGTATTCCAAAAATTTCCTCCCGTGCTTGTATCGTTCCAATCTCCGGCGCTTTCGTCAAGACTGCGCTGACCCTGTGTGATCGACAGGCCCGGGCGAAGCAGCATAGTTTTGCTTATTGTAGCGGCAGTCTGTGAGCGTCGCATTTTTCCCCGCATAAGTTGTGCGACGGTCAGAGACCGCCGCTACAGAAAGAAGATAATGAAGCGCGTATTACTCGGTCTCTTTTTCGCTGCCCACGTTGCGGGCGCGGGTTTGGAACGATACGCCAACCTTGTCGTGGTCGATGCAAAACAATCGCGCCGCTCTGGCGGCGGCGTTCGCATTACGTATCTCGGAACGAACGGCTACCAATTCGAAGCTGGAAATCAGGTGTTGCTTCTCGATCCCTATTTTTCGCGCGTTGGATTAATGGCGACCATTTTCGGTCAGCGCGTCCGGCCTAACGAGCATCGCATCGCCGAAGGAATGCAATCTCTGCGTCCGAGGGTCCATGCAATTCTCGTCACTCACGGACACATCGATCATCTTTTCGATGTGCCGCGTATCATGCGGCTGACCGGAGCGCGTTTGCTGGCGTCGAAGACAGCGGTGGAGTTGGCAAAAGCGGCGGGCGCGTCCGGAAACCGATGTGATTTGGTTGCGCCCGGTGATTCGCGTCGCGTTGGTCCTTGGACGATCCGCGTTTTTGCGGCGGCGCACGATCGCGTTTTTCCGATTGGTGTTCCCTTTTCCGGTGAACGCAAGAACGACGCGCCGCCACGACGTGCCTCCGATTGGAAATGCGGCCAACCGCTTGCGTTCCTGATCGAAGCAGACGGCAAGCGTATCTACATTGATTCCGGCGGAAGACCTTCGCTTCTTCCGCCAGCGCAAGTTGGCCCGGTCGATCTCGCCATTCTCGGCGTCGCATTACCCGATTCGCGCGCGCGATTTATCGAAGCGGTCCGTCGATTGCGACCGCGTTACATTTTGCCGAGCCACCAGGACAATTTTTTCCAGCCGCTCGATCGCGGATTTATTTTCGGGCCGATGACTGATTTCCCGCGCGTGCTGCGCGATTACCAGCGTGCGCAATTGCCCGGTCGTCTCATTTTACTCGATTATTTTCGTCCATGGACGCTGCGGTAAAGACGATCGCAGCCGTCACGCACTTCTTTGCATCGCCGTTTTCGCGTTGCAGTAGCGGCTTGGTATTCGTAAACGAATCAACGTGGCTCAGCTTTCTGATATCGTTCGTTATTCCAACGACTATCTCCGCATCGTCGAGGTCGAAGATTATCCGAATGCCTTGAACGGATTGCAGATCGAGAATTCCGGAAATGTGACGAAGATCGGCGCCACCGTCGACGCATCGACCGCGACATTGAGGGCCGCAGCCGAAGGAAAAATCAATCTTCTTCTTGTTCATCACGGAATGTTCTGGCCCGGTCTGCAACCGATCGCCGGTCCTCTGCATCGGCAGCTCAAGTTTGCGATCGAGAATGACATCGCACTTTATGCTGCACATCTTCCGCTCGATCTGCATCCCCAAGTCGGAAACAACATTCAACTTGCCCGGTCGTTAGGCTTCGAAAAATCAGAACCGTTTCTCGAACTGAAAGGCCAACCCATCGGGCGAAAAGTAAGCGCATCTGTGCGCCGCGAAGAATTAATTGCCAGACTCGAGCAGAGTCTGAGTGGCCGCGTTCAATGCGTGGGCGCGGGCCCAACGGAAACGAAGACAATCGGAATCGTCACTGGCGGAGCTGGAGGAGAAATTTATGCCGCCGCGCGCGAAGGTATCGACACATTCATTACCGGCGAAGCGCCGCACTGGGCCGCGGTCGCCGCGGAGGAACTGGGTGTGAATTTGTTACTCGGCGGTCACTACGCCACGGAAACTTTTGGCGTAAAAGCGCTCGCCGCGCATTTGTCGACCAAGTTCAAAATCCCCTGGGAATTTATCGATCATCCGACGGGGTTTTAGATGGAAATGTTCATCGGTCTGATAGTTCTGTTAGGGCTGGTCGCGTTGATTCTTCCGATCGTGATGTCGGTTACGAACTCGAGTCGACTTCGTGCAGTCGAATCGGAGATTAAAAAATTAAGCGAGCGCATTGGCGCGTTCGAAGTCGGACAACCTCGCGAAACAGTCGCGAAAGAAAGTCAGTCTGCTCCGACGCCGCGGGCGACACGGGCAATGCCGCCACCGCTCCCCTTATTTGTCGCGAAGCCTGCACCAGCGCCTGCTCCGAGCCTAACGAGTCCACGTCCTGCAGTTCCTCCACCGGCGCCGGTTCGCGCCGCGATTGATTGGGAAGCTTTCATGGGCGTAAAACTTTTCGCGTGGATCGGAGGCTTCGTCTTTTTCCTCGGTGTTGTCTTCCTCGTAAAATATTCCTTCGAGAACAATCTCATCACGCCGCGCATGCGCATCGCGATTGGTGCGTTGATCGGGTTGAGCTTGATAATTGCCGGCTGGCGCGCGGCGAAGAAAAATTATCGCGTTCCGGGTCAAAGTCTTTGTGCGACCGGCATCCTCATTCTCTATGCCGATATTTTTGCAGCGGAAGCTTTCTATAATCTAATCTCGCTCACGCCGGCATTCGCACTCATGTCGTGCGTCACGATAGTGGCATTTTTTCTCGCCGTCGTGCTCAACGCGCAGGTTGTCGTCATCCTCGGTTTGCTCGGCGGATTTCTGACACCGGTTTTGCTTTCGACCGGACAAGATCATCCGCTCGGATTGTTCGGTTACATTGCGCTGCTCAACTTCGGCGTCGGTGCGGTCGTGCTGCGCAAGCGCTGGGATCACCTGCTCCTTCTCGCGGCGCTTGGCACGGTCTTGATGCAATTCGCGTGGGCCTGGCATTTCTTCCACGCCGCCAAAGCAACGACCGCCTTCACCGTTTTTCTCGGATTCCAATTGCAGTTTCTCCTTATTTTTTTCCTGCGCCGAAAGAGCGCGACGCCCGCAAAATGGTCCGCATGGGCCGCTGCGCTTTGCGGATTTGCGTCGCTCATCTTCGCGGCATGGATCCTCGCGGATTATCCAGCCCTTGCGCGGCGCGCCGCTTTCATCTTCAGTTTTATTTTTGCGGCTGATGTTGGGTTGTTACTTCTTGCGATTGCTTCCGGCTTCTTCTTTTTCGCGGAAATCGCCGCCATCGCAGTCTTCGCTCTTCTCGCCGGATGGACCGCCGGCTTTCTCGACGCGTCGGTTTTGCGGTGGGGGCTTGGGAGTTACGTGGTTTTTGCCGTTCTGCATGCCGGTTTCGCGATTTGGCCGAAGGCTTCGGTCGTACCAGCGAATCGCGGGCGATTGCAGAATTTCGTTCCGCTCCTTCCGCTGGTGCTGATCTGGTTGTGTGTCTGGCACAACCAAGATTCGCCGGTGGTTTGGTTGAGCGTTTTTCTAATTAACATTGTCGTTCTCGGTCTCGCGTTGCGCACGACAGCGACGCCGCTCGTTGTCATCGCACTTCTTGCTACGCTCATCGCAGCCGGGCTTTGGCTCGAAGTCGGCTCCGTTGGGATCGATGATCTCGACGCGTTTCTCGGCGTCACGGCTGTTATCGGGATTTTCTTTTTCTCAGCCGGAATATTTCTCATGCGCCGCCTAACGAGTGGGACAGACCTTTCAAGGCAGGCAATTCCACCGATCGGAGCGGGCATGCCGTTTCTCCTTCTGCTTATGGTGGTCGCAAAATCGCCAGGCTTAAGCCCGACCCCAATTCTGGCGGTCGCTTTTCTGCTCGCAATTCTTCTTCTCGGGCTGGCGATCATTTCACGCGTGAGTTGGATTGCAGCCGTTGCGCTCCTCGGCATTTGGGCGGTTGAACGCGGATGGCACACACTCCATTTCTCCGTCTTGAACCCGGCAATTCCATTCGGCTGGTACGTCGTCTTCGCGCTGCTCTTTATCGGCTATGCTTTTTTCGCCGCGAAGGCCGCGCAATTGCCGTGGGCTGTCTCCGCCGTGTCCGGCGCGCTTCATTTTTGGTTGATCTACGAATTGGTTTCGTCCGATTACCCGCAATTGCAGAACGGATTCTTGCCCGCCGCTTTCATCATCCCGTACGGGTTCGAATCTTGTATCTGGTCAAGCGTCGGGAAATCGATCCCGCTTCCGGTGACGCGCGACTGGCATGGCAAGGCGGCGCCGCGTTTTTATTCGTTAGTCTGATTTTCCCGATCCAATTCGATCGCGAATGGATTACCCTAGGCTGGGCGGTCGAAGGTCTCGCGCTCGTCTGGCTCTTCCGCAAAATACCGCATCGTGGATTGCGGTTGGTCGGCGCGGGATTGCTGTGCGTCGCCTTCGTGCGACTCGCGCTCAATCCGGCCGTTCTCGAATATCACAAACGCAGCGGAGTGAAGATTTGGAATTGGTATTTATATGCTTACGGCATTACGTGTCTTGGTTCGCTGGCGGGGGCGCGACTGTTCGGGCCGGCCCGTGACAACGTTGCTGAAAAGATTGCTCGGCCGTTACTTTACTCGTTAGGCACGATCCTCGCCTTTCTCCTTTTGAATCTCGAGATCGCGGATTATTTTTCCATCGGTCCGATGCTGACGTTTTCCTTTTCCGGAAATTTCGCCCGTGGCATGACCTACTCCATCGCGTGGGCGCTCTTCGCTTTTGCCCTGCTACTTATTGGGATGAAGCAGAAGAGCGGGGCGGTGCGTTACGCGGGATTAGGGCTCCTTCTCATCACGCTGGCAAAATTATTCCTGCACGACCTCGGCAGTTTGAACCAACTTTATCGCATCGGAGCGTTTATTGGTGTGGCGTTGATTTTGATTGTCGCTTCTTTCCTCTACCAGCGCTTTCTTGCGCCAAGCGTCAAAAAGAATTAGCAGCGCAGGGCTCTTCTGGGGGGCGCACGCGCCTCGCGTGCGGGTTTCGGCGCCCCGCCAAAACAATCTCTGGTGGCTTCAAACAGGGAAGTTCGCGATTGCGAGGCGCGTGCGCTCCCCAGAAATTTCGCTTTCGTAAACTTCGAGACGTTGTTCTTTGTTCGCCGAATGACTACCGCACAAGGCCGGCGAGTGAGCACGCGCGCTACCGGCGTGGTCGGTATTTCCATTTTATGCAGCCGCATTCTCGGTCTGCTGCGCGAAGTCATTTTCGCTTCACTCTTCGGCGCGAGCAAAAACATGGACGCGTTCCTGACCGCGTTCCGCGCCCCGAACATGTTGCGCGATCTTTTCGCTGAAGGCGCGCTTTCCACTGCATTCGTCACCACATTCTCGCAACGCATCGCCAAAGAGGGCGATCAATCGGCATGGCGGCTCGCGAGCAAAGTTGCGACCCTCACCGTCGTCTTCATGAGTGCGATCACGGCGCTCGGAATCGTTTTTGCGCCGGGCCTCATCCATGTGCTCGCACCCGGATTCGCGCCGGACAAAGCGGACCTCACCATTCTGCTAACGCGTATCATGTTTCCGTTCATCCTGCTTGTTTCACTCGCCGCGCTCGCGATGGGAATGTTGAATGCGAAAAATGTTTTCGGCATGCCCGCGATGGCCTCGAGTTTTTTCAATCTCGGTTCCATCATTGGCGGCGCCGGCTTCGGTTACCTGCTCGATCCACACTTCGGCAGTCGCGCTTTGATCGGTCTCGCGCTCGGAACTTTGGTCGGTGGTCTGGCGCAATTGCTCGTGCAGGTTCCGTCGCTCGTTCGCGTCGGTTTCAAATTTCGACCCGACTTCCACTGGAGAGATCCGGGGGTGCGGACCATTCTCACCCTGATGGGGCCGGCGACGATTGCGGCCAGCGCGGTGCAAGTAAACGTTGCCGTTAACAGCGGATTTGCTTCCTCGTTAGGCGATGGTCCTATGACCTGGCTCAACATCGCATTCCGTTTGATGCAATTGCCGCTCGGTCTTTTCGGCGTTGCCATTGCGACCGTGACGTTGCCGTTGGTGTCCCGCAGCGCTGCCTTGGGAAATACGACAGAGTTTCGCGGCGCGCTCGCGCATTCCTTGCGACTCGTGCTGCTTCTCACCATTCCGTCCGCGATCGGGCTGATCATTCTCGCCGAGCCAATCATCAGCCTCATTTATCAACACGGCCGTTTCACCGCCGAAGCGACGCGACAAACTGCTTCCGCGTTGCGCTTCTATGCGATCGGACTTGTTGGATACTCGGGCGTCAAGGTTCTGGCGCCCGCGTTTTACGCGATCAACAAACGGAATCTGCCCATGCTCGTCAGCTTATTTTCGATTGCGGTGAATTTCGGATTGAACTGGTTCTTCCGATTTAAATGGGGTTGGGGGCATCAGGGTCTCGCGCTTTCCACGAGTGTGGTGGCAATCACGAATTTCCTTCTGCTTTATTTCCTGATGCGACGACATACGACGCATTTGGAAACCACCGCACTGGTCGCGACTCTCGCCAAGATTGTGATCGCGGGAACGATGCTCGCACTCGTTTGCCTGGCGGCACAACGGATATTCTTTCAATCACTGCAAGATCTACGCGTCTGGCACAAAGCGATCGAAGTCAGCGTAACCGTAGCGGTTGCGAGCATCGCATTCTTCGGCACTGCCTATTTTCTGCGCGTCGCCGAAGTTCACGATGTTGTGACACTCGTTAGGCGTCGGTTCCTGGGTAGGAGCGATTGACTTCAATCGTCCGGGCTTAATACCTGCGCGCGCCCGGGCGGTTACGGTGAACCGCCCCTACCTCAACACCTGTGCGAGATCATCGATTAGATCGTCAGAATTCTCGAGCCCGATCGATACGCGCAGCAAACCTTCCGGCGCAGTCGTGCCCGGTCCTTCAATCGAAGCGCGATGTTCGATTAAACTTTCGACGCCACCGAGACTGGTCGCACGAATAAATATCTTGAGGCGTGCCACGAAGGCCAAAGCAGATTCCCGGTTCCCCCGAATTTCGAACGAGAGCATTCCGCCAAAAGCAGTCATCTGCCTGGCCGCGACCTCGTGTCCCGGATGACTCGTTAGGCCGGGATAATATGTCGTTCGCACGCGCGGATGATCGAAGAGGAATGTGGCGACTTTCATCGCATTTTCCGAGTGCGCGCGCATCCGCCAGGGAAGCGTTCGCATGCCGCGCAGGATGAGCCAGCAATCGAAAGGAGAGGGAACCGCTCCACCGGAAACCTGGGCGACACGAACGCGCTGGAAAAATTCGTCGTCGGTTTTCGCAACGATAATTCCGCCCAGAACATCGCAGTGGCCGCCGAAATATTTTGTCGTCGAATGCATGACCAGATTGGCGCCAAGATCGAGCGGCCGTTGAATGATCGGCCCCCAAGTGTTGTCGCAGACGCACAACGCGCCAGCTTGGCTCACGATTTTCGTCACCGCGGCGATGTCGACAATTTTCAAAAGCGGATTCGAGGGCGTTTCGATCCACGCTAGTTTCGTTTTTGGACGCAGCGCTTTTTCCACCGCTGCGAGGTCGCTCATATCGACGAAAGTCGCTTCCAAACCCCAGCGCAGAAAAAGTTCGCGCAATAATCGGGTCGTTCCGTAATACGCGTCGGTGTGAGCGAGCACGTGATCGCCCGGCGAAAGGGATTGAAAAATCGCGGCCGTCGCAGCCGACCCGCTGGCAAAGGCAGCCGCAACCGTGCCGCCTTCCAGCGCCGCAACTCCGCGCTCCAGCGCATCGCGATTCGGGTTGCCGTTTCGCGTGTACATAAAACCGTGCGGATAACTGCCGTCGATTTCGCGCTCGAAAGTTGTCGAAAGATGAATCGGTGCCGCGATCGCACCGGTCGCCGGGTCAATCGTGTGGCCTGCGTGCACGGCCAGAGTTTCAATTTTCATGAATGTGTAATTGGGCGACGGAGGTTAACGCTCGCGCGGCAGACTGAACAATTCTTTCCTTCATTCGCTGCGTGGGAATGAAACCCTGATCATTCGCACACTTTCGATGCGACGCGTCGCGCTAATTTGTCATTCTGAGCGGAGTCGAGGAATCTCTCATTATCGCGATTGCGTGAAACGATAAGAGATGTCTCGACTGCGCTCGACATGACAATTGATTGAATGCTTGCGCAGTTGCCACAGTCGTTCGCGGACTGTTTGCCCTATCGGTTTCCAGAATCTTGGATTTGACGACTTGCCCGAACCGCGCCCAAATACCTTCTGCATTTGCCGTCCGGGTATTCTAAAATCCGACGCGCGCTTATGAATATTTATCACGACGACGTATTTCAGATGGCCTGCGATCAATTCGAGGTCATCGCCAACTACCTGAACATCGATCGCAACGATCGCGACCGACTCATGTATCCGAAACGCTCGGTCGCCGTCACTCTCCCGGTGCACATGGACGATGGGAGCACGCAAACTTTCCAGGGTTATCGTGTGCAACATCACCTCACTCTTGGACCGACCAAGGGCGGCACGCGTTTCGCGCCCTCCCTTTCCATGGGCGAAACAGCTGCGCTTGCCATGTGGATGAGTTGGAAATGCGCTCTCGCGAATTTGCCTTACGGCGGTGCCAAAGGCGGAGTCGCTTGCGATCCATCAAAACTTTCGCGGCACGAGCTCGAAGCGATTTCACGCCGTTACATGCAGGAAATGATTCCATTCGTCGGACCGCACACGGACATCATGGGCCCCGACATGGGCACGAACGAGCAAGTGATGGCGTGGTTCATGGACACCTACTCGGTCTATCAAGGATACGCCGTGAATGAAATCGTGACCGGCAAACCGGTTTCCATCGGCGGCACTGAAGGCCGGCGTGAATCCACCGGCCGCGGCGTCGTTTATCTCGTCGAGCGCGCGATGGACATGTTGAAGATGGATCCAGAAAAGTGCACGGGGATCGTCCAGGGATTCGGCAATGTCGGGTCGGTCGCTGCGCTTTCGCTCGCGTTAAAAACAGGTATCAAGATTGTCGGCATCAGTGACGCCACCGTCGCCCTTTACAATCCGAAAGGAATCGACGTGCGCGCGGCCGAGCAGCACGTGCTCAAAAAGGGAAATCTCAAGGCATTCGATCAAGGCGATCGCATTCACCCTAACGAAATGCTCGTCATGCCATGCGATGTGCTCGTGCCCGCAGCGGTGGATCGCGTCATAACGGAAAAAAATGCGGCACAACTAAAATGCCGCATCCTTGCCGAAGGCGCGAATGGTCCGACGACGCCGGAAGCGGATCGTATTCTCGATCAGCGTTGGGACGAAGTATTCGTTATACCCGACATTCTTTGCAACGCCGGCGGCGTTATCGTTTCCTACTTCGAATGGGTCCAGGGTTTGCAGGCCTTCAGTTGGACGGAAACCGAAGTAACGGACAAGCTCTTCCGCATTCTCGAGCATTCCTTCGCGCAAGTCATTCGCCGCGCCAAGGATCACAAGATTTCGCACCGCACCGCCGCGATGGCCATCGGAGTTGAGCGCGTCATCAAGGCGAAACACGCGCGCGGCTTGTTCCCGTAATTTGGTAGGGCGCGACGGCCCGTCGCGCCGACGAATTCGCCATGGCAGCCGCATCACTTCACGCACTTCTCGCGAAGTCTATTGATTACGCCGGGCTGTTCCCGCCGTGCAGTTTAGCTTTGGAACCGGCATTGCGAAACCAGGCAAGCTATACACGCGAGGACGATGCCTGGATGCTCGGTTCCTTTGTCCTGCCGATCGCGAAGTTTGAAGAAGCCAAAAATTACCTCTCGCAATTCGATCAAAAACATCCGCTTCGCATTTCGGCTCTGGGAGCGAAAACCGAAAGCGCGTCCGCGTTTCGCGAAACGCTTACCGATTACATGCGGACGATGCGCGAGCTCGTGAAATCGCGCAGCGCGATTCTTTCGGTCTCTCAACTCGAAATGCTGCTTCCAGCTGAGGTCGACGCCGCGCTCCTGGCCGACACGCGATCCATTCTCGAGGGATTACCGACATTTTTGGAGGCGCCGGCCGACGCGGCCGAGCGCACGATTGCTTTGCTCGCCGAGAACGACTCCGACAAAACGTTGGGATTCAAATTACGCACCGGCGGGGTTACGACCGATGCGTTTCCCGATTCGGTGCAAATTGCCTGCGCGCTCATCGCCGCCGCGAAACATAATGTTCCGATCAAATTCACGGCCGGTCTGCATCACCCAGTGCGAATGTTCCGCTCCGAAGTGGAAACGAAGATGCACGGATTTCTAAATGTTCTGGGCGCTGCTGTTCTCGCGACCGAGCATCATTGGGACGATCGACAAACCTCAGCCATGCTCGAGGACGAAGATGGGACGTCACTTTCCTTTTCCGATGAATTTTTCGCTTGGCGCGAATGGAAAATTGCAACCGAGCGAATCAAAGCGCGTCGAAAATTTGTGACGTCGTTCGGCAGCTGCAGTTTCGACGAACCGCACGAAGATTTGCGCGCCTTGAATTTATTGTAGCGGCGGTCTATGACCGTCGGACGAATTAATGCGACGCTCATAGAGCGCCTCTACAGAATCTGAAAATGGCTCTCCAATCTTTCATCGACGTCGCGCCCGACTCGCATTTTCCGATTCACAATTTGCCCTTCGGCGTCTTCCGGCCTGGTACTGGTGTTCCGCGTGTTGGGATCGCGATTGGAGACTACGTTCTCGATCTCTCCATTCTCGAGGGACTCGGTCATTTCAAATCGCCGGAGTTCGAGAGTCACAGAGGGCGTGTCTTCGTCGAAAGTTCACTGAACGAATTTCTCGGTCTCGGACGCCCCGCCTGGCGCAAGGCGCGCGAAGTCATTCAAAAATTACTCTCGGCCGACAATCCCGCGTTGCGCGACAACGAGCCCCTGCGTGATCAAGCGTTTCACAAACAAAAAGATGTGATCATGCAATTGCCCGCGCGCATCGGGGATTACACCGATTTCTATTCGTCGTATCATCACGCACACAATGTCGGCACGATGTTGCGCGGTCCGGACAATGCGCTCATGCCAAATTGGAAATGGCTCCCGGTTGGATATCACGGCCGCGCCAGTTCCATTGTCACGAGCGGTACGGATGTGCGCCGCCCCAAGGGCCAAACCAAAGCGGCTGACGCGCCGGCGCCGGTTTTTGGTCCGAGCAAGAGTTTCGACTTCGAATTGGAGATGGCGTTTCTTATTGGCCCGGGAAACTCGTTAGGCGAGTCGGTCCCAATCGATCGCGCCTCCGAACACATCTTTGGTCTTGTCTTGATGAACGACTGGAGCGCGCGCGACATCCAGACATGGGAATACCAGCCGCTCGGTCCGTTTCTGGCGAAGAACTTCTGCACCACCATTTCACCGTGGGTCGTGACGCTGGAAGCGCTCGAACCATTTCGTAAATCGTTGCCGGCGCAGGATCCGGAGCCATTGCCGTATTTGCGCCTAACGAACGATTTCGCTTACGACATCCAACTCGAAGCGAGTTTGCGCACGGCCAGGATGGCGGTGCCACACATCATCACGCGCACGAATTTCCAAAATCTTTACTGGAGCATTTCGCAACAACTGGCGCATCACACCGTCAACGGTTGCAATCTTCAACCGGGCGATCTGCTCGCGAGCGGAACAATTAGCGGACCGACGGAAGATTCTCGCGGCTGCATGTTGGAACTGACATGGCGCGGCGCGAACCCGCTCCAGCTTCCGGGTGGCGAAACGCGCAAGTGGCTTGAAGACGGCGACACGCTTGCCATCACGGGTTGGTGCGAGGGCGATGGCTATCGTGTCGGCTTCGGCGAAGCGTGCGGACAAATCTTGCCCGCCTAACGAATAACTCTGCGCGACACCAATAGGTCATCCCGAACGGAGTGAGGGACCCCGCGAATTCAGTCGTCGTGAGGTTCCTCGCTTCGCTCGGAATGACCGCAATGGAACGATTAGAGCGCTTCCCGGGTCAGCGACCTGGCGCGGCTGCAGGTTGAGCAGGCGCGCTGCGTTTCAAAAGACGAAACAAATCGCTGTCCGTCGAGAGCACGAGCGTGGAATCTTTGTTTAAAATGCGGCGATATGTCTCCATGCTTTTGATGAAGCTGTAGAAATCTGCGGCCTGCGGATTCTGCGTGTAAGCCTGCGCATAGATCTCCGTCGCTTTTGCGTCAGATTCGCCACGGATTTGTTGCACCTGTCGATAGGCCGTTGATTGAATTTCGTTTAAGTCGCGTTCCTTTTGCCCCGCGATGCGCGCCGCTTCACCTTCGCCTTCCGAGCGAAACCGCTGCGCGATCTGGCGGCGTTCGCTGATCATGCGTTGATAAATTCGATCGAGAACATCGGGATTGTAATTCACGCGTTTAAGCCGCACATCGAGCAGCTCGATCCCGAACTCAGATAACTTCACGGCGGCCTTCGACTTGATCTCCGCCTCGATTTTCGATCGTCCGTACTGAATTGGAGGAAGCACTCCGATGGTTCCAAGGCCGGTGGGAACATTCTTCAGAACCTCATCGCGCAGCGGTTTCCGATCTTTATCCGTGCGCACAATCTCAATCAGATCATGTTTGGCCACGGCATTGCGCGTCTCGCTTCCGAGAATGTCTTCCAAACGCGATTGCGCGCTCCGCTCATCGTGCAATCGCACAAAATAGGTTTTCGCGTCGTCGATTCGCCAGCGGGCAAATGTATCGACGTGAATATAAGTTTTGTCGCGAGTTGGAATCGCCACTGGCGCCCCCTCCCACTCGAGAAATCGTTTATCGATCCGGTTCACCATTTGAACGATCGGAAGCTTGAAGTGCAAACCCGGGTCCGTGATTGGTTCGCCCACCGGTTTACCAAATTGCGTGATGATTACCTGTTCGGTTTGGTAAACGGCAAAGAAACAGCCGAGCACGATTCGCAAGGCCGCGAGTGCGAGCGCGATCACTACTGTTGTTACACAACCGCGCTTGTTCATTTCTTCTCCAGGGGATTTCCGGTAAGCGGGAGGATCGGCAGCAGATTCCGCATCGCGTCGTCGATGATGATCTTCTGTCCCGTCGCAGGCAGCACGTCACCCATCGTTTCGAGATAGAGCCGAGTGCGGGTGATTTCCGGCGCCTTGATATACTGCTGGAGGATCGCGTTGAATGATGCCACGTCGCCCTGCGCTTCATTGACGCGCTTGAATCGGTAACCTTCGGCGCCGCGAATTGCCTGGTCGGCCTGCCCTCTCGCTCGCGGAACTGCTTCGTTGTAATCACCGTTTGCAATGTTGATGGCGTTCTCGCGATCCTGTTGCGCTTTGTTCACTTCGTTGAATGACGCCTGGACCTCAGCCGGAGGATTCACATTCTTCAGCTGCACCTGATCTACCCGGACACCGAGCGCGTACCGTTTCGCCAGTTCCTGCATGCGCGCCAACGCGGAGATTTCGATGTCCTGCCGGCCAATCGTGATGACTTCGTCCACGGTTCGATCGCCGATAACCTCGCGCATCGCCGCTTCCGATAAATCGCGCAAGGTCTGCGCCGGATTGCGGACATCGAACAAATACTGCTTCGGATCATCGATGCGGTATTGCACGACCCATTCAACCAGCGCAGCGTTCAAATCGCCGGTCACCATCGACTTTTCTTCTTCCTGATTTGTCGCTGGCTGATCGGGATTGGTGTAACCAGGCGTGACGAATCCAAATTCGAGTTTCAACTGCCGCCGCGTTGGCAGCACAGAAACCACGTCAATTCCCAAAGGAAGTTTGAAATGCAATCCCGGCTCGACCGTTTTCAAAAATTTTCCGAATCGCAAAACCACCGCTTCAGATTCGGCTTGGACGGTGTAGTACGAAGTCCAGACGAGAACGATGAGCAAGAGTGCAACGGCGATGCCCACAAGAAAGCGCACGGGAAAGTGCGGCATCTGGACGTTGTGAAGTGCTGGTGGTTGTTGCGCCATTCGAGCGGACGTTGCGGCAATACTACAAGAAGTCGAGCGAAATGCGCGCGGCGCTAATAGTATGAAATCGCCCGTTTAGAAATGAGAGATTCCTCGACTGCGCTCGGAATGACAATGTGGTGTGAGCATGCCGCTCGTGCGTTGCGTCAACATTCTGTCATGTCGAGCGAAGTCGAGACATCTCTCTTTATCTCGTGCGCGCAGCGACCGGCCATCCGCTTTCTCTAGCGGAACCTGTGCTGAACGTTTGAAAGGTTTCCCACGTGCGTGAGCGCGCCCGCCATAAAAACATATCCGCGAATATTATCGGGATTACTCTTGCGGACATAAACGCCGCCTTCGTGTGGCACCGACCCACCGCCCGTGTGTTGATAGATTTTTCGTGGAGCGCGATAATAGAATCCGTTGCTATCATTTGCGTAGAGCGTGTAGATGCCGGCAGGAAAATGCACGGTGGCGGCGGCAGCTTCAGATTCGAGCTCGAGATATTGCGCAGTCGGCGGCGGACCTTCCGCCGGTATCATTTGGAATTGACGGCTTCCGAGACACGACGCGAACAGGAAAGCCGAAAGCAAGCCAATTGCTCTGTACGCGATCTTACTTCTCACTGAGCACCTTTTGAATCGCTGTCGCATCGTCGAGCAAAATCCATTCGACGATCGAGAGCGGCAGACTGCCGTTTTTGATCAGGTCGTCGTGAAATTGTCCGAGACGAAAATTTGGGCCCTGCTTGTCGCGATATCGACCGAGCAAATTCATGATCTGCCATTTGCCCGTAATGTAGCTGATCTTCTGTAACGGACTGGAGGCTGCACCCGCGGCTTCACCTTCCGCAGCTTCGCGGTCGAGGCCGCCCGCTTCCATGAAATATTTAACCGCTTGCTCGAAGCTCCAGCGGCCGGTGTGGAGATTCACATCAACACCGATGCGTGCCGCACGATAACGCGACAATCTCAGAATTTGTCCCTGCGCGGCAGAGTTATCTGGATACAGCCCCGTTCGCATCAGCATCTCCTCGCCGTAAAGGGCCCAGCCCTCGACGAAAACACCGTCCTGATGCTGACGACGAATTTCATCCTTCACATGATTCGCGATGGAGAGCTGAAGAAAATGTCCGGGGATTCCTTCATGTCCAAGAATCGGTCGCGGATCCTCTATCGCCGCGCGGATGTAGAAATTCTTCGACTGCGGATTGTAAGTCGGAATCAAATAGAACCCGGCCGGATCTTTATCGTAAACACCGGGCGGATTCATGAAGCCGCCGGGACTGGTTGGCTTAAACGCTTCCGGCAATTGCCGAATCTCGAACTTGCCCAAATAATCCGGCAGCCTAACGAGTTGATGGTCCTTGAGGAATTTAATCATCTCCTGTTCGCGACTCTCATACGCTTTCAGAAACGAAGCCTGATCGGGCGGAATATTTTTGCTGCGTCCCGGATTCGGATCGGCCATTGATGGATCGGGCAGGAGCGATTCCAGAGCGCGATAACGTCCCAGCTCCGCGCGGCCGAGCATTTCCACCTGCTCCGCATCGAGCGGCAGGAGAAGGATACGCTTGAGATAATAGTTGTAGTTCGCTTCACCCATCGGCGCGAAGTCCACCATTTTCGGCAAACGCTTCTCGATTTCGTCCGCATATTTGTGGACGGCAGCGAGCGCGGCATCGCGCGCCTTGACGAGTTCATCGCGTTCGTTAGGCGAAAGATCCACCGCGAGCACCATAAGACTGTCGTTGAAAAGCGAGTCGATCGAGCGCGCGGATTGAATCGCGAGCTGCGCGTAAAGTTTCACCGGGTTTTGCAAATTGCTGAGCCCTTGCTGGAGCAACTCCGGCATTTGCTTTAGTCGCGCCGTGGCCGCGATCGAGCGATTGCGTGGCGTGTCGTAATCTTTTTTCAGAAGTGAAAAAATCCCGGCGATGCATTCGCCCGTGTAAACCTGCGGATTCGTGCTCTCGAATTTCAGAATGCGATTGTTGAAATCAACGAGCTCGAGCTGCGAACGAAACAATAACCAATCGATGCGGTCGTCCTTTGGCCACGCGTCCGTTTTGATCGCGCGCACTTGTTCGAGCAAGTCGCGTTCATGCTGCGCGCGTTTCGCCAGATCTGGAGGCGCGTAACTCGTTAGGCGATTGTCCCATCTGTGCAGCCCCGCATCGCTGCTCTGCACCGGATAACTTTCGTTGCGCCACGCGTAATATTCGTCCGCCAGTTTGTGCAACACCGCTACGTCTGCTGCCGTCGCGATTGCGCCTTGATCCACCTGCGGCGGCGCCTTTGTGATCAAAGCTTTATTCGAAACATCTGGTTTGTTTTCCCGCACCGCTTGCGCCTGCGCAGCCGAGATTCCAAACAAAAGGACGCAGAGGAAAGGAATACTCGTTTTCACGTCAGTGACTTTAATCGCGGTTATTCAATGTTCGGAAGTCAAAACGATTGGGATTTCTTTTGTAGCGGCGGTCTATGACCGTCGCACTTTTTGTGTTGGCTCGTTTCTCACAGGATTGTAAGAATTATTTAATCGTTGCCTATCAAGCGGCAAAATAAATGATCTCCCCATGAAGATGGTTTTGCTTCTCGCTATGATGTGCCTTTGCTCTTGTGCGGCGGCCACGGTGTATACGCGCTTTGAGTCGAGTCCCGGCGGAGCGCGGATCGAAATCAATAATCAGTACGTCGGCCGGACGCCATTTACCTACAAATGGCCTGGGAACATGTACAGTCAGTTTGGCAATTTTACCGATGAGACATCGATTCGTGCATATCCGTCAGGCCCGAACCAATACCAACAGCGAAAATATTTCGAGAGTCATCACGGCGAATTGCCGAAGATACCTAAATCTTTATCAAAACTAATTCGCAACAAGACAGCCGGCATGTCGGGTGGATTACTGGGGATCGTCGACAGAACTTCTCGCCGGGTGCGCAAACACGGAAGCGCCTGCCCAATTGTGAAACTCCGACAGGTCTGCGCTTACGCAAAGATATTCGGATATTAAGAGACAACTTACAGCGTTTTACTTTTCGGAGAGGTCAGCCTTTCGGAGAACCATGAGCCGAATGGAACGAAGGGACTGTAGCTCAGCGGCTTGCACGCGACGGATGTCGGAGTTAGAGCACGCCCGCACCGTTCGTCCTTTTTTTCCACCACCCGCGGCGACCAATTCCGGTCCGGCAGCTTTGATGAGAACGTCGCCAGCTTTCTGATAACCGCCCGCTTTTTCATCAAGGTGTGCGCGCCAATTCTGTCCAAGGCGCCGATCCTCTGCCGCCGCCTAAGTCGTTAACGGTTCTCGAAGCGAATCTGTGCGCGGCGGCGTAGTGTATGCTGCTAAAACATTATGTTACCCATCGATCGTCCCCTAGCTGTAGCTCTTCTTGGTGCCGCATCTCTCTTTTGTCTCAACGCCTGCAGTGCTCCTACAGCGGAGGACGTGCGAATCGCGCGTCAGGCAATGCCCATTAGCGAAGTTTCGCTAATGCTGCGGGGCGGAAATTCGCAAATTAACATTATTAATGAAGTGAATCGTCGCCACATTCCTGAAACGATCAGTGCGGCCCTCGAAGCGGACCTTCGTCAACAACGCGCAGGGGAGGACTTGATCGCCGCATTAAAAGACGAGAAGAATCTCCTAACCCGAAGTCAAAGGGTCGCGTTTACGGAATGGACGAACACCCGAGCGGAACATGTGTCAGGTCCCCGCTCACAGCCGAACGCAGATCAATCTGAGACCGACGGGGAGCGCCGTCAGCGTCTAGAAAATTTGAACCAGCAGAACTTAAACAACATCGAGCGCAACCAGGCCGAACAAGTTAATCGAGACTATAGGCAAGAAACGAGTCGATCACGACTTGAAGGGGGTAGAGAGAGATACTCGACACCTTACCCTATCCTTTATGCAACCCCTTCGCGGCGGCGCCCCCCATCGGGATAGGGCGCAGAATTCGTGCGCAAGCTGTCGCCTTCGCCGTTTTCGCCAACGTCTGCATTGATGACGGTCCAGGGATTCAAGATAGTCTTTGGCTTAAGCGTTGGCCCTTGGCGATGTGTTATGCATTTGTTATGCAAAGTAGACGGGCCTATAGCTCAGCGGTTAGAGCAGGGGACTCATAATCCCTTGGTCCCAGGTTCGAATCCTGGTGGGCCCAGCCTTCGCTTTGGAGCGCAGCGAAAAGCGAAGGCTGCCACGCCGTAACGAAGTGAAGGCGGCCAGTTTTTTGAGCTTTTTTCCCGGCGCTCCAAAGACTACGGCTTGGCAGGCCAGCAGATGAGAAACTCTTCTATGTTTATGTCCTGATAAGCCAGGTAAATGAAACCATCCATTATACCGGTATCACGCGTGACCTTGAAGAGCGCTTCTTAGAACACAATCGAGGAGCATGTGCGCACACGTTGAAATATCGACTATGGCGAATCAAACGGCCATTGCGTTCAAATCCGAAACCAAAGCGCGGAAATTCGAAAAATATTTGAAATCTGGATCAGGTCGAGAGTTCGCGCGCCGTCATTTTTGACTTTTGCTTTGGAGCGCAGCGAAAAAGCGAAGGCTGCCACGCCGTAACGAAGCGAACGTGGGGGCAGGTGTTTTGTGCTTTTTCCCGGCGCTCCAAAGACCGCGGCTTGGCGGCGACACATTTAGATTGCGGATTTCGGAATGCCGATTTCGGATAGCGGCGTGCTCCGACAGATCGCTCTGGTGTTCGAAATAATAATTCTGAGCGTCCTTATCGTCGCAACGCGTTGCGCGAATTATCAGGACGTCTTCGTCGCCGGGAATATTTATTTTACCGATGCGGATTGTTACGCGCGCATGACGCGGGTGCGAATCTGCGCGCAGCATCCGGGAACAATCATTCGGCATCACGACTTCGAAAATTTTCCGCAAGGCACCACGCCGCACACGACCGCGCCGCTCGACTATTTGATTCTGACTGCGGCGCTTTTGCTCAAGCCGTTAACGGCGCAGCCGATCGATCTGGCGGGAGCCATGATTTCGCCGCTATCAGCATTGGCTACTGGCTGGTTCCTCTCGTGCTGGTCGCGCCAAATGAAGCTGCGATATCGGTGGGCCGCTCTTTTGCTTTTTGCACTCAGCCCAATCCTTGTTCATGGAACAGAACTCGGCCGGCCCGATCATCAATCATTGCTCATCCTTCTTACTACGGTCGCGATCTGCGCTGAGTGCAGTTTGCGTATTGCGCCGTCACGAAATTGGAGCCTAACGAGTGGTGTTACATGGGGAATGGCGCTTTGGGTTTCATTGTACGAGCCGGTTGTTCTGATTCTCGTCATCGCAGCCTTTTACGCGATCTGCGATCGGCAACAGTTCACGAATCGATCAAGGCAGGTCGGTTGGATCGTTTTCGCTGCAGTTGTGGCGATGGCATTCTTAATCGAACGACGGCTCCCGCACTTTCCAATCTTTGCGAACGATCCCATTTTTCGGAATTGGTCGCACACGATTGGGGAGTTGAAGCCGGTAGCTGCAATCGACCCGATTTGGTTTCGATGGTGTGGATGGTTGTTGGTTGCGACGCCGTTGACCTTGTGGTTTGCAGCGCACAGGAGATTCGTCGGCGCGACGAGCCGTCGCGCCCTACCGTTGATCGGCACTTTGCTGATCGTTTGTTACGTATTGACGCTTTGCCAGGCGCGATGGGCGTACTTCCTCGGACTGGTCTTCGCGATTGCACTGCCAACGTTGCTTGAGTCATTCAAATATCGAGCGCTGGCGTGGCTTGTATTTGCGATTTCACTTTTTCCGATCTTGCAGGACTGGGATGCGCGATTGTGGCCTAACGAGTCAGAATCAATACGGCGAACACAAGCACGACGGGAAGGAATGGAGTGGCGTACTCTGGCGATACAAATCCGCTCGCCAAAGGCGCAAGCGTTCCTGGCGCCGTGGTGGCTTTCACCAGCGATCGCTTATTGGTCGGAACAACCGGGGGTGGCTGGCAGTTCGCACAAAAGCCTGCCCGGCATCGCGGAGAGCGCGCGATTCTGCCTAACAAGTGATCCGCGCACGGCAGGGGATATTCTGCGACGCCGTCGCGTCGCCTGGGTCTTCGTTTACGCTTCAGACCGGGTCCTGGAGAATTCGGCAGCGATCTTGAATGCCCCTATTCCTAACGATGCGTTCGGCCGTCTTCTGGATCGTAGCCCCAGTCAGGCGCCAGAATTGATGCGCATTAAATTTCAAAGTGGTTTCGGAAAACTTTATAGCGTTAACCACTTTCCATAAAAAGTTTGGAATTGTTATTCGAGAGTTATTGACACTCCGGCATGCGGTGACAATAATGAGGAGTGTTGAAGAAATTCATCCCGCAGAGACCTGCGTCCCCACTCGGTGAAACCTCGCCGAATTCGGGCTCAGAATGGAACGAGCGTCCTGCTTTCCGCGAAGAACCAATCAAGTCATCATCTACAACAAACGATCACAGAAAATATATGGCCGAACATGCTGGTAAGGACGTTCTTTCGAGCGACGTCGAAATTAAGGGCTCGATTAAATTCCAAAAGGAACTCCTCATCGACGGCAAAGTCGAAGGCGAAATCCATAGCGATGGCGTACTGACGATCGGTGAGAATGCGGACATCCGCGGTGAAATTAAAACCAAATCGATCACCGTGTATGGTAAGGTGCAGGGCAACATCACTGTCGGTGAACGTTGCGAACTAAAATCGCGTTGCACACTGCAAGGTGATTTGAAGGCAACACGCCTCGTCATCGAGGAAGGTGCGACTTTTATTGGCAAATCGGAGGTGACAAGCGGCGCGAGTAAGATGAATTCTTCGACGGCGCCGGCACCGACTCCGACACCAAAACCGGAAATCATGCGCAATGAGCCGGTAAGTCCGGTGAAAACTGCGTTTGGCGCACGCGCGTAGTTTGGAGGCGTTCTACCGTTCGTAATCAGTGCCAACTTCGCCTGCTAAGTTAAGCCTGGAGTGTCCTCACTGTGGCTTCCAGCAGATGGAGTATGCGGCGGCGAAGAGCACAATGTGCCGGCAGTGCGGCCGGCATTATGCGCCAGCTGCGCCGAAGGCGCAGCCAAAGTTTCGCGTAAAATCAGACAAGCCAGCGGCGCAAGCCGTCGAGCCGTCGTCTCCGATTGCTCGAAGATTCGAAAATCTTTGGGGCAAACAAACCAGTTCGCAAATCGAGTGTTTCGAATGCAAAGCGAAACAGGAAGTCAGCTCGGCCGCGAGCTCAACGATTTGTCCCGCTTGCAGTGCGCACATCGATCTGCAGGATTACAAAATCGCGACGAGCTTCAGTCGCACCATTCGCACTCACGGTGAAGTGCACTTAACGGCGAAAGGCGACCTCAGCAGCAACACCGTGATTTGTCGCACCGCCTTGATCGAAGGAAAGCTGCGCGGCAACCTGAATTGCTCGGGCGCGGCAACGATCGACTTCAGCGGAAAAATTCCCGGACGGTTGACTGCCTCTCATGTGGTCGTTGAACGCAAAGCGGAGGTGCAATTTTTCCGTCGCCTTCGCGTGAAGAGTATCGAGATCCGCGGCCATATGACCGGTGAGGTGATCGCCGATGGAGTAGTCGTGATTCACAAGACTGGCTCGCTCGATGGCGATGTGACCGCACGCGCGATCTCGGTGGAAAAGGGCGGAATGTTTTCGGGACAATTAGTGATTGGCAAAACGGAACTGACACAGGGCGAACTCCTCCCGGCGGCCGCAACGAGCGAACCGGCTAAAGAAACGCCGGCTCCTTTGGTCTTCGTTCCGCCGTTACCCGCGACTTCGTAGTCGCAGTTGATGCGCAAACTCTTTCCACGGAGTCCGTATGAGAGACTCGGCGGTTACGTGCATTTGCCGCGTTTAATCGACAAAGCAAAACTGCACCGCAAAGGTCTGCTCAACGGCTACAATTATAAAACGACCGGATTCGACAAACATCTGCTGGCGTTTCTTCGTCTGAGTCCGGACGCGTTCGAAGAAGCAGTCGATCGTCTGGACGACGATCAGGCCATCATTGAGTGGATCGGACAGAATGGCGTCAAACATTCGGCGGAACAAATCGAAGAATGGAACCAAGCGATGATCGCCCGTGCGCCGGACTCGCCGGTAAAGAAGGCGCGCTTTCTTCACTTTCTAAAAGAAGCGGGCGGACCGGAGAGAAAAGATATCCGCACCTACTTCGACCTGATTGAGTTCGACGAAGGCCGACTGAAGTAAATGTATCTGCCGCCGTCTCGGCGGCAGATGGTATAGAACTGCGCTGAGGACAGCGACAGCTACAACCCGGCAGCTAAAAGGCAGCGGTTACGACTTCGCGAAAATCTTGTTCGCTTCTTCCAGCGTTTCTTTGCTGCCGATATCAAACCACGTTCCTTTGATTTGGTGGGTTTTAACTGGGACTTGTTTGTAGAGCCATTGAATGAATCGTCCCGGTTGATCTGGATTGTTCCCGGCCGCGGTGTAAGTCGTAAACATCGGCACTGTTTCGCGAGAAAAATAATACAACGCTATTCCGGCAAGGGTACTTTGTGGTTTCGCAGGTTTCTCTTCGAAATCTGTAATCAGGCCATCAGCGTCAGTCGTGATGTTGCTGTACTTTTTCACCGCTTCCAAATCGCCGACATCATAGGTCGCGAGGACCGCCTTTGATCGGCGCGCATTCGTAACGAAATCCGTCAGCGGTTCGCTGAATAAATTGTCGCCGGCGACGACGAGAAGATCATCATTCATTAATTCTTCACGCGTGATTACGAGATTGATGTCGCCAATCGCACCGAGCTTGTCCGCGTCGCTCGTCGTTCCGTCATTAATGATCTTAAGTTTTATGTTTGGATGACGGTCGATGTAGCCCTTTGCCCAATCTTGAAAGTCTTTGGCAAATTTGTTGTTGGTCACGATATAGATCGTTTTTAAATCAGGAACCGGGGCGAGATTGTCCAGGACCCATTCGATAATCGGTTTGCCGGCGACTTCAAGGAGCGGCTTGGCCTTGTTCAATGTAAGCGGATGCAGACGCGTCGCATAACCGGCAGCGAGAATGAGAACATTCATGAGGAGATAAAAATTTGGTGATACTAGACCGGAAGCCGCGCAAGGCCAGAGAGAATTTGCCCGCGTTGCGCTCCACTATTTCTCTTCGATCAAGACGGCTGCCTCCTGCAATTTCTTTTGCAGGGAACTGATGCGATTGGAGTCGGTGATTTTGCCGCGGGTCGTAACATCCGCCACGTAGAAAGTGTCGACGGCAGCGCCTTTCTCGGTGCTGATGCGCGAAAGAGAAATGTAGACGCCTTCTCGATCGAGGCAGGAAAGCAAATCATAGAGCAGGCCTAATCGATCCGGTGTTTCTATCTGCACGAGGGTGAAAGTCGGATGCACTTTGTTATCGATGCTAATGCGGGTCGGGAAATCGATTTCTTGCGCAAGGCGATGTCTATTCTTGCGCCGCGCTTCTGCAATAAGAGGTGGAAAATCGAAGGTCTCATTGCCTAACGAATCGGAAAGAGTGTGTTCCACCTGTTCGTGCTTTTGGCGGTCGGTTACAGCTTTGGCGTCCGTAGTGCAAACGCGGAAAACGTCGAGGACGAGATTGTCGCCACGGGTGTAGATATCGGCGCTGAGAATATTGATCGGCACAACCGCGAACGAACCGGCTATCCGAGCGAGCAATTGCCGCCGGTCCCAGGTGCAAACGGAGACAATGGCGTGGCCTTGTTCCGGAAACGCTTCCCATTTCACTGCCGGAGCGAAGGGCGAACTGTCCTGGGCAGAGCGTTTCGCAAAAAAGTCACGGAACAACTGCAAGTGCGAAACAATATCGTTCACGGGGAAGGCGCGGAAATAATTGTCCGGCATAAAATCGAAATGAGCTTCGATTTCTTCCGCGAAATCAGCCGGCAGCTGTGCGCTAACCGCTGCGCTCAACTTTTCGCGCTCGATCTTCATTTGCTGGTTGAACGCGTCCTGATCGGCCAGGTATTGCGAAGTCGCGTAATGAAGATGCCAGACGAGCGATTCCTTCCAATCCGACCATCCCTCGGCACTTGTGCCCTGGCCGTCTGCCAGGGTGAGAAGCATTAAGGCATCGAGATTTTTTTGATCTTTTATGATCGCAGCGAACTCGATGATCGTCTCCGGGTCGTCCAAATTTCTCTGCTGCGCCATATTGGACATGGTGACGTGATGGTCGACGAGGAGAATAAGCGATTTGCGTTCATCCGGGGAAAGCTGCAAACGCATCGCCACACGTCCGGCGAAAAGGGCGCTCGCTTCGGAATGCGGTCTCGCTCCGACACCGCGACCAGTGTCATGCATTAAGAGCGCGAGATACAGAACGAGCGGGTCGTCGAGGCGCTGGAACAGTTTGCGATAAGAGAGGAGTTTCGCGTTTTGGGTGGTAATGAGCGCGTCGAGCTTGTCGATGCACACTAGCGTGTGCTCATCCGCGGTGTAGCGGTGAAAAAATTCGTGTTGCACCAAACAAGTCAGCTCGCCGAATTCCGGAATGTAGCGTCCGAGAAAATCGACCCGGTGCATGATGCGAAGAACACGGCCAACTTCGCCTTTGAGACGGAGGATCGATTTGAAAATTTCTCGCGGTTCTTTGGCGTACTGAAACGTACGCGTGACCAGACTCAAATTGCGCGCGAAAAGATCTTCAAGCTCCGGACTTAGTTCGAGTCTTTCCCTTTGGGCCAGACGAAACGCTTCCATCATCAACGTTGAATTCGTTTGAAAGAGGTTTGGTTGCTTCGCATGCAATTGTTTCTCTCGACTAACGAATTCACCAAAGTCTTCTTCGTTGCTGCGAGGTTTCGGAAGGAAGCTGAGCAACGAGCGCAACCTTCCCGACGATTGTCCGCTCACGAATTGTTCGGTGATTCGCTCTGTGATGCGGAAAATATCTCGCGTGCGTTCGTAATAATCTTTCATGAACGCTTCACTGCGCAGCAGCGCGGTCGTCTGTGAATACTGTAAGCGGCCGGCGAGTTGCTCCTGAATGTTCAGATGCAAAACATCCGTCCCGCGCTTGGTCTCGTAGTGCAGTGCCGTCCGGACGCGAAGTAGAAAATCGTAAGCAGCATCGAGTCGACGTTGATCGGTATCGCTGAGCCAATCGCGTCCAACCAGGTGGGTGGTAGTAAGCGCGCCTTCTTTGAAATATGTCATCCAAAGAAGGTTTTGATAGTCGCGAAGGCCGCCGCATCCGCTTTTAACATTCGGCTCCTGCATGTGCACGCTATTGCCGAACTTCGCATGCCGCGTCGCCTGATCCTTCATGCGCAGCTCGAGGTACTCGCGCTCGAAACCGGTGACGCATTTGTTGCGGAACTGTCCGCGAAACGTGCGCACCAGTTGTGCGTCACCCACGAGGAAACGCGCCTCGAGCATCGAGGTTTTCGTCAGCATATCGCTGTTCGCCTGCATGATCGCGTCTTTGATTGAGCGCGTCGAGTGACCGACTTTGAAACCAATGTCCCAAAGAAGGTAGAGAACCTGTTCGACCAATTCGCCGAGTTCGCTCGAAATGCGCGCTGCGTTTTGCCGATGAAGAAACATCACATCCACATCGCTGAACGGATTGAGCTCGCGTCGGCCATATCCGCCAAGAGCCATTAAGGCGACCGACCCGGCGGCATCGTTGTGGGCGCCCGCTTTGGCCTGCCCAAAAACGTGGCGCAACAAGACGTCAATCAATTCGGCGCGACCGGCGCAGATTTCGCGACCGCCACCGCCGGCCTGGTGCCTCAGGCGCAACCGATGTTCCTCGATCTTGAGGAACTTTTTGTAGAGAGGAAGAACATCGGACGGTCGCTTCGCAGCCGTGGTGGCGAGTTGCAGCTCCGCGTTTGCGAGGATTTTGTCGAGATGCCGGGACATCGATTGAATCTAAATGGCAGCATTCGGAATGCTAATCCTGCAGCGGCGGTCTATGACCGTCGTTCGAAATCGCAGAGGGAGAAAATATGCGACGGTCAGAGACCGCCGCTACAGGATCAATACCTAACGACCCAGTGGTGTGGTCACGTTAGTTCCCGCGGGCGGCGTGAATTCGAAAGTCGACGGATCGATCGGAGCGCGGGTTTCGTTGGAGTAAACCGTGACGATGCGGTCGCCGTTCGGTTGCAACATCTCCGTCCGCTCGACCTGCAAGTCATCGTTCAGCTCAATGGTGAACTTTTGCAGGAATTTTTTCAGCGAAGGTGCGCGCGGCGCAAGCTCCAGCGCGTAACCTTTATCCCGCTTCGTCGCCGTGATGCGATAGGTACTTTCGATGTTTTCGAGATTCAATCCGGCGGTAAGCGCCGCGATCCCGGCGTCCAGCGGCGATCTTTTGCCTAACGAGTAGTGCTCGGCCGATTGGAATTTTGGATAATAGATCCAAAGCTGCTGTCCGTCGCTGATCGTGATGCTGGGCGCGCTGCCTTTGGCTTCGCGCCGGAACTTGTTCGGCGCTTGAAACCAAACTTTCCCCGAGCTGGCAATCGGCTTGTTGAGCAGATGAACATTTTTGTCTTCGCGGAAATCCGCCTGGACCTGCGGCGCTGAGGCGCGTTTTTGTCGAATGCGCTCGAGTAAACTTTTCACCTCAGCCGGCGAGAGCGATTGAGCCCTGGTCGAAATTGCAAAGGCGAAGAGAAGACAAATTATTGTTGCGATTCTAGACATGTTTGGATGGTTCCAGTGGCTGCAATGATTCTTCGCGCCACGACTTTGGTTCAGCTGCCGCCGCCGCAGGCAAAGTGAAAAAAATTGTCGCGGCCAGACTCCAGAAAAGTCCGAGCGCGCAGGCAATGCCCAGTCCACTCAGGATAGGATTGTTTGCGATCCCGAGCGAACCGAAACCGGCGATAGCAGTGAGTCCAGCGAGCACAACTGGTTTGACGACACCCGCGACATCATGTTCGAGCTCGCGAGCTTTTTGCCAGACAAGCAGAACATAGATTCCGTAATCGACCCCAATCGCAAGGACGAGCCTGAATGCGAGAACGTTGAGCAAATTGAGCGGAATGCCGAGCAATTTCATTGAAGCAATCATTCCTCCGATCGCCATGATAAGCGTCGCGATCTGGATCAGCCAGAGACGCAAATCGCGATAAAGAACGGCCAGTAAAGTCGCGTCGAACACCGCCATGAGCGCGCTGATCACGAGCAGTTGATGGCGCGACCAGGGTAGCAAATCAGTGAGTGTAAAGCTCCATCCCGACAAGATCATCGGAACTCCCGGCGTCGGTAATTCGCGACGGAGCATTTCTTTTTGTGTATGACTTGTCACTGGTACGTTCGTGGTGACGAAACCAACGGTGAGAAGCGGATCATGCGCGAAATAACGGTCAACCAGGAACCACCAGCTTGACGTTAGCGGCAATAACGTTCGCCAATCGGGAATCAACGTCGCCGGATTCGCAGCTGTCTGAAGTTCATCGATTAATTTGAATCCCGGCATAAAAGTATCACGACTCCAACCGTCGGCCGCGATCGCGGTTTCCAGCGCTTGCCTCGCTGCGGGAAAATCGATTGCGCTCAACTTTGCGCGACTGATTTGCGTTCGACGCGGCGAGAGAGCGAGTGCTGCCGGCGTCGAAAAACTTTTGATCGCCCCGGAGTCTCGCACTTTGGTCCAGCGCGCTTCGATCGTCTGCCAGTAGTCGTGCAATTGCTGTTGATCGCGCGCGCGCACGATACCGAGAACGGGTTCCCACCGCGTCGGCATTTTGCTCATGATGGTTTGCAACGCATAACCGGCGTCGCTGTGTTTTGGTTCCATCGAACGCGTGCTCGAATCGATCGGCAACGAAGGACGCGGCGAAACTGCAATTGCCGTGAGCAACAAAAGGATTGGTGTGGAGATCGCCAACATCGGCGCGGGCCGCCGCACGCACCAGCGAACGTAATTTTTCGCGAGCGTAAAAATCCAATCGCCGTGTCGCGGCGGCGTCCTTCGAGGGATGAAAAGAAAAAAGACGGTCGTCATAAACAAACCGGCGAAGGAAATCCCCACTGCGATCAGAACTCCGAGTTGCGTGAATCCGGCGGAACCGCTTAAAAGCAGCGCGAGGAATCCAACTGCCGTCGTCAACGCGCCGAAGAAAATGGCGCGACCAAGATTAGCGATCGATTCTGCTACTGCGTGTTGATGATCGGCGCCTTCATCGCGCGCCTGTTGGTAGCGACCAAAAACCAAAATGGCGAAATCGACTCCGAGACCGATGAGGATCGCGCAGAATCCGACCGTCACCATGTTAAGCTTGTGGAAGATCAGAATTCCGATGGCGAGTGCGACGAGGCAGCAAAGAAGGAGAGAAATGCCCATGCCGAGCAGCGGCAACCAGCGCCGGAATCCGATGTAGAAAACGCCGCCGACGAGCAGCATCGAACCAAGCAAAGTGACGACGATATCGTGCCGCATGCTCAGCGAAATCTCCGCGACATAAGCGGATCGTCCAGTCACCAAAATCTGCAATGGGCCGCCGTCCCAGCCTTTGTGCGCTTGCGCGCGAAATGCGTTAACCTGGCGCATCAATTTCTGGCAATCGAACGCGCCGATGGTTCGCTGATTCGTGACCGCGAGAATGATTCGAGTGGTGCGGTCGGCAGAGGTAAGCGGTTGCTCTTCCTCAAGCGAAGCATTGGTCGCGAATGGTTTCAGAGCAGGCGCGACGAGACCGAGCGGATCAAGCTGCAATTCAAACTGCGGTCGCGGCGAGCCCGCTTCAATCTCCTCACGCAAACGATGCAAGCGCTCCTGAATTTTTGCGGGCTGCAGCATCGCGATCGTTTCATCAAAAGTTGCCGGCTCGAGATTGAGCAGTAGCGGAAGGGCGATGCCTTGCAGATCACGAACGCCTTCTGGCGTTTCCATCGGTGAACCCGGCAGAATGCGCACGCACCATGGCTGTTTGCGCAATAATTCGGCAAAGCGCGGGGCGAATTCCTCGAGCTTGTCGGCGTCGTTAGGCTGAGAGGCGAGCGCGAAAGTCAGCTCACGGGTTTGCGCGAAATCGCTGTTGTAAATTTTCAATCCTTCGACCGACTCGAAATTGTTCGGCAAAAGATTGAGCACTTCGGTGTCGAGTCGAAGTTTGAGTACAAGAATAACAGTGGATGCCGCCGCGAGTAGAACAACGGTTGCCCAGACCAGCGGCCGTCGTTGCGTGACGAGTCGGGCGATGATTTGAGAAAACGGCATAGCGAATTCGACGGAGCAAAACCGGATCAGAATTCGAAAACAAAAGTCTCCGCGCCGGTCGAATATTTCACCATCGGTTTTTGCCCCTGCATGAGAACGTTTCGCAACGCGAGCCAGCCGCGCAACCGTTGCGGCCCTTTGTCGATCGGTCCGGCCCAGCGTCCGCGCGCGAGTGGCCCTTCGACACGTGCAAAAGTCGCATCCTGGTGAATGAGAAGCAGAGTGACGCCGGGACCTTTGGTAAAGGTCATCTCGAAGTTACCGTTCCTGGAAAAACGCACGAGCACTTCACCGATCAACGTCGTTCTGGGTCCGCGATACTGGAGCTGGCCGATTTTCGCCTCCCAGTTCAGCGCCGGCTGCATGAATTGATGACGTAAGCCGGATGTCTGACAACTCGTTAGGCTAAATAACGCCACCAATCCGGCGGCGAGGATCGTGCGCATGCTGTTTAGGAAACGGCCTCGGCCGGTTCCGCCGTCGTCGAGGGAACAACTTTTTGAGGCACGAGTGTTCGGCGGGGACAAAGGGGAAAATATTTTTGCACAAAGACGAGCAGATAAAAAATCCACATCCGCCATTTGATCGCGAGACTGCCGCGGATATTTCCACCGAGCACGGCGTTGACCGCCGGTGGGATCTGCAAGACGTCCTGCGGGTGGAGGAAAACCTCGATGAATTCCTTTTTATACCACGCGTTCACAAAGCGGACGTAAACGTCCATCGCTTGATTGAACTGTTTTTCGTAGCGAGCGAAAAGCCGGCGAGCGCTTTTTGGTTTGTCGAGCGCGCGCTGAAGAACGTCTGCGCATAATTCGCCTGACATGATGGCGAGAAAGACGCCGCTGCTGAATACCGGATCGATAAAACCCGCGGCATCTCCCGCGAGCAGCCAGCGATCGCCGGCCAGCTTCGTGTTGCGATAAGAAAAATCCGCCGCGGTATAAACTTGCGAAACGCGTTCCGCATCACGCATCGACTGCGCGAGAAGCGGTTGCTCGGCGAGCGCCTCTTCGAAAAATGTTTCCGGATTTTGTTTTGCTCCACGGAAATTGCCGGTATCGAGCACGATTCCGATGCTGGTGCGCTCCTGTGTGAGCGGGATTATCCAAAACCAGCGATCGAGCCCGCGAATCATACGAGTGAGCGTGCCATCACGACCTTCCGGTCGCGCGACGCCCTTGTAATGGGCAAAGAGCGAAAATTTGTGGAGTTGCTCGTAATTTTTCTTGAGCTTAAACATCGCACCGACAAAAGAGTTTCGGCCGCTCGCATCGATCAGGTATCGCGCGCGGATTTCTGTAGCCTCGCCGTCCTTGCCCGCGACTCGCAGCTGCACGCCGTCATCAGAAAAGCTGACGCTTTGCACCGCCGTCTCTTCGCGGACATCCACGCCGCTTTCGGCTGCGTGATCGAGGAGCAGCTTGTCGAAGTCGGCGCGCGTTACCTGGTAGGAGCGATCGCACTGCGATTGATAACCGTCTTTAAAATAAAAGCGCACGCCGTCTTCACTGCAGGAGCTAGACATTTCGCCGCCGAATTTCTCCATGAAAGCAGCACGAAGTTTTTCCTGCACACCGAGGCGGTCGAAGGTGCGCATACTCGCGGGCAAAAGCGATTCGCCGATGTGGAAACGCGGGAACTTTTCGCGCTCGCAGACAACAACATGGCGACCAGCTTGAGCGAGTAACGTAGCGGCCGTGCTCCCAGCCGGACCGCCGCCAATAATAGCCACATCGTAGACCTTCCCGCTCATTCGGCCTTCAAGGTAGCAAAGTTCGTGTGGAAGGAAATCGCGCACTTGGGTGCTTCACTTGTCAGCAATAGGGAAAGGAACTAACAAGGAACCCGATGAGATTGATCGACCGATTCGTAAGCCGCGAGCTGCTCGTGAACATTCTGTTTGCGATTTTTGTGCTCAGTCTCGTGCTCGTGGTCGGCAATATTTTTCGAAAACTCCTGCCACTGCTCGTGAATAACGATGTGCCGGCGGAATATCTGTTCACATTTATCGCTTACGTTTTGCCGTTCTCGCTCATCTTTACCATTCCGTGGGGATTGCTCACGGCCATCCTTTTGGTTTTCGGCCGGCTTTCCGCGGATAACGAGTTGATTGCTTTGCGTAGCAATGGCGTAAGCGTCACGCGGGTTTGTGTTCCGTTGCTTTTCATCGCCCTGGCGGCCACCGCTATCTGTCTCTGGCTTAATGTAAAAGTCGCACCCGCGGCGCAGGAGCAGTTGCGGAGCACGATCTTCGATCTCGCGACGCGGAACCCGATGGCGTTATTCGGCAGCGATCAGGTCATCGACGAATTCCCTGGCCGAAAAATTTACGTCGGCAAGAAGCAGGGAAAAAGACTGGAGAACATCATTGTCTTCGAAATGGACGAAAATGGCATGCCGATGAAAGTCACTTTCGCCAAGACAGGAAAATTGGAGGCTGACCTCGCGAACAAACGAATCCTGATGCATCTCTACCGCGCTCGCTATCAACAGCGCGATGAAGCTAATCCGTGGGATCTGCGCAAAATCCGCGACGGAATCAACATGGCCGAGGGAACGTTGCCGATCAGCCTGAGCGACCTTTATGATAGAGAAAAGAAACAGCCGAGCCGCTCCGCGCTCTCCATCGAGCAATTGCTTGATCAACTCAAAACTGGCGATCGGCACGAACAGAGCGCGAGCCGCACTGAGATCAACAAGCGTTTCTCATTTCCATTTTCCTGCCTCGCGTTCGCCTTGATTGGTGTGCCGCTCGGCGTGACTGCACATCGCCGCGAGACTTCGATCGGTTTTCTCATGAGTCTGGTCGTCGCGATCGTGTACTTTCTTTTCATCATCATCGCCGACACGTTGCGCGCGAATCCGAGATTGCATCCGGAGTACCTCGTTTGGTTGCCCAATATTTTGTTTCTCGCACTCGGCGCCTGGCTGTTCCGGCGATTGGCGAGGCAATAGTTAGCGTTGTGCGACCGCGCTGCGCGCGCAATCAGGATGACGACAACGGTATCGCCAAAGACAATTACGCTGCTATTCCGTTGCGCATTTCATCCGTGACAATGACAAATTTTTTCAAAATGGCGCGCCCGAAATTGGTTGTCATCGCCACATCCGCCGCATCTCGGCCTGCCGCTATCAAGATTCGGCCAATGCGCGGACAATTGTGGCGCGCATCAAACGCATGCCAGCGGTCGCCAAGATAAACTTCGAACCACGCGCTGAAATCCCCCGGGTAGGGCGCAGCCGGCACGCCGATGTCACCGAGATATCCGGTAACGTAGCGCGCAGGAATATTCATGGCGCGACAGAAGGTGACGGCGAGATGATTAAAATCGCGGCAAACGCCTTTGCCATCGCCGTAAACATCAAAAGCGGATTTGTTCTGATCGGCGTACTGGTAACCAAAGGTAATGTGTTGATTCACCCAATCGCAAATCGCCTGTACGCGGGGCCAGCCGGGCGCAGTGTTTCCAAAAAGGTTCCACGCTATGTCTGAAAGTTTGTCCACTTCGCAGTATCGACTGGCGAGAAGATAACCGAGCGCTTCGTCGGGAAGATCTTCGATTTTTTGCTGCACGGCTTTTGGACACTGTTTGCGATCAGGCTCTCCGTGATCCTCGATCGACGCATCGAGTGTGAATCGGATGTTGCTAGCTGGACCGACAAGCCGCCCACAAAGGTTGCCATAGAAATCGGTGAACTTGGTCACCGGAACGTTTGGAGTTACGACCAGGTTTTCTTCGGTGCGCAGATCAGCACGACGTGATGGATGCACGTACAGCATCACAACCATCGGCGTCGGGCCGAGCAATTTGAATTCAATATCAAAACCGATCTTGATGATCATGGGGGAGAGGAGTGTTGGTTTTGCGAGCGCGCGATCATACCTGGGTTGCAGACTTAGCAAAGCATAATTTTCGCTTCGCTTTCACGCCGGAACAGCGCCGAATTCAGCGGTAACTTCGATCCCATCGAAAACATTTAGGTTGATGTCCCGAAGTTGCACCTCCCCAAGCGGAAGCGCGAGTAATGGGAAATTACGATTTTGTAACGCTTGCAAATGAGGCGTGAGAACGCCGCATGCCAACGTGGCCATTGCGCCCTCGCCGCTGCAGGTAAGACCAGAAATGCGCGCCACAAGTTGTTCGTCGATCTTCAACACGCCCGCGATGCGGATGATCGCGCGAATGAAGAGCTTGCGCGCCTGCAAGCGAACTTCTACGCCTAACGAGCGTGGTCCTCGACTCGTTAGGTTCAATTGCACCTGCTCGATTGCGACTCCGTGTTTGCCGGCTTCGATCTTTGCGAATTTATCGATAAGCCATTCCAAATCTCGCCGCGCAATCGCGATGGCAACTCGTCCATGGTCAGCGCGCTGTAGTTTAAGGAAGAGATTGCCTGCGCTGTCGCTGCTTTGATGCAGAACAATCTCATACGCATCGATCACTAGATTAAGGGCCGCGTCGCCCACTGATAGTGGCTGCGCTTTCAATGCGAAACGCTGCGCTGTGATTGCAGGCTCGCCTTTTCCTTCCGGTAGCGCAGGACGCGGCGCATCCAATCGCGCTTTTGCTCCGCTCAGATCAATCAAAATTTCAGCAAGATGAGGATAGACGTTGTCGCGCACGAAAACCGGGTCGCCCGGAACCTGCACAGCCCGGCGCAGACTCGCCGTCAGAGCAAGAGTTAGGTCCGTCGCGGTCGCCGGCAATTCCTTTTGATAAAGCGGGAACATTGCCGATCAATTCGGATTGGAACCGGGATTTGGTTGCTCATTTCCAAGCAGTGGTTGCAGGAAAAAGCGGTTGCTTTTTGAACCTTGTCCGCTACGTTCCGCGTTCGTTTATGGCCAAGACTTCCTGGATCAATCGCAACAACCGCAAGCGCGCGACGGTGAAGAAATATGCGGCGGTGCGAGCGGAATTGAAGGCGAAGAAGGATTATATTGGACTTTCGCAATTGCCGCGCGACGCCAGCCCCACGCGGGTGGTGAATCGTTGCGAAGTAACCGGGCGGCGCCGCGCGTTTATCCGTCGTTTTAAAATTTCGCGGCTCACTTTCCGCGAACTCGCTTCCTCGGGACAAATCCCGGGTGTCACGAAGTCGAGCTGGTAAACTTCGCAGCGCGGGGTTCGGGTGCAGGGAAGCATCCGCGTAATGAGCTTGTTGTTATTTACTTTTCTGGCAAAGACCGACTTCGCGGCTGCAATTATTGAACATTGGGATTCGCCCGGTGTTCTTTTCTTCAAACTTGCCGCCATCGTCGCGCTTGTCGTGCTGAACGGATTTTTTGTCGCGTGCGAGTTTGCCCTCGTCAAAGTCCGTAGCAGTCAGCTCGACGCCTTGGCCGATGAAGGAAACGTGCGCGCGGTTTTTGCCAAACATGTGCGCGCGCATCTCGACGCTTATCTTTCCGCAACTCAACTCGGCGTCACCCTCGCGAGTCTGGCCTTGGGCTGGATCGGCGAACTTTTTCTCGTGCAAATGCTCGAGCCCTTCTTCGCTTTGTTCGGCGTCCACTCGCACACGATCGTTTCCGCCGTTTCGATCGCGCTCGCCTTCAGCGGAATCACCTTCCTCCACATCGTCTTCGGTGAACTGGCGCCAAAATATATTGCGATCACGAATCCGCTCCCAGTCGCGCTGAGTTTGGTGCGGCCGCTCGGCGGTTTTTACATTTTATTCAAGCCTGCAATCTGGCTTTTGAACAAGTCAGCCAACTTTGTTTTGCAAAAACTTCTGCGCTTGAAGCCGGTGCCCAAGACTGAGCTCGCCCACAGCGAAGAAGAATTGCGCCTCATTCTGGATCAAAGCGAAAGGTCCGAGGAAGTCTCGCCTCTCGGTCGCAACTTACTCGTCAACGCACTCGATCTACGACAACGCGTCGTGCGCGATATCATGACGCCGCGCGGCGAAATCGTTTATCTCGATATCGAGGACGGTTTCGAAGCTAACGTGAAGAAAGCAATCGAATCGCGGCACACACGATTCCCGCTTGTGCGAGGACATCTCGATCACACGCTCGGCCTCATTCACATCAAGGAACTTCTTCCGACGTTGCGCGATTCCGATCCGGATTTGATGCGGATTAAACGCGAACTGATGCCGGTCCCGGAAATGATGTCGTTGGAAAAGTTGCTCACTCTTTTCCTGAGCAAGCACGCGCATCTTGCCATGGCGGTCGATGAATTTGGCGGGACCGTAGGAATGGTCACGCTGGAAAATATTCTCGAAGAATTGGTCGGTGATATTCAGGACGAATTTGATACGGACAAGGAAGAATTTCGTCGAATCAATGAAAATGAATTCGCGGTCGAGGGGGCGCTTGGACTTTATGAGCTGAACGATCTGACCGGGCTCGAATTGGAAAGCGCGGACGTTAGTACGATCGGCGGTTATGTCACGCATTTGCTCGGCCATTTGCCGAAGCAGGGTGAGGAGGTGCGCATTGGCGATTATCTTGTCACGGTCACGGAAGCGGCCAGTCGCCGGGTAAAAAAACTGCACTTCCGCAAGTGCAACGAATCTTCCGTCGCTGCGGCGGAAGCGAAGTGACATCGCTCCACTCGTTAGGCGTCGCAGATCGCGTTTCTCTCTACGGATGACAACGCATTTATGGAATTAATGGTTGAAAGCGAAATCACCTGTCCGCACTGCGGCGAGTCGTTCCCGCTCACGTTCGATACTTCTTTGGCCGAGCAATTGATGATCGAGGATTGCACCGTCTGCTGTCGCCCTATCACTTTGAACGTTTACGCCAGGCCTGGCGAAATCCTCGATGTGCAAATTAGCTGAGGCTAACTCAAGCTCGAGCAGTATCCAGCTGTGCGAGCAGCGCAGGACGCCGGCGCAGTTGCAGCGTGAGGGACTCGATTGCGCGGAGGGTTGAGGGACTGATGTGATGTTCCATTCCTTCCACATCGTGATTGATGACGCGTTCGTCCAGACCGAGAAGATTCAGAAAATCGGTCAGAAGCTGGTGACGCCGGGCAATGCTGCGAGCTAACGTTTCGCCCGCTGCGGTGAGGACGAGGCCGCGATACTTTTCGTATTTGAGCAACCTATCGGCGTCGAGGCGCTGCACCATGTTGGTCACGCTGGCTTGCGAAATTTTTAAGCTCGCCGCGATGTCGACCACCCGGGCGTAGCCTTTCGATTGAATCAGCTCGAGAATTCGCTCGAGATAATCTTCCACGGCTGAGGAATTGCGGGATGGACTGCTCTTAGCTGGCACGATGAGGGGTAAAGTAGCGACGAATATCGGCTTTGGTCAAAACAAAATTATTTGTCGATTGACAGATTAATAGTATTGCACAAATAATTTAGTCGTGCCTAATTCGGGAGATAGCGAAGCCCTCCATCCGCAAACCGGCTGGCATTCGCAGCCCGCGCGGCCAAGTCTTTCCGAGGTCCATCGCACTCTCGTCGTCCCTTCCTCCGCCAGTTTCCTGCGCAAGCTGCTAGCCTTTGCCGGCCCGGGTTTTCTCGTTGCGGTCGGCTATATGGATCCCGGCAATTGGGCGACCGATCTGGCCGGTGGTTCGAAATACAACTTCACGCTTCTAAGCGTGATCATGCTTTCCAATTTCATGGCCATCCTGCTTCAGGCGCTGGCGGTGAGACTGGGCGTCGCCAGCGGGCGCGATCTCGCGCAAGCATGCCACGATCATTTTAGCGCTCCGGTTTCGTTCGCGCTCTGGTTAATTTGCGAGCTTGCTATCGCTGCGTGCGATCTGGCGGAGGTCATCGGATCCGCCATTGCGCTCAATCTTCTCTTCGGAATTCCGCTGCTCGTGGGCGTTTGCGTTACCGCGCTCGATGTTCTGCTTGTCCTGCTTCTGCAAAACAAGGGATTTCGCTACATCGAAGCGCTCGTGATTTCGCTTATCGCAGTGATTGGCGGTTGTTTTTTGTGGGAACTGATCGCGTCACATCCGGCTTTGCTCGGCATTGCGAAAGGCTTCGTGCCTTCGCACCGCATCATTACCGATCCTGGAATGCTCTACATTGCGATGGGCATTCTCGGCGCCACGGTCATGCCACATAATCTTTATCTCCATTCTTCGATTGTGCAGACGCGTCGCTACCAGCTCAATTCCGCGGGGAAACGCGAGGCGATTAAGTTCGCCACCATCGATTCGACGGTGGCGCTGATGTTCGCGCTCTTTATTAATGCCGCCATTCTCATTCTTGCCGCGGCGACATTTTACAGTCGTGGTCGCACGGACGTGGCGGAAATCCAGGAAGCGTACAAATTGCTGACGCCCATGCTCGGCATAACCGGTGCGAGCACATTGTTCGCGCTGGCCTTGCTTGCTTCGGGTCAAAATTCCACGCTTACAGGTACTCTGGCCGGGCAGATCGTGATGGAAGGCTTCCTGAACATCCGGTTGCGACCCTGGTTGCGTCGGCTACTCACGCGGGCGATCGCCATTATTCCGGCGATCATCGTTACAAGCATGTCGGGTGAAACGGGCGCCGCGAGCCTGCTTGTGCTGAGTCAGGTAATTTTGAGCTTACAGTTGAGCTTCGCGGTTTTCCCGCTGGTGTTGTTTACCAGCGACAAGGCGAAGATGGGGGAGTTTGTTAATGGCACGGTGATCAAAGTGCTCGCGTGGCTGGTCGCGCTCGTAATCGGATTGCTCAACGCCTGGCTGCTCGTGCAAACGTTCCGCGATTGGTTTCATTTTTGAGGAGGTAGGATGTACAAATCGATTTTGGTTCCGGTAGAAAATCGCGAGACGGATCAAACGATCCTGCGGCACATCCGTCCTCTCGCTCGCCTAACGAATGCAAAACTAATGCTGGTGCATGTGGCCGATGGTTGGGTCGCGCGTAATTTCGAGCAATTTCAATTGCAGGAGAGCGAAGAGATGAAGCGCGACCGCGAATATCTCAACACTCTGGAAGGCGAGTTACGAGCGGAAGGATTCGAAGTGAGATCGGTTTTAGCCATGGGGGAGCCCGCCACCGAGATCATCAAATTGGCGCGTGCCGAACCGGTGGAATTAATTGCCATGAGCACGCACGGCCATCGCTTCATCAGCGACATTCTTTATGGCAGCACCGTCGACAAAGTGCGCCACCAGGTAGACATCCCTGTGTTGTTGCTAAAGGTGAAGAATTGAGTTCGCGCTAATTGGCGGATTGAATTCGCGGTGCTAAATCCACGCGTTATTCGCCCGGCCGGCGAATAGAAGAGACAGCGATGAAGGTTCTTTTTTTGACGAACGAATACCCGCCTAACGTTTACGGGGGTGCCGGAGTTCACGTCGATTATTTATCGCGCGAGCTGGCGAAAAATATTGCGGTCGAAGTGCGCTGCTTTGGCAACCAGAAGTCGAGCGAGAGAAATCTCAAAGTCACCGGTTTCGATTTGGATACGAGCGCGTTCGCTTGCCCAAAACCATTGCAATCTGTGTTTGGCGCGATCCGTCGCTGCACCGATTTTAATACTGCCGGGATCGACGCTGACATCGTTCATTGTCATACTTGGTACAGCCATTTTGGCGGAATTTTAGCGAAGCTGAACTACGGCCTTCCCCTCGCCATTACCGTTCATTCGCTCGAGCCCTTGCGGCCGTGGAAGCGGGAACAACTTGGCGGTGGTTATGATTTCACTGTCTGGCTCGAACGCACCGCGCTTGAGATGGCGGACGCGGTGATCGCTGTTTCCGGGGAAACGAAGAAGGATATCGAGCGGCTCTTCAACGTGAAGCCGGAGCGTCTTCACATCATTCACAACGGAATTGATCTCGACGAATATCATCGTGTCGAGACGACGGACGCGCTTATTCGGCATAAGATTGATCCCGAAAAAGCGTATGTGCTTTTTGTTGGTCGGATCACGCGACAGAAGGGAATCATCCACCTTGTGCGTGCGATTCAATTCATGGATCCTGGTTTTCAAATCGTCCTTTGCGCGGGCGCGCCCGATACACCGGAGATCGCCGAAGAAATGAAATCCGCCGTTGCGGCGGCGACAGCGAAACGATCCGACGTGATTTGGATAGAAGAGATGGTAGACAAAAAAGCTGTCATCGAACTTTATTCGCGTGCTGCTGTTTTTTGTTGTCCGTCGATCTACGAACCGTTCGGTATTATTAATCTTGAAGCGATGGCGTGCGAAACCGCCGTTGTGGCAAGCGCAGTGGGCGGGATCAAAGAAGTTGTGGTCGACGGCGAGACGGGTTTTCTGGTTCCAGTCGAGCAAATGCAGGAGAGTCCATTCCAGCCGCTGCATCCGGAAAAATTTTCCCGCGATCTTGCCGCGCGCATCAATCAACTCATAGCTGACCCATCGCTCCGCGAAAGATTTGGCAAGGCGGGGCGCAAACGCGCGGAAGAGAAGTTCAGTTGGTCCGCGATCGCGGAAGAGACGCAGGAGCTTTATCGCTCACTCGTCGAGCATCGCCCTTCAACGCCGTCATCCTGAGCGAAGCGAAGGACCCCACATATTGCAACCGACGGTCCGCGGAGAAGTGCGTGGTCTATTGTCCAATCGCGAGGTCCCTCGCTTACGCTCGGGATGACATTAGGGCGGCGCGATGGCACTTTCATCGCCGAATGGGACAGCGCACATCATGTTTGTTGATCGAATAAGAATTTCGGCGCAGGCCGGCGATGGTGGTCGGGGCTCTGTAAGTTTTCGCCGCGAAAAATTTGTGCCGAAAGGCGGACCGGATGGCGGCGATGGTGGGCGCGGCGGCGACATCGTTCTTCGTGTCGATCCGCATAGCGACAATTTGTCATCGCTTTTTTATGAGCCGATTGCCAAAGCAAAGAACGGTGCTCATGGCCAGGGGAAACAAATGCACGGTCGTTCAGCGCCGCACAAGATCGTGAAAGTTCCGGTTGGAACGGTTGTTTATCCCGCCAATCAAATCGACCAGAACGCATCCGAGCCCATCGCCGACCTGATTCAGCCTAACGAGGAATATATTTTATGTCGCGGCGGCGCGGGCGGGAAAGGCAACGTTCACTTCAAGAGTTCGCGCAATCGCGCACCCCGGCAATACACCGAAGGCGGAGAAGGTGAGCGCGGGAATTTTTTGCTCGAGCTGCGCACCATCGCCGACGGTGGACTAGTCGGTTATCCAAACGCGGGGAAATCAACGTTGCTTCGCCAAATTTCGGCGGCGCGGCCGAAGGTTGCGCCGTATCCGTTTACCACGCTGCATCCGATCGTCGGCGTGGTCGAGCTCGATGCTTATCGTCGTGCTACCATCGCCGATGTACCGGGCTTGATTGAAGGTGCGCATCGCGATGTCGGTCTCGGCCACGATTTCCTGCGGCACATCACACGTTGCAAAATTTTGCTCTTCGTGGTCGACACTGCCGGCAGCGAAGGCAGGCATCCGATCGAGGATTTGCAAAACCTGCGCCGCGAAATCTATTTGTTCGACCCGCGCTTGTCACAGCGCCCTTGGTATATTATCGCAAACAAGATGGACATGCTCGAAGCGGCGCAGAATTTCGCGGAAATGCGCGGGCGATTTGCCGAAATAGAGGCAATCCCCGTCTCCGCCGCTACGGACGAGGGGATCGATCGTTTGAAAGTTCGGCTTGGCATCTGGCTTGATCGCGGCGAGATCGATAAGACAGTCGGGGAAAACACGAGTCCCCGAATAATAATTGGACAAGATGTGCAACCTAACAAATAGTCGGGACTTCCCATGGGCCAACGAACCGTAGCGAGCTACTGCACTACATTTCTCAAGCCCGAGATGTTGCATATCTACCGTCAAGTCACGGCGCTGCACCGCGTGCGCACTTTTGTCATGACGAAAAAGTTGGAAGACCCCGCGCGTTTTCCTTTTCCCGATCTCGAACTCATTCCGCAACCGCGCATGAATCTGTTTCGTCACGGTTGGCTCAAGCTTGTGAAACGCGAACCGCCGATTGTTTATCGCGGCGAATATCAAATGCTCGCTTCACTGCTCGAGCGGCGCGGAGCGGATTTGATGCATATTTATTTCGGTCACACTGGCGTCCATCTTTTGCCGTTCATTCAGGAATGGAATAAACCGTGCGTCGTTTCTTTTCATGGTGCTGATGTCGCGAGCAAGCCGGAAATCAGCGATTACGATCGAAAATTGCGCGCTCTCTTTCAAGCGGTCCCGCTCGTGTTTGCGCGGTCGCAGTCGCTGGCCGATCGCCTGGTGCAACTCGGTTGTCCGCCGGAAAAATTGCGGATCAATCGCAGCGGCGTTCCGCTAAATGAATTTCCACTTGTGCAACGTGATCCACCAAGGAAGGGAAATTGGAAATTGCTCCAAGCCTGTCGGCTTATTCCGAAGAAAGGCGTCTCCACTTCCATTCGTGCCTTCGCGATTTTGCAGCGTGAATTTCCCAACGCCGAACTGTTTCTGGCCGGGAAAGGGCCGCTCCAGCCGAAATTGGAAGCGCTCATCGCGCAACTCGGGGTTTCGGAGAAGGTGCATTTTTGCGGGTTCTTATCGCAAAAGGATTTGTTCAAGCTTTACGCGAACACGCACCTCTTCCTCCATCCGAGTGAAACAGAGCTTGATCAAAATCAAGAAGGCGTGCCCAACTCCGTGCTCGAAGCAATGTCGACCGGCCTGGCCGTCGTCGCGACACGCCATGGCGGAATTCCCGAAGCGGTGCAACATGGCCGCACTGGCTTGCTCGTGAAAGAAGGCGATTTCGTTTCGCTGGCGGACTCTGTCGCGGCGATTCTCCGCTCCGCGCAAACGTTTCGTGAGATGGGTTGGCTCGCCAGCGAATCGGTTGCAGCGAACTTCGAGCAATCCGAACAGATTCGACAGCTTGAATCGTTCTACGATGAAGCGATCGCGCTGCATAGTGCCGAAGAAGAGGTTCCGGCAGCCGAGCCAATGGCGGTTTCCGCGAGGTTTCCCGAACACGTTCGGGTGGAGTAAAATCGTAAAATCGAGTCCGCGCCGGGCTCAGAAATTTTCCGAAAGTTGCCTTGTCATCAGCGCAAAACCAGCTTTGGTATGCGCGACCCAAGCGTCCCTTGTGTTTGAGTGCGCTGGCCTGTGCGGTCGTGCGCCTGCAAAAAGATCGGGCCGCCGCTGTTAACCAGAGAAACATGCACCGTTATTCATTGCTGCTGCCGTTGATCGCCGCGCTACTGATGGCGTTTTCATTCGCGCCGATGACGCTGCGCGCCGCGGAGCCCGCGCACGAAGAACATGAGGCGCTACCGCTGAAAGCGGCAGCACTGTTTCACATCGGAAAATTTACCGTGACTAACTCGATGCTGGTCACCTGGATTGTCGCAGCGGGAATTATCGTATTTGCGCAAGCCGCCACGCGCAAAATCAAACCGATTCCGACTGGTCTGCAAAATTTTTGGGAGTGGCTAGTCGAAGGTCTTTATAGTTTTCTCGAAAGCGTAATCGGGGCGCAGCTGGTGAAGAAGACGTTCTGGTTTTTCGCCACGATTTTCATCTTCATCTTGTTTTTGAATTGGTTCGGTCTCATTCCGGGAGTCGGCACGGTGGGATGGGGGCATCACGATCCGGTGACAAATTCATTTCATGTCGATCGTCCGCTTCTGCGCGGGGCGAATGCGGATTTGAATCTGACTCTCGCCATGGCCTCGGTGTTTTTCATTCTCTGGTTGGTGTGGGCAATCCAGGCCAACGGCGTCGGCGGATTCCTTCTGCACCTGTTCGGGCCCAAGGGTGAAACGTCCGGTATTTTGAAGCTGCTCATGGTCGTCATCTTTTTTATTGTCGGCTGGCTCGAAGTGATTTCGATTTTGTTCCGTCCGGTTTCGCTCAGCTTTCGTTTGTTTGGAAATATTTACGCGGGCGAAGACATGTTGGAATCAATGGCGAATCTCGTGCCCTCGCTCTCGTGGCTGATTCCGATTCCTTTTTATTTCATGGAGTTACTTGTCGGAATTGTGCAGGCCCTTGTCTTCATGCTATTGACGGCGGTTTTCACGCTCCTCATCGCGCAACACCAACCGGGACACGAAGCACACCACTGAAAATTTCGGCGAGCAATCGCGAATGAATCGCGAGAGTCGCCGTGAACAACCAAAGAAAAAATATGATACTACCACTACTGGCAGATATAGGCGGAAACATCCACGTTGGTCTTTCCGGTCTCGGCGCGGCCATCGGCGTCGGCTTGATCGGCATGGGCGCTTCCTCGGCCGTTGGCCGTAATCCGGGAGCTGCGACCGCGATTCTCGTGCAAGCGATCCTGGCGATTGCTTTTGCGGAAGCGGTTGTCTTTTACGCCATCTTCCTCGTTAAATAATTTCGCCGCGCAAGAGTTAAACGACTCGACGCACATCACTCTATGAGCATCGCAATTTTGGCCGCGAGCGGTAACTTCGCTGACATGATCCGGGAGACGGGAGAAACATTCGGATTCAACGTCTGGCTTTTCTTGTCGCAGGTCATCAGCTTCGCCATTGTGGCGTTGCTGCTCAGGATCTTCGCCTACAAGCCGATTCTAAAGGTGCTCGACGAGCGGAGGCAACGCATCGCCGAAGGACAACTCAACGCCGAGAAAATTAAACAGCAACTGGCGGAAGCGGAGCAGCGTTATTCGGAAATTTTAGCGAAAGCGAATGCGCAGTCGCAAAAGATGATCGATGAAGCGCGCGAAAGCGCGGGACATCTGGCCGAGCGCAAACAACAGGAAGCAGTCGCGAGCGCGGAACAAATTGTGGCCAAGGCGCGCGAAGCGAGTGCGATCGAACACGAACGCACCATGGCGGACTTAAAGCGGGAACTCGGCCGGCTCGTTGTCGAAACAACTGCGAAAGTAACCGGCAAAGTTTTGACGGCGGACGATCAGAAGCGTTTGCAGGAGGAAGCGAATCGCCAACTCGCTTCGTGATGCGATGAAAGTCCGCAAGGAAACACGGCAACTCGCGCGCGCACTTTTGCGTGCCAGTTTCACTGATGGCCAGCTGGACAAAGGCCGTATCTCGTCGCTCGTGCAATCATTGATTAGCAAAAAGCCGCGCGACTGCATCACAGTCCTCAGTGATTTCAAAAATTTGCTCCGACTCGAATTGGAAAAACGTCACGCCCGGATCGAGACGGCAGGCCCGCTGGATGACGGAACGCGTTCGAAAATTCTCGCCAATTTAAAAAAGAAATACGGCAACCAGCTAACGACTGAGTTTGTAAACAATCCGGCGCTCCTGGGTGGATTGCGGATTCGCGTCGGCAGCGATGTCTGGGATGGCAGTGTGCGCAACCGCTTGCAACGGCTGGAACAACAACTTTAACCAAGCAAAAACATGAGCAGCATACTCGAAGAGATCGAAACGAAAATCGCCGGACTAAAAACTTCGACGACGAAAAGCAACGTTGGTGTCGTGCGCGAAACGGGTGACGGCGTCGCGCGCGTCGAAGGCCTGAGCGATGTGATGCTCAATGAGATGATCGAGTTTCCGAACGGCGTTTACGGTCTCGCGCTCAATCTCGAAGAGACCGAAGTCGGCGCCATTCTTCTGGGGGACAACACGCTGGTGATGGAGGGCGATGAAGTCAAAACCACCGGCAAATTATTGCAGGTGCCCGTGGGCAAAGCGTTGCTCGGTCGCGTCGTTGATACCCTCGGTCAACCGCTTGACGGAAAGGGTCCGATCAAAACTGAAACGTTTTATCCGGTGGAAAAAATCGCGCCCGGCATCATCAAACGGCGCAGCGTGAGTCAGCCGGTGCAAACCGGAATTATGGCGATCGACGCCATGATTCCGATTGGGCGCGGACAGCGCGAGTTGATCATTGGCGATCGTGCTACGGGCAAGTCTACGATTGCCGTCGATACCATCATCAGCCAAGCGCGCCTGAACAAAGCGGCTGAAGAAGGTCAGATTAAAGATTACCGGCCGCTCTATTGTATTTACGTCGGGATCGGTCAGAAGAATTCGAACATCGCGCGGACGCTCGCCATTTTGGAAAAGGCGGGCGCGATGCCCTACACCACGATTATCTCGGCGGCCGCTTCCGATAGCGCGACCAATCAGTATCTCGCGCCGTTCGCTGGCGCGGCCATGAGCGAGTGGTTCATGGATAACGGCATGGACGCTCTTATTATATATGACGATCTCTCCAAACACGCGGTCGCCTATCGCCAGGTCTCGCTTGTTTTGAAACGTCCTTCCGGCCGCGAAGCTTATCCCGGCGATGTTTTTTATCTGCACTCGCGTTTGCTCGAACGCAGCGCGCGCGTGAACGAAGAATCCGGTGGCGGTTCCGTTACCGCGCTACCGATCATCGAAACGCAAGCCGGAGACGTCTCGGCTTACATTCCGACCAATGTTATCTCAATCACCGACGGTCAGATTTATCTCGAAACCGATTTGTTTTATCAGGGCGTACGCCCGGCGATTTCGGTGGGGTTGTCAGTGAGTCGTGTCGGTTCCGCTGCACAGATCAAGGCGATCAAGCAAGTGGCCGGTAAAATTAAGCTCGATCTCGCGCAGTTCCGGGAGCTCGCGGCCTTCGCGCAATTCGGTTCCGATTTGGATGCCGCCACCAAAGCGCGGCTCGATCGCGGTCAGCGCATTGTCGAGCTCTTCAAACAGATTCAATACAATCCAATTCCGGTCGAACAGCAGGTGGCCGTTCTTTGGGCGATGCAGAATGGATTTCTCGATCCCGTTCCAGTCGAGCGCGTGAAAGAATTCCAGCTCAAACTGCAGGATTACCTCGGAACGCGAAAAGAAGGTTTGCTCCGCTCCATTCGCGAAAAAAAGGAGATCGACAAAAATCTCGAGACCGAACTCGCGAGCGCGCTCAACGATTTCAAGGCGACCTGGCAATGATTTTGGATTCGTCGGGCATGACCAAAAACCGTTCTTTGAAAAAGATCGAAACAGCGATCTACGTAATACGTGGTCAGCGCATGATGCTCGACTCGGATTTGGCGGAGATTTATGGTGTCTCAACGCGCCGACTGAATGAGCAATTGCGACGCAATCTGAGGAGGTTCCCCAGAGATTTTGCATTCCAATTGACCGCGCCTGAATTTCGCAACTTGATGTCGCAATTTGCGACATCAAGTTTCCATGGCGGTCGCAGAAAACTTCCGTGGGTTTTTTCCGAGCACGGAGCCATCATGCTCGCGAGTATTCTAAACAGCCCAATCGCGGTGGCGGCGAGCGTTCGCGTGGTTCGCGCCTTTGTCAGGCTACGCGAAATGATCGCGGCCGATGGACAGCTTTCGCATCGCCTGACGGAACTAGAGCGAAAAATGGACACGCATGATGAAGCGATCGTTGAATTATTCGCCGCCATTCGGCGATTACTTGAGCCGCCTTTAACGAAGGAGAAACGCGAGATCGGTTTTCATGTGCGCGAACGTGGGACGATTTACCGCGTCAGGGGGACAAAGCGGGCTTAGGGATCATGGCAAACACCCAAGACATTCGGCGTCGAATCAAATCGATCCGCAACACGGCGCAGATCACGAAGGCGATGCAGATGGTCGCAGCTTCGAAAATGCGCCGCGCCCAGCAGCATGCATTAGCGGGACGGCCCTATGCGACGCTCATGAACAAGGTCTTGGTTTCGCTGCGGGAGCGCACGGATTCGAAATTGCATCCGCTTTTGCAGGTGCGTCCGGTGAGAAAAGAACTCGTGCTCATTATCAGTACCGATAAGGGTCTTGCCGGCGCGCTGAACACGAATTTGATGCGCGAGGCCGCACGGTTTGAAGCGGACAAAACGGTCTATGTGGTTTCGGGCCGCAAAGCGCGGCTATTTCTATCGCGCACGCGCCGCGAAATGCTGGCTGATTTCGAATTAAAAGACGCGCCGAGTTTTGTGGAAACCAAAGCGATCGCGAAATTTTGCGTCGAAAAATTTCTCAGTGGCGAAGTCGACAAAGTTTCAGCGCTTTACACACATTTCATCAACACGATCAATCAGCGCCCGGTCGTGCAGACGTTGTTGCCGATAAGCGATTTTGACGCGGCCCAAACCGATGAGGAAAAAGTCGCAGCTAAGGAACATGCCGATCCGATGCTGGGGTATTTGTTCGAGCCGGCCCCGGAAGTGGTGCTAGATTACATGCTCCCGTACTACATTCAGTACCAGGTTTTCCAGATGATTCTGGACGCGCGCGCTTCCGAGCACAGCGCGCGCATGGTTGCGATGAAAAACGCGACCGATAACGCGCACCAGTTCATCAAGGATCTCACGCTCGAATACAACAAAATGCGCCAGGCCAGCATTACGACGGAGCTCCTCGAAATCGCAACCGCTCAGATGGCTCTGAGTTCTTAATCATTCATGAATACAGGAAACATTGTTCAAGTAATCGGTCCCGTGGTGGACGTGGAATTCGGCGGCGACAGCAAAGTGCCGCGAATTTATAACGCGCTCGAAATCGAGTACGAAGTCAACGGCAATCCAACGAAGCTCACGCTAGAAGTGCAGCAGCATCTGAGCGACGGATGGGTTCGCTCCATCGCGATGTCTTCGACCGAAGGTCTAAAGCGGGGTATGGCGGTCACTGATACGGGCGGGCCGATTTCAGTTCCAGTGGGTGAGGGAACTCTGGGGCGCGTTTTCAATGTTACAGGCGATCCCGTGGATAATCTCGGGCCGGTGAAGTTCACCAAGCGTTATCCGATCCATCGCAAGGCGCCGGAGCTGACTGAGCAGGACACTAGCGCATCCATTCTCGAAACCGGAATCAAGGTTATCGATCTTGTTTGTCCGTTTACAAAAGGCGGAAAAGTCGGCGCGTTCGGCGGCGCCGGTGTTGGCAAGACGGTTATCATTCAAGAATTGATCAACAACATCGCGATGAAGCACGGCGGATTTTCCGTGTTCGCCGGTGTCGGCGAGCGCAGCCGCGAAGGCAACGATCTTTATCGCGAGATGAGCGAAGCGGGCGTTATCGATCTGAAAGACATCAGCAAATCGAAAGTGGCGCTCGTTTATGGACAGATGAATGAGCCTCCCGGCGCGCGTTTGCGCGTGGCGCTCTCTGCGCTCGCCATGACGGAATATTTTCGCGACGAGCGCAATCAGGACGTGCTGCTTTTCATCGATAACATTTTTCGTTTTTCGCAGGCAGGCTCCGAAGTTTCGGCTTTGCTCGGTCGAACACCGTCGGCCGTCGGCTATCAACCGACACTCGCCGCCGAAATGGGCGATCTGCAGGAGCGAATCACTTCCACGAAAAAAGGATCGATCACTTCATTTCAAGCTGTCTACGTTCCCGCGGACGATCTGACGGATCCGGCGCCAGCTAACACTTTCGCGCATCTCGATTCCACGATCGTGCTTGAACGTTCGATTGCGGAACTTGGAATCTATCCGGCAGTCGATCCGCTGGCGTCAACGTCGAAGGCTCTCGCGCCCGAAATTGTCGGCGAGGAACATTACAACGTTGCGCGCGGCGTGCAGAAAGTGCTGCAGCGCTATCGCGATCTTCAAGACATCATCGCGATTCTCGGAATGGACGAATTAAGTCCGGAGGACAAACTCTCGGTTTTGCGCGCGCGCAAGATTCAGCGCTTTCTTAGTCAACCGTTCCATGTCGCTGAAGTCTTCACCGGTTCGAAAGGCCAGTACGTTTCGATCGCGGACACGGTGCGCGGATTCAAAGAAATTCTCGAGGGCAAGCACGACGAAGTTCCCGAACAAAACTTCTACATGAAGGGCGGGATCGAAATGATCGGCGAAGAAAAGTAAAATATGGCAACGCTGCGCCTGGAAATTGTGACGCCGGAAATGACGGCTTACTCCGAAGACGTTGAGATGGTGACTATTCCTGGATCCGAAGGCGAGCTTGGCGTTTATCCGAAGCACGTTCCGCTTTTGACCATGCTGAAACCGGGCGAATTGCGCGTTCTGAAAGATGGCCGCGAAACGGCGCTCGCGGTCGGGGAAGGCTTTGTCGAAATCAAAGGCGACGCCGTCTCGGTCTTAACGGACATGGCTCTTGAGCCTGAGCGTATCGATGAAGGCGCTGCTGAAAAAGCGGTGGCGCGCGCGCAGGCCGCGATGAAAGAAGATCACACCGCCGAAGAAGTCGCGGCTATTCAGGTCTCGCTGCAAAAGGCACTTGCGCAACTGCACGTGAAACGTCGGCGACATTCGTGACTCGTTAGGCCGATCGACCGGCTGAATGCAAGCGCCAGAACAGCTCGGTATCATCGCGGGCAATGGTGTTTATCCAGTGCTGCTCGCTCAATCTGCGCGCAGCAGTGGCGTAAAAAAAATCGTGGCCGCTGCGTTTACGAACGAAACCGATCCGCGCCTGGCCGGTCTCGTCGATGAAATCGAATGGCTCCGCGTCGGACAACTCAGCCGTCTGCTCAACTTCTTTAGCGAACAGAAAATTCAGAAGGTGATCATGGCCGGACAGATCGCGCCGAAAAATCTGTTCAACCTGCGACCTGACTGGAAAGCCCTGCTTCTGTTAGCTCAACTGAAACGACGCAATGCCGAATCCATTTTCGCGGCCATCGCTGATGAGCTGAAGAAAATCGAGATTGAAATGTTGCCCGCAACAACGTTTCTCGAAAAGTTTGTTGCGAGCTCAGGCTTGATTGCAGGACCGAAGTTATCGCGCCGGGAACAGGAGGATGTTGCTTTCGGATGGGAGATAGCGAAAGAGATCAGCCGGCTCGACATCGGACAGACCGTAGTCGTGAAAAACGGAACTGTTCTGGCTGTGGAAGCATTCGAAGGAACAAACGAGACGTTGAAGCGCGGAGGAAGTCTCGGACGCAAGGATGCAATCATGGTGAAGGTTGCAAAACCAACTCAAGACATGCGTTTCGACGTTCCCGTCATTGGAATTGAAACGGTGCGCATCGCCGCAGAGGCCGCGGTGCGCGTGATCGCGGTGGAAGCGGGTAAGACATTACTCCTTGAATTGAATTCGCTCGTCGAGCTGGCCGAACGTTCGAAGATCTCAATCGTAGGCAGATAGCGCCCGGTTGTAGCTGCCGCCGCCACGGCGGCAGATCCCAACGCTCAAAACGCACGCCGTTCACCAACTGCCGCGACGACGGCGGCAGCTACAACGGATAATGGCCGAAGCTTTCGGGCTTCAATCGTAATCCCGCATGAAATCCACTTCGCCCGTTCGAGTTGAGCTGCGTACTTTTTCTTTGGAGTTCCCGCCCTTCACATCTTTCTTCGGCGGCAGATCGCGAACTTCTTGTTCCGATTCTTTTTCCTTTTCGGGTTTGTGATCTTTTTCTTTTGTCATTCTCGGTCCTGTTCAGCAAACCATGCCCGGCGTGGATTTGTTGCAGCAGTAGTGTCTTAGCAAAACAAATCCGCACACAACATAAATTTTCGCATTCTTCGCACGCGGGGTTCTGCAGTTTCCATATTCTCCCCTAATCATTGGAATGGCTGCGCGGAAAATTTCTATCGTGGCCCGTTAATCGCTATCCGACGCTGCTGATGGAGAGCACGGTGGAAGTGATGATCCAAAAGCGGCCAGCGTCAGTGGTCGCGGAGGAGCCTGGCCGGCAACAGTCGTTGCCGATTGTGCAAGTCGTCCCCCTTTTTCTTTTCGGCTCCGGCTTCTGCGCGCTCATCTATCAAACCACGTGGCTGCGAGAATTTCGTCTCATCTTTGGCGGATCCACCGCCGCCTCCGCCGCTGTTCTGGGAGTTTTTATGGCAGGCCTTGGATTCGGCGGCATCGTGCTTGGCCAACGCTCGGAAAACAAAGCGCGCCCTCTTGCATTTTACGCGCGACTGGAGCTTCTCATTGCGCTTAGCGCCGCTGTATCGCCCCTACTCATTGTAGCCGCGCGTCATCTTTACATCGCACTCGGCGGGACTGCGGCAATGGGAATGACTTGGGGAACAATCGTGCGGCTGCTTCTGGTCGCACTCATTCTTGGAGTGCCGACCTTTCTTATGGGCGGAACTCTTCCCGCGGCCGCGCGAGCGGTTGTCGCGCCTAACGACATAGCGCGGCGTTCGCTTGGAATTCTTTACGGATGCAACACCATCGGCGCTGTGGTGGGTGCGCTAGCGGGCACGTTCTACTTGTTCGAGAATTTTGGAAATCGCCTCACGCTTTGGTGGGCTGCAGCATTAAACGTCGTCATCGCGCTGATCGCTTTGCGTTTCTCAAGGACAAGCGCAGAAGGGTGGAGTGAGGTTGAAGAGGAAGTGGAAGACGAAGAATCTTTTTCTCCAGCGAATCCGACATTTGTCTTCATCAGCGCTGGATTAGTTGGCTTCGCTTTCTTTCTCATGGAAATTGTTTGGTATCGCATGCTCGCTCCGCTGCTCGGCGGATCGACGTTTTCCTTCGGGCTCATTCTCGCGAGCGCGCTTCTCGGAATTGGACTGGGCGGAGTAGCTTACTCGCTTTTCGATCTGAAACGGACAGCTTCGCTTGGATTTTTCGCATTCACCTGTGCGAGTGAAGCGTTCTTCATCGCGTTGCCTTATGCGCTCGGCGACAGGATCGCCATGTCGGCGATGTTACTGCGTCCATTGGGTACGCTTGGATTTTATGGACACGTCATTGCGTGGTCCGCCATCTGTTTGCTTCTCATTTTCCCCGCAGCGTTTATTTCGGGTCTGCAATTTCCGCTTCTGATCGCGCTTCTTGGCAAGGGCCGCAAGCAGGTCGGTTCTCAAACAGGCGCAGCTTACGCTTGGAATACGGTCGGCGCCCTTGCCGGTTCGTTCGCGGGCGGATTCGGTTTTCTGCCGATGTTTTCAGCGCCGGGAGTTTGGAAAATTGTGGTCGTATTACTTTCGGCGGTGGCGGTGGTCGCGGCTTGTTTCGACTTGAGTCATCGACGCCATTGGATGCGACTCATAGCGCCAGTCGCGACGGTGGCCGGCGCATTAGCGATGTTGATGGCTACCGGTCCCACCGCATTTTGGCGTCACAGTCAAATCGGAGTTGGTTACCTCCGACAGTATCAGGCTTCGCCTAACGAGATGCGCGATCTAGTTCACAAGATGCGCCGTCAAATCATGTGGGAGGCTGATGGAATTGAAAGCAGCGTCGCGCTTGCCAATCCGGACGGCGCCGCATTTCTCGTTAATGGCAAATCGGATGGCAACGCGAAGGTCGATGCCGGGACTCAGATCATGTGCGGCCTCATCGGCGCTGCCCTGCATCCGAAGCCGGAAAAGGCGATGGTCATTGGCTTGGGAACCGGTAGCACCGCCGGCTGGCTGGCAGCGGTGCCGAGCATGCGGCGCGTCGATGTCGCGGAACTAGAACGCGCCATTTTAAGGGTCGCGCAAAATTGCGCGGCGGTGAATCACGATGCACTGGCCAATCCGAAATTACACGTCACCGTTGGCGATGGGCGTGAACTTTTGCTGACGACACGTGAAAAGTACGACCTCATCGTCTCTGAACCTTCGAATCCATATCGCGCCGGCGTAGCCAATCTCTTCACGCGCGATTTTTATCGCTCGGTGCAACACCGACTTGAGCCCGGCGGAGCCTTTCTGCAATGGATACAAACCTATGACATTGACGATCGCACGATCGAGATTTTGTATCAGACGCTTGGATCGGTTTTTCCGAAGATCGACACCTGGCAGACTCAAGAAGGCGATTTGCTGCTGGTCGCATCGCAACAGCCGCTTCCATTCAATGTCGACGCATTGCGCCAACGTCTGGTGCAAGAACCATTCAAGACGGCGCTTCGCGTTGCCTGGTCCGCCACGGGCGTGGAAGATTTTCTCGCTCACCATATTGCTAACACCGATGTCGCGGCGACATTGCAGCACATCGAATCGTGGCCGCTGAATACCGACGATCGCACCGTCATCGAATTTGCAGTTGCGCGGAGTCTCAGTGCCGCGGACGGATTTAGAATAGGGAATCTTCGCGCCAGCGCGCACGCGACGCGTCGCGATCGTCCCGATATTTTACGAGGGGAATTGGATTGGCCTCGCGTGGAAGAGGGAAGGCTTTCCGCCGCCGCGTCTGTGAATCCGGTGGAACGAACGGAATCATTGACGAGCGATCAGCGCGCGCGGGCAACAGCATTGGGCGCGTATATGAGAGGGGATTTACCTGAAGCGTTGCGACTCTGGCGTTCCCAACCCGCGGAACCAGAGACTCTGCCGGAATTAAGATTGGTGGCCGAATGTCTCGCCAGTGAAGCCAGTCCGCCCGCGGTCGATTATATCGATCGGTTAGACGGCATTGTGCCAGCAGAGGCCGATGCGATCCGGTCGGAACTTTACTGGAAGCAGAGAAGAATCGCGGACGCGACACAAAGTGTGGAAAAATTTCTGCGCGCTGCGCACGAAGATCCGTGGATAAACCAGGACGTGATCAGGCGCTCTTTGTGGCGTGCAGAAATGATCGCCCAGGCGGACAAATCGAAAAAAACTGCCGCGCGATTTTATGATCTTCTGCGCGCGCCTCTCTCGATATGGAATTGCGAATCGGATCGCCGGTTGAGATTGCTTACTCTCGGCGTGCAACTGGACGGGTCACGCCTCGGCTCCTACACGGCTCCGGCGTTGGAATTGTTCGAGCCTTATGTGAAGTGGGATCTCAAATTCCTCGAGCTGCGGGAAACCTGTTACCAAGGCACGCACAATCCGCGTTTGAAACAAGCCACGCGTGATCTCGACGATTTCCTAAATAATCAGGCGCTCACCGCGGATACCGCTGCCTTGGCGAAACTGTTTCAGCACTCTTCAAATCTGCCGCCGGCGAACGATAGTCTGAATCTGTCTGCCCGTTAGGCGGGCAATTGATCCCTCTTGCTGATTTTTTTTGCAAATCGCAGGTCGACCATCGAAAATCGGCCATCGCACGGGGTCTTAGCTCAGTTGGTAGAGCGCCTCAATGGCATTGAGGAGGTCAGGGGTTCGAATCCCCTAGGCTCCACTTGCTTTCCGCTCTTTTCGCGGGAGCTACCGCATGTATCCTCAGTTGAGTTACCGAGGCTAACGTGATATATCGGATTCCGATATCTGAATCCGATAATGTGTTTACATGATTGATCGCGATTTTCTTCGAGGGTTTGTGAAGATTTATACGCTCTGGCGGGCTGGACAGGAGGAGGTCTACGGCTCGCAAATTGCCGAGGAGATGAAGCAGCTCGATTTTGAGCTGAGTCCCGGCACACTCTACCCAGCACTGCATGCGTTGCTCGGCGAGCGCGACGTCACCGTTCGGGGGCGGATCGTCGATGGCAAACGGCGCAAGTGCTACCGCGTGACCGCGAAGGGCCGAAGAGAGCTGGCTGAACTTCGGGATCGGCTGGCGGTGCTCATGCAGAAGGTCTTCTCTGAAACGTCTGGGGCACGTCCCGCGCGCAGACGCGCAGCAAAGAGAGGACGTGCCGCGTGAAAAAATTAATCGGTGCCGTCGTCCTTGTCGCCGTGCTAGGGGTGCTTCTGCTGGCGTTCATACGCGGGCAAAAGGAACGCGCCAGTGAGGCGGAGCGGGAGCGTCCGGTCAAAACCGCGTCGCGCGTGTCGGTGCAGAATAACGAGCCGGTTATTTCGATCGACACCCCGACGCAGCAAAAAAGCGGGATCACGACCGCTGCTTTGCAAGCGACGACGCACCAGGATCAGCAGCCCGCTTACGCGCAGGTACTCGAGATGCACGACTGGGGGGATGCGCGAAGCGCGTATCTCACGGCAAAAGGAGAAAACATTAAAGCGGTCAGCGCAGCGGAGGAATCCCGCATGGATTTCGAACGTGCAAAGATGCTCCAGAAAGGGAGCGGCGTCTCGACCGAATCTGTTCAGGACGCGGAAGTCAAAGCACGCGCAACGCAGGCGTCCGCGCAACCCGCCGAAGCATCTTTGCGCGTTCTTGAAAGATCGATGCATGAACGCTGGGGAGACACCCTCGCCAGTTGGCTCACGGAAGGTTCAACGGAACTCGACCAACTCCTCGATCACCGTGCGGTTCTGATTCAACTCAGCTTACCTGCATCCACGTCTCTCAGGGCCGCGCCGAAGAACGCTACGATCCGCGCGGCGGATGGGAACCTCATTTCAGCGACGCTCGTCTCAGCGACGACCCGGATTGATCCGCGCTTTCAGGGGAGCACGCTCTTCTATCTCGCTCCAACTGAAACAGGCGGGCTCGACCCCGGATTAGCGACCGCTGCTCTGCTGCCCAATGGGGAATCACGAGCCGGAGTGATTGTGCCCAAAGAGGCAGTTGTCTGGTGGCAGGGTCGCGCATGGATTTACATACAGCGTGACGCAGAGCGCTTCGCGCGACGTGAACTTACCACTGACTCGCCGGTGCCGGGCGGCTGGTTTGTTGCCGAGGGAATCTCGCCTGATCAGCGCGTGGTTATCAAAGGCGCGCAGCAACTGCTCTCAGAGGAATTCCGCGCCCAAATCGACGTGGGCCAAGAGCAGTGATCAATGAACAATCGCGCAAATAGCTGCGCTCCGTTCTGCGCATGCTCACGTCGATAGTTCGCTTCTCCCTGCGGCAGCGCGGCATTGTCATTGCGCTCGCATGCCTGCTTGTCGGCTACGGATTGTACACGCTGACCCGCGTCACGTATGACGTTTTCCCGGAGTTCGCACCACCGCTCGTCGTAATTCAGACCGAAGCGCCGGGACTCTCGCCCGAGCAAGTGGAAGTCCTCGTCACACAGCCGATCGAGAACACAATCAACGGCGTCGCTGGAATAGAATCGCTGCGTTCAAATTCGATCCAGGGTCTCTCGTTAATCACGGCAGCATTTACTCCGGGCGTTGACATTTACCGCGCTCGTCAGGTCGTCGCTGAAAGGCTCTCCGCCATCGCCTCCACGCTGCCACAAGGCGTGCAGCCGCCCGCGATGACGCCACTGACTTCATCGACAAGCGTCGTCCTCGCGATCGGTTTGCTCTCGAAAGAGCGGTCGTTGATGGACGTCCGCACCTTCGCCGACTGGACTATCCGACAACGGCTTCTCGCGACTCCGGGCGTTGCCAAGGTGGCGGTCTTCGGCGGCGAAGTGCGCCAACTCCAAATTCAGGTGCAGCCGGAAAGGCTGACCAAATTCAATCTAACGCTAAACGATGTGGTGACCGCCGCTCGGCGCGCGACCGGAGTGCTCGGCGCGGGATTTATCGAGACGACCAATCAGCGAATGGTTCTGCAAACCGAAGGTCAGTCGCTCACCGCAAAGCAGCTTGGCGGCGTG
>JBBRYI010000014.1:0-89068 GCA_038237805.1 Chthoniobacterales bacterium | reverse complement strand
TCGATACGCCGCCCCCATTCAACGCGGGGGCATTCAACGACAGCTACGATACTTCGCTCTACTCACTTCGAGGTCGCTACTACTACATTGGTTTGAACAAGAAGTTCTAGATTCGGCCGCCGGTTTGCGCTCGACGCGTTCCGCACGAACCACACTCGCGCGTGGCGATCTAAAATTAGCGCAAACCCTTTTTGAAAAGTGAGACCGGGCTTGGAAAGAGACGTGCGCGATCATCCCGAAGACCGCGCCAGCCACGCTTCTCTGGGAATACTCTACGGCTACATGGGCCGGAAAGCGGACGCCATTCGCGAAAGTAATCGGGCGATTGCACTTTGTCCGGAGAGCATCGACGCCATGAACGGAGTGCAATTTGAGTGCGACCTGGCTCTGGTTTACGGGCTCACGGGCGAGATAGATCGGGCCCTCCCGCTAGTTGAACGCCTCCTGCGGACCCCTGGCGCGAGCTCTCGCCCCTTGTCTTTTGGCGAGGGCATCACGCAGGCTGACCTTCGTCTGCGCTGGCAGTGGGATAAGCTCCGAGGCAACCCGCGCTTTCAGAAACTTATCGAAGGTCCGGAGCCAAAGACAATCTATTAACTCGACCCTGCGAGTTCGAATCGAAACCATCCGGACGCGCAAACTAATCTTCAAACCTCGGTATCGATAGTTCGCGGCGTTTTCTCCAAACGATAATCGCGCCGATCGCGACCGTAATGACGAGACCGATACCAAACTCGTCGATAATATACTTAGTGGGCCCGGTGTCTCGCGTCATCGGCGTTAGGATACTTTGAATCACCAGGTTGTGACTGCCATGCAGGATGGCAGCTGGCCAAAGACTTCCGGAACGAAGCGTAATCCACGCGAGGATGAAGCTATCAGCTACGACCATGAGCGTGAAGCAAGTGAGCCCATACCATTGCGGACCACCTGCATTGTAATCGGCAAAGAGAAGAGCCGGATAGTGGTATACTGCCCACATCAGTCCGCTGATAATTCCGACGCCGGAAAAACCAACCACTTTGTTCAGCTCGGGCACGAGGAATCCGCGCCAGCCAATTTCTTCCCCCAACGCTCGTGACGTTTTCGCGATGAGACCTAGCGTCGCGGTGAACAAAACGAAGAGTGCGAGTGTGACGCCGGCGGGAAAACGCGACCAACCGAATTGCTCCGCTGTTCGTTTGATAAAATCAGCATCGGCAAAACCGCCTAAACCAGTCAGCCATACGAGGAGATAGACCGGAAGCGCATAAGCAATCGGAATAAAATAGCCTAACCACCAATACCTCCCGCGTCCGGCCGCCCAAGGTAGGTCGCGAATGTTCTCGCGAAAAATCGCTTTGGTGGCGAAGGCAGCGAGCGCCGGACTCCACATTGCGCCGGCGACGAAAAGTCCGTTACCGGCATCCATCTTCCGCGCGTACAAAACGAGCGCGTCGAACACGCCGCTAAAAAGAAGCGTTAGTGAGTAGTAGAGACTTATCTTCTTCCAAATCCGACTCTTCGATTCGTTCACGCGCTCTCTCTCGTCCCGTCATTTGGCATAATGGTCGGCGCCAAGAAAATGAAGCGAGACGTATTTCTCTTCCCCGATCACCCAGCTGTCGTGTGGGATGGGTGGAATGTAAAATAACCTGCCCGCGTGCATCTCCACGATGTCTCCATCGTCAAATGCAACCGCAGCGCAGCCGGTCAGGACCAAACCGACATGCTCGACGCTGCAACGCGTTGCCCCTACTTGCGGTCCTACATGCTCGCTCCACTTCCAACCGGGCTCATAGGTCGCGCGGCCAATCGTCATGTCGCCAAGATGGACGATTTCAAATTTTCCCTTTGTTAGAAGGCGGGTCTCGTCGGGCTGATCGAAAGACTTAAGAACGACTTGAAGCGATTCCTCATTCATGGTGCTCACTATTAATCGTGGATCGAGTTGTCGTCAGCGATTTTCGGAAAGTAACTGGTTGCGATCGCTACCGGTCCCCTAAGTGCCATTGGCACCGTCCCAAACAAGTTTGTGAAAAAGCTTGTCCATCTCCTCCGGCGGCGGCGTCATTCCATGCTGAACCCACCACGCCAACAAAGAGAAGAGGCTACTGGCCAATCCATGCGCAATCGCGCCACAACGGTCCCACCGGATACCGCAGGCTCGCGGCATTTCATTTAGTCGTTGCTCGATACCGCGCGCGAAATGTTCTCGCCCAAGTTCCATGACGTCATGAATTCTGCCCGATTCGACCAAAGCGTTGTAAAACGGACGCACTTCGCCAACGTGTGCGAATAACTCCTGCACTGGCGCAACTCGTTCCGATTTGTCGCCGAAGCGCGAAAGCGCCGTGGCCATTCCTTCAAAGAATTCTTCGGCGTCGCTAAGGAAGAGATCGTTCTTATCCCGGTAATGGGTGTCGAAGGTCGAACGGCTCACTCCCGCGCGGTCAAGAACATCTTGCACCGTGATGTCATCGAATGGTTTCTGCACAAGCAGTTCCACCAGCGCATCGCCTAATCGATCTCGCGTCCGCCGCACTCGCCGATCTTCCTTTTTTTTCAAATCGGCGAGGTTTCTGGACACCGGGCGCTTCTCTGTTCGGTTTCTGGTTGTGGTCATACTGGACAGCTAGCAAGTCGGTCGCGGAAGATTTAAGCATGAAAGATAACCGACTCGGCGGCATCGCGCTAATACTCGGAGCAATTAGTGGAATGATTACGATGAGCCTTCATCCAGTAGCAGGCGCTCATCCCATCACCCCGGCTCAATTCGAGAAGTTAACAGGACTTATGATTGGCGTGCACGCTCTCGCGATCGCAGGCATACCTTTTTCGTTCCTCGGCGCGTTCGCGCTCACGCGGCGGCTAGATTCGCCTACTCGCCTCGCCATTGCGGGATTAGTAATTTATGGCTTTGGGTTAGTCGCGGTAATGATAGCGCCCGCGATGAGCGGTCTTGTCGGCACGGAAATTTTACGCCACATCGTCGCACGCACGCCTGGGAGCGAACAGTGGCGAACCTTGATGGAGTACAACTTCTTAATCAATCAGGCGTTTGCCCGGATCTTTGTTATAGCCGCGTCCACCGCGATTGTGCTTTGGTCGCTTTTGATCGTGAAGAGTCGCGCGCTGTCGGTAGCGATCGGAATATACGGACTCCTACTTGGGCCAGCCGTTATCATCGCGATGGTAACCAGCAGCCTTCGCCTCGACGTGCATGGCTTCGGCCTTATCATCTTCAGTCAAGCAATCTGGTTTATAGTCGTAGGCATCCTCCTCTGGCGATTACAGAATCCGATGTCGAACCCGCCTAACGAGAGCCGCAGTAGCCAAACGACCTGAGGCGGCTGATAATCGGATGTGACTCTAGCCGATTACCTGCGCATCTCGAAGAAAGCGCTTATTTTTACCGGCGCTGGCATCTCGACCGGAAGTGGCATTCCGGATTTCCGCGGACCGCAAGGGGTCTGGACGCGACGGCAGCCTGTATATTTTCAGGACTTCATGACCTCGGAAGCGGCGCGAATCGAGCATTGGGATTATAAGTTGGAAGGAAGAGATGCCTTCCGCGATGCCAGGCCTAACGAAGTGCATCACGCCGTAGTCCGATTGGAACGCGCTGGGAGGCTATGTGCTGTTGTCACGCAGAACATCGATGGCCTGCACAGCCTCGCTGGTACCACTCTCGACCGTCTTGTCGAACTGCATGGAACAAATGCGCTCGTCGAATGTCAGAGCTGTCATCGGCGCGACGATCCGGAATCGCATTTCGAATACTTCCGGCAAAATCGTCGGCCGCCATTGTGCGATTGTGGCGGATTCCTTAAACCAGCTACCATCAGCTTCGGCCAGAACCTTGACGCGCGAGAACTCGAACGAGCACACAAATTCGCCACGGAAGCGGATCTCGTCGTCTCGTTAGGTTCTACGCTGTCAGTTTATCCCGCTGCTTCATTCCCACTTATCGCCGCCAGACGCGGCGTTCCGTACATCATCATCAATCGCGGAACGACTGACCACGACCAGGAGGATTGCGTCGCGATTCGTTTAGACGGCGAAGTGAGTGAAATCTTTCCGCCGGCTGTCAATATGGCGCTTGAATAGCCTAGTTCCGTTGCCCGCCGCACTGTGGTTTTCGACGCGGGCTATTTCTTCGCGTTCCGCGGATCGTCGGCTGGGTTTGCATACTTAATCTGAAACGGGCCCATGCCGTGAACCTGTATGATCGTCTCGCCTGGCATCCATGCGTAATGGTTCATCTGCGCAGGCATAACGACATAGCTACCCACGACTAGCTTGTGTCCAGCCGCTTCGTCAAACTTATCCCCTGCTCCCACGTGAAGAGCTCCCGAAATCACTGTGATATGTTCAGCCGTCGGATGCATATGTGGCGGGACCTTGTAACCGGCCGGCGCTTGCAGGCGCACAGTAAACAATCCTTTCTTGCCTGGATCACCACTTAACACCGCCATCTTAGCGCCAGGTGGTAATCCCGGCGGAGCGTCCATCCATTTCAAATCTGCCGGAGTAACAATAACATGCTGTTCCGTTGTCGCAGATTCGCCGGACTTGGTTTTCGTCGAGGCGTTCGCCACCTCCTTTTTTTGAGCCGCGAGCGCGACCACTGAAATCACGAGAGGCAAAGTAAGAGTTAATGCGATTTTTTTCATAATATTTAAGTTGAAGCTGGTCGCCCTCGCTGCTCAGCAGCCCCCGCCGAAAACATTCACCTCATAAAAGCCGCAACGCAATCGATTCTCCGCAAGCCGATTTTCGGCGCGAGAGTGCGCGATAAAAATACCGCGGTGAGCATTTCGCTCACCGCGGTATTCGCAAGATTACTTCTCGGAAGGGTTGTCCTTCGAAAGGTACAACTAGGGAATTCCCGTTCCTGACTTCGATTTTACCGTGGCAATGTCCGAGCTATTGACCACGCCGTTAACGTTTACATCGGTTCTGAAGTTGCCCGCATTAGCCAGCGTCCCGCTTTGCGTTTTTGTCTGACTGATGTCGGTGCTGTTGACGCTCTTGTTGCCATCGGTGTCACCGAGAAGAATGTTCATCGGAACAACAACGTTTGCGATGTTCGTCCCATTGTTGACGTTGGCCAGGGTAATCTGGATTGTCTGCGCGTTAATTACGCCGGTAAGATTCACAAAGACCTCATTCCCGCTCACGCTGGCGCTCGACACTGCTCCAACTCCGGAAGTCACGCTCGCAGAACCGACTGTTACTGGCCCGGCAAACTTAACTACCACCAAATGATTGTTGCTGGCGCCGCCGGTGCGACACTCAATACCAGGAGTACCCGTGAGAGGCAGAGGAACGTCGAAGGTGCCTTGCATGCCATGGGTCTTTCGTGAGACAGCGGTTGTCGGTATTGTTGGCGTAGATGTAAAGACTTCTAACTCCGTCGCCCTGGCGATCGATCCACTCGCCGAGCTAGGGCAGTCAGAGTTATTAAACGGATCGTCGTCCTGATCGCCTGCGAACTTCGTCTGTCCAGTGCATTGCGTGGTGAGCACACGAAGCTGCACGTGCGTTGCCAGCGTGGGTGTAATCGCAAAGTTCCTCGCATACAGATTTGGTTGCAACGGTCGCGGAACATCGCCCGGGAATGCGTTATCTGGACTGGTGAATACTACATTCGTAAAGTCCGTCACCGGATTGGCGCAAGTTCCATTACAGGTGCGAATCTCAAATTTCCGAACGCCCGTGAAACGTCCGGCGTTATTTGGACCCGCCGAGGTGCTGACAGTAACGTTAGACACCGTCACTGGCGTGTTGCCTGCAAGATTAACCGTTATTGAACTGCCGGCGACAGGAGCGACGGCAGCGACCTGTGCACCGGTGTCTTCCGTGTCGTCAATAAGATTATTCTTATCGGCTGTATTCGCAGTCGTAGTAACAGTCGCGCCCTTCGTCAACGAAGCGCGATTTGTTGGCATCGAGATAACCACAGTCTCTATCTGGTTCGCTGCGAACGTGCGTGTAAAGCGTTGTTGCCCGTAGCCTGGCGCCTGAACAATCAGATCGTAGGTGCCGGGAACAATTTTCGCCGTATCGGAACGATTTAACGTCATTCGGCGCGTTGTCGTATTGGTGTTATCAACCACAGTCGCCGGATTGGTATCAGCAATTTGCCGCGAGCGGGTCTGGAATCGGCCGATAATAATTTTGGCGCTCGTGATCGCCGCGTTGCCTTCATCCTTAGCAACGGCCTGGAAGGTAATGGTTGCCTCGTTAGTTTCGACCGGCGAGTCAAAGTTCGGTATTGGTGCTGTATCTCCAGTACCGTTGGTGAAGGCATCAACTCCCATTCCGCGTTTGGCGAATGCGCGCCAGATTTCTACCTGGTTGGCGCCGCCAAATCTCGCTACATCAGAGGCCAGCATGGCATCTCGAGCGTCTAACATGCTCGTCGCACCCGGCTGGAGAAGAAAGGCATCATACATCAACTGCACCCAGCGCCGGTTTCCAGGGCAGGTTTCCGGAGCGAACTTTCCTTCCGCGCAACCCTTTTGTCGCACCATGTCGGTATACGGATACTGCGCATTATACTTGTCAATCAATGCTTGCCGGACCTGCCAGTTAGTGCCATTCCAGATTTCGCCGTCGGCATGCACTTCCGGACCCGGGGTGTCGAAACCGACATTGCCATAATTAAGTGGATTGATAGCTAACGAATAATTGCGGATGGCGACTTTCTTATTCTGCGTCGCATAGATTCCGACCGCTGTAGGATCCTCGTCGCTGGTCGGAACGAACCCGTTCTCCCAAAGATATTCAGCTGCATCAAGGTCGCTCCAGCTTTCGCCCATGGCGCCGCCTTGAGCGCCTGAGATACTTACATCAGGACCGCCAACCATGCGGTTTGAGATGGCGTGTGTGTACTCATGGCCCACGATTCCCACATCCATGTCACCATCAACGCACGGGCTATACAACGCTGCCGCGATGGGTTGGAAGAGATATTGGTTCGTGATCCCGGGAGTCCCGTCCTGCAGCGTGATCTGATTGGCGTTGTCACGACCCAGGTACATGCCGTTTGGCCCGCCCGAAACCGCCCCCGCCTGAACGTTTCCGATTTCGGGATCGTTCTCTCTAGTCGCCTGAGTGTTACCAAGGTTGTCTAACTGCATATTGGAGTTCTGCTCGGTGAAGCCAAGGAAGTAGGAGAAATCGTGAAAGCGATTATGTGTCACGAAAAGTTGAGTGATAGCGGCGTCGATATCGGCATCCGGCATTACACCGGCGGTGTGTTTCAACACCGTTGGATCGCATCCCTTCCCCATCGCCCCCGAAGTTTTCCAGTTATTGACCCATGGATAGATGTATTCACGTGTCGCGCTCGTAGGAGTGTATGGTGTGGACGGCGTTAACGGACTGCCCCACGATTCGGCCGTTTGCGCGTTATTGCCGCGAGTAGTCGCGGTAAAAGTGCCAGCCCTGAAAATATAGTCCCACGGCGCGCGCGAGGCGGTATTGAGTTCACTGACCTCGCATCCCGCGACGGGCACACCCAGGACGGCCGCCTCCCAACACCCGATTCTGCGAGTATCGTTGGTGCTATAATCCAAGGGCGGGTTCGCTTTAAAATATTTCCACTTCGGCGGGTAGGGAACGCCTGCGTTTGGCACTGCGGTATCGTCATAGGTAAAGGTGCCGGCGTAGTTAAAGGGCGCTGTTTGCGGCACGCCCATTGTGTTAGGCGTCTGACAAATTTGAACCTGATACTCGCCGGGAGGTACGCCACCGCCCGGGGTGTAGGTCAAGACTTCACTGCTCGTTCCCGTATCCTCAGTCGCCAGGAGCACAGGGAAGGGATCGGGGCCAAACAAGAGACTGACGGTCAGGTCATTGGTTGGGATACCAGCACTAACCTGAACCACGATTCGTAGCTGGCCAGCCGGGACCATGAAATGATGCCGCGCGGTCGCGCAGGGAAACACGTGCGGATCATATGATCCCTGAAAAACCTGGGATTGGGGACCGGCATCAACGGCCCAGTTGACGCGGTTAATGCGGTAAAGAATAGCTCCCGTCTGTGCATCAACGAAGACCGTGTAAGCCTCAGCAATATGTCCCTGCACATTTACGACGTTCGCCTCATAGGCCGGTCGTACTCCATTCGTCGGTGTGGGCAAAGCTGTTAAACGGATCTGCTGAGCCTGGGGAAATCCATTTATCTTCAGTACCGTCCAGTTGTTTTGCTTATCAAGAGCTGCGCTCACCACATCAGCGAGCGGAACATTGAGGTTTACGTTGGCGGCGGCGAGAAGCCAGCCTTGAGTTGGGGTTAGGGTCGCCGCTCCTGGTGCGGCCTGATCGCCGGCGGAACTCGACCAGACATGATAGACATTGCCATTAATAATCGCGACGTTGATCAAGCCATCCTGTGTCGGCGCGAGATTCCCAAATTTCTGGCGGAAAAGAACTGCGTGCGACGCGCTATAAGGCATTGTCCCATCGCTTACCAACTGAAGATCGGTCACTGCCTGATCGGATAGGCGAAACAAAACGCGGTTCGCCCGAACCCATTGCCGTGCTGCCGAGACGGGATCACCCGACAAGCCAGTTGCGAGATAGCCGCCGTACTTAATTATGGTGTGAGGCGTACCGAACTGATTCCACTCTACCTTGGCGCCGAGACTCTTAGCTAAAGAAAGCTGGGTAGAGTTTGGTGCTATGACCCCTGGACGATTATCGAAGTTTGGCAGGCCTTGCTCGGTATCAAAAAGATTAAGTTGGCCGAATACATTGACGACGCTCGGAATAAAAACGAGAGCCAGCAAGATCAGCGAGCAAAACAGCAAGGCACCGGAAAGAATGCGGCGGGAATTTTTTCGAATCATAAAGGGTTGTGGTTGAAGATAGAACTGTTGGATGTGTTCCTAGAACCATTACTCTCTGGTAAGGTCACTCGGATATAATCGGAGATCGACGGTTGTTTGGATGCGCGAAGCGTTAAAACTTTATGCCTTCGTTCGGGATCAAAAACGATTCGGTTTCATACTCCAGAAAGATCTGAATAGACGAACCGGAACGAAGGTACGAAGCCAACGGTAAACCATCCAGCGTGCCAACCATCGGCAGCGCTGCTTTTCGAGCGGCAGAAAGTGAGTGGCACTGCCGTTACGGCGCTATCTCACCAAGCCCAAAGTATCGCCTAACGACTAATAACAACCAATGTCGATTCGCGGGCTGTCGGCAACTTGTCCTTGCGCGGCTCGAATCTTATCGGGCGACACGCGACGCAGATTTCGAACTAGTCCTACTTTCGAGAGCGTCCAGATAATCCACTTGGTTGGATCTATCTGCCACGGCTTCACACCGTTTCGGTAGTCATGCTGAAACTCGTGGTGGTAGTTGTGATAGCCTTCGCCAAAGGTGAAGAGGGCGAGGAACATGGAGTCGCGGGCGCTGCACCGGGTCGAGTATGGCTGGCGTCCGATGGTGTGACAGGCGCTATTAATTAGAAAGGTGCAGTGCTGCAGCACAACAATCCGCGCCACGCCCGCAATCAAAAACGCGCCGAGAGCTCCAACATACCCGTCCCATACAAAGCCGATAAATGCCGGTAGCATGAAAGCAACAAGGACGGCGATCCACTGGACGTATCGATCCTGCCAGCGAATGAGCTTGTCTTTTTGCAGGTCGGCTACGTTGTCGTATGGCGGTTGCGGGCTCAACTTGAAAAGGAGCCATCCGATATGTGCATAGAAGAACCCTTTCGAAATGCAGTACGGATCATCGTCCTCATCCACATGTTTGTGATGGCGGCGGTGTTCGCTCGCCCACATTAGAACTGAATTTTCAAACGCGGCCGCGCCAAAGATAAGCGTGAAGAGACGGATCGGCCAGCTCGCCTGGAAAGTAAGGTGCGAAAAAAGCCGATGATAACCTAGCGTGACGCTAAATCCGCAAGCGGCAAGCATGGCAAAGAAAAGGCCGACCTGAAACCAATCCAGACCGAAAAAATAGAGATAGAGAGGGACCGCTGTCAACGCGAGTACGAGCGTACCAATGAGAAAGGAGCTGGTCACCCAATTGATGCGTTCGAATGGCAACCGAAAAAGGAGGCGCTTCGGTCGCAAGTTTAGTTCATCTCTCCCTACAAAGATCTCGCTTTCCGCGATAATGGAGCTGTCATTCATTCTGTTTGATATCTTTTGTTCCAACGGCCCAGCGCATCGAGTCGGGCCGCTGTATTTACATTCCAGTGAAGTTGACGAACCAGGGAGGTAAATAGTAAACGCGGAAGTTTTCTACCATAGCCGTATAAACCTTTAGCGCAACCTAACAATTCCCAATTGATGGATCAGCCTGGCCCGCCGAGGTGAAACAGCGAAATTACCTGCCATGACTTGAGCGTGAATGACGCTGACCTGACGCACGTAGATTTGGTTTCGTCCCTGCTGCTTGTTGGAAAGCGGAGAAAGTAGTTTGCGCGAAATCACGCTTGTCTTTCTTCGTTTGGTTTTTCGACTTCTGCTTTCTTTTTGGCATTCGTAACACTGCCATGAAATCGCTCGCGCGAAATTCAAAAATCAAACTGACGCACTAAGTAGTTACGGGAGCTAACCAAGGCGCCGGGGACGGCTCCGTTGCGATGGTGCCGCTGAGGAAGAACGATTGTCTTCCTTGACCTGCATGATCTCGAAGGTGCGAAAGAGTGGAGCAAGATCGATCACATCGTTCGCGGCTGATCGCAGAATGTTGCCGAGATTTTGCGCGACGGACGCGACTTCGACACGGATCCCGCGCCGGCGCAACTTGATCGCGAGATATGCAAAATCGGCGTCACCAGTTACGAGAATGACAACATCGGGCTGCATCTCGACCGAAAGCTCGAGCGCGTCGATCGCCATCATCACATCCACATTCGCTTTGTAATGACCTTCTTCCGCAGGCGCTCCATCTTTGGTCACAACCATGAATCCGTTGGAGCGCAGCCAATGCATGAACTTGTTCTTCTTGTCCCGCTCCTCCTGCCAGAGTGGAATCGGGGGCGGCAATCCCGCATACACAACCATCTCGATCAGTTCGCGTCCTGTGTCCGCGCCCGCCAGAAATTCGCGGAGCTTTAACCAATCAAGACCACGTCCTGCCGTTCGCACAGAGCTACCGACGTTCGACTCATCGACCAGGATCAACACTCTGGAACGCGCAGGGTTTTCGGAATGTTGTTTTCGCCCCTTCATGGTTTCACACACTTAACAACACTCAGATGAGAAGTGCGAGTGGTTACTCTCAACCCACAACTTCTCTTTATTTGCCAGCTCATAAACATTTCGCTGTCTCGCGCGACCGATGTCGCTAACATTCATGGCTAATGAGCGCGCAAGATTCCGACGCCACCATGGCTGTGTTCCTCGACTTGGAAAATATCGCGCTCGGCGCGCACGACGCGAACTTTCCCGCGTTCGACATTCGCAAGGTGCTCGAGCGACTGCTCCTTAAGGGACAGATCGTGGTTAAAAAAGCCTACTGCGATTTTGAGCGCTACAAGACCTTTAAGCGCGGACTCCACGAAGCGGCGTTCGAACTCATCGAGATCCCGCACGTGCGCCAGTCGGGCAAAAACTCCGCCGATATCCGCATGGTAGTCGACGCGCTCGATCTCTGCTACACCAAGAGTCACGTCGACACCTTCGTTATCATCAGCGGTGACTCGGACTTCTCTCCACTCGTTAGCAAATTGCGTGAGAACGACAAGACAGTCATCGGCGTCGGCGTTAAGAAGTCGACATCGGATCTATTCATCAGCAATTGCGACGAATTTCTCTATTACGACGATTTGGTGCGCGTCGAACCGGCGAAGAAGCGACCGCGCGTGGCAGCATCCCCGCCCCCGCCGAAAACTGATCAAGATCATGGACCGTCCATCGACGGAGCGCTTGATCTTCTAAGGAAAACCCTGGAAGCGCTGCGGGCCGAGCGCGGCGAAGACTATCCGATTCGCGGCTCACTCATGAAACAGGCGATGAAACGTCAGAATCCCGGGTTCAACGAACGTGCGCATGGATTTCGTGCCTTCAACGAATTGCTACTCGAAGCGCAAAAGCGCGGGCTGTTAAAGTTGGAGAGCGATAAGCAAGTCGGGACTTACATCGTCCACCCGATCGACTAACGGCGCTGAAGCAGTGTGGAGCGAGGCCGCAATGGGCGTTGCTCTCGCCGAAGTGTATCACCTCAATTAAATAGCATACGGTTCTATCCCACGGCCGCGAAAAGCGCGGCTCGTGGGGCGAGCTACCTCTTCAGACCATCCGCCTTGGTTGAGTTATCCAGTGGTTAGGAACTTATGCTTGAGGTTCGGCTTCGCCAATTCGTGCGATGAAGAATCAAAATGATAAGCCAGGCCAGAAATGAGAGCGCTCCGCCGGGAATAGTGACAATCATCAATCAGCCCATTACGCCGAGTGTATAAAGGAGTGAACCATAGTCCTTGCCGTCGATCATACACGGATGGACGGAGCCCTCGTCCACTTTGCATCCATGTGCATTCGCGATCCAGGCACACGCCACGACCGATGCGATAGGAGCGAGTGCTACGGCCATGATGAGAAATAAAATAATCAGATAAAGAACCCATGGAAATCTCTTACCTGCTTTCGCTGGCGTGTTACTTTGTCCCCGACTCATTCAATTACTGACCGGCACAATGGTTAACCGGTTCCCGAGAATATTTGCCGATCCTTTTCTTTTTGCGATCCAGCTTTGTAGATCGGCTCAAACCAGTTCTCGTCTGCTCCACTAATCGCTTTCGGCTTTTTCAGTTTCAATGCGTCATCCTTGGCCTTCGTTCCCGCGCTCGGTTTCTTTTTCTTCTGCTGCTGCATGAGGGAGCGGAAATGCAGATGATCGAACACCCTCAACGCTTCGATAGCGTAGGACGTGGCCACTCTTTGGTCCTCGATCATGATCAGATGGTCGCCGTTGTCGTGTTCGCCTGAAGGTGAAAGGTTGGACGACCCCGTGAACACCTTGGCCGTCGGCAAGTTGAAGTCAGTCACGACGAACTTGTGGTGAATGTTAATGCCCGAACCTCCACTCCATTCGCTCTTAAAAGGTTCCGGTGCGTGATCCGCCAGATACTTGAAGTCCACCAACCCGACACTTCCATCCGGCTTTTTCACTTCAAGTTTATTCTCCTTGTCCGAAATGCCGTAGCTGAAAATCGGCCGATTCATCAAACGATCGAACTCATCCTTGGTTATTCCCGGACCCATCTGATACAGAAACGCGACCGCGTAAAGCACGGACGAAGACGCTTGCGCGATCGCTCCCTGCAACGGTTGAAGCGAAAGCTCAGTGATTTTGTGCGGCGAAAAACAAAAATGCACCGCCGGCTTTCCTTCCTTCTTAATCATATGCCAGTTCAACGCCAGCTCCCTGGCCGTGAACCCATCCGTATCAACGAACGCTATGTCAAAATACTGCCCATACAGAGCAGCGATATCCTTGTCGTAGAAGACCAGCGCATTGTTAGCCTGAATGTAAAGGCCCCGGTAGGTGAAGTTCGTTGAACCGCAAAGGACCTTGAACGGCACATTACTCCGGCGCGCTACAAAGACCTTGTTGTGCTGCAAGTTCTTGAAATGCGTCCTCGTCACATTTCCCGCGCCGGCTGACTGCCTCAGCCGTTCCGCGGTCTTCGACTCCGGACTGTCAGGCGCGACGTGTCCGGTGATGTTCCCCTTGTTGTCCTTCCGGGAAGAATCATCAATGATGGCCCGCAGTCTTGGCCCGAACGCTTCCAGCTTCTTTAGAATGTCCGGCTCATTAAAATCGTAGGCGAACACATCGAGGGTTACCTTCGAGTCTTTCAACGCCTCATCGAGAAAACCAAAGATCAAGTCATAGGCCTCGAATCCCATCCAGTCGTAGATGTCTCCCGGTACTTTCTGGAACTCCAGCCCTTTGTCCCCGTCGGATGGAATAATGGTCGCGCCGACCTTGTCTATGTTTTTTGGATTTCCGAGCTTGTCCACGAACGCTTGGGACGAAGCAAAATTGCGGGTAAAGCCGATATCCAGGAAATCGTGATAGGTCACTGGATCGAGAGAGATATCGAGCGTGATCGCCGTTCCTTTCTTGAGCTGATTATCCTTGGGCATGTGCACCTTGGTCGCCCGATACCTATACACGCCCTCCTTGACCTCCCACGGAAAGTGGATCCAGCGAAACTTTTGAAAAGGCGCCTTAGTCGACGGGAAATTACGATTGCCATCCACTGCTTCACCGGCCGCCTTGTCGTAGGAAAATGCCAATCGATTAAACAACGGCTCAAAGGTCTTTGCTCCCGGCGCTTTGAACTCGATGGCAAAACCGACGAAATCTTCCTCGGGGGTGACTACGTCAAAACCCAACAAACACATTCGCTCGCCCCGCCAAAGCTTCATTGTGAAGCCCTTCTTGGTCTTGCGTTTTTCGAATTCCCTCATGCTAGCTCCCTTTCAGCTTTGGAGTGCGAATCGGGCAAGGCGGATTCGAGTGTTCGAAACGTCAGTCGGTTTGCCGGAGGAGCAGCCACCGCTGAGTCTTACCAAATCATAGCCTGAAGGCGCAACCGCGTGCGCCGATTATTTCCAGCGCCCGATCTCGCTGCGGATCTCTTAATCTAGCTTCCAGATCTTCATCAATCCCGTGAGCGATGATATCTGGATTAGGAAGAGAGCGTTATTTCGCTGCCTTCTGCTGCTTCTTCTTCGCGAGAGCGAGGCGCTCCGTTTTTTTGCGGCGCGCCGCGCGTTTCTTTGCGTTATCTCTGCCTTGGCTGTTTCCCATAAGGCTCAACAGTCACTCTTCCTGCGCAAGTTCCAAGCAGTTTCGTTAACCCGATTGTTCTCTTAGCCTCCCCGATCCGGTCGCGAGCAATGCGCGTGTGATCTGCTTTGACCTATACGGATGCATGGGTGGAGCGGGATAAGTGCTTGCCTCGGACCGTGCAGATGAGATAGAAGGAAAGAATCCCTTCAGACGTTTCCTCGGGGCGGAACGTGGTTTGCTGAAAGTTCTGGCGTGCGAACGACCGGGGGGAGAAGGAGACATAAATTTGGGGGATGGCTTCGGACATCTCCTTGTTCTTACGGGCGCCATCTTCTGGCTGACCGCCGCAACTGCGTCCGCAACGCTCGTCCGCGTAACCACCTGGAACCTGGAGTGGTTCCCCAACGGCTCACCGAAGGACGCGCTCCCGGAAGAACAAACACGACGAATTAACGGCGCCGCGGAAATTCTTCGAAAGCTAAATCCCGACGTTCTTTTGTTACAGGAAATTCGAGATTACGATACTTGCTCGAAGTTAGCGGAAGCAATTGCACCCAGAACCTATCAGGTCGCGATTTGCTCTGCTTTCAAAGAGCCATTCCAACCAGGTTTTGGATGAAATTGCCGATCGTTTCGCGCGATTCTGCGACGATACACGTCCGCTACATGGACAAAGTATATCCCGTTGCAGCCTCGGCGACGGATTTGCACTGATAATCGCAGAGCACGTAACACGTTCTAGGTTCCGCCGCTAACGGTGTAACCTTCGTTGCGCAAATCTTCAGCGAGATCTTTCTCCATTTATGCGGCCGCATCGAAAGGCATCGGATTAAGATGCTCGTACAACTCCGGCATCAACCGAACACCGTACTTCCTAACGAGTCGTGCCGACTTGTATCCGTTCTTATGATTTTCGAATCGATGATCGACAGGTAGTCCCGTCATTCCGACGTATACACATGGCTTTCTCGCATCACGTTTCGGATTGAGCCGTAGGATTGACAACTCCTTCAACGCACGATTCGAAAGCAAAATCACATAGACACTGTGATGAAATTCTTTCCGGGCTGATCTGAGGGAACCTCTTCGTCGTTTTCGTAACATGACCTTTCGGATCAGCAGCCACTTCTCCGACTCGTTAGGCTCGAGCCTGCACGACAATGGCCCGCATCGGAGCGCGAATGTCTGTTTCTCCGAATCGGTCCGTGATCGCTTGAGCCAGGGCCTTGTTGATAACTGGCAATAACGGCGGGGAGCGCTCGACGATCGCCACCGCCACGGGATTTCCGTGCACGAAACCTATAGCCGCATCTTCCGCCCGCCCTGCCGCAGCGATCTTGGCGATGACTTCGGTTTTGATCTCTTCAAAGCCGGCTTCTTTTAACACGCGTTTGATTTCGTCCTCATCATGATACCCGAACGGGACTTCATAGAATGCGGGTGGATCTTTATCGAAGTAGCTCGCAATTGTTTGGTGTGTGAGTTGGGCCACCTTATTATGCTCGATTGCATCCCACACATTGAAAAGAAACAATCCGCCCGGCTTTAGAACGCGGTGAGCTTCCCGCGCGGCCAACGCCTTATCCGGCACGAACATGATTCCGAACTGGCATACGACGGCATCGAACGTTCGATCGCCAAACGGCAAGCTGCACGCGTCGGCCTGCAGCCATTGCACAGCTTCGTCTTTGTGAAACTTGGCCCCAGCATGTTGAAACATCGGCTCATTTAAATCCGTCGCGGTTAGTTTCACGGCCGAAGGCAGCCGACTCCTTAAGACGCGCGTCAAGATGCCGGTTCCGCACGCCAATTCCAAAACCGAACCGTTGTCCTCGACCTGTAAGCGCGTCGCCAGATCCTCGGCGTACGGTTGAAACAATATCGGTCCAAGGTAGCGATCATACGCCGCGGGGATAGATCCGGAAAACTCAGCGTCTTGGTCTTTCATACTGTTCTTATTTAATCAGGAATGAACACCACCTGAAGCTTAGCGCTGCCTTCGAGGCTTTCATGTTCAAGCTGGACTCGGCCGGCGGATCAAAGAGCTAGTGCTTGCGGAGAAAGTTAAGCGTTGCTTTACCACATGCCTCTGGCTCCTCCAGCCACATATCGTGAGTCGCCCCGGGGATGGTGATACGTTCCGCAGCGGGCAGCATGCGAGTCAATTCCTCGATGATCATTCGCATTGGATTCAAAGTCTTTTCACCGGTGATTAAGAGCGTAGGCATCTTCAAGCCTCTCACCGCGTCGCGATCGAGCATCGGAAACGGATCGTGCGAAGTGGTTAGCGCCTTCCATTCCCGAATATCGCTCATGAGGAGCTGACGACCTTCAACCGGAAGCTTATCGTATGAGCCCTTGCCGCTGAAGTAGTCGCACGTGATCCGCAGCGCCGTCTCGGGTTGTTCTTTCCGAAAAGCTTCGCCGGCGGGTCTCCACATTGTCGTCATGAATTTGTCGAGTTCCGCCTGCCCTCCGGGAATCTGCGGCAACCACTTCATGATGGCTGGTTCCGCCAGTGTCAGGCTGCGGAGACGTTCCGGATGTTGTGTCGCAAAAAAGAGCGCCGTGAGCCCCCCATACGAATAACCCACGAGATGAACGCGCTCCAGTTTAAGCGCGTCGAGCAAAGCGGCGAGATCCCTGGCCTCGACAATGGCCGAGTGATTTAATTGCTCCGGGTTATCGTTCGGATAGTTATAACGCCTGCTGTAGTCGAGGACGCGGTAATGCTGAGAAAATGGTTCCATTTGAGCGTTCCATTCTCGATAGTCGCCCAGGCCGCCGTGGATTAGAACCACTGGAACACCGCTTCCCCTTTGAAGGTAATGAAGCTCTACTCCATTGACCGTCGCGATTTTTAGCGAAGCCGAAAATCGGTCGGGCTCGGCGTCATGCGCAGCGATTTGGCTAAAGGGAAGGAAGAGCCCGCATAATAAGAAAAGCAATTGTCGTTTCTTTTCCTTTCTGTTCAGGACACTGTCCCGAACTCGACCGGTAACGTGCGCTTTTGTTTCGCGACAGAGAATGATAAGGGTCGAGACGCGATCACAGACCGCGGGGATGGTTCCGGAAAATTGTGCGCGCTCGTTTTTCATTTTGGCGCCCCAAGATAACGTGATCCTGCAGCACCGCTCACGGAAAAGTCTGGCCAATCACGAGTTCCTTTGAGATATTGACGACATTCGGCCCTAAACGGAGAAAAATTATGTTTCACTTGCTCTGGTATATTCTTGTTGGACTAATCGCAGGCGTTATCGCGAAATCGGTGATGCACGTACACATAACCATTTTCTGGACGATCGTACTCGGCATCGTCGGATCGATCCTTGGCGGTGCTCTTACTCACCTCTTTTCGCGTCCGACCAACGAACGATTCCATCCGGCTGGCATCATTTTTTCCACACTCGGCGCGATCCTGGTTCTGTTTATTTGCTATAAACTGCGAATTCATTTTCCGCGGGTCGCAATTGGCGGGTAAGTCGTCGGTGCCACTGCCGTTCTCGCGTTGACCTAACAAAAATAGGCGCGGCGAGGTTGAATATTTGGCGTTGCGCTCGCTAACATCACCAGCTGGATCGAGCGCTCCCTCGCTCGATCCTAAACAATTAGCGCCTCGCGCTCTAATAAGATCGTGGTCCAAGGCCGGACTGGCATCACTGCGCGATCTCCCTTCGTAGCTGTTCGGCAGGCTGGGTAGCGCGGGACGTCTCGTCCGTGTAACTGCGTGTCTCGCGCCGTTTCCAAAATAAAAACGGAGTGAGACACTCCGTTAGTCGCGCGAGACGCGCGCCCTACCCAAAAGGAAATAGCCGCGGCGATATTAAAAATATAGCGGTTTCTTTCATTGACTTGTCGGATCCCGATCTATAACTGATCGGAAACGCGGCTTTGCTATAAGTCGCACGATCAACAACATTCGCTCGTTCCAAGGAAGGAGGTGCAAGGGTCTGGACGGGCTTTACCAAAGGAGCCTCATGAAAAAGATAGCAATCAGTACCGCCATTATCGCGGTCATCTGTTCGGTTAATACATTATACGGCCAGGCCTCGCCTGCCGACTCACCCGCTGCTTCGTCCGCGTCTGCGAAACGACCGGAAGTCTACAGCATCACCTTCATCCACACCGTCGCCGGTAAGGCGAGCGCGCTCGAAGATTGGGCCAGGAAAAATGCCGGCACCGGTGGTCCAATGCCCGGGCATACATTAGTCCTGCGACACGAAGCGGGATCGCCGTGGGATTACGTTACAGTCCAACACGTCGGGGCGAAGGCTACGGTCGACGCCGCCGGCAATCCACAAGGCGCGGCGCTGCGCCCTCTCATGGACTGGCACGATGACACATTCGTCAATGGCCCGGCCTGGGCAGAATTCGCGAAGGCGATGGACCTCGATGCCTCTTCCGGTAAACCCAAGAGTAACGAGAGCGTCTACGTCGTCTCGGTCTATCGGCCGGTCGTTGGTCAGGACGACGCGCTTGATAAGTTCCTGAACGAACCGCCTCCTGCAGGCGATCTCACCGCGGGCACCGTTGTACTTCAGCATCTGGAAGGCGGCGCATGGCGCTTCTGCTCCATCCTTCGCTATAAGAACTACCAAGACTACGCGACGAGCGAAGCAAAAGCTGTCGCTCAGATCGCGAAAGGTACCGGCGGTTGGTTCCGCTTACGCGAGCTCAGCTCCTTCCACAACGACACCATCGCTGTAAACCTCGCGCCCTAAAGCGCGAGTAACTCTATCTTGTCTTGGGCGATGGCTACACAGCTAGCCATCGCCCTGGCAACGGTGACAGGCTTAAGGGATCATTGTCGGCGAATCTCGTTTGGATACAAACGCCAAGCCGAGGATTTCAGCGCGACCGGAACGCCAATTGCATCAACCGTCAACCTTCAGCGTTGGTCCGGACACAAAGCATGGATAAGCGAGCCATGCAAAGCCGATCAAGGCCAGGACAATTGGGAAAAAGAACACCGCTTGGTCGAGATCGCTTGGAAGCTCTAGGACAGCGGACTGGACTCTACAGCATCAGAATTTTTCCACGGCTGAACTTTAACTTCTGCCGCCATACAGCTGCCGGCATGCGATTGGCAGAATGATGAAGCGATTTCTCGTCTGTTTCCTATTCATGAACCTCGGCGTCGTGTGTTCTCTCCAAGCCGATGACACTCTGCGCGAGGTGCAAAGCCGGTTAAAGGTGGGGGGATTTTATTTTGGCGAAGTAAACGGTCGCTACGATAAAGAGACTGCGGCTGCCGTGAGCCGCTACCAGATTCGAAATGGACTTCAGATTACAGGTAAGCTCGACGACCAGACTCGTTACGCGCTCGGCCTCACCGCAACAGAGCCGAAGATTCCGATGCCCAGGTTTGGCGAAGATGTCTGGCGCTATCTGCGCAAGAGCGATCAAGAAGCAATCCGACGAGCGATCGCTGAGGACACCACAAAACAGAAGCGGACCACAAAACCGCGCGCGCCTGCCGTTTCACCCGCGCCAGCCGACGGGCTGCTCTCGCCGCCCGCGGCCACTCACTCCGTGAACTTCAGTCGCGACGGCCTTCGCGATTACATCGCGGCATTTGTTTTGGCCGGGCTCGACCCGCACGTCGGAGCGGAGACGGAGTTCTTTGCCGATCGCGTCGATTACTTTGGCGCGCACGCGCTTACCCGGGAAAAGATTCGGCGCGACCTGCAGCGCTACGATCAGCATTGGCCCGTGCGCAGCTTCTCGCTCGACGGCGACCTCGACGTCCAACCGGTTCGCGACCGCGTGCAAGTCACGTTCCCGCTTCGCTACCAGTTGCGTAACGGCTCCCGGCGCGCCGCCGGCAAAGTCATGAAAACGCTCGCCCTGGAAAAGACCGGCGACGATCTCGAAATCGTCGCCGTTAACGAGCGCAAAGTGAAATAGCTCATAGGAGTCTTACTCAGTCGAGTTGTCCAGTTGACTTAAACCCTTCTTAAAGTGGTCAAGTTCCTAACGACCGAGAATTGAGTAACTCGGGGTTAACGTTTACGTTACTTTGAGTCGAGCGGTGGGAGTGTGCGACCGTACTCAGAGGTTTTGCCGCCCATCTCGAAGTAATGGTACGCTTCGAGAGCAATCTCGCTAATTGCCTGCTCGGCGGCGCGCTCGTCGCGGTCCCAGGCCGTCATCACACTGATGGCGAACGGTCGGTTTCGCACAAAAACGATCCCCGAATCCGTCCGCACAGCTTCCAAGCTACCGGGTTTGTTAGCCACCTGAATGTCCGGGGGCAGTAAACGCGGAATGTAACTCTCCTTCAACGTTGACAGCTGCTTGATAAGCTGCGCGCTCAATTCCTTGTTGAGCACCTTTCCTTTATGGATGGCCTCCAACAGTAGGACCATTTCCTGCGGGGTTGCTATGTTCTCCTCGCCACGTCGTGCAGCTGCGACATCCATCATTTTGCGCCGCAAGGTTATTTTGGACAGCCCCAGGCCGCGCACCATTGCATTTACGTTTCCCTTTCCGACACGATCGTAAAGAATGTTAGTGGCGGCGTTGTCGCTCACTGCAACCATGAATTGAGCCAGGTCACGGTTCGTCAGGCGCGTCGCACCCGCGCTAAGACCCGCCATGATCTGGCTGTCTTCGACCAGGTCTTTGGGATCGAAACTGTAAACGTCATCTAGTTTGGCCTTGCCTTGAGTTCCCGCGCGCGCTTCCTGATCCTGACGATACAGCTCTAACAGGATCGCTAATTTTATCGAGCTCGCGGTTGGAAACACGCGGTCGGCGTTGCGCAAAAGAATCCGACCATCCGTGAGATCGAGAATGGCTACACCCATTACGCCATCGAACCGGGAAACAATCTCATCGACGCGGACGGCGAGCTTCTTCCAAAGCAAATCGCTTTGGGCGTCGCCAGGAGATGCTTCAGGTTTCTGTTGGCCGCCGGCCGCGCTCGTGAATAGCGCGACCACGATGGCGAATGCGATGAGTCTCATAATAATATATCGTTGAGCTAAGGAATATCGCGCCGGGCATCGTCTATTGCCATTGGGATACACGATTATCAATATCGCTAGTGATAAGAGGTCGCATTTTCAAACGCAAGCGAACTAGAAGAGTATATGGAAGCTGCTGCTTCAAACTCGACGGTTTTAAGCCGTCGAGTTTCTGAGCAACCAAGACTGCTGCGCGTTGCTACAATCCTAATTGCGCCTGGCCTACAACCCGGTCATGGCACGAAGGAAAAAAATCAGCACGCCGATAGTCACTAGTGCGAGCGGGGCGCGCGCAAGGAACTTCGTTACTCCATCAAGACTCTGGCCGCGTCGGGATTGCATGAATGCGATCAAGGCCAGGATAAGCCCGATGCAGTAGCAAGTCAGCGCGAGGATGGCGGCGGTCTGTGGGGTCCAGCCCGTCGCGGAACGAGGAAGCGCACCGCTCACCAAGCCGAGCCCAAGGAAGAAAAACGACGCGAGTCCAAGTTTGCGCAGGTGATTCATGTTCCACCTTGCTTAAGCGATGCCGGCTATGCCTGCAAATCCGGCAGGTTTAGTTTGAATGCAATCGCAATTTATTCCGAACATGTTCTAGGCTCGACGGCTTAAAGCCGTCAAGTTTTCAACAGCGGGCGATTGGAGAAACCATGGACGGTAGAGCGCGCAGAGCCCGCTGAGCAACCGGTGGCCTCCTCCTCGCGACCTGGTGCTGTATCACGCCGCCCTTGTAGAGGCGCTTGTGCCAAGCGCGCCTAACTCTAATATAATAGCTGCAGTGCGCCGCGCACCGGCGTTTGGTGCGAGCCGCACTGGCATTTCAAACGCCGCTACAACTCGCCAATTACTATTCCGCCGGAGGTGGTTCCGGTTCAGGTGGAGGTGCAGGTTCAGATATCTCTTTCTTTTGTGCCATTTCAAATCCGTGAACGAAGAAGCGGACATAGTCGAGCAGATAATTGGCATAAAGGATTTGGAACCACCGGGAAGATTTGTGTTGTCTTCGAGTAGGCAGAGCGCGCAATGCAGCCCCACCTCGAAGTGCGTGTTGTGCCAGTCCGGCTCGGACCGAATGCGTCCTCGCGTTCGCGACCTTATCTGTTGCTTACTTCTTCAGATCTTGTGCAATTGCGGCAAACTGCTGAAGCGCAGCTTCCAATCTTCTACTATCTCCGCCGCTATCACATCGGGGGCGGGAAGGCTGGCCCTGTCTTCAAGGCCTGTCGTTCTTGGGCGAACAAATGTCCAGATTCAGTCGTTGGCGAGGGTGCGAGTTCAAAATACATTGACGCGATTCTCAGAGGCTCGCTACATTACGCTTCATGCACCTTAAAAATCTTTTGTTAATCAGCGTCGCCGTCGTGGCTGGAGCTTCTTTCGCCTATGCGCAATCTCCGTCGCCGGACACATCGCCTTCTCCAGCGAAGCATCGCAGCCACAAGAAAACGGAGACAGCGCCTGCGCCATCACCTGATAGCAGCGCGTATCCCTCCGAGTCGCCAGCAAAACATAGCAGCCGTAAGAAAGCGGCCGCTGCTGAAACCACGCCTTCGCCAGAAGCTAGTGCTACCGCATCGCCTTCGCCGAGCGCAAAAAAATCTCACAAGAAAGCTGCGGCTGAAGCCGAGACCTCGCCGAACGCTAGCGCTACCGCAACGCCGCCACCCGGCACTCATCGCGCCCGCAAGAAGAAGGAGGCCGTTACACCTACTGCTACCGTCGCGCCCGCGGCCACAGCAACGGTAACTCCTGCGACTTCCATACTTGGCTCCTTTTTTAAGAAAAAACCGGCGCCCGCGAACACTCCAACACCAACGAGCGCTACAGCTGCAGCCCGCACATCCAATAACCCGGTAACTGACACGACACCAGCTCCAGGCGGCGGACACGGCCAGGTATGGGTGAATACCGAAACGCACGTTTACCACCGAGAAGGGTCGCGCTGGTATGGCAAGACCAAGAAAGGCAAGTATATGACCGAAGACGAGGCCATGAAAGAAGGCGATCACTCTGACAAAGGGGAAGCAAAGGAGAAAAAGCTCATGCAGCCTCAATAAGCAGCGGCCAACCGAAGGGTTTAAGCCTCGATGGAATTCTGAGAAATCGTTGCTGCTGACTTAACGCATGCCGGCTGGAAGAATGCAGACGCTCTCTGCCAAGGTGGATCGAGCGCTCCGTCGCTCGATGCTAAATTAATTGCGAGGAGCCGCATTTCTTAACATCGCGACCACCGCACCGCGTACGGCGTGTAACGATTCACCTACTGATCGGCGAACATCTGCGCAATTTGGGATTCTGAATAAGGACCTTCTTCGCGACCAGGAGTTTGAGCAGGTATGATTTCAGGCGGGGACTGTTGTTACGGGAGGCGCACGCCGCGCCTATAGTGCGTAGGTGAAAGCCTTAGCGAGAAAAAAGATTGAGTTACTCTCGCAAGGCGTTCGCTGCCGCCATCCGGTTCTCCACCCTTAACCTTTTAAAGATCTGATCCATATGCTTCTTCACCGTGCCTTCAGTGCAACCGAGAATCTTGGCGATTTCCCAATTCGATTTCCCGGGGATCACCCAGTGCATTACTTCGCGCTGGCGCGGCGTTAAGGCCGACAGACCTGACGCGTCTTCAACCATTTATCGTAATCCGCTTACGATACATCAAGTAAACAGAGCGGAAGAACGATCAGTGAACTCGACGGCTTTAAGCCGTCGAGTTTCGGCGAGACGGGGGGTACGGGGTGAGATTGGCTCGTTGCGTAATCAGGCAGGATCAAAGGCGCTTCAGCCGAAACTCCATCTCCGCCACCGTAGCTCGCGTCGCGATGCCCGTTAGGCCAAAGCTTCAGCATGTTGGCGAACAAGGCAGCTTTAAGGGAGAGCCGCTAGCTCCAGCGCCGTGACACCGTTAATGTTGCCCAGGCTTAAACCGTACGCCGTTGAAACAAGCGATAGATGATCAAGAGCACGATCGCGCCGATCACCGAGGCGATAAACCCGGCCGGTTGCCCTTGGCTGTACCAATGCATGGCGCGACCGGCGAATCCGGCAATGAACGAGCCGGCAATGCCAAGCAAAATCGTGATGATGAAGCCGCCCGGATCTCTTCCCGGCATAAGAAACTTGGCGACTACCCCAACAACGAGGCCGATAATAAGTGTCCAGAGTATTTCCATAATAAAGAAGCCGGCTTCCGGCGGTTCCGCCTTTTGTTAATTTCAGCGCAGCGCTATTGCTGCAGTTGAGTAAAGCTAGCTACTACTGAATCGACGCCGCCTCCCGATATAGCCTTAAATATCGCAGCGCCCCGCCGCAACGCTTGATCAGCGGTCACCATTCTTCCGTGTTCGTATCATCTTCCGACCTGGTGCGTCGCTGTCATCTATCATAAGCCGGTTACAATACATTAGAGCGGGTGTGAACACCGACGTGAAGAACCATCTGTGATCTTGACGGCTTTAAGCCGTCGAGTTTCGGCGGGACGGAGCGAGATTGGCTCGTTGCGTAATGAGGCAGAATCAAAGTCGGTTCGACAAATTACGGCATGGCCGCGATCGAGTTACGCATCACCGCATGGAAGTCAGCGCGGCGCAAAATGCCTTTTGGATCGTAACGGTTCTGCACGGGATCCGGAATGCCGCGGTAGCGCCCACAGCCATCAAATCGTCCACGAAGGCGTCGTCATTTGGCCAGCCATAGCAGGTTACGATCGGCTTCTCGAAACGCGATAGATCATGAATAAGTTGAGTCGCGCCATCTCGAACGCTCACGTCATCCGGATAAGTGACATTGTTGACGATCAAGAAGGCAAGGTCCCAATGAGCAATACAGGCAAGCTGCAAAATATCATTGTCATCCACCCCGTCAGGCATGACGTGGTCAACTGACCAGCCGAGCTCCTTTACGGCGTCAAAGATAAAACCAAGTAAGTCGCGATCAGTGTTTGGCACCAGAAGCACCACACGCTTCCCGTGCCCCCGCGGCACTGACGACGCTGTGTGTCTCATCTAGCAATACCTATGTCGCGAACGTCTCTTATAAGCAAAATGCGTTGGATCGATCTGGCATCGTAAGCTGCTTACGATGCATTACCATCCCACTAGAATGTGTAGACGAGGTCAGAGGCACTTGACCGCTTAAAGCGGTCAAGCTCCGATATGAAAACAGGTTCGCAACATTCACGACTGGAGCAGACGAGTGAGATGCTGATCGTCAGCGGCGTCGGCCGGTGCGGCTCCGCCTAAGTCGCGCGATCGGTTTCGGATGCGAGGCTCCCCCAATCACCATCTTTCGCAATGCGGCATAGAGCGGGTGTTTCGAGTTCGCGCGATAGAACCGGTGATATCCGTTGCTCCGGCTTGAGATGAGTTCTGCAGCCTGAAGCTTGGCCAGTTCGTCCTGCACCGTCTGAAGCGAGAGCGCGCTCAAACGCGCCAGCTCTCTCACATACAATTCCTGCCTTGGATTGGTGAACAAGAGCTGAAGAACCTCCGCGCGCACCACCGGAAACAACGCGTGCAAAAGTGTCCTCCGCATGAATGCAGATTATCTTGACCGCTTTAAGCGGTCAAGATTTCAGACGACACGGGGAATTGTTTCATCCATGCGGGACTCAGACAATTCAGACTCGTCTCAATCTCCCCCGTCAGCGTGGTTCCGCATCTTGACCGCTTTAAGCGGTCAGGATTAGCACGGACTGGAGATTAGTTGATTACAAGTGTGGGGATGTGCATGCGCGCGAACCATGGGACCGAACCGGTCGAAACGATCGCCTTCTACGCAGGCGTAAAAGGCACGCCTATTACCGTTCCGCAGAAGTAAACGGCTTGGAGGGAGTCGCACGCCTTTCGCCGTGTCCGCTTTCACCTCGTCGCATGCTTGTCACACCTTAAGCGAAGCGAAGAGATATCTTGACCGCTTTAAGCGGTCAAGTTTTAGAACCAATCGGGATTGATCTGAGTGCGGCTTTGAGATCTTGGTTTGGGTAGAGCGCGCTATGGCACGTCGGCGCGAACCATGGGACAGAACCGGTCAAGATTTCAGACGACACAGGGATTGTTTCGTCCACGCGGGAATCAGACAATTCAGAGGCGTCCCAAATCTCCCCTCACCTCTCAGCGTAGTTCGGCATCTTGACCGCTTTAAGCGGTCAAGATTATCACGGACTGGAGATTAGGTGATTACAAGCGTGGGGATGTGCATGCGCGCGAACCACGGGACCGAAACCGGTCGAAATGATCGCCTTCTACGCCGGCGTCAAAGGCGGGCCCATCACCATTCCGCAGAGGTAGCGGCTTGGACATTTTCTAATTTCAGCTTCTCAGCGGTTCAGTTTCTCAGTTTTCGGTTTCAGCTTCTCAGCGTTTCCACATGTCAGGATTTCGGATTGGCGCGAGCGACATAGATGCGAAAACCCGAGAGGGGCGAGAGTGGGAAGCGAAGGAGTCAATTCAGCGTGGTGAGATAATGTTTCCGAACAACTGAACCTCCGCGTAAGGCTGGAACAACATCGGCGCGAGATAGCTGACCCGCGGCGCCGTCGCCGGGTCGTCTTTGGCCGGGTTTCGGTTTAGAACAGGCCGAGCAACTTTAAGACGATAACGATAACGACAATGACTCCGATGATGTAGAAGATGTTTCTGTTCATATTAGAGCTGGTGCATATCACGGCGGCGTGGCTGTGACTAGTTCTTTCTTGATTTTGAGCACGTCGCCAACAAGTCCGCTCAGTTTGTACGACCTTCTTCAATCCTTCGCGGTGGTGTGTTTGAAGACTTGCTATTTCAGCAACTCGACGGCCTTAAGCCGCCAAGTTTCGAATGCTGCTGCATTATCGTAAGCCGCTTATGATGCATACAAGTAGCACAGTCTGTATGAACGGTAGACATCGGCGGGCGGGGATAGACATCAATGTGAAGATGCGGTGATTGAGACGAAGTTGCTTTCGACGTGATTAGCCAGATCGTCGACGAACTTCTCAAGCGTGGCCGTTGATGCGGGGATTGTGATCTTCGTGCCGGCAGTTGTTGTCACAACGATTTCGCCGTGATGGATTGTGACGGAGATAATGTGATCGCGATTTAGAAAGAAATTGAATCTGCGCCGATGGAATCGACTTCAGGAGTCATTAGTGAGTGAGGTTGTGCTCAGGCTTGCGATCAAATTCTCAACTTTGATGCGAAAAACCGGTCAAAAAGTCTGTTTTCTGGAGGGGAAGCACGTCGCGTTCCGACGGAACCGAGCCTTCAACATTACGCCGAATATGCGTATTGAAAATTGGGTCGGCGGAAGGCTTCGGCAATAATGGCAGCTCTATCGGGCTCCCGAGCATGAAGTCGCCAGTAAGCGGATCTAACAAGGCGGTATGAACCCCGTTTCCCGCTGAATTGCGCGCCATAATTTGTTCGGCAACCGAGATCATTGAGAAGGCGGCAAAGCGTGGGAACTGACATGAAGCTATCTCTTTTCTTCATTTCTTCCGCCACCCACGCGACGAGGGAGAACTTGTCTAGTCCGGGTGGAGCTAAATCTCGCAGATAATTCACAACCTTACTAGAATCCGTGGTCTGCTGCACGAAATTAGGGAAATGAACTATCAATTTGTTTGCGAGAAGCATGTTTTTAATCGTGTCGCAGAAGGGGCTTGCGCCTCCTTCGAATTTCATGCGGTTTGGATGCGGCGCTTGGAAGATGTCGATATCTTCCGACGGGATGCGATAATGCTTCACTCCCTGTTTTTCCTGCATCGTCGTGTATTCATATCCAGCGAAATACGATGCCGGGGACATTTTCTTCCAGAGCACCAAAATCACTCTAGGGCTAAGCGCTTGCACAAGGTGTTTGATGCCATCGAAACGAGCTCCGGCTTTTCTGACAGCCTGCCAAATCGTAAGCGGTACTCGGCCTTTCGAAACGGAGCTTGTCCAATACTCGACCGCGTTACCGTTTCCCCATGCAAAGCTACTCAGGACTTCTCGACACGCGTCCCTTTTCATCATTCCCCAATTTTGGACTCCGTGGAGTTCGGCCATCAACATCATGACAAAGCCGAAGAAGGTGTGGCGGTGTTTCCCCCAATTGATGAACTTGCGGTTTTGGAACTCTGAAAGAGCCTCCTTCAAACCACTCCCTGGTTCAGCACTTTCTTGTTCGAGGAAGCTCTTCAGACTTCGGTAGCCTTTCGTATCCTGTCCGACGATCACCATGCGTAACGCAGAGCGTTCATAACTATCTCCGAAGAGCGGCAAGAACGGTTGTGGCATGACATCAAGGGCATGCAGCGAAGACGCCTCCAAATCGCGCCGAAAGTCTTGGATCAGGGGAATGTAATGTTGCAAAAACCTGTCTCGAAGCACAAATGCTTTTACTTTTTGCCGATCCCTTTATGCAAGCTCAGAGACAGCTTATTCGCCATTCTCTCGATTTCGGTTACGACTCTATCTAGTTCGCTTTCACGTACTGAATACACAGGGAAGCCTGGACAAAGGCTTGCTCTTTGGCGGGGCTTATATAAAAAGATTAGAAACGGATGAGACCGACGCAAGAGCAAGATGTTCGAGAACTCCCCGCGTACGGGGTAGCGGAGGCTGCGCATTATCTTCTTGTTCCCCGCGCAACTTTGCGGTCGTGGCTCGCCGGAATGTCGTACGGCAGTGGTTCCGCGAGGAAGTTGTTTAAGCCACTAATCGGACCAGCAGCGACATCGCCACTCGCATTGTCCTTCATCAATTTGATCGAAGCTCACGTGCTTGCAGCGATTCGTCGGAAACATCGCGTCGATATGCCGCGCGTTAGAAGAGCCATCGAGTTTCTGACGAACGAATTGAAGTCCAAGCATCCTTTGGCGGATCACAAGTTCGAGACGAGCGGCATCGACCTCTTTACAGAATGTTACGGCCATTTCATATCGGTCTCTGAAGGGGGGCAGATCGCGGTCAAGGACTTGTTGAAAGCGCACCTGCGGCGCATCGAACGCGACAAACACGGCGTGCCGCTGCGCCTCTTCCCGTTCACGCGGCCCGGCGAACCAGATCAGCCCAAGAACATTGTCATTGATCCGCGCATTTCTTTCGGCCGCGCGGTGATTACGGGTACTGGAGTAAGCACCGAAATCGTCGCCGAGCGTTTCAAAGCGGGCGAGTCGGCTGACGATTTGGCTGATGACTACGGATGTGGCCGCGACAGGATTGAAGAAGCGATTCGTTGCGAGCTTAGCCTCCTTGAAGCCGCGTGAAGAGAAGCTGACTTTCTTTCTAGACCGTTCGCTTGGGCGGTATAGGATGGCAGCCGTCCTTCGCGCGGCCGGTCTGAAAGTGGAAATTCACGATGACCACTTGCCGCAAGACGCTGAAGACCCGGAATGGCTGACGCTAGCTGGCAAGAACAATTGGATTGTCATCACTCGCGACGAACGCATCCGATATCGCCGTGCTCAGATGGAGGCGCTTCGCCGCGCGAGAGTTCGCGCGTTCGTTCTGGTCGCTCGCGGAAATTTGCGGGCCGAGGCATTAGCCGAAATTCTGCTCCGAGCGGTGCCGCAAATCCGCGAAACCGTTCAATTGAAGAAACCGCCGTTTATCGCAAAGATCTGGCGCGATGGAAGTGTTGCTGTACTGGAGTCCTAACGAGAACGAGACGTAGATCTCCGGCTACGCGGTGAGTTAGTTCTCTTCGTTTTCGTTTCGGCATAGTTGTTGTCCTTCTTTCCATTTTGCTGCTGCCAGATTCGTTCAAGAAGAGCGGAAGCTGGTTCGTCGTTTGGATCTTGCGGGAGGAGTTCGCCGCGGAATGCGCGGGCAAGGAGGGAGGGCGTCAACTTGTCTACTTGCGTACGTGCCTTCTCGTATCGTGTCTCAATTTCCTCCGCTAGCGCAAACAACCCTTTCACTCGGCGGACAATTTCTTTTTGTTCGGCGGGCGGAGGCAGCAAAAGGCGAAGTTGCTTTAAGCGCGAAGCCTTAATGCCGCTCACGGTCGTCCCCGTAGACTGTTCGGTTAGCATTCCCTGAAACACCGGCGACATCATATAAACCAGAGCGAAGTCTTGATTTCGCGGGTCGTGAAACTGAAGACAAATGGCGCGCTGAGCTAAGGCAAATTTTTCGGTAATATCAATCGCCGCGACATATCCTAGAGGGGCTTCCGTAGTAATGAGCACATCGCCAAGCCGCGGAATACCTCTCGTCATCCATGAGTCATAATCCTCCTTCCGGATAAATTCCCTCGGCTCTCTGTCGATGTAGCCTTGCCGGATGTTCTTTGCGGTGATTAGCGGGATTCCGCTGTCAACCTTCTTAGGTGTGCGTCCGCGGTAATCAATAAACTTGGACAATTCGCCGAGCGCCACAGACTTCCAGCTTGATGGGACTTTGTAATCTGTGTCTGGAATCTCCGTAATGGCGGTTGCCTCTCTTCCCTCCCTGCACCAATCGGCAGTGAGGCGGCCGGAGCAGGCGGCGGTCAGGACCGATTGGCGAAAGCGTTTGAGCAGAGCGGGAATCTTCACCAGCCGTTGTTGGCAGCCATCCACTTTGCCCAACAACTTCTCCAGCTTCGCCACAATCCGGCGCTGCTCGCCAACTGGCGGTAGGGCAACCTCGTATGCTTCGAGCAAGTCTTTCCGCACGCCGTCTTGCCCGACGGTCCTCTCTGATGACTGAATGATGTAGTTTCGAAGAGGAGGATTCTGTAATTGGTAGAACAAAAAATCACGATCGAGGACTTCGCCACTGATAGGCACAGCTTTCATCAGCGCAACGTTGTATGCGCCTTGAATTCCCCTCAATATTTGAAATAATGGCGGACCATACCGCCCAATCATAACGTCGTCCTTTGTGCAGAAGCGCCGCGCAAGCTGGCTTGGTATGTAAGTCAGGTGGTTATCCGACTTGTAGTCTCTAATTTGAATAAAGCGGACATAACCGGTTCGTGGTTCGTAAGCGAAGTTCGTCTTCGGCGGCTGGCTACCGCCGATAATTTCACATATTCCTCCTATCGGAGTGGTTGCCCATCCCTTTGGAAGTTCGTCGCTCATTTCTCCACGCCCTCCTCCTTCTCCACGAGCGTGATAATTTCACGCAGATCATCCACCACCGCCTCCAACTCGGTGATGGCTTCGGTGGCGAGGTCTTGTGGTTCGGGCAGTTCGTCGCTGTCTTCCAGCGAGTCGTCCTTGAGCCACGTCACGTCGAGCTTGTAGCCGCGTTCCTTGATTTCGCCGATGTGGAATTTGCGGCAGCGGCCGGCCTCGCCGCCGTCGGTGCGCTTACTCAATCCATTCGGATCTTTGCCGTAGCTCTTTTCAAACTCGACGAAGTGTTGCGCGGTGAGCGGACGGTCTTTCTTGGTGATGCCCGGCACGTTGGAGCGGGCGTCGAAAATCCAGACGTTTTCCGTCGGCGGGCCTTTCTGGAAGAAGATGACGTTGGCTTTCACGCCCTGGCTGTAAGGCGTGAATGTCCCGCGCGGAAGGCGCAAGACGGTATGCAGGTTGCAGTCCTGCATGAGAATCTCGAAGACTTCACCCGCTTTTCCTTCAAAGAGACAGTTATCGGGTAATACGATCGCAGCGCGCCCACCGGGCTTCAGCACAGTTATGACATGTTGCACGAAATTGAGCTGTTTGTTGCTCGTCTCGATGGTGAAGTCTTCGCGCTCCGGCGCCTGGTTAGCGCCTTTTGTCCCGAACGGAGGATTCGTTAGGATAACGTCGTTCTTCTCGCCTCGGAAAGGTTCGTAGATTGTGTCGCCCAAGTAGATGTGCGGCTCGACTCCATGTAAGAACAAGTTCATGAGTGCGAGCCTGCGCGGGCGTGGCACTAAGTCCTGCCCGTAGTAAGTCTGTGTCTTGATCCGCTTAGCATCGGTGCGGTCGAACACGCCTTTTGATTCATCGACTAACCATTCATAGCTGCAAACTAAGAAGCCGCCGGTGCCACACGCCGGATCAGCGATTGTGAAATCAGACTTACCGCGCGGGTCAGGCTTCATCAGCCGGACGATCGATTGAATGAGAACGCGCGGCGTGAAGTATTGGCCAGCGCCTTTCTTGCCCTCGCTCGCTGCTCTCTCCAGCAAACCTTCGAAAGCCGCACCCTTCACATCAACATCCATCGACGACCACTCTTCCTCGTCGATCATCGCGATGACTCGCTTCAGGTTTACCGGGTTGTTAAATCGCGGCGTAGCTTGAGTGAATATGTCCCCTAACAATCCGCCTGCTTCGCGAAGACGGCGGAGGATATCGGCGTAGTGATCAGTAAGGGCAGTGCCTGACTTATCTTTCAGGCTAGCCCAGTCACATCCTTTAGGCACATTCGCGGCGCGCTCTTCCGCCATCTTCAAGAACAGGAGATAGGTGAGCTGTTCAATGTAGTCGCCGTAATCGATGCCATCGTGGCGGAGCGTGTGACAGAAGCCCCAAAGCTTGTTAACGATATCGGACATAACTTAGGCAGCTACGAGGTTATAATTAAGCCGATCAATCACTTTGCGCAGATCATCTCCGAAAAGTTTCCGCGCCTTCGCAAGGCCGCCGCGTTGCGCGAAAACCGGTTGGTCATTCAGATCGTCTTCGCTGATGCTGAGATTCTCTTTCAGATGCTCAGCGACGAGCCCCAACCACTTTCGCTGTTCTGCTTTGAAACTGTGGAACGCCTCAATTTCTTCGAGGGCTTTAGTCACCCGTTGCTCCGAGGTGAGCAGCGGTTCCTGCTGATCGGCAGCATGCTTCACCATCGAGATGACATCTGCCAAAGTCTTATAGACTTTGTTGTGTGCTTTGCTGAGTCGATCTTCACCAAAGCCCTTGTCGCGTAACGCGCTCCTCAGCTTGGACAGCGCTTCAGGATTCCACTTTTGAGGGTGCTTGAAAAGGATACCAAGTGCCTCAATCTGATTGATGTTGCCGCGAACAAATTTGGCGAATGCCTCGAGATAATCCTCCGGCTTCTCCCATTCTCCAAAGAGCTTTCGAGAGCTTACCTCGTCCTTAACTTCGTAGCCGACCCAGAATGTTCGTTTCGCTCGCTGATAGTTAACAAGAAGGTCCTGGAAGTCTGAATTGCGCAGGAGCTTCATGGTTTCGTCGAAATTGTCGCGAAGGCGCTTGGGAACTTCGGATGCAAACTTGCCGACGTTGCCTTCGGGTATCCATTTCGAGAACTCTTCCCGCGCTTCGGCGCTCATCGATTTGTCGATCCTATGGAGACGTTTCACGAGCGCGTTGATGTGATATTTGCGATCAATGTTCTGCCAGATGTTCTCGATTACCTCGACGATCGTGAGCGGATTGGTACTTGGCTCTTCGATCTGAAAATTCGAAACGTCCTTGAAGTAGCGGAACAAGGTTCCGTCGAAGCAATCGAAGACGACAAACTTCGCTTTGTTAATATCATCACATCGGCGAGTGCCGCGTCCCAGCATCTGTTCCCAGAGAATGCGCGACTTTACCGGGCGGAGAAAGACGATGAACTCGAGCGCGGGAATATCTACGCCAGTCGAAAGCATATCGACCGTGACAACCACTTTGGGCTTCGGCCGATTGCGAAACTCACGAATGCGCTGTAGCGGGCGATCAACGTTCGGGTTGCCAGTTATCTTTTGAACGAAATCGTCGCCTTGCTGGAACACGTCGCGACAGATGTTGACCAGCTGTTGTGCGTGCGATGTGTGCGGTAAGTCATTAACCGCGAAGATAAGAATCTTGGGGAAGCGGCCAGTCTCCTCTTCGTGCTCGTAAGCGTGCTTCGCGATCTCGTCTATGATCCTCCGATTGCTTTGCGGCGCAGTGATTTCACGCTCGACAGTAGAGGCGTCGAACGCGCGTTCGTCTTCAACGTTGTCCAGTGCTTCACCGCCTTTCTCGGGATCGATCTTTCCGACTTGCTCGCCTTCCTTAAGGAAAACGCCATTGAGGCGCACGTTCGAATGAATCGCAACTTGATCGTAATCGACAAGGAAGCCATCGCGGATTGCCTGCTCGACTCCGACCGTGTGCGCCGCGGGTGTTGCAGTAAGACCAACGCGAACGGCGTCAAAATGCTGAAGCGTATTGCGCCAGATACTTGTTTCCTGCGCGCTATATCCGCGGTGGCATTCATCGGCGATGATGAGATCGAATGCGTGGATAGGAATATCGAGGCGGTCATCGTCATCTTCTATATCCGGGTCACCGTCTGATTGCGAGAAACTGCCCTCGGCACCAAAGAGATTCCGAGCCATTCGTTGAATCGTGGAGACGTAGACGAACGTATGAGCAGCCTTCGGCGCGGTTAGGTATTCATTCGGTAGAACCTTGGGATCAAAAGGCGCGTCATCGCCGAAGTCGTCCTTTTGGAAACGCTGGCTGTAGAGCTCGTATTCTTGAGTGAACTTGTGGCCCTTCGGTGTGTTGAACGCATTGAACTCGCGCACGGCCTGCGCGGCGAGAGCTTTCCTGTCGACAAGAAACAAAATACGCCTAACGAGTTTGGATTCTAGCAGTCGGTAAATCTGCGCGACGGTCACGTAGGTCTTACCCGTGCCGGTCGCCATCGCGACCATCATGTCATGCTTGCCGCCGAGGATCGCCTGTTCGACGGCTAGGATACACTCGCGTTGATATGGACGAAGCCTTCCGATCTGCTCCGGCGGAGTGTCAAGCAGGTAAGTTCGCGCCGCTGCCGCATCGTGTGCAAATCTCGCTTCGAGTGCGTCCGGTGTGTGGAAGTCACTGATCTGACGCGACACGAGTTTGTCGGGCCTTGTGTCCAAGTGCCAGATCAGCGTTCCGTTGCTCGCATAAAGAAACGGAACGCGGAAGTCCTTCCATTGACCGGCGGCATCGAATACACCGCGGGCATAACGCTTCGCCTGCTCGAGGACATTCTGCGGATTCACCGTAACTTTCTTTGCCTCAACGACGCCAAGACATTGTCCGCCGACGAAGAGCGCGTAGTCGGCCGGACCGTTGCCGGTAGGCAGTTCCTCAACCGCGCATTTATCGAGGGTTTTCAGATCGAGAGCAGCAGAGAACGGCAGTAGCTTCCAGCCTTTCTGCTTCAAGCGCGTATCAATACGCTTCTTTCGCGTTAACCACTCAGCTTCATTCATTACAAGGGGCCGAAAGCTTTATATCGGTATTCTGGCGGCTCTTCCAAGGGGGCATATCGACGCAATTCTTCTAACGGGGTGCAAGAAATTAGAAAGTCTAAATTAGACCGCGTAAACTCCGAATGCTTTGACTCGTTCACTCCCGTTCACTCGACCTCTCGGTTTGCCCATCTATGTCGCTCGCATTCCCTGCGGCTCCATTCGCGAGCACGCGGCTGGGGGCTAAGGATGAAAACCGATGCGCCGTTTCGGCTGCTCGGGTGGAAGCATCAGTTCACGGATGGCGTCGAAAACAACCTTGAACTGGGCATCGTATTTGTTTTCCAACACCGCGAGCTTGCGGGCGAGATCGACGTTCGAGAGGAGCATCTCGCGCAGCCGCACGAAGGTGCGCATGATGGCGATATTCACCTGGACGGCGCGAGGGCTGCGCAAGACACTGGAGAGCATCGCAACACCTTGTTCTGTAAAAGCATAAGGAAGATAACGCCGCCCACCGCGGCCCTGCTTTGAGGTGCCAATCTGGCATCTCAAAGCGTCCATCTCTTTGGCTGTGAGTTGGAACAGAAAGTCCTCGGGAAAACGGTCGCGGTTGCGGTTCACCGCCCGCTTCAAGGCGCCCGTCTCGACGCCGTAAAGCTCGGCGAGGTCGAAATCGAGCATGACGTTCTGCCCGCGAATGAGAAAAATCCGCCGCTCGACCTTGATCGCGAGTGCTTCGGACTTCACGCGGCGATCCACTTTCCGATTGCACGCATAGGTCTCACTTCGCGCCCGGCTTGTAACCAGTCGAGATAACAGAGTATTTCTTCGGGAATCGCTGAGGTCGAACTCAGTAGTCGGCGACGTAGTCGCTTCTCCTCGTAGCAGCGCCACACAGCCTCCTCTTCATTGTTGCCGATGATAGGAGGTTCTCCACCGGTCGTGTGAGAGGGGGAATGCATAACGGAGGAATCCTTCTAACGGGGAACGAAAAAAGTGCAAAGTAGAAATTAGAAAGGCTAAAGTAAGAAGCGTCTTAAAAGGTGAAATTAGAAATTCTAAAGTAGAAGACGCAGAGGAAGTCGGAAGTTGGAAGCAAAAGCGGAAACGCTGACCGCGTAAAAGCGATGCGGCTCACGCGGTCCGAAAACAGAAACGCTGAAATCTGAAAAGCTGAAAATAAGCAGCGGTCAGAGCTCCCGCCACGGCGGGTAAACTCGAGATCGGAGTTAAGCTTTCTTAATCAGCGCTTTGATTTCTGGCGCCAGGATCTCGCTGGCGTGAAGAGCGAAGCGAAGAGCGATTTTCAACGGTTGCGGCAGATCCCGTGCGAAGGCTGCGATTTCCTTTCTCGTCCAGCGATCACAAAATTCATCGAGACTGATGCGCGTGACATTGTTGCAATCCACAATCGATGGCCGGCTCAGGATATTCGGAAGATCGCGAGGACCAAGCTCGACCAGAGTATTTGGACAATCGCGCCGGCGATACTTCACCTTTTCTACTTTCGAGGTTACGACGGTGAGCAGCAAGACCTGCTGCGTTAAGGGATCGTTAACGACGATATGAAAGTGCGGCTCGGCGGAAGAGAGTTTGCGTTCCTTGAAATAAAAAACTGTTCCTTCGCGAAGAGACAGGCGCAGCTCAAGGGGGACGTGCGCCACGAGCGAGGGTTATTTCCAGAGGTTGGCTACGGTCTCCGAATCGAGATACAACTCGCGGGCTATATCGCGCTCCTTTTTCGAAAGCTCGTGGCATGGGTTGTAGCCCGGGTCAGGTTCGTCGAAGAAATCGGAGTATTCCATTTTAACGCGAGGACGGCCTGTGCGCAGAGTGGCGGCGCGGCGCTTCCATTCGGGATAATGGTGAGTGATATCACGCAGCCGAAATTCTGTGTAATGCCCAAAAGTTTGCCAGGCAAAATCAAGCGCTTCGCGATCCGTTTTGGAAAGCACCGCATCGTCGACATCTGCGATCGTGCTAAAGTGATAAAGATCGTTTCTACGGAGATAACGCCGCGCGTAGCTGCGCGAACGGCTATCGAGATGTGTGCTTTCTTCGGCAATACGTTTTGCTTCGGATGCGACCGGTCCATGGTTCATCGCGAAGTATGCGCAATTGCTTACGGGCCGGCCATATTTCCGCAGATGATATCGATCGGCAAAAAAGAGAAGCTTGAGTGCTTTCATCTTGTTGAGTTTTCGAATCGGCGCGCCACTAGAAGCTTTGTGGGCGAAGTAATTGAGGGCCTGGGTAGATTTCCGCACAGACGCGAGGATTTGGAGAGCGGGCATCGACACGAGAAAATTAGCACCTACAGCGCCAACGTTCGAGCGAACATAATGGCGGGTAATCTTAGACGGTCAAGTTCGAAGCTACTGGAAATTGATGGCTCTGACGCAAAGCAGCGCACGAAGCCAGTGACAAGGGAGTTTGCAATTCGGAATGCGGAACTCGGATTGCGGAATTGCAGACGAGAAGGCGGAGTTAAGAAGGATGAAGGATGCCGCGTAAAAGCCTGACGACTCACGCGGTGGGTGTCGGAAGTCGGAGCGAAAAGAATTGGAACGAACTGTTTGCCTAATTACAATTGCGCGAAAGATGCTCTGACATTGGCGCATGGCGCGACGGAAATCCTCCATTGTCGATGATCTGGTTTTGCTTCCCTGGTGGGTAAGCCTCTTTCTGGCAGGATTGGCGTTTGTTCTCCTGCCTGGACTGTTGCCGCATCCGATGCGCGGAATGCATCCGATAATTACGCTGTTTATGCTCGCGATTGCGGTCATTTCCGCAATGCGATCGTGGAAAACTCGCGCGATGCTCGAACAGCAAACGAGTTTGGAGTCGCTGCACCAATTGCCTTGGAAACGATTCGAAGATTTGCTCGGCGAAGCGTATCGGCGACAAGGTTATAAAGTTGAAGAGACGTTGGGCGGTGGGGCCGATGGCGGCGTGGATCTCGTGCTCGGCCGGAACGGCAGTGTCACGCTCGTGCAATGCAAACGATGGAGCGGAAAACCAGTGCCTGTTCAGACTGTGCGCGAACTATATGGCATTCTTCACGATCGTAACGCGACTTCAGCGAAGCTTGTCGCTACAACCAGCTTTACACCACATGCAATCGCATTCGCGAAAGGAAAGCCAATCGAGCTGATCAATGCGAACGATGTGTGTCAGCTGATTCGAAGTGTTCAGATGTCCGGTAATGTCACAGTGTCTCGAGAACGAGATCATCTTGCGCCTGACTGCCCGCTTTGCGGCGCCGAAATGGTTGTGCGCGAAGCGAAGCGCGGTCCAAACATTGGCGGACGGTTTTGGGGGTGCTCGAATTGTATCTCAATTGTTTCCCACAATGTTCGACCACTACCTGTGTGGCTTAACCGGACATGTCGCTCGCCCCAGTCGCTCCATTTTCCAAAGTGTCGCGGCACGCGGGCTGTCTAATTTCGGCGCGACCGGCGGTCACGCCCCACCATAAGGGAAATCAGGCAGGATGCCTGATGGCCGAGTCAGCCTGGAAGGCTAACTTCCATTCGGGGCGGTCCGAGCCGGACCGGCATTGCGGTCGCGCACTACCTTGAGGCAACCAAACGCGATTGATTGCACGAATTGTCGTTAGGCGATCGATGCGGCGTGATCTTCGAAAAGGTTCGCGAGCACGCGGCCCGAAAAACGCTGCGACGGTTGAATAGATCGACACATTTAACGACCAAACATATCTATATGAGAAAATTCACGAGTTTACTGATGGGCTGTTCGCTCATGCTGGCTGGAGCTGCGATAGCGCAACAGCCGGACGAGCAGGCAACACCAAAAAACAAGAAAGAAGCCCCGGCAAAAGCGCACGGAGCTGTAGCAAAACCCGGTGCAAACGTGGCGAAGCCTCAGGCCCCGATTGTGAAGGAGCGCGCAGCGGCAAAGGTGCAGAAGCCGGAGGCGACCGTCGCCAAGGAGCGCGGAGTGGTGAACGACCGCGCTGCAGCAAAGGCGCAGAAGGTGGAGGCGACGCGGAAATCTGAGAAGGCTGCGCGAACGGAAACGAATGTTTCCGGTCAACAAGCCGCCACTGCAACGCCGGTGGTGAAACAGCATGCAGAACAACACAAAAAAGGGGAGAAGGCGCCGGCCGCAAACGCGAAGGTAGCCGCTACTCCGGCCCCGACGGCAGCGGCGACTGCAGCGCCAGCGGTTTCGAGCCAGCAAAAGGCGCAGGTAAAGACGGCCGCCGCGGCGAAGAAACCGGCTCCGGAGAAGGTGCAGCAGATCAAGGCGGAGCACGCGAACTTCCGCGCGCAGCCAAAGCCACAGCAGGTTCCGGCGGTTACGTTCCAACAAAACTATCGGATTCAAGGAAGCGATCAGTGGCAGGGTGCGCAATACGAGGCATTCCGCTCGTATCATCCGGAACGGCACGATCGCGGCTGGTATCGGTCGCGTTACAATCGCGTGGAGCAAGTCGGTGGCGGTTACTACTACTGGAACAACGGCTACTGGTATCCGGCATGGGGTTACGATTCTTCGGCCGAGTATTATGCCTATGATGCCCCGATTTATGTCGGTCACCGTGCGGAGCCGCCGGACCGGGTGATCGCGGACGTGCAATCCGCGCTACAGGAGATGGGCTACTACAAGGGTGACGTGGATGGATTGCTCGGGCCGTTGACGCGGGAGGCGGTCGCCGGCTACCAAGCCGATCAGGGACTTACCGCGACAGCGGTGATCGACGAGCCGACGCTCGATTCGCTCGGGATGGGATAATAAGAAAGTAGGAAGTCTGAAGTAGGAAGTAGAAAATTAGAATTCGAGAAGCCGCCGGGGCGCAGAAATGCCTCGGCGGCTTTTTTTGTTTGCACAAGGGTTGCCGAAGAAATGTTGGTTCAGAGTTACATCAGGCAAGATGTCCGACGGCCGAGTCAGCCTGGAAGGCTAACCTCCAAGCGGGTCTAAGCAAGGGAGCCGGCTTCGGTTTGAAGCCGAGCCAGGTTTTCCAGAGCGCGACGAAGTCGGAGCTGTGTGACAACTTGTCGGCCGAGAATTTCCAGGGCGCGTTCCTGCTTTGCGCTGAATGTGTGCGGGACCCGGTCGATAACGCAAAGCGAGCCGAGGGCAGGTCCTTCAGACGTAATTAACGGTGCGCCGGCGTAGAAACGAATATTGGGTTCGCCTGTGACGAGGGCGTTGTCGACGAAACGTTTGTCCTTCGTCGCATCGGGCACGACGAGCACTTTGTCATCCAATATGGCGTGGGCGCAAAAGGAAAGATCGCGCGAAGTCTCGCGCGCTTGCAAACCGACGGCGGACTTGAACCATTGGCGGTCTTCATCGACGAGCGAGATCAAAGCGATGGGTGTTTCACAGATGCTGGAAGCGAGTTCGGTCAGTTCATCAAACGCGCGCTCGGAGATCGAATCGAGGATGTCGTACTGATATAAGATGCGAAGGCGTTCGGCCTCGTTGTCTGGAATGGGAGCTTTCATCGCAGCACTGCAAGCCGATCTCGTGCCGGGCGGGATGCATTGAGCGATTTAACGATTTAGCGAGCGTTATTCATTTAAACGATTAGTGAGTTCGTCATTGAGTGAGTGAGCGATTGGCATCAGGCTCCAAAGTCAGAGATCAGAAGGTCTCAACGAACGCATTGGATAATATCAAACAAAACAATATGAAAAAATTATTGATCGGAATCGGAGTAGTAGGCGCGATCGCATTTGCGCTGTCGACGGGAGTCGCGAAAGAGAAAGCCGAGTCGGCTAAGAGCAAGGAAGTAACTTACGTCTCCTCGGAGACGGCGACATACACGGAAAAAACGCCTGGGGTGTCGATGGCGGTGTTGTGGGGCGATCCTGAAAAAGGGCGACACGGGACGTTCACGAAATTCCCGCCGGGATATGACGCGGGGATGCACACGCACACGAGCGATGTGTGGCTGGTCGTGCTCAAAGGCGCTTACTTATATAAAGATGATGCGGGCGACAAGCGAGTAGGGCCGGGAGAATTCATTCGAATTCCAGCAGGCCATAAACATTGGAGCGGCGGCGATAAGAGTGAAGGGGCGCTCTTTTATCAGGAAGGCTCGGGGAAATTCGACCTCATACCGGCGAAGTAATTCATTTAGCGATTTAGGATGCCTGAGGGCCGAGTCAGCCTGGAAGGCTAACGCTAAACGTGACGCGGGGCGACCGGGGGTCGCGCCCTCCCTTGCCGCTTGCGCGCGCGTTTACGCTTTTTTACTTCGAGCATTGTGCCGCGACAGGTGGACGCACCGCAATGACATCGGTGTTCGTTCTCTAGTTTTTTGGTAATCGGCTCGTCGAGTTGCAGGGCGTAATCGTAGAAGAGTTCTTCGCCGGGCCGGATTCTTCGCAAAGCATAAATAAAAATGCCGCCGTCTTCTCCGACCGCTTCGCAGTTGGGATCGCAGGAATGGTTGATCCAGCGGGCTTCGTTCCCGTCGATCTCAGGATTGATGACCTGGCCGTTGTCGAGACCGAAGATGAATGTGTGCGGATCGTCGCGATCATTGGGTACTTCTTTCCATGACATTCGTTTGCCGGTGTACTCGATTATGCGCGCGCCTTTGGGAATGAATTGCGCCGCATACACGCCGCGTCCGTGAACAGACGAGTGGCGGACTTCCACGACCGTTGACAGTGGAGTCCGGGCGGCGTTGTCGGATACGTGCTGAGACTTTTTTTTGTGGCGTGAGCGTTTCCGGGAAGCCATGGCGGGAAGAAGGTAGAAGAAAAGTAGAAATTCGAAATTAGGAAGTAGAAAACGCGCGAATACGCAAAGCGCGGGAGGCGGTGTAGGCCCTAACGAATTAATTTCTCGGCGTTGCAGATGCTAAACCTAAAACGGGTCGTCGACGAGGGGCCTCTATGAAAACACTTGCATTACTCCTTAGCTTTCTAGTCGCGGCGGGCGCGGCGTTCGGCAATAGCATTGTATATGATGACTTCGGACCGGGAAACACCTACCAACAATCCGGGGGGCCCGATGTCGGCGGTCCGTTTAACTACGAAGTCGCTGCTGGATTTGTGGCCGGCGTGAGCGGCAATCTCGCCACGGTGGAGCTCGGTGTGAGTTTTCGCAATGTTCCTGCGGCATTGAACGTATTTCTTTACAGCGATGTGGGCGGGGCTCCCGATAACGCAAACCAAATTCTTCTCGGGTCGGTTATTCCCAGCGCGCAGTTCGGTTCCAGCAACAACAGCATCGTTAGCTTTACGGTGGCGGGGTCTGTCTCCGTAACAATGGGGACCTCCTACTGGCTGGTGCTCAAGCCCGCGGCGGCCGGCACGTCCGCCGACGTGTGGAATTACTCGTTCTCCCCTGGGAACCTCGACACTTCGACTGACGATTCGACTTGGAATCCGCTTTTTGAATCGAATGAGCGGGCGTTTCGACTTACGGCTTATTCCGCGGTGCCTGACGGCGGCTCGACCGTTTTACTTTTGGCGATCGCCCTTGCGAGCCTGTGCGTTATCGAACGCGTTTGCGGGCGCGAGCGCGTGGCGGCGTAGTCTCGAAGAAGCGGAGAGCTAAGAGGCGAGATCACAGACCACGGTTAGGTTACTCCGAATGCGAGCCGGCAGAGCCGACGCAAGGACCATGTGATTTCCCAGGAATAAGAATGCTGTAGCCTGCCGAGATTATGCGACGCGCTGCCTCGCCCGTCTCGGGATCAGCGCAGAGCGGGTCGTCATGAACGCTCTGCTTAACCTCGAAGTTGCGGACCGGTTTGGTAGGGTCGGTCGTTTCGTATATGTAAGTCGGCATAACACAGTCTACCAGCATACGGAGTACCTGCCTGCTCTTTTGCGTCTCGCTAAAGCATCGACTTGGCAAATTGATGAGTGCCTTGCGTTGGCAAATCGTGTCGAACCTCGCGGCATCAATCGAGTTGCCATAAGGAGAGTACTTGTGGCATCACGGACAGAACATGACCGAACGTCACGAAGAGATAGCTTCGGCGCTTCCTAAGAATTTGGACGAACTGCCGCGTCTCCGCGGTTTTCGTCTGCGCGGTATGGACATGACGCGATTGGAGACGTTCATCGATGCGGCATTTGCTTTCGCAATTACGATGCTGGTGATCGCGAGCGGTCAGGTGCCGGATAATATCGGTACGCTGTTGGCAGCCTTCAAAAATGTGCCCGCGTTTCTGGCGAGTATCGCAGTGCTCGCTCGTTTCTGGCGCGGGCATTGGCGGTGGAGCCGGCGTTACGGCCTGGAAGATGGCGTGTCGGTCCTGATCAGCTGGGCAATGCTGGTTACGATCCTGATCTTTGTCTATCCGCTAAAGATGTTGTTCGGAGCGATGTTTTATTATGTGAGCGCTCATCGCTTCGGCCAGGCAATCACGGGGGACACGGAGGGAGAAGCGCGGGCGCTCTTCGCGATCTACGCGATCGGGACGGCGGCGATCGCGCTGGAAATTGTGTTGCTCAATCTCCGTGCGTGGCAATTGCGCGAGCCGTTGCGATTGAACGAACGCGAACGGCTGCTGACGCAAGCGGAGATTTCCGGCTGGAGCATCCCAGTTGGCGTAGGGTTGTTGTCTCTGGTGCTGGCGCTGACGCTGCCAATGAAAGAACTTGCGTCGAGCGGCTGGATTTATTTTCTTTGTTTATTCTGCTACCGCTGAATGGGGCTTGGCTGAAACGGAAAATGCCGGCAATCGCCAGCAACAACTCGCCACGCTGATTGACCTTCGGTCAAGAATGCCAGTAATCCTTCGCACGCCTTTTGCTCTTTTGCTTCTCACTTTAAATTCCCACGTCCCTCGCATGGTCGATCAGAAGACATTCGAACAAATTTTGCCGCTGGCTTGTCGGTGGGCCAAAACACAGGAAGAAATTATTCTCGCACGCGGAGCTCCGTTAGCGTCACAGCACACCGCGGATGCGCGTCGCGCCGGCGTCCAGGATTGTTCTCGCGTGAGAGTGCTGGTCGTCGAACGACTTCCGCTGCCCTGACGATGAGCGGCTCGCGCAGGTCGCACGCAACAGTAACATCGTCACCACCGCGACGCGCGGCGCGGGTATCGGTCACGGAATCATAATCCGCGCTGATTGCTGGGATGACCGTGAGTTGCTCGTGCATCAACTCGTCCACGTGGCCCAATTTGAACGCTGCGGTGATCTCGAGCCCTTTGTTGAGCAATATCTCCGCGAGCGTCTCAACTCCGCCTCCTTTACCATCGGACCACTCGAAGAAGAAGCCCGGCGGCTCGCCCGCGAAATTTGCGCAGCGGAATAAGTAGCTGTCATTCTGAGAACGGAAGAAATTCCTTTCCCTCTTCCTGCTTTCCTGCATTCCTGATCGAGATTTGACGCGGCGCGCATGAAGGACCTCACACAAGGATCTGTCGTTAGGCATTTGCTGAGCATGGCGGCGTTCATGGCCGTGAGCATGGCGGTGCAAACGCTCTATTTGCTGGCCGATCTTTATTGGGTGGGACATCTCGGCAAGGAAGCGATCGCGGCCGTAGGTGTGGCCGGGAACCTGACCATGATCGTGCTCGCGATGACGCAAATGCTGAGCGTGGGAACGACGACGCTGGTCTCACACGCGGCCGGCAGGAAAGATCAGCCACGAGCGGAGCTCGTCTTCAATCAATCGTTCACGATGTCAATCGTGGCGGGCCTGGGTCTGGGTGTGATCGGATTTCTGGTCCGCAATCCCTACTGCAACGCGTTAAGCGCGGACACGACGACGGCCACTTTGGCGAAGACTTATTTGCTCTGGTTTATTCCGGCGCTGCTCTTGCAATTTCCCCTAACGACTCTGGGATCGACGTTGCGTGCGACCGGAATCATAAAACCGGCGGTGGGTTTCCAGGTGTTGAGTGTGTTGCTCAACATCGTGCTGGCGCCGTTGTTCATCTTCGGCATCGGACCATGGCCGCGAATGGGCGTGCTCGGCGCGGCGCTGGCGACTTTCATATCCATCCTGATCGCGGACGTGCTGATGCTGATTTATTTCGAAAAGAATTATCATTATGTGCGGTTTCGGCTGCCGCTTTTACGTCCGCAAATCAAGACGTGGGGGAAAATGTTGAGTATCGGTCTGCCGCCGGGAGCAGAGTTCGCGCTCGCGTTCTTATATATAATGATCGTTTACGGAATCATTCGCGGCTTCGGGCCGGCGGCGCAGGCGGGATTCGGAATCGGCGCGCGGGTGATGCAGGCGCTCTTCCTGCCGGTGGTGGCGTTGAGCTTTGCGGCGGCGCCGGTGGTAGGACAAAACTTCGGAGGCGGGCGCGCGGATCGAGTGCGACACACAGTCTATGCAACGCTCGGGCTCGCGACGGCGATGATGCTTGTGCTGGCGGTTATTTCTTATTTTGTGCCGACAATATTTATCCGCGGATTTTCGAATGATCCGCACGTGATCGCATTCGGCAGCGATTACCTGCGCATTGTGTCGTTCAACTTCGTGGCCGCGGGACTCGTCTTTACTGCTTCGAGCATTTTCCAGGGAATTGGCAACACGTTGCCGCCGCTGCTCAGCTCGATGACACGACTGATTATGTTCGCGTTGCCGGCAGTGCTCTTGTCGCGGCAGGCGGGTTTTCAGATCCGACACTTGTGGTATCTCTCCGTCGCATCGCAGGTTTTGCAGGCCGGGATCAATCTGTTGCTGCTTCAGCGCGAGATGCGAAAGAAATTGGTCTTTGAAGAGATACCAGTGGGCGCGCCGGTGGTTTAACGAGACGTCGACGACTGAGTGAAGATGACATTAGAAGAGCGTTCGCGGTTGGAAGAGCTCGATCGAATCTTGCGCTTGGAAAAAGTGCGCGGGGCGATTCGACCGATTATCGAGCGCGTGCGTGCGGATTTGGCCGCGAAAGAGAAAGCGGTAATGGCTTGGGAACCGGTTCCGTTAGCTATTTTCGGTGATGCGTTGCCAGCCGGAATCGGATCGGGCTGGGTGTTTATCCTACGCGCTGGTGCGAACACCGGCGCGGAACGTCATCCCAACAGTCACCAACGCATGATGTCTTTCGAAGGAATCGGCGATATTCAAACCGGAAGTCAGAGTTCGGATGTCGGAGATCAAATCGCCAAGCCCGCGATAAGCTGGCGCTCGAACGTTCTCGTGAGCGAACCGAACGCACCGCTGGAGCAACGATGGGTTTCGATTCCGCAAAATATCTGGCATCAGCCTGTCATCGCGAACGAAACTGATTGGGTGGTAGTTTCGTTTCATACCGTGCCGGCCGAAGAACTGATTGAAGAGCGGCCTGCGGACGTTGCCGATGATGGGACCAAGCAGATGCGATATCTCGAAAGCAAACGGAAAGATTGAGATTTGGGCCAATCGCCGAATCACAAGCTCGTTCATTCGGAAATAATTGACGCTAATTTGCTGCGGGCGTGCGTTCCCTGTTCGCCGTGATAAAACGCGTCGCAATCATCCTGCTCCAATTACTCGTAACGGGCGCCGGGATTTTCTATGTCTTCCACGACACGGCGAAGCGGGCCCAGGTCGGGCGCGCCCTGCGAGAGGCTGATTGGCGCTGGCTCCTGCTCGGTTGGCTGATCTACGGCATAGTGGAATTGCTTGCGACGGTGCGATGGAAACTGCTGCTGCGTGTGCAAGGAATCGCGATCGGCTGGGTGCGAGCGGGCGTGATTGTCGTGATCGGTTTGTTCTTTAACATGATCCTGCCGGGACTCGTAGGAGGCGATGCCGCGCGGCTCTATCTCGTATTCCAACAAAGCCGAAGCAGGAAAACGCGAGCGACGCTGTCGGTCGCGATGGATCGGATGCTCGGATTATTCTCGCTGCTGTTTCTCGCTGTTCTGGTCGTGCTTCTGCGCCTTCGCTGGTTACAGCAATTTCCGCAGACCGCGCGTGTGACGTATGTCGCCCTGGCGTTGCTCGCCGGCGTTTCGCTCTTCGTCTTGTTTTTGTTAGGCGCGATCGGATTCCGACAAGTGCCAAAACTACCGCGGCGGCTGCCGTTTCGGAAACAGATCGTGGAGACTGGCAAAGCTCTTCACCTTTATCGTGCGCAGCCTGCGACAATTGCGATCGTATTTCTGCTCACGATCTTTTCGCACCTCGCCTATTACATGAGCTACTATTGCGCAATGCGATCGCTGGGCGCCCCCGGCGTGCACGTAGCGAGGGTGGTCGACGTGCTTTCGATTATGCCACTGGTAAACACGATCACGGGCGTGCCGATTTCGTTCGGCGGAGTAGGCGTGCGCGAGACTCTTTTTCAAACGCTGTTCGGCAAGCTTGCCAACGTTCCCGTGGCGCTCGCAGCGCTGAGCGCTTCACTCGGCTACTTGATTCAAGCTTCGTGGGGCGTGATTGGCGGGACGGCTTATCTAATGATTTTCCAAAAGGGGAAACGAAAACGCGCGTTCGTCGTAGCCGAGGGTAGAGCGCGATTTTAATCTAAAAGGCTGGCGCGCGGTGCGCCCCGGAATCAAAGGAGCAACAAATGCGGCCGAGGTATGAGCCCTGCTGATATGCCTTCAGAAGGATCTGTTCGCTTTGAATATCTTAGCCGTAGAGGATGAAACCGCAGTCGCACAATTGTTGGCATTAGTATTGGGCGGGCCGAATTGCAAAGTGGCAACGGCTAGTAACGGCGAAAGGGCGTTGGCCAAAATCGCGGCGGCCAAAAAGCCGTTCGACGTCGTGATCACCGATCATCTCATGCCGCGTGTCTCTGGTCTGGAACTCGTGCGCCGGCTGCGCGGAAAAAATTTTACTGGGAAGATCGTGGTCCTGTCGGGACATCTGGGGGAGGACAACGTCTCTGCCTACGAGCTTCTCGGCGTAGACATGATGATCTCAAAACCGTTCGACGTGGAAGAACTTCGCCGCACGATCGATGTGCTGACAAATGGTCAGGTCAGCCATTCAATGAACGGAAATGCAAAGAGATTGCCCAACTGATTCGCCGCCAGGCGGCGCGTGTTCGTGACGCAGATCAGCTCATAATACGAAACCGTTCCATGAGCTGCTGACGGGCTTCCATTGCGAGCTTCGGATTTAGACGGTTCAACATTTTTTCGCGGCGTTCGGCGTCCATACTGGCGAGTTCGCGCACAAGTTTGTCGCGCGTTTTCCATTTCGCATAACGACTCCAGCCGATGCCGACCGCGAGCAGCGCGGATACGGTCCAAACCGTAATATCAGTTCCGGTGATCACGATTTAAGCGAAACACCCGCGCATTGAACGAAAGGCAAAATGGTCAAGCGCGAATCTCATGCGGCATCCGACTCTTATCCGTATGGCTACAAAAATCTACGCAAGAAATAGATCGAGTAACGGACGATTAGAAGGAAAGGTCGCGATCGTCACCGGCGCGGGCACAGGCATCGGCGAAGCGATTGCACATAAGTTTGCGAAGGAAGGGGCGCGAGTGATCGTGAACGGTTTGCCGAGCGATCCGATCGAAGATGTGGCGCGGGCGATTCGCGAGAAAGGCGGCGAGGCAATCGCTCACGGAGCGGATGTGTCGGAAGAGAGCGGAGCGCGGGCAGTCGTTGATCTTGCCATCAAAAAATTCAAGCGACTCGACGTGCTGGTTAATAACGCCGGCGTGTTTCTCGATAACGCGATGACACAGGATTATCCGATCGAGGATTTCGATCAGACCATCCGGATGAACATTCGCTCTGCTTTCATGATGACGCGCTTCGCGTTACCGCATCTGCAAAAGACACGGGGCAATATCGTGTCCGCGGGTTCCGAGTCGGGATTTATCGGCTTGGCGCAAAACACACCGTACGGCGGAACGAAGGGCTGGATCCATGCGTTTATGCGCGGTGTGGCGGTGGAACAGGCGCAAAACGGCGTGCGCGCCAACTGCGTTTGCCCGGGACCGATCGACACGGCATGGACACACAAGGAGACCGGGCCGATGGACAGAAAAATGGAGATCAGCCTGGTGCAAGCGGTGCCATTGGCGCGGCGCGGGACGGCTGAGGAAGTCGCGAATGTCTATGCATTCCTCGCTTCGGACGAGGCGAGCTACGTGACCGGTGCGCTTTTCGTGGTCGATGGTGGAACAACGGTTGCGAAAGGACCGGTCGGCGATCTGGTGCCCAAGAGGCTGCGCAGCGAACCGAGAGGCGACTTGGAGCTAAAACATGCGCGCGACGGATTGCGAAATAAAGAGACGCATCGGATCAAGCGGAAAGGAAAAAGGTAAAGCCAGGAGACGAAAGAGGAATTGGCAGTTAATCAACGCATCTCTGCATTTCGAAAAGGAGCAATTGTATTCTGCCAGTTCCGGGCGATAGTGTGTGAAGTTTCTCTGCTACGATTCCCCGGGACCACCATCGGTCTTCAACCCTTCGGGCATCACCAGTCGTCGCGGACTCTTGTTGTTTATATATATATGAAAGCCACTCTCCTTAAGGCCGCGTCCGAAGTAGTAACCAATCAGCAAATCCTCGTAAACATGGTATCCCGTCGCGTTCGACAGCTTATGCTGGGTCATCGTCCGCTCGTAGAATTTTCCCCCGGACTTGGTTTCGCGGATATAGCCCTGAGTGAGATCGCTACCAAGAAGCTGACGTTCGAATCGACCTTCGGTCAGGAAAACGGTTCGGCGCAGGTCGTTCCATTTCCCGGAACCGTTCCGATCAAGAAGAAAGCAGCGTAGGCAGCAGAGCGCGATCGAGAAGTCACGCCGTATGTCGGCGACCGCGTAGGATCAACAGCACGCAAGTGCCGACGGCGCCTAGTAAATAAGTGGCTCGGTTCGGGGGCAGTCGTGTCGAGATGCATGACGTCATCGGCCGAAAGAACGCCATCGTAAAGACGCAAGCGCGCGATATTGCCTTGCGTGCTTTCCGATAGCATCGAACCGCCAAGGCCCATTCCGTCATCCTTGAACAAGGTGAGAAACGAATTGCCAGACATGGAAGAGTCGCCGAGGACAGCCAGACCGATGTTGTCGGTAAAGGAAAAAAGGCGAGTGTACCGTTGAGGTAAACGCTGGTGAGATTGTTGCTGCTATCGCGTGTTAGAACGATTTGCGCGTAAGTGAGTGAAGAAAGCGCAGCGCCACCTGTGCCCTGTATCATGTTGGAACCATCGATGAAGGCGAGCGTGCCATTAGCGGCATTAACGTAAAGACCAGCGTCAGAACTAAGATTTTTGAAATCGAAAATTTTGGTGGCGACAACATCGGCCGTGCTGAGATTGAAATTGGCGAGCAGAACGACGGAATAATTGCTAGCGCTCAGAAAAGGATTTGTCTGTGTTTGCACGCCAGACTGAACGAAGGGCGCCGTGGTATTATTGGACTGAATATTGAGCACCTTTTGCGGATTGCCGTTGACGGTATCGTCCTTGAATGCGACGCCGCCGGCTGGTCCGACAACGGTGAGCGGCCCGATACTTCCTACCGAAGAAGTGAAAACATTCTGCACTTGGTAATCGGCTTCGAGTGTTTGCGCGCGAGCGGGCGAGGCGGAAACACAGATCGCCGCAGCCACAACTAGAAAACCCAGACGTTTCATAGATTCTTTTTCGCTGATACTGGGGCGACGTTCAAGGAAAAACAGGAGTAAATAAATCCTAACTACCGTCGACGCGGCGATCGCGCGGATAGAAGTTGCACTCGTGCGGGAGTACGAAAGGTGGAACGGCCGCTAGCATCAAGGCCGCGGTAGGATCAGGCCGAGCCACCATTCGCTGCGAGACGACGTCGGCGTTCCCCGGCGAGAAAGATCAGCGCGCCGATCAGGTTAGCTGCAACCGTGACAACGATAATTTTAGTCGCAAAGGCCAAGCGGCTCTGCACTTCAACAATGGGGAAGATGGTGAGTGCTATGTATAGGAGCGTGGTGAGCGCTCCGGCAGCAGCGGCGATTTTTAGCCAAAGCGAAGCCCGCGATTTATGCTGGCGCAAACCAAAGATCGGGATCGCGAACAGAACGAGATACGCGATGCCGTAAAAGATGCCGGCGGCGTTATCGATGAGTTGAAACGCTTCCTGTTGACCGACGCCGAGCTGACTGCCGACCGCGAAAATTAGTGTAACGATGCCAACAAAGACGGTGGAGTTGATCGGTGTTTTGTAGCGGGGGTGAAGTCGAGTAAACCACCCTGGAAGGATCCGATCCCAGCCGGCGACCATGGGCAGGCGCGTATTGCCGGTGAAATAAATGCTCAGCAATGCGATTGCGCGCCCTGCGAGCATGAGGATCGCAATGGATGCGATCGCGCTTCCGCCGCCGAATGCACGCGCACCAATGCTCAAAGCTTGAGGGCCCGGACCGATGAGATCGATATCGGCAAATTTCACGTAAGCCATGACGGAACTCGTGCCGAGAATAAACATGAGCGCGATAATGGGCGCAGCGATAATGACCGAGCGCCCGATGTTACGCACGGGCGCCCGCGTTTCCCCGGCCAGAATGGCGACGTATTCGAACCCGCTCAACGCGCCCAGCGCCATCTTGCTGAAAATATTCAAGCTGAAAAGTGTGGCGGCGGGCATGGCCCATTCGACGGGGCGATACTGTGGAAGCTTGCCCGCGGCGCGTGCGAAGAATGGGAGAGCGACAAGCGCGGCGTAGGTAAGGAGCAGGAGAATCGCGCCAATATTATGCACCCATTTGCCGAGACTCAGTCCGCGAATTGTTACCAGAATAAGAATGGCAATGAGTGCGCCATTGAGCGCGGAGACGAAAAGTCTGTTGCCCGGCATCCAGGCCGAGCCCGGACCGAGGGCATAGGAAAGTTGGGTGGCAATGACAAGTCCGGTGCCAGCCATAACCACAATGCCGAGGAGCCAAAGATTCCAGGCTACGATGAAGCCGGTGAAGTCGTTGAAGCCAAATTTCGCCCACTGATAAAGGCCGCCCTCGAGCGGCATGAGCCGGTTCAGGTAAATAACGACAGACGCGACTGGAAGATAAAAAAGAAGAATGGCGAGGAGCCAATAGACCGTTTGGGACGGGCCCAGTTTCGCCGCCGTCCCAACCCACGACGTGCCGACAACGAAGACAATCTGCGTGAGAACCAGGTCGCGCAGACCGAGCTCTTTTTTGAGAGCGTGTTGTTGAGTGACGAGTGACAAGCGCAGGAATTAGAAGGGAGAAAACGCAAACTAGAAAAGACAAAAGCGCACGACCGAGGAACGCGAGCCGAAATCGGCATCGATATTGCTCGAAATTACCGCATGGCTGCCTCGATGCATTCTTTCCGCAAGGAGCAGCGCGAAGTCGTCAACGAACTCGTGCGCAAGGTCATCGTGGCGGACATGACGACCTTCAATCCCGAGCGCTTCAAGGACTGGACGAAGAACCTCGATTACCAGTTCCGCAAAACCGGATTGACGCTGCGCTTCGAAATCCGCCAGGGTACAGTTCACTTTACCGTAAAGGATCTCCGGACCGGTCGCCGGGCCTACGATTTTCACACCTCGACTCGGGTGCTTTTCGAAGATCGCGATGTGGTGCCGGTCGAAGAGAAGATCATTAAGTTCTAGGCCTGGCACCGGGCCGAGGTGCGACCCGACCGCGGGAGCATTTTTCGGTGAATTTATTGTGCCGAGAAAAGTCTAAGTAACGAGCGCGCAGATACGCTTGTCATTATATTGGACAACGATTCCAATTGGGGTTGCGCATCGCATTATGGAGAACAACACTTTTCTCGACAAATACCGCGTCGAGCTCGACGCGGCCGGCATGCCGGTGGAATTACGCCGAAACGCCAGCGGCGTGACGTGCAAAGCGCGCGAGATCGAATCGGGCCGTGCGGTGGCGCTCGAAATCGTGCCGAGACGTTCCTTGAACAGTGACACGCGCGAAAAGATCGAAGCCGACGCCATCGCCAGGAAACAGCTCAACCACGTCAACATTCCTACCCTCTACGATTTCGCTTTTGACGGAAACGATCTCGTTTATGTCACGGAATATTTCGAGGGCACAACGGCGGCATCGTGGGTGACGACACACGGCCCCATGCCGGTGCGCGCGGTTTTGCATATCGCCTTGCAAGTAGTAAGCGCTCTGGGCGCGGCGGCTTTTCAATTGGTTTTTCATCGCGCGATTCATCCGGAAAATATTCTCATCGTTCCGGGACAGACAGCGGAGGGCGATTGGCCGCTCGTAAAAGTGCTCAACTTCGGACGCATGGCCCCGCAAACTTCCGGCTCAGGAGAGCGGAACGGCGGTATCGACAAATCGGCGCCGTTCGCGAGTCCGGAACAGGTGAAAGACGGGACGGTCGATTTCCGATCCGAGATTTACTCGTTAGGCTGTACTCTTTGGTCGCTCCTCACCGGTGTTTCGCCATTCAACGCTCCGGGAGAAATAGTGGCCGAAGCTCAGATGGCGGCGGCGATGAAAAGGTTCAGCGGCGTGCCGAGGAAAATCAGGCATTTGATCACGGAAATGGCTGCGACCAATCCGGACGATCGACCGCTCGATCCGGTCGTGATGACGGAGCATTTGCAGAATTGTCTCACTTCCGTGGAGCGACGCGAAGCGATCGCGCGCAAACTTGGAATTCCGGCACCCTTGGGCCGCCGCACGGTAAGACCTGTTCGGCCTATGACAGCGCGGCCGTTTGCGATGGCTGCGGTGGTGCTGACGCTGGCTGCGCTCGCTGCAGCTTATTTGACGAACCGTTCGCAGGCCGATTCACTCTGGAAAAGGTATGTCTCCAGGCGGCCGATTGGTGTTCCGATAGGAGTGCCGGAGCCTTCTGTTAGGCCCGCAGGAAATATTCCGGTGCAACGAGCTGCGGGCAACGACGTCGCCACGGCAGCCAAGGAAGCTGATCTGGTAGGCAATCTTAACGCAACAAGTAGTCCGGCGAGCAATGTTGCTTCAACTCCGTCTGCGGATACTTCACCGGTAACGACATCGCCCCTGCCTGCGGTTGCTTCGGCAAATCAAGATGCCGCAGCGGCTTCGCCCAATCCTCAGCCTAACGACTCAGGTCCGCAAAACGAAGCAATCGCGGCGCCGCCAAACGTGGCCGCGGCCGGTCAAAACAGCGCGCCCGTGATCCCTGCCGAATCACAGCCGTCGTCGCCTAACGAACCAAACACGAAAGCTGTCGACTCTCCCATTCCGGAAACAACGTCACCTCCGGCTCCCGCCGTTACCGCCACGACCACGGAGACTGCGGCGATAAAACCGACGGAGCCGGCAACCGTTACAGAATCCGCAGCATCGTCCGAAAACAAAGTTCCGAGAGCAGAGTTGATTGAGCCGCCTCCAGCGAAGTCAACGGCTCCCCGCAGTCAGCTAGCTGAGACGAATCAGAGTGTCGTTCCAAGAGCGGAGCTGGTGGAGCCCCCGCCACCGACGGAAGGACCTGACGGCGCGATAGCGAACAATTCTGCGCGCGAAAAAGGCGGTGCGCCTTCAATGGATAATGTTCCCCGGGCCGAATTAATCGAACCACCACCAGCCGCATCCGCCAAACTAACGCGCAAGAAAAGCGCGCCATCCTCTTACGGTCCCAGCAAATCCGAGCTCGCTGCGATAAGAAACGCCTCGCGACGAACACACCGCGGAAGAGTTCGGGCTGATGGCGACGGCGCCATGGTGCAAACTCCCAGTGGAATGGTCCACGCACGATTCGTTGGCACCACGCCTGACGGCCAGTGGATGCTGTCTTTGCCATCGCGAAGGATCATGATCGTTCCGCCCCCGCCCGACTTCGTCCCAAGGTGATTCGAAGCGCGTTACGGACATCAGCCTAACGAATCTGCCAAGCGTTTATTTTGCGCTGTCATCTTGAGGAGACACTGCCGCTGAGACAGCGGCAGCTACAACGCAAAAATAAGCGACAACGGAAGCTGATTGTGTTGCTTTAATTATGGCAATTCTGACAAGATGCGGCCATGAAAAGTCTCCTTCTGTCACTCCTCGCCGTCGCTCTTGTCACCAAGACTGCGTCAGCCTATAGCGACTACCTTTATGTCGATCAACCGCTCGTCCAAGTGACGTTCGATCATTTGATTCCGACAACTTATCCTACGATTCAGCCCGATTTTAATAAATTGCGACCAACGACTTGGCCGCTCATTTATCCCGGAATTCCCCAAGTCTACATCACTGACAATCTCATCCATCCGCTTGACCAGCAGCTGCTGATCGTAAACCTGAACGCATCTCCATTCTTCGCCTATTGAAATCGTTGCGCGCTAATCGACTGCGATAACCGATCTTTGGGTTGTCATGGGAGCGCGAAGAAAAAACAATGCGCGGGAAGTAATTATCATTGGTGGCGGGATCGCCGGGCTCTCGGCTGCAATTTATTTGGGGCGCGCGCAACGCGATACGCTCGTGATTGATTCCGGTCACTCTATGGCGAAATGGGAGCCGACCGTGGAAAATTATCTCGGCTTTCCTAAAGGTGTCGCGGGGGAAAAGCTTTTGCGAAGCGGCCGCAAGCAGGCCCGACGTCATCAGGTTGATTTTGTAGATGATGAAATTAAGACCGCGCGTGCGAAAGATGGCGAGTTCATCCTGCGCGGAAAAAAGAAAACGTATCGAAGCAATCGACTGCTAATTGCGACGGGAATCTTTCATATTCCCCCTGACATTCCGGGAGTAGACGAGTGTCTCGGTCACAGCATGTTTTTCTGCAAGGACTGCGATGGCTACCGCGTGCGGGGCAAGCGCATCGCGATTTGCGGCGCGAATAACGAGGCGGTCGAGTACGCGCTCGGGATGTTGTATTACTCGCCGACTGTTATCATCGCGACCGACGGAGAGAAGCGGCGCTGGGACAAGAAACACGCCGCGTGGCTGAAGGAATATGAGATTCCGGTCGAGACTGATCGCATCAAAAATGTCGAGCATCGTCGGCGGAAGATTCTTGCGCTTGTTTTCACGCGCGGCCTCCATGTTAAGACGGATTACATTTTCACAACGCGCGGCGACATTTTTCACACGAGCCTCGCGAAACAGCTCGGGGCAAAGCTCGATCACGATGGGCAGATCGTCATAGATTTCTGCATGCGAACGAGTGTGCCGCGCCTGTATTCGGCCGGGTGCGTGACGCCGGCCAATTGCCAGATAATCATCGCAGCCGGCCAGGGTGCCGCGGCGGCCCAGGCGATCAATCGGGATTTGTTTGAGGAAAGTTTACGCACGCATTCGCTGCGCCGTTTCCGCGGAATGCAGTTAAAGGAAGAGAAAACGATGCCGGAAGTGATGAATGACAATGACCACGCCAGGAAAAGTAAGTAGCGACGCTAGCTATTAGTCCCAGCCGATCTGGCGACCTTTGTTTTGTTCTTCGAGCCACGATTGCAGCGGCTTGAAATATTCAGCCATCGCCCGCGTGGAAATATCTTCACCGGTGGCTTGCTTCAAAACCTGACGCCAATCCTGCGTCCCGCCTTTTTTTAAAATGCTATTAAGCCAGGTGCCGACTTGCTTGTTATTGGCATAATTACAGGATTGCGGTGGTTGGTAGAGAATCCTGCGCGCGATATAATCGTGCAGCTGAAACTTAAAGACGGTCGCGAAGGCGTAGTTGTAGTAGTAGGCGGGATTGTCATTTATATGCGTCTTCGTGGCGGCATCGCAGAATTCTTCGCCACGCGGGGACGGCGGTTCGATGCCCTGCATCTCCCCGACGTATTTCCACCAGCGCGCATTCCAGTCGTTAGGCGGGAGGTTCTTCGCATATACGTCCGCTTCCCAGTGCGGCATGACCCCGGCCGAGAAGTAGATGAATGGAATGGAACGTGCGAGGGCGTCATCGAGTAAGAATGCGGTCTTATCGGCCTTGAAGTCGTTAGGCAAAACACCACGCGATTGCAGATACGGCACCTGACTCGCCGCGAGTGCGATCAGTTCCCCTACCCCTTCGTGAAATCCAGGCGCGGCCCCGGTGCGCAGTATGTGGGGAACTTCCGGGCGCGTATAAGCCTTAAAATAATATCCGTGCCCGAGCTCGTGATGCGCGGTTTGGAACCACTTTGCGTTCGGCTCGATGCTTTGCAGAGAGCGGATGTCGTTCTCCAAATCGATATGCCAGCATGAGGCGTGGGTGTTCTTCTTGCGCTTCGAATCCGGCGGCAATGGATAGAGATCCGATCTTTCCCAAAAAGTTTTCGGCAAAGGCGAGAAACCAAGTCCGGTGTAAAACTGCTCCGCCGATTTAATCACCCACTCGGCCTTACGTCCGTCGAAATATTTATCGATGTTAGCCGCATCGACCAGCCCTTCCCATTCCTGACTCCAACGGTTGTTGATCCAATGCGCCGGGATTTTTTTCGGGACTGGCTGATGATATTTTTCTGCCAGCTTGTATTTCGCCCACGTGTGCAGTTGCAAATAAAGTGGACGCACTGTCGCCCTCCAATCGTCCAGCATCTTGAGCATCTCCTCCGTCGTCATTCCATAGGAAGCGACTTCAAGCGCGAAGTAATCCGGATACTTCATTTCCTTCGCCACGCCGTTACGCAGATCGCGCAACTTCACGAGGTTCGGCTTTAATGCAGGCCCGGATTCCTTCGACGCTTCCCAGACCGCTTTGCGCTCGTTCAGGTCCCTGCTCTTCTCGAGTTTGTCGTCGATTTGATTCGGCGTGATCGGGTGCCCGTTGAGTTTGAACACAAAGCTGTTGAGGATTGAGGCCTGTTTCGTTTCAGCCTCGACGCGTTTCGCGACAAGATCCGGATTCGTCATCGGACCTTCGGCCGCGTTCAAGAGAAGTTGCTTTAACTGGCGAACGCTCAGTTCACTCAGTTCCTTCTCGTGTGTGAGCAGCCCGCGCGCTTCGGTAATGAGCGCGGGATTGCCGTTGAAAGCTGCATAGGCTTTGCCCGTTGCTTCGGCGGCGGCATCGTGCGCGTCACTCACGTCGGTTACAGCAAGCCACTGTGCCTCGCTGTTCACACGATAAAGCGCCTGATAACCGGCGTCGGCGAACTTTAGAAATTGATCGGCACGCTCCTGAACTGGCGATGCAATTGCGGATGCGCAAAGAAAAATTACTGCGACGAAGTAAATCGGGCGATGCATGCGTCAAAATAATCGAAAGACGCGACGGATGTGAAGCGCTGTTTCGTTTAGATGGGCGGCACACTTTTTTCCAGCGGATTGCGCACAACGATCCATTCTTCAATCGGCACGCCGCCGACTAAATGTTCCTGCAGGATTCGCTCGAACCGTTCTGGCGTTACAGCGCCGTACCAAATGCCGTCAGGATAAACAACAAGCCACGGACCACCGGTGCAGATCCGGAAGCACTGCGTTTTTGTCCGCATCACTCGCAGACCGTGATCTTTCACGCGCCGTTTCATATACGTCCACGTCTCCTCACCTTCGGAAGGCGAACAGCAATCAGGGCCGAGACATAGGAACAGATGTCGTTGCGCTCTACGAACGCCTGCTTTCTCCAACCCTTTCTCGATTTCGGCGCGACTCATTGTGACGCAAACGACGGTGGCGCTTCATCATCATGCTGGTTGATGAGTAAGTCATCGACAACTTCCGCTAATGGGAGATCACGATTTTCCAAACAAGTCCTGCTATACCACTACCGACGATGACTGGAATGATGTCCCATTTCCAACGTAGCATCCCGCCGAAAGCGATAATGGCGAGCGTGAGGGCGAACCAATCGACGCGCTGGTGATTTGGAAAGAGTGCGTTCAAGGCAAACCAGACGGCAAGATTTAGAACCACGCCGACAACCGCGGCGGTGACGGCGGAGAGTGCGGCGGTGAGCTCGATGTTACCGCGCAATTTTTCGATGTAAGGACCACCCAAAAAAATCCAAAGAAAACAAGGCGTGAACGTGACCCACGTGGTGAGCAATGCGCCGAGTGTAGCGGCGAATAGCGGCGACAAACCTTGCGGATGCTGCCATCCGCCCATGAAGCCGACAAATTGCAGCACCATGATAAGTGGTCCGGGTGTCGTTTCTGCGAGACCAAGTCCATCCATCATCTGACCTGGTTTGAGCCAGCCGTAATGAAACAGCGCTTCTTGAGCGACATAAGGCAATACCGCGTATGCGCCCCCGAAGGTAACGACGGCCGCTTTACTGAAGAAAACGCCTTCTTTGAAAAGCGTGTGATTCCAGCCTAACGACAAATCGATTGCAACGAGAGGCGCGAGCCACAACGCGAGCCAAATAATCGTAACGCTGATTGCGCGCGACAAGGATGGTCGAGTATGCGGTGGCGATTCGGTTTGATCGCCAAGCACAGAAGTGTCGCCGCTCTCCCCATGGTCGCCGACGACGTTAAACTTGGATTTCCAGAAATGCCCACCGATCAATCCGATTACGCCCGCGCTAAGAATAATGAGCGGAAACGGCGCTTTGAAAAAGAAGATGGCGACAAAGGCGAGCGCGGCGAGCGTCCACATCACTTCGTTTTTCAGCGCTTTGCGGCCAATGCGAATCACGGCGACGGCCACGATCGCCATCACCGCCGGTTTGAGGCCGTAAAAGCTAGCGGCGACCCATGGCAGATTTCCATAAGCGCCGTAAACAAAACTCAGGACCCACAGAATAAAGATCGAGGGAATAACGAAGAACGCGCCCGCGACGATGCCGCCCCATGTTTTGTGCAGCAACCAGCCAATATAAGTGGCGAGTTGCTGCGCTTCCGGACCGGGAAGCAACATGCAGTAATTCAGTGCGTGCAGAAAACGCGACTGACTGATCCACTTCTTTTTTTCCACCAACTCGGTCTGCATAATCGCGATCTGACCAGTCGGACCGCCGAAACTAATGAACCCGAGCTTTAGCCAAAACCGGAATGCTTCGGCGAACGACGGGCCGTCCGCAGCTTTCGCGTTTTTTTTCATAAACGCTGCAGCGCTGTGTAGAGACCATCGAAGCAACGCGCGCCTTCCGTGAGCAATTGCTCGTCGGACATTCCCTGCTTGGCCCAACCTTTCAGCACGCGATCGATGCCGACGCATTCCGTTCGCTGAAATTTTTGATCATCGAGATCGGCGTCGTGCACCATCTCGCCGATCTGGCGTAGCGCCTTGTCCACTAAACGAAAACGCTGCAGCAAAGTTTCGAAGGTGCAATCTTCTCCCTGGTGAGAAAATTCGCCCTCGGAAAAATCAAACGACAGCGCCTTCGGAGCGGACGCCGCTCTTTTTTCAAAAACAAATTTCGCTTTCGGATCGATGAAGCGACGAATGAGCCACGCGGAAGCAACACGGTCGATCTCCGGCCGCGGGCGCGTGACCCACGTCCTATTCTGATAATGTTTTATTTGTAGCCTGGCTCCTGGCAATTCCTTCATCCGCCCCGACGTTTGGGCGCGCTGCAACAAAACTTCCGCATCGTGCCCGCGCGGCGATTCAAAGAAATCGATTTCGCGAATCCGCCGGAATTCTTTTTTTAATCTTTCCATATCATCGGCAAAACCTTCCTTACGCTTCTTGCCTGCCGTCAATTGTCGCAACGAATGAAGCAGTGCGGCGTATTCTTTGTCGCGAGTGGAATTGAACAAACCGATGAGCTCCCGGTTCGGGAAGCCCTCAATCTCTTTGGCCCGGATCAAAGTCGATTCCCCGCCGTAATCACGCACTTGTTTCCCAAGCCATTGGAACAACTCGTACTGCGGTAGCCGATCAGGCAGGAGATAAGTGGACGTTTTAAATTGCACCGCGCCCGATTTCGCGAACTTTCGCCAAACGGCGACCCGCTCGGCCTTGTGCGTGGCGGGCAAACTGTAGAGAAGCAAGAGCCACGTCTCGGCAGTTTCGTTTTTGAAGGAGCGCATTTTTGTCTTGCCTTACATGTATACCGTGACGTTATACCTATATCAACATGAAACATGTCTTGCTCGTCAGCAATTCAACTGTTTATGGACGCGGTTACCTCGATCATGTCTCCGACGAGATTAAAGACTTTCTCGGCAGCACAAAACGCATCTTGTTTTTTCCATTCGCCTTGCATGACCGGGACGGTTATGCGGCCAAAGCGAAAGCGCGATTCGCCGAGATTGGTTACTTACTCGAGTCCGCGCACGATGCAGAGAATCCTCGAAGAGTTGTTGAGGAAGCGGAGGCAATTTTCATCGGCGGGGGCAATACATTTCGACTGCTGAAATCGCTGCAGGACCTCGAGCTCATAGAACCAATTCGCCAAAAGATTCGCAGCGGAGCGCCCTACATCGGCAGCAGCGCCGGCTCCAATGTCGCCGGTCCGACAATCAAAACGACAAAAGACATGCCGATTGTGCAGCCGCGCTCATTCGACTCGTTAGGCTTGGTGCCATTTCAAATCAGCCCGCACTATCTCGATCCCGATCCCAATTCCCAGCACATGGGCGAAACGCAGGAAGAACGCATCCTGCAATTCCTGGAAGAGAACGACACTCCGGTTGTTGGAATGCGAGAAGGTGCATGGCTCCTAGTGGAAGATGACCATGTCACGTTGAAAGGACTCGCCGGGGCAAGAATTTTTCGCCGCGGCAGAGATCCCGTGGAAACAAATCCAAACTCAGATATCTCCGAGCTCGTTCGCCAATAGATGCAAGATCAAGGAACGCTTCTGCTACGACGCACCGACGTATCGGAGCTACTCACTCTCGAAGAATGCATCGATGCGGTTGAGAAAGTTTTTCGATTGCAAGGCGAAGGCAAGGTAGCGGCACCGGGAATTCTTGGCGTGAAGGCACCTCGTGGCGGATTGCATGTGAAAGCCGGACTTCTCCCGGGCGAGAGGAGCTATCTCGTAGCCAAGCTCAACACAAATTATCCGGAGAACGCGCAGCGGTTCGGTCTGTCGACGATTCAAGGCATCATCGTTATCTACGATGCTGAGAATGGATACCCGCTCGCCGTTTTCGATTCGATTGACATTACGGTCAAGCGGACGGCGGCTGCTTCCGCGGTTGCGGCAAAATATCTAGCCAAAAGTAATTCTTCTACGGCTACCGTTTGCGGCTGCGGTCAGCAGGGACACGCGCAACTTCGCGCGATGAAGGCGATCCTTCCGCTGAAGAACATCTATGTCTTTGATCGGGATCAATCGGCCGCGGAAAACATGGCGGCAGAATTTGCGGATGAGACGGAGATCGAAGTCGTTCGTGACTTACGTGCAGCAATCCAGAAGAGCGACGTTTGCGTTACTTGCACGTCATCCCGGCAGTTCTTCGTGCGCAAAGAAGATGTACGTGCGGGTGCTTTTATTGCTGCGGTCGGCGCTGATAACGAACACAAGCAGGAGATCGATCCTGCATTGATGGCCTCGTGCAAAGTCGTTGCGGACAGTCTTGAGCAGTGCAGCACGATTGGCGATTTGCATCACGCTATTTCTGAAGGTTTAATGGGCCGAGAAAACGTTTACGGTGAGTTGGCGGAAATTGTCGCCGGTCAGAAGCCCGGGCGCACAAGCGAAGAGGAAATCATTGTCTTCGACAGCACTGGAGTCGCAATTGAAGACGCTGTTGCCGCTGTCGCCGTATACGAAAAGGTTCGCGGATCGGATGTGGGAGAGTATTTCAGCTTCGCCGCGTAAATGTTCGAAGTTCACCGCCCTTTCAAACGCCCGAAACTCGGAGAGCAAATGAGAGATTCCTCGACTTCGCTCGGAATGACCACGAAGTTGAAACCGCTCACGATGCCCTAACGAGTTATGTCGGTTTTACTTTTTCGTACCGCGGCGGCTTTATGTTTTCTTGCCGTTGCGCTGGGCGCATTCGGCGCGCATAGCTTGAAGACAACACTGCAGGCTCACGATATGGTGAACGTGTGGGAAAAAGCAGTCCTTTATCATTTTCTGCACGCACTCGCTCTGCTTGTTCTCGCTCTGCACGGAATCGGCGGGCGCGCGCCGTCGATCCTTTTTGTAGCCGGAATCGTTCTCTTTAGCGGAAGCCTCTACCTTCTCGCTTTGACGAATCTGCGCTGGCTCGGCGCGATCACACCGTTGGGCGGCTTATGTTTTCTTGCCGGCTGGGCGTGGCTCGCATTTTCCGCTCCAGCCCGATAGCACAAAGGCGGCAACAAGTTTAATTCGAGCGCGCGCTTCCGCTGGAGGACTAAGCGACTTGTCCCAAGCAGCTTCACGCTGCTATTCTATCGATAATGTTTACCACCCTGCTCGAAACACAGAGGGCTGCGGTCACGATCCTTATCTTTTTCGTGACTTTTTTCCTCACGCTTTCGATTGGACGCCTCTTGAAACGCCGGGCGGGCGTCCGGCTGGGCGTGTTGTTCCAACTGTTCTGCATCACCGCCGCCTTTTATGCAGCGATCTGGGCTTACGGCATGCCGCTGCCATTCCGGCATCACATCGGAGCTCTGCTTATTCTTATGAGCACCGTCGTGGTCGTCGCCCTCATCAATCGTTATCTCTGGGATTATTATTTCGAAAAGAAGAGGCAAACACCCATTCCGCATTTCCTGCGCGAGATGGTTGCTCTCCTCATTTTCCTCATCGCACTGCTCCTCGTCCTCAGCTTCGTTTATCACGCTGAAGCGCAACTGAAGGGACTCCTTGCCGGTTCCGGTATCGCCGCCATCATTCTCGGCTTCGCCGGACAAAATCTGTTCGGAGGAATCATTGCAGGTATCTCGCTGCAAATCGGCCGGCCTTACAAAGTGGGCGATTGGTTGCAGGTCGGCGAGCGCTTCGCCGAAGTGATGGAGATCAACTGGCGCTCCACCCGTCTTCGCACCAACGACGCCATTTATCTCGACATTCCAAATAACGAGATCGTCAGACAAACCATCGTTAACCTTCATTATCCTTCGGTTGTGCACGCCATGCGCATCCGCGTGGGCGTTGAGTACAGGGTCCCGCCCAATCGTGTGAAAGACGCCTTGATGCGCGCGACGAAAGGTGCCGAGCTCGTATTAAAAGATCCGCCACCGAAAATCTTCCTCGTCGATTTCGCGGATCACGCGATCATTTACGAGATCAAATTTTACATGGGCAATCACGCCGCGATCAACGAAATCAACGATTCTATTCGCACCAATGTATGGTACGAATTGAAACGCGAGCGCATTAACATCCCTTATCCCATCAGGACCCTTCAGCTCGAACGTCGCGCAAAAGACCTGGTGGCGGACGAGCGCGAGAAGGCGCGCGCCATTTTGCGGGGCGACCCCCTTTTCCAATGTCTTGGGGACGAACAACTCGACAGCTTGATCGAGCACTCGCAACTCAATCGCTTTGGGCGTGGCGAACGCGTTATCGAAGAAGGCGCTGCCGGCGAGTCCATGTTCATCCTGTTGCGAGGCGCGGCGCAGGTTTCCGTTGCGCGCAATGGCGCGCTTATCCGCGTGGGTGCGTTGCGCGCGGGCGATTGCTTCGGCGAAATGTCGTTGCTCACCGGTGAGCCGCGCACCGCTACTGTCCGCGCCGAAGCCGACTGCGAAGTGCTCGAGATCAACAAGTCTGTCATGTCCGAGATCTTGCATCACGCTCCCGGATGCCTCGAACAACTGAGCGAGCTTCTCGCGAATCGTAAAATGGAAACGGAGGGCATCGTGCGTGAAGCAACGCCAAGTGAGGAACAGGCTGACAAGGAGCGCGAGTATCGGGCGACTTTTTTGCGCCGCTTGCGAACATTTTTTGAATTGTAAGAGCACAATCTAAAGTGCGCCCCGCCGACCAGCACGTTACTGAATTTGCTCTCGTTAGGCAGAAATCGCTACTTACTCATGAGCCGCATTCTTGACACGAAATTAATTCGCCATGGACATTAGGCTTTTACTTGTTCCATACGATTCCGGACAACGAAACATTCGAATGGGTGCCGGACCAGAACATCTGTGCACTGCCGGTCTCAAGGAACATCTCGCTGACCGAGGTCATAATGTAGAGATGCAGGTCATCGAGCCTGCATCGGCAGACTGGCGCGCCGAGGTTCAGACAAGCTTTGAGCTCATGCGCGCTGTCGCCGAACATGTCCGCAAGAGCCGTGAGGACAGACGATTTCCACTTGTGCTTTCGGGCAACTGCAACGCCGCGATAGATGTCATTGCCGGCCTAGGACCAGGCACAGGTGTGGTCTGGCTCGATGCACACGGCGACTTCAACACCCCGCAAACAACCACGAGCGGTTTTCTTGATGGAATGACTCTCGCTACCGCCACCGGACGTTGCTGGGCTGAGATGGCGCGCAACATAGAAGGGTTCGAACCTGTGCCCGACCAGGCGGTTGTCCTTCTTGGTGCACGTGATCTCGACCCCGGTGAAGAGACCGCGCTAGCACGATCGAAGGTCGTCCGGTTGAGCGCCGAAGCAGCAACAATCGGCATTCATCCTGTCCTCCAATCGCTCGCGCAGGAAATGGCCCAGTTTTATCTCCACCTCGATTTGGATGCTCTCGATCCCCTCGAAGGACGGGCCAACAGTTACTCAGCGCGCGGTGGATTCTCAAACGCCAACCTGCAGACGCTTTTATCTACCATTGCGCGAGATCTGCCGATCAAAGCTCTTACCATTGCGGGCTACGACCCTTCCTACGACAAGGACGGCACAGTCTGCCGAACAGCGCTTGAAGCAGCTGCTATGGTGTCAAACGCAGTTGAGCAATTCGCACGAGTTTAGCTACGGTATTTTGTACCGGATAGACACGTCTTGCATACGAGGTCGCCGCCGAATTGGTCGGAGCCGTGGAAGTTTCGCCGATATAACTGACAAAACGATTCAAATCATCGACTGCCTCCTCCGGGAGCATATCTGGAATCTGGCACTCGCGTAACGCCGCGACCCTTTTCTCATCGGGAAGTTCGTCCGGCTAGAGCGATGTTGTAGGTCGAAGAGCTGCCCGAAATATGATTAGGGTTATTCGTCTGATGATTCGTCGTCGGAATCTTTGGCCGCGGGTTTACCGCCTTTAATTGTGAATTTTACCGTCGTCGCAAGTTCATCGCCGTCGTAAATTTCAACGCGATATTTCCCGAGCGGCCAACCTTTGTTTGGCTTACTCAAGGAAAATGCACCGTAGAAATCATCCTGGTCGGCCGTCAGCGTCGATTCATCGATCTTGGTATTCGTGGGTGCAGCCTCACCGACATCTTCCGCGATCCAGACTCCACGCAATTTTTCGCCTTTTTCAGTCCCCTTTGTTCTGAAGAAGGCATAGAGCTTCGGTACATCAGCGGCGAAACTCGAGGCAGGTTTTGTATCCTGATCGACCGCGATCGCAGCTTCGACCTTCGCGTCGTCGGCCCGGACGAATGAGGCGCAAACCAAACCGGCTAGTAATAGAGCAAATGTTGGTTTCATTTTCTTAACTCGTCCCTCCTACTTTTTAATTTGCCGCCTTCAGGCTCTGCACAATCTTGCCGACCTCTTCCTGGTGTTTGTCTTCTTTCTCGGTCGTCACCCAATAAGTTAGGACCACTACTTTGTCCTTCATCGGAACAAAGGCGATGCTCACCGCTGTTGGGCCATCTTCGTCTTTGCCCTCAAAAAGCAGCTCATTCACTTCCACGCCATTGAGCTTGAACTTGTTTTCTTTCTTCGTGGATGCGTCGAGGTCGACCTTGTGCTCCTTGAGAAACGCGAATGTATCATCGAGTTCCGCGTCCATCCTCTTCTCGTTACCAACCGCTACCGCGGCGAGATAGACCGCGCTGTCGGGACTCTGGCCCTCAACACCATTATTCACCTCTTCCGGTTCCCAATCATCGGGGAAGCTTATCGACGCGACCGGAAATTCCTCGTTAGGTAGTTTGAGAGTTTTAGCGAAGGCAGGAACTGTCGCGATGAGCGACGTTAGAGCCACGAATGTGAGAATCGATTTTATTTTCATGCGATAAAAAAACAGCAGACCTCATACCGAGGAGCGGCGTTTGTTCCGGATTTATCCCATGCGAAATCGGCGAAATGACAATATCGTCTCGGGTGGCGAATATTCCGCGAAAGCGATGCAGGCCCGAGAAATGCAGCAACAGATCCGATGAGCGGTCCTTCGAAGTTAAGCAGCAAGATCACACTCTGATTGCCTCATCACCAAGTTGACCGAAAGTCGTACCAACCAGTCACATTGCGAGTAATGCACATCACGGACATCATGCGCGGGGATTCGCCGACCTTTTCGTTCGAATTCTTTCCGCCGAAAACGCCGGAGGCGGCCGAGAGCCTCTACCAGACGATTCGCGAACTGGAAGCGTACATGCCCCACTTCGTTAGTGTTACTTATGGTGCTGGCGGCTCCACGCGCGATCTCACCCACGATCTCGTCGAGCGCATCAAGACGACCACGAAACTCAATCCGATCCCTCATTTGACCTGCGTCTGCCACAAGGAAGAAGAGGTCGAAGCGATTTTGCTTCGATACGCACAATCAGCCATTGGGAATATCCTCGCGCTCGGCGGCGATCCGCCGCGCGGCATTCCTTACGACAAATCGCGCGATTCGTTTCAACACGCGACTGATCTGGTGAAGTTCATTCGCAAATTCAATGAAACCGGCGTGCATCCGGATCGCCGCGGTTTCGGAATCGGCGTTGCGGGTTTTCCCGAAGGACATCCAGGGACACCGAACCGATTGATCGAAATGGATCACCTCAAAGCGAAGGTCGAAGCCGGCGCCGATTATATCGTCACGCAACTCTTTTTCGATAATCGCGATTTCCTCGATTTCCGCGAACGTTGCACGCTCGCGGGCATTCACGTCCCGATCATCGCTGGCATTATGCCCATTACGTCCATGAGCGGATTCAAGCGCATCGCCGAACTTGCTGGCGGCGCGCGATTCCCCGCAAAACTTCTGCGCGCTCTACAGCGCTGCGAAAACGATCGGGAAATGGTCACTCGCGTCGGCGTTCACTTCGCCTTGGAACAATGTCACGATCTCTTGGACAACGACGTCGCCGGTATCCACTTCTACACACTTAATCGCTCGGACGCGACGCGCACAATCTTCGATAGCCTCGGTATCCCACGCCGACGAAACGCGGAGGCCCCGATAGTCTAATGTGCCCGGCCAGACCTGTGACAAGCTTTCTTCTTCGCTGCCAAAGTTCTCATAGGCGGACTTCTAACGTAGAAAAAGGCGTTGACGATGAAAAGAAATCCGGGCTCGATGTCACAGATGAAAATTAAAACGCTAGCAGTTACTCTCGCGATGTGGGTAGCAGCAGGGGCAATTTGCTTCGCCGCCAGCAACCCACAGATGGGAACTTGGAAGTTGAACGAGGCCAAATCGAAGATCACGCCGGGCACGACGAAGAACACGATGGTGGTTTATAAATCATCCATGATGGGCAAAGTGAAAATCATCGTGGACGGCATCGACGGGATGGGTAAGCCCGCGCACAACGAATGGACCGGCAAGTTCGACGGAAAAGATTGTCCCGTCACGGGCGATCCGACCACAGACGTGCGCGCGTACAAACAGATCGATGATCGGAAGATAGATATCACCAATAAGAAAGGCGGAAAAATCGTGAACAGCGGTCACGTTGTCCTGTCCGCCGATGGCAAAAGCCGCACTCTCACCGTGACCGGCAGAACTCCTAAGGGCAAGAAGTTCACAAACACCGCGGTCTACGACAAGCAGTAAGCGCACGATCGCAGCGGACGAGTGATCGCGATATTTTGCAGACCTGCGGCGGCATAAGCAGGTCTGCTTCGCTGTCTCGTTAGGCGCCTTTTACACTTCACGCTCGCTTCGCCAAAGCTTCGATCGTTTTCCAGTCCGCCGCGGTGAGCTGAAGTTTCGCGGACGCCATATTTTCCTCGAGATGCGCGACCGACGAAGTTCCTGGGATCGGCAGTATCACCGGCGATCTGTGCAGCAACCACGCGAGCGCAAGCTGCACGACGGTGGTGTTGTGCCGCTTCGCCTCCGCTTCAAGGGAGCCTCCGGCCTTAGTCAACGAACCTCCGCCGCTGCCGCCGATCGGCGCCCACGGCAGAAAGGCCATCTTTTCTTTCTCGCAATAGTTGAGTGCTTCTTCGGAATCGCGGTCCTCGATGTTGTATCGGTTCTGGATGCTGACAATCGGCAAAACTTTTTTCGCCTGCTCGATCTCTTTCACCGACACTTCCGATAATCCCACGTGCCGAATTTTTCCCGCATCCTGCGCTGCCTTGAGTGCGCCTAACGACTCTTCGATCGGGACATTCTTGTCGATGCGATGCAATTGATACAGATCGATCCGCTCGAGTTTCAATCGCTTTAGACTCTTATCAATGCATTGCGATAAATATTCCGGGCGCCCATTCGGTATCCATTGTCCAGGACCCGGCCGGGTCAGCCCGCCCTTCGTCGCGATCACCAACCCTTTTGGATAAGGATGCAACGCTTCGGCGATCAGCAATTCGCTCACCTCTGGCCCGTAAGCGTCCGCGGTGTCGATGAGATTCACGCCCAACTCGACCGCACGACGCAAAACTTTCCGCGCATTCTCTCGATCGGCCGGCCAACCCCATACGCCCTCGCCCGTTAGGCGCATCGCGCCATAGCCAAGTCGATTAACCAAAAGATCGTCGCCAATAAGAAACGAAGGTTTAGTAGCAGGGCTCGTCGCCGCCACAAGTTTCTGCTCCGTAACGAATGACCCTCCCGCCAGAATAGCGGCTCCACCTGCGATAGCTGTGCCAAGAAATTTGCGACGAGTGATCTCGTGATGTCTCGCGATTCGCATCGCTTCTGGAGATTTTTCGCTCATGAAGCGCAGATTACGTTCACCCAAATCACTGTCAACGCAGACGGTGTTGCTGCCGCGAGTGATCGCGGTTCGAGGCCTTTCCTCAGACGTGCCAAAACGCTCGACGAAGGAGGATTCACCCTACTTTCACCGGCTATTTCCTTTCCAACCAATTACCATTGTTGAAATGGCGACCAATCGTGCCAGATCACTACCGTCCTGTTATTTGCTCTGTTACTCGGATCTGTTTCAAAAACGAATGCGCCCTGCTGCCGGAGTCGGTTGTTCTTTATGTTATTTACAAAAGCTTGGTACGCCCAATGGTCTCCCGCATACAAGCGACCATGGCTCTCGTCCGCGTAGAGGTAGTAAGTTTCGCTACCTTGTTTCACCGTCGTAAACCGATTATCGGGCAGGGTGCGAAGGTGATTACGTTGCTCGACCGTCGTCGCGGTTTTGACCTTGAAGTGAGCCGTGAGAAGCGCCTGCTCCATGCTTGTATCAGCGACGTTGCCTGTCTGTGTGGCGCACGCGCCCGGCCACAACATGATTGCTGCAGCCGCGAACGTGCCGATTAGATTCTTGAATTGTTGGCGTTTCATTTTTTTCTCCGGTTGTTCCGCAACAGGTAATCGCGAATCGAACTGCACTGAGGGCTATCAAAATTGGATAAGCTCATCTATGGAGCGTAACTTTCACCGTTCTGGGCTCACGCTTATGGTCGCAGAACCAGCAGTAACCTCACAGATCGACGAAAAGCCGATTACTAACCTGGCCGAGCGACAAGTAGGAAAGCCGGACCTACTTGTTTGCTAGACGTCATGCGTCCGACCGCTGCCGCCATTCAACTTCGTGGACACTTACAGCGCGATCGAATCCCTTGAGTTCTCGTGTGCCATGACTTCTGAATGACACTTTTTTCCCGAGACACAGTTCCTGCACCACGCTCGCTGCCATGATTTGTTCCGGTTGAGCGGCGGCACAAAGGCGGGCGGCGAGTTGCACCGTCGCGCCAAATAAATCTTCGCCCTCCGCAACCGGTTCGCCGGCACTCAGACCAATTCGCACACGCAAAGCCGCGTCGGGACCTTGTCTGTTATAGGAATCGAACGACTGTAGGATAGCAATCGCGCAGTCGACAGCCTGGCCCACCGAGGCAAAGCACGCCATGAATCCGTCGCCGGTATGTTTCACTTCGCGCCCGGCATGGCTCTTCAATTCCTTTCGAACAATTCGGTTATGAGTGCGCATCAACTCCATTGCTTTGGCATCACCGAGCTCGTTCGTGAAAGCGGTGGAACCTTCCAGATCGGTAAACAAGATCGTCCGAAAACCGCTATCCTCTCGCGGTTCGTCTTGCTGCAACTCAGCAATCTCTAAGAGCGCAGGAGTCTCCTTTAGATCCCCGAAGAATGCTTTCACCGTGTTGGGGTCTACTTCGATGATTTCATTCGCAAGAAGGCCGTGCGCTTCGCGATGCGTTTCGGCGGCGGCTTCCTTGTTCGGAGCCTCGACCAAACAAAATACACATCCCCGCCTTTGGTCGTGCCAGTAGTTCAAGTACTTAGTGCCGTGTTTATGTTGTACGGCCAAATCCTTTTCGTGCGCCTCCGCTAGTGCTTCCGGCGTGACGCCTTCGGCATCGTGACGATCCATATAGAGTGGCATGAGCGTTTTCCTTTCTGTCGGTTTTAACCTGGCTCGGGCGTCACCACTTTGCGTGAAGTGATAACTTCCGTTGCATGTTGGAGTGTTTGATAAACTACACAATAACGCTCGGTCAGGCGAAGCAGCGACGCTAATTCTTCTTCCTTTGCATCCGTTTCCAGCTCGAAGTGCAACCGTATCTGCTGAAAACCCACTGGCACTTCTTTCGACACACCCAACGTCCCGCGAAAATCCAAGTCGCCTTCTGCTCGCACTGTTCCATGACGTATTTCGACGTCTATCGCGGACGCTACTGCCGCCAGGGAAACACCAGCACAAGCTACCAATGCTTCCAGAAGCATATCCCCCGAACAGGCCATCAATCCGTTTCCGCCTGTGGCCGGATGTAATCCTGCTTCAATCATTGCTTTGCTCGTTGCAATCCTACAGCTCACATCTTCGCCGAGTTGGCCTTCAGCTTTCAAAGTAACGAGCGCTGTTTCTGGTTGCTGGCGATAACGCTCTTTTAGCGGCGCCTGTAAAGATCGGAGCTCTTCCGTGTTCATGGACCTCTCCACTTTACGTTAGCCAGCCCGAAGTAAAACGGAAAACCTTGTCGAGCAATCTCAACGTCTCGCGAATATTCTTCGCTTCGCTTCGCATTGCCGCTAAGGCTTAAGCAAAGAGCAATCGATATCGCTAAGCTTTGTGCAGCCGCAGAGTAACATCGCTTCGTCCAGCTCTCGTCTCAGAATTTCCAAAACATTCGTCGCGCCTTGTTCACCGTCGAGGCACAAGCCCCATAGAATCGGCCGGCCAACCAGCACTGCGCGCGCGCCGAGCGCAATCGCTTTCAGCACATCGCTGCCGCGACGAATTCCGCCATCGACATAGATTTCGCAACGATCTCCCGCCGCATCGACCACATGCGGCAACGCTTCGCAGGTCGCAGGAGCCGTGTCTAGTTGGCGTCCGCCATGATTGGAAACCACCATCGCTTTCGCGCCATGCTCAGCCGCGCGGCGTGCATCATCGCCGCGACAGATGCCTTTCACCACCACCGGCAATTGAGTGGACCGACACAACCAATCCAGATCGTCGAACCCGAGATCCTCTTTGAAATTTGCTCTGACGTAAGCGGCAAGGCCGGAACCTTTCACTTGAGGAAAGTTGCCTTTCCCTAAGGGTGCAAGGTTTTCCACCGCGACACCGTCCGGCAATCGAAAGTTGTTCCGCGCATCGCGTTCGCGCGTGCCGAGGCCGGGCGCATCAACGGTCAGAACGACTGCCTCCGCCCCGGCCGCCTCTGCGCGTTGCACCAGCTCGAGCGTGATCTTCCTGTCCTTATATATATAGAGCTGAAACCACCGCGGACTCGCCGCCTGCGCAAAGACCGATTCCATCGCGGTGTTCGAAAGCGAACTGAGAATGAACAAAGTTCTGGCCGCCTTCGCTGCTTTTGCTGCCGCGATCTCTCCCGTTTCGCAGGCTAGTTTATGAAACGCGGTCGGCGCGACCACGATTGGCATCGAGATAGGTTGACCCAGGACCGTCGTGGTCAGGTCGCGTTTCCCCACTCCCGCGAGAACGCGGTAGTAAAGCTTCAGTCGTTCCCAACCAGCGGCATTCTCTCGCAGAGTAATTTCATCCAGCGCCCCGCCTTCGTAGTAATCGAGGACATCCTTCGTAAGCGTGCGTCGTGCAGCACGCGCATAATCACCGATGTTATGGAGCGGTTCGGAATCCACTATCGAATGCTGGTCCGTGGGAGCGTCTACGTTCGTTCCTGCTCGACTGTGAACCACGCAGGATTGAGATGCGCAAGCGGTCCCTTTAGTTTCTCGAGCTCCTTCGCCGGGCCGTGCAGTTCCACTCGGATCAAGTCAGCCATCTTGAGCGCTTCGGCAAGGAACGCGCCCACGTTGTCGAGGTGGGCGAGAACGCCCTCGGCATCCATGTAGCCTTCGCGACAAAAAATTTCATCACCATTGATAGTGAACCCATAAAAAAGATTTTTCTCTTCCTTCGCCGTTTTCTCAATGAAAGCCGGGAACGCGGCTTTCAAGGCTTCGAGCTTTCCAGGATGAACTTTGAAGTAAGGGTGAAGGCTAACGAAGTTCGAAAAGGAATTCATCTTCGGAACCTATGCTCCGCTCGCTCTCTGTCGAACAATCAGTCTGTCTCGCACGCAAAAAAAGTCGTCAACGATTTGAATCCAAATTTCGGATCTCGTGCATCTCAATGAAAGCAAGTGAGGCTTTCATGATTCGATATTCCAAGTCCGCGGCGTTTGCCGCTTGCGTCTTTGCAAGTCTAATCACAACAGTTGTTGAGAATCAGGCGGCCCAAAGCTCGCTCCCTCTCCCGTCGGATGCTGAGATTCGTAAGACCCTCGCCGAGCGGGTTGGCGGTCAGGAAAACGACATTGGCATTATTGTCGGCGTGATCGAACCGCAAGGTCGAAGGATCATTTCGTACGGCCATCGAAACGCGGGCGACACTCGGCCGTTGGACGGCGACACCGTTTTCGAGATTGCTTCGGTCACCAAGGTGTTCACCGCGCTTCTCCTCGCCGACATGGGCGAGCGGAAGGAGGTCGCGCTTGCCGATCCGGTCGCAAAATATCTCGACTTCAAAATTCCAGAACGCAACGGCCGAACGATCACGCTGGTCGATCTTGCGACACACACCTCGGGTCTGCCGTTCATGCCGGAGAATGCACCCGCCCTCAACGATCCGGCGGCGGCGAAATATTCCGCGGCCGATCTCAAACAGTACATTGCCAGCTATCAGCTGAAACGCGACATCGGTAGCGAATGGGATTACTCAAACCTCGGTTACTGGCTTTTGAGTGAAGCCCTCTCCTCTCGCGCCGGAATGAATTACGAGGACCTCGTGCGCAAGCGTGTCGTTGCTTCGCTGAAATTAACGAACACCGACTTTGCATTGTCGCCAAAAATGAAAACGAATCTTGCAGTCGGTCACGACGCCGCATTGCAGCCGGCGCCAATCGCCGCCACGCTCGGAATCTATTCGATCATGCCCGCTGGCGGCGGACTTTATTCAACAGCCAACGATCTTTTGGGGGTCCTGTCTGTGGCCATGGGTTACGAGCGTTTGCCGCTTACTCCGGCGATGGAAATTACCGTCAACACGCGTCGGCCCGCCGGCCGCGGCGAGGAGCAAGCACTCGGCTGGACTGTGATCGGGACAGGCGACGATCAAATAATCTTTCGCGACGGCGGCTCCTTTGGCTATGCAAGCTCGATGGCATGGGATCCAAAGAAGCGGATTGGCGTCGTCGTCCTCTCGAACCAGCTGGGAAGCGTTGACGACATTGCGCGTCATCTGCTTCGATCCGATTTCCCGTTAGCAAAACCGGCGAATACGAAACACACGGAGATCGCAATTGATTCGGCGCTACTCGATTCTTACGCCGGCCGATATGAAGCAAAAGGCGAAGGAATATTTACTGTCTCGCGCGACGGTAATTTCCTGACGATCGAATCGCCCGCCGACTGGGGACTTCCGAAGTTGCGTATCCGTCCGGAAACCACGCGGGATTTCTTTGCGTCGGAGCTCCCACTTCGCGTCACGTTTAAGATCGACAATAAGGGGCGCGTGAACGGACTATTGATCTATCCGCCGCGCGGGCAGAAAGCGGTTCCCGCGAGCAAACTGGATTCGCATAGGTGACGCGCGGGATTGCTCCACTTGCAACAAAATGACTTCAGACAAGCAGTTCGTTTCCGAGCGATTTCCCCGCTCGTCGAAATACAATCCCGAATGGATCATCGCCAGTGCCAGCGGTGGAAGTAATTCGCTCTGGATGACCGAGTGGCTCGCTACGGCGCTCGACTTACGCCCCGGCATGCGCGTGCTCGATCTAGGTTGTGGACGCGCGGCGTCATCGATTTTCCTCCGCCGCGAATTCGACGTGCAGGTGTGGGCGACTGATCTGTGGTTCAGCGCCGCGGAAAATCTCCAGCGAATTCGTGACAGCGGCGTGGAAGATGGCGTCTTCCCGATCCACGCGGACGCACGGTCGCTGCCGTTCGCCACGGATTTTTTCGACGCGATCATCAGCATCGACTCCTTCGTTTATTACGGAACGGATGATTTGTATCTGAACTATCTGGCGCGGTTCGTGAAGCCGGGCGGCGCGATCGGAATTGCAGGATCTGGGTTGGTGCGCGAAATCGAAGGCCCGATTCCTGATCATCTTCGAGAGTGGTGGGAACCAAGCATGTGGTGTCTGCATTCGGCAGCGTGGTGGCGGCGACATTGGGAACGAACCGGTATTGTGACCGTAGAGCTTGCCGACATTCTGCCTGAGGGATGGCGGGCTTGGCTGGATTGGCAGCGCGCGGTCGCCCCAGATAACGCCACTGAAATCCAGGCGGTGGAAGCCGATGCCGGCCGTCACGTCGGCTATGTTCGTGTCGTCGGTCGCCGCCGCCCCGAGGTGCGACTAGACGACCCAATTGTATCAATGCCCGTGCAATACACGAAAAAGCCCTCGCTCCGGCAGGAGGGAAGCTAGCCAAGCCGTCCCGAGCAAACGAAAGTTCGACAGCGGTTCACGCTCGCGCCGCCAACGCTTCAATCGTTTTCCAATCAGCAGGCGTCAGTTGGAGTTTCGCCGCCTTCATGTTTTCCTCGAGATGCGCGAGAGACGACGTGCCCGGGATTGGCAGCATGACCGGGGATTTTTGCAGTAACCACGCGAGGGCAATTTGCACGGCACTGGCGCTGTGACGTTTCGCCTCCGCTTCTAGCGGATTGTCGGATTTGGTCAACGAACCTCTGCCGCTTCCGCCAATCGGCGCCCAAGGGATGAATCCCATCTTTTCTTTCTCGCAATAGGTCAGCGCCTCTTCTGAATCGCGATCGGTAATATTGTATCGATGCGGTACAGTTGATACAAATCGATCCGCTCCAGCTTCAATCGCTTCAAACTCTTCTCGACACACTGAGTCAGGTATTCCGGGCCGACCATTCGGTACCCACTGGTTAGGTCCTGGCCGCGTATTGCCTCCTTTGGTCGCAATTACCAATCCCTTCGGATAAGGATGGAGCGCCTCGGCGATAAGCAGCTCATTCACTTCCGGACCGTACGCATCGGCCGTATCAATGAAGTTCACCCCGAGCTCGACGGCCCGTTGCAAAATCTTGCGCGCATTATCTCGATCGGGCGGCCAACCCCCAAATCCCCTCACCCGTCAGCCGCATCGCGCCAAAGCCCAGTCGATTCACCGAAAGATCGCCGCCCAAGAGAAATGTAGATTTCGAACTCGTCGCAGTCGCAGCAAGCGCTTGTAATCCGCCGGCCAGGACAGAGACTCCGCCCGCGGCGGTCGTGCTTAGAAATGTTCGCCGTGTCATCGCCGATAAATTACTGTCTGTCTATCAACTCTCTCAACACTCAACTTCTCAACGTCTGTCCCGCTTTCCGTTTTCAGTTTTCAGCTTTCTTCTCTCAACTCTCAACACTCCACCATCAACTTCTGAGCGATGAAAGTAATTCTCGAGACAGATCGGCTGCTACTGCGGGAGTTTGTAGAAAGTGACGCAGAGGCGTTCTTTCAGCTAAACAGCGACCCGGAGGTATTACGGTTCGTCCCCGATAAGCAATTAACTAGTGTCGATCAGGCCCGGCAACTATTGCTCGAACATCCGATCGCAGATTACCGAAAATACGGATACGGCCGTGGCGCCTGTATCCTGAAAAGTACCGGCGAACAGATCGGCTTTGCCGGTTTGAAATATCTGGAAGAACTCGGCGAGGTCGACGTCGCATACCGCCTGCTGCCAGCTCACTGGGGCCGGGGATTGGCGACTGAAGTTGCGCTCGCCTCGGTGCGTTACGGGTTCGCCGATCTCGGTCTCAAACAAATCATCGGCCTGGTCATGCCAGAAAACATCGCCTCGGTGCGGGTGCTGGAAAAAACCGGGCTGCGCTATGTCGAAACAGTGACATTCTGGGAAAGCCAATTCTCAAAATACGTCATTACGTTTTGTTGAAAAAATCTTCGGTTAACTAGGTGCGCATCTGCTAAGAATCCTCTTCCCAATGCCAAGACTTCGATCTCTTGTTTGTTACGCAGCGGTGCTCTTATCTGTCGGTCCGTTCGGCCATATAACTTTCGGTGCGGATTTTGATTCGGCTTTGCGGTGGCGCAACGTCGGACCTTTCCGCGGCGGTCGAACGCGCGCGATCGCCGGCGTCCCCTCTCAACCGAACACATTTTACATGGCGCAGGTCAATGGCGGCGTATTCAAGACGACCGATTACGGGCGAACCTGGCAGCCGATCTTCGATGATCAGCCAACCGGTTCTATCGGCGCGATCGCGGTGTCGATTTCGAATCCGGACGTAATTTACGTAGGTAGCGGCGAAGGTTTGCATCGCCCCGATTTGTCTGTTGGCGATGGAATTTACAAATCAATCGATGCGGGAAAAACCTGGACCCATTTGGGTTTACGCGATGCACAGCAGATTGCGCAGGTCGCGGTTGATCCGCGAAATCCCGATCGGTTCTTTGTCGCTGCAGCCGGCCATCCCTACGGGCCTAACGAGGAGCGCGGAATTTTCCGCTCGCTCGATGGCGGCAAAACTTTCGAGAAAGTTCTTTACCGCGACGAAAACACCGGAGGCGGTGACGTGCAGATTGATCCGGCGAATCCCGATGTCGTCTACGCATCGCTCTGGGAATCGCGCGAAGGACCGTGGGAAAACAGCACCTGGAATGGAACTAATGGTGGCATTTTCAAATCGATCGATGACGGCAAGACCTGGAATCAACTGAGCAAAGGTCTCCCCGACAAAATCGTTCAGGCCAACCTTGCGATCGCGCCAAGTTCGACCCGTACTTTGCTAGCTACTGTTCGGACTTCGGTCAGCTCGAAACTTTATCGGTCCGACGATGGCGGTGAATCATGGGTAAACCCGACCGACGATTCGCGACCCGCTGCCGGTATTGGTGGCGGCGATTTGCCGGTCGTGCGATTCGATCCGAAAAATCCGGCGATCGTTTATTCGGCCAGCGTTGTCTGTTGGAAATCCGTCGACGGCGGCAAAACGTGGGACGGCTGGCGCGGCGCACCCGGTGGCGACGATTACCAAAATATCTGGATCAACCCCGAAAATCCAAACGTAATTCTGCTCGGTAGCGATCAAGGCGCAATCATCACGGTCAACGGCGGCCAAAGTTGGAGCTCGTGGTATAACCAACCGACCGCGCAGCTTTATCACGTTAGCGCCGACAACGCATTTCCATATCGATTGTATAGCGGGCAACAGGAGAGCGGCTCGGTTGGAATCGTGAGTCGCGGCAATGACGGCGCGATCACGTTTCGCGATTGGCATCCGGTCGCGGCAGAAGAATACGGATACGTTGTCGTTGATCCGCTCGATCCCGACATCATTTATGGCGGGAAACTGACGCGATACGATCGTCGCACCGGACAGGCGCAAGAAATTCTGCCCGTGCCGTTGCGCTCCCCGGATTTCCGAATGATCCGCACTGAGCCGATCGTTTTTTCTCCGAAAGATTCACACCTTCTTTTTTTCGCCGGCAACACGCTGTGGCAGACGCGCGATGGCGGCCGGAATTGGAAACAGATCAGTCCCGACCTGAGCCGGAAAACGTACGAGTTGCCGGCGAGCATTGGAAAATACCGCAACGAACCGACTGCGGACGTAAAACAGCGCGGCGTCATCTACACCGTTGCGCCCTCGCCCATCGATGTGAATCGCATCTGGTGCGGAACCGACGACGGGTTAATTCACCTAACGAGTGATGGCGGAAAGAAGTGGAACGATGTCACGCCGCCCGCGATTTCAGCGTGGCAGAAAATCTCGCTCATCGACGCTGGCCATTTCGATGCCATCACCGCTTATGCGGCCGTGAACACGTTGCGTCTCGATGATGTGCGGCCGCACATTTATCGCACACACGACGCTGGCAAAACCTGGACGCAGATCGTGCAGGGAATTCCGGACGGGCAAACCGTCAACGTCGTCCGGGAAGATACGAAAAGAAAAGGACTGCTTTTCGCCGGGACCGAACGCGCGGTCTATGTTTCCTTTGATGACGGCGACAACTGGCAATCGTTGCGACTGAACATGCCGGCCACTTCCGTGCGCGACTTAATTATTAAAGATGACGATGTCGCAGTCGCGACGCATGGACGCGGCTTCTGGATTCTCGATAACATCACGCCGCTGCGTCAACTCACCAGCAATCAACAGAGTTCCGTCTTGTTCAAACCGCAGACTGCGCTTCGTGTTCGTTGGAATCTCAACCCCGATACCCCACTCCCACCTGACGAGCCGGCCGGCGAAAATCCGCCTGATGGCGCGATGATTGATTATTTCCTGCCTGAAGACGTTTCCGATCCCGTGACGCTCGAGATCAAAGAGAAAAACGGAAATTTAGTCAGGCCCTATTCCAGCACCGACAAGCCGGCGCAACCCGATCTGAAAAAGCTAAAGATCCCGCGCTATTGGATCCGCCCGTTGCAATCGCTCTCCGCCCAGCGCGGCATGCACCGTTTTCTTTGGGACATGCATTACCCTGCGCTCACCGGTATCGAACCGGATTATCCGATCGCTGCGATTTACGGCAACACGGCACCGACATCGCCATGGGTGATGCCCGGAGATTACACCATCGTGCTGACTGCGAACGGCAAGGACTACACGCAGCCGCTGACCGTGGAGATGGATCCGCGCGTCCAAATGTCCGCGGCCGAACTGCAAACACAATTCGAACTCTCCCGGCAACTTTGCGACATGCGAGCGACGCTCGAAACGATCGGCAAGACGTTTGACTCGTTAGTCGAGCAACTAACGAAACTCAAAGAGCAATCGCTCCCGAAGAACGTCGAAGACAAATTCAACGCGCTGAACAGCAAGATAAAAGAGCTGGGCCCTCCCAATCCGCGTCCCGGTGCGCCGCCTTCGCTGCACGCGCTCGATTCAGCGAAAAGTTTGTTCGACCAGATCCAGGGCGTTGACGCTCCGCCCACCGACCGTGTCAAAGCCGCCGTCAGCGACGTGCGACTCCAGGCAACTTCACTGATCGAGCACTGGAAAAACATTCTCGCGCAAGACGTGCTCGCGTTGAATAACGAGCTTCAAACCGCCGGGTTCCCGTCCATCAACATCGCCCCATAGCGTAGCTTAACATCCCGCTCTATCGTAAGCCGCTTACGATATAGAGAATTGGATGGAGGACGACCCGCTCCACTATCACGTCGTTTCCCGTCGCCATGCAAATCGTAGTTATCGTAAGCCGGTTACGATGCATCCAGGGAACGGTCCCGCCTTCTCCGGATTACGTCTTTTGCAACATATCGTAAGCGGCTTACGATAGATCAATGAAGCGCGAACGAGTCACGCTCCCGCGAACAGTGCGGCAGTATTTTGCCGAGATCGGCAGCCGCGGCGGATCATCCGGTCGCCGCGATCTGACACGCCAACAAGCAAAGGTCATGGTCGCCATCCGCGAGGCGAAGCGCGTGGCGAAGCAAAAGGGCAAGCCGCCTCCGAAGATCAGCCGTCAGCATAGCGAAATCCTGCGTCAACGCCCTTGAGCCCTCGAGTGGAAATGGCTCTCAACGCCGGTGCGCGCTCCCGCCATTTATCGTAAGCCGCTTACGATAGACAAATTCGGGAAAGACCGAGGGCACACGCAAGTGGCGGATCATCGTAAGCCGGTCCTGACACGCCGAAGCAAGTGTTTTGGCGAAGGCGGTTACGATGGATGAAAGGTAATTCGCGCGGTGTGAGACTTAACTGGTTTACTTGTCACGCCATAGCGGCGGCGAAGGCGGATCCAGTCGAGTTTGAAAGAGGCGAGTTCGTATTTGGATTTGGTGTGAAGGGTGTGGGGCGATCTGGATTGGAAGCGGTATCGGCGACGGGACGGATTCGTGTCGCCGCGGCGAGCGAACTGGCGGACAGCATTTGCTTGCATTTTACGCACGTGCTGCCCGCGTCATACTCCCGAAGCAGGCGACACAACACGCAAAACTTGTTTGTCACACAACTGTAATTAGCGTGGACAGACACTATGCAAACGGGGTGATTTATGCAGGCGATTTTACGCTGGTTAGGCTTTTTCCGACGAAAGAAACATTATCAAGTGCGACCACTGGAGGATGCGATCGGGTTTTATTTAACAAACCACGTTCGCTTCCTTGAGGACGCTAGAACACTGCTCGGTGAACTGGAGATCGCTGTGCAAGACGTTCGACAGATGTGGCCACTGCCGCTAAGTGAAACCGTTAGAGATCCCAACAATTACCCCAGACTTAAAGCGCTTACTTCTCGTCGGGATATTCTATCCGACTCCGTTTTAATCTTTTCGACAATGGCAGTCGAAGGGTTCCTCAATTATTACGGCGTCGCACGCCTCGGGGAAAATCAATATATCCGTAACTTCGAAAGGTTAGGACTGCTTGCAAAGCTTCGCACTTTGTTACGAGTGTGCGATTCAGTCTCAATCGGCAAAAATCATGCAATCTCCATCGTCGTTAATAATCTAGCTCAGGCTCGAAATTCGCTCGTCCATCCGAAAGTCACGGAGGTTCCTGGTTATGTGCCAGGCGAATTACGGCCTGGCGCTCAAGTTCCAGAAGCCGGTCGTGAAGCCGTTACGAATATGAACAGATTCTTTCAAGAATTTCGAATTCTAGTGCCGAAAGCCGGTCACCTGTTGCCGTAGGGGCTAACAGCGTGACCCGCAGAGAAATTTCCGAAATAATACCGCTTTTTGTTGATCTCGGCGGGCCTCCCACTCTATCTTGTAGCCCAACGGGCGGTCCCCCCTAGGGATTGATCAAGAGGTTGCCATCATTCGACTGAGGGGGGATTCCTGGATATCGGATGAAACATCAAAGTTCAGTCACCCGGCTCGCCGCCCGATTTCGTTCCGACCAAGCAACAAGGCCAGTAGTGTTATTGGGGGCCGGAGCGTCGTTTCGTTCCGGAATTCCCTTAGCCGCGGATCTCGTGAAGCTAATCGCGCGCCACTCGTACGCATTCGTCGAGCTCGGCGACGAGCAGGCGATAGGAAAGGTCAAGACCAGCGACTGGCGACGTTATCTTGAGGGTCAGGGTTGGTTCATTAATGACGAGAAGCGATTTGCGGAAAATTTCCCGCTGGCCGTTCAACATCTACTGAAGCCACAGGATTTTCGAAGGCGATTCTTCATGCAGATAATGCATGGCCGCGGTTCAATTAGTGAGGGATATCACAGATTGGCCGAAATCATGGCGAAGAAACTGTGCTGGACCGTCTTAACAACAAACTTCGATTCCATACTAGCCGATGCGCTGTGGGAGAAAGCCCCGCATATAAGACATGTGATCGAAATAAACCGCGCAAAAGGCGACATCGACCAATTTAGTCTCTTTAATCACTGGCAGGTGGTCTACCTGCATGGGGCTGTTGAGTTCTACCGAGATCAGAATCTTATCAATGAGACGCAACAATTAGACGCGACACTCGTTACGAAATTGCGTCCCCTAATGCGAGAGTGCCCGCTCGTAGTGGTGGGATACAGAGGAGCTGAAACCTCGGTCATGCGACACCTAATCGAGGAAGGAATACACGAATGCGACGGCTACCGCCACGGGATCTATTGGTGTTCCCTTCCAAACAATGAAGCCCATCCAAGTGTAACCAAACTAGCGGAGAGGCTAGGACAAAACTTCATTTTTCTCGAGATAGAAGACTTCGACAGGCTTTTTTGCGACTTGGCCGAAGAATTGAAGGACGACACTTTCTTTCTTTCCTCATCGCGCGGAGCATCGCAGACGAGCGATGGTTCATTGTCATTCGATGCGCGACCTGTACGTGGGGCAACGGTTCAAGATTTAGACAGTGATTTAATACTTTCGACTTTGGTTACGTATAGCCAACGTCTCAAATACCCTCAGGTAACGCGGCAGAATCTGTCTCGTTGCTTAGAGGACTTGCAGCTGACTGTTAAGGAAGGCGACAAAGTTTTTCCGACGGCTGCCGGAATTCTCTTGTTTGGAAAACAACCACAGCAATTTTTTACGAATTCATTTGTTGCCTTTATTACCAAGGGCAAAAAACAGGAAATTCTTCAAGGCAACCTTTTCGCGCAATTCGAAGCTCTGATCGGCCGACTCAGCGGAACCGACGTCAACGAAACCTTGCGGATCAAAACCGGTAAATCATCCGAAGAAAAGATAGCTTATCCAGAACGTGCATTAACAGAACTCGCTATCAATCTGCTAATCCACCGGGATTACGAGAGGGAGGGATACTCACGGGTAGATTTCGAACCTGGTAGATTACTTAAGTTTACGAATCCAGGCGGGTTGATGCCCAAAGTTCTGCGCGCAACAAAGCCGAAACAAGATGGAAACTTTGAGCCGGTGCGAGGAGTTTACGAAATGCGAAATCCGATCCTCGCGGACATCGTGTATGGCCTTGGAAACATGGACAAGGCTGGGACAGGCCTAGACGACGTTAAGGGATTAATGCCTCAGCATGGTGGCCGTTCAGAATTCTTCTGTCTTGAAAACAATCAGTCATTGTCGGCGACTCTGTTGCAAGCCTTTCAACGATTTCCACGCCTTTCGAGGGTCGCTCTGCCTGTTTCGGTGGGCGACACTTTCATAACGAATCTCCTACCTTTTCGCGTCTTGCCATCTAAAGTGTACAAGCTCCCTAAACGAGACGTGTATGCTGAGCGACTGTTTTTCGATTCGGTCGAAGAAGCCGAATTGGCGCCCATTTATCGCTTACATGAGGAAAGTATCGTTACATTTAGTCCACCAAACGAGTTCCCGGATTTCGCGAAAAAGCACGGCCTTCCTGACTCGGTTAAAGAAGAAGACGTTTGCCTTTATCTTACAAATAAGGACCTACGGAGAATCTTCGTATCCTTACTCGCTAAACATTGGAAATTTTATTTATACAGGTTCGAAAAGGATGGGCTCGTCGTAGATCGAGAGCGCAAGAGAGCCTTTTTTTGCCTTAGAGGTAGCGGTCCTCTTAAGATAACCTACAAATCAAGAGTAAAGAACCGTGCTACGCGCGAGGTTGTAAAGCAACGAGGTACCGAACATAAACCGTGGTTTGAGAATGAAGGCTTTTACTATGCCATTGTGGAGATGGATGGCACTTGGGCATTACAACTAAAACCTACCTACGTGTTTACGAGATCTGATGGTAGCACTCCACTGCCGCCCTTCCTACAAACGAGTCGAGCAACGCGACGAATGAAATTTGACCGCAACGTCAGTGTTGATCACGACTTAGTTTTTTGGGCTAGCTATTTGTCACGCGGCACCTCCGCGATCAACATTGGTGAAAGTTACGTGACTGACATTATTCTCGATACTAACTACGTGGCGATTGAAGTCCCAGCGATTCGGGAACTGCAATGAATTTAACGATCGCAACACTAAAGGAGCCAAAATTGGAGTTCGGCAATGCCGTTACGGGTGAAGACCCAAAGGTTTATATGCCTATTTCAGGACCATTACTGTGCAAACGTGATACGCCAGCAAAAGATATACATTTGGGACTAGTGGCGTTGCCGGATCAGATCGAACCCATTCTATCGTGGTTCGAGAAGATGGATAGAATGATTGTAAGTCCTGAATCTAACGCGAAGAGGTTTCTAGAATTCCCTGGTTCTGGAAAAGCTGTAAAGGCTCGCTTCATCGTTGATAAGCGGTTTATAGCTCGCCTTGATAGCAATAAATTTGCGCTCGCTCTGGCCAAATCTGGCAGCGAACAATTTGGTGACCTTTTAAAGTTATATGGCGATGCAATCGGGTCTCTCTTTGTGGATGGTGGACCAGCCTGCATCTTAGTCTGTTTTCCGGAGGATGTAGCCGCGCTTCGCTTGGAAAACTTTGCACTGTCTTACGAGCAGCGCAGAAAATTGGAACGTCTAAAGCAACGTGAAGAGAGTAACCAACTTGAATTCTTCGAACCCGATCCGCAAGAATTGAAAAGCGCCGCTGAACTCTTGCCTCAAGCCGATGAGCTGCTGTTCCGAAATTTTCATCGAGCGCTTAAGGCTCGGTGCATGATGCAGCCTAATGCAGTGCCGATACAGGTGATTAGACGACATACCTACGCTCAAGATGAAAAAGACGTAAAGCAGAGCGAGGCCACGAGAGCATGGAATTTGGCCGTCGCGTTATATTATAAAGCTGGAAATATCCCTTGGCGCCCCGCGGATTTGCAAGCAAACACGTGCTTCGTGGGAATATCTTTTCACCATCTAAAAACACGAGCTGGAAATCTAATTTATTCCAGCCTTGCTCACGCGTTCTCGAACGACCTAGAACCTTTTACCCTTAAAGGCGCTTCGATTCCTCACAATCAGATCCGCAACAAACAACCATATCTTAAACCTGACCAAGCCAGTGAAATGATGCAGAGAGTGGTCGACAACTATGAATCGAAGACGGGTACCAAACCGACACGACTGGTCGTTCATAAAACTTCCCGCTATCAACCGGAAGAAGAGGAGGGTTTTCGAATTAATGCTCAAGCAGATATCGCGGAAATCGATCTCGTCTGGCTTGCTTCAACGGGATTTAGACTATTGCGCCGAGGAATGAAGGAACCGCTTCGCGGAACCCTTTGCAGCGTTGGCGAAGACAGAAATTTTCTGTTCACTACGGGATACATTCCTTCATGGGAAGAGTACCCCGGCCCACACATCCCGTCCCCGCTCGAGGTTGGGAGTAGCGGACGCACGAACATGGAAGATCGCGCCCGAGAAATCCTAACTCTCACGAAGATGAACTGGAACAGTGCAGATGGAATCGGACGGATGCCTATCACGTTATCCTTCGCTCGAAGAGTCGGAATGGTCATGACAGAGATGGACGACAACGCAGTTCCAAATCCATCATACCGCTTTTACATGTGAACCTGCAGGTTATCGTTGATCGAGGCTGTTCTGAATCCCGCGATAGCAGACTTCGGTACTTCCGTAGTGTTGAGACTCGTTGATTCGTTCCCTCCCGTTCACTCACTGCCCACCTCGACAGTCTGACCATCTACCCGCCGGTTTCCCAACACGGCGTGTTCGCTGCCCGCGCTCTCTCGCTGCTACCCTCGCAGTGTTGCCTTGATCACTCGCACTACCCCGTGCTTGCGCCAGCTACCCTAGCTGCGTTGCCGTCTACCCACGCGATTCCCGATCGCGACGTGTTCTATGTTCGCCCCAGTCGCTCCATTGATTCGCGTGCTTCCCCCACGCTCACCTGCTGCCACGCAGGCTTTACGGTCCATCTCGCTCGCGCCCGCGGCTCGATTCTTCCCTGAGCATAATTGTGTCAGCGCTTTCTTAGCCTTCAGAGAATTAGTGCATCATTGCCATGTCCCGCCGGAGGTGATTAATTCCGCGTAGACATAAATCGACGATGACCGCCGAACAAATTCTCAAGGAGATCGAAGCTTTGCCGAAGTCGGAGCGGGAACGGCTTGTGCAGCGCATGCGCGAATCGACGGATATTCCGCAAGATTTCGTCGATGCGTTGGATGATTTCGAGAAGCAGCGCTTCGTTTCGATGGAAACCGCCCTGAATGAGACGCGGCCGGACGCGTGGTGAGTGAGAGTTGATTGACCGGAGCGGGCGGAGAAATTAGGTTTGATCATGCTTCACCCGACTTCAGTGAAGGCCCTGACGAAGAATCGGATTTTTATCCGCTATTCTGACGGCGTCGAGGGCGAGGTCGATTTGTCTGAGTTTGCGAACAAGAAGCTTTTCGCGGCGTGGAAGGACCCGGCATTTTTCCAGAAAGTGCAGATTGGTCCGTATCGCCAGATTCGCTGGAGCGACGAGATCGAACTTTGCTCAGACGCGCTTTACTTGAAGTTAACAGGTCAAACGCCGGACCAGTTCTTCGCTAGATCGGCGACTGCCCCCGCGCATGCCTGAGATCAGCCGTTTTTACGGCATCATCATTCGAATGTATTCTGGCGATCATCCGCCTCCACATTTCCACGCGATCTACGGCGAACACGAAGCGTTCATAGAAATCGAAACGTGTCGAATCATCTACGGCTACATTCCGGCCACTGCTTTGCGATTGGTTCAGCTTTGGACCGATCAGCACAGGAATGAATTGCGAGAATTGTGGAGTTCAGCAGTTCAGTTGGAACCTCTCGGGAAAATCGCGCCGTTGGAATAGGCTCGATGACGCGCTGCTAAAGCACCGGAGATTAAGGAAAAGTTCGTTTCGGCGAGGGCGCCGAAGCCAGCACGCGAGTCGCGTGCGCTCCCCGGATATCCGCTTTGCGGAATTATTCGTTTTGAGAAAGATTTTCTTTGACCGAATTCAGAGACTGATTAAGTTCTGTGTCCCGCGGTAAGCGGTCCACCTCCAAGCATGGGGATGGAGTTCTTCTTGGGCTCAGGGCTGAGCCGATCTCGGTGTCGACAGTGATGACGGGTCGGGTTTTGCCGTGTACCGAGGGTTCCGCTGCGCGTAAAGCTCGGCGTGATTAAAAGAATGGATGATCTTTGACAGTTTGGTTTTGAGTTCTGTTGCACGACTGAGGAAAACGTCCGCCGAGACGGCGTGATGAGTTCCGAGGAAACAGATTCAAAATGCGTAAAGTCAGCGAAAATTGAATTGTGCGTTATTTCGTCAACTCCGAAGCAATTCGGAGTGAGTTTCTTTGATTAAAAATTTTCCCGAAGCTGGCAACAGCCAAGGGAATCTTAGTTTAAGATCGGACGAACCTGTGTCCGCTTACGAGCGGAGACAGATTATCGAATGGTCAGATTTTGTCGGTGCCGTAGCGGCATTCGACGCAAACTTTGAGGCTCGAAAGAGTTCTCACCGTTTTTTACGGAGAGTTTGATTCTGGCTCAGAACGAACGCTGGCGGCGTGGATAAGACATGCAAGTCGAACGGGTCTCTTTCTGGTAGCAATACCGGGAAAAGTCTAGTGGCGAACGGGTGCGTAACACGTGGACAATCTGCCTTAAAGTGGGGGATAGCTCTGCGAAAGCCGAATTAATACCGCATGTGATGAGAGTCGACATC
>JBBRYI010000013.1:0-92873 GCA_038237805.1 Chthoniobacterales bacterium | reverse complement strand
ATTTGATTGACTAAGGAGGCTTGGTCGCAGTGGAGAAGATGACATGCCTTAATTGGAAGTCAGACGCTCTCGCGACGGTTATCCGCCCGTTACCGAAAGGGAACGGGATATCCACCTAAACGGCATCGGTGGGGTAAAATTCTTCAAACGCCCGGACCAACTTGGTTCGGGCGTTTTTGTTTTAGTCGATGGCGTCCAAATTCGAACTGTTTGAAAACAAAGCCAGTCGCGGGAAGAGTGGAGGCATGCGCGCGATCCTGGCCTTGGAAGATGGAAAAATCTTCGAGGGGGAATCTTTTGGTGCAACCGGCACGCGTGTGGGTGAAGTTTGCTTTAACACTTCCATGACCGGTTATCAGGAAGTGCTGACCGATCCCTCCTATCGCGGTCAGATCGTGGCGATGACGTATCCGTTGATTGGAAATTACGGAACGAATGCGCTCGACCAGGAAAGCGGATCGCCGCACGTGCGCGGTTTCGTGATTGAAGAGCTGAGCGAAATACCGAGCAGTTGGCGCTCGGAAGCATCGCTCGATGATTATTTGCGGCGGTGGGAAATACCGGGCGTGCAGGGCATCGACACACGAGCGCTCACACGACATCTGCGCGAACGCGGCGCGATGAAAGCGTGCCTAACGACTGAGGAAATTTCGGCGGAGGAAGCGACGCGGCAAGCGGTGGAAGGCGATGGCGTCATCGGAATGGATTACGTGCGCGAAGTTTCAACGCCGGAACCTTATCAATGGGATCCGGACGATCGACTGAGCGAACCTTGGTCGATTGGAAATGGAGAAGGTGGAAAACGAAAGCTGCCGCCGATTCGATTGCGCATCGTCGCTTACGATTACGGTTTGAAGGAAAATATTCTGCGATTGCTGCGTCAACATGGTTTTGGAGTGACCGTCGTCCCTGCGGCAACGAAAGCCGAAGAAGCGCTGTCCTCGAATCCCGACGGAATTTTTCTTTCCAACGGTCCCGGCGATCCGGCCGCTCTGCCCTACACGCATGAAGCGGTCCGCGATCTGATGGGAAAAAAACCGATCTTCGGTATTTGCCTTGGACACCAGGTGCTCGGGTACGCTTTTGGCGGGCGCACATTTAAGTTGAAGTTCGGACATCGCGGTGGAAATCAGCCGGTGAAAGATTTGCGGACGGGGAAAGTCGCGATCACATCACAGAATCACGGTTTTGCTGTGGATCCGGATTCGCTCCCGAAAGAAATCGAAGTCACCCACATCAATCTCAATGACAGCACGGTGGAAGGAATGCGACATCGCGACCTGCCGATTTTCAGCGTGCAATATCATCCTGAAGCCGCTCCCGGTCCGCACGATGCGAGTTATTTTTTCTCGCAGTTTGCCGAGCTGATAGAGCGCGGGCGATAAAGCGCGTTGATCTTAGCCGAAATGATCCGAGGTTGGCCGATGATTAATTTCGAGACCAGGACCGCGACGATAGCAAAAGCGACTGTCGCCATTGTTTTTTCTGCTTCGCTTGCTCTGGCGCCATTCGCGTTAGCTCACGACGATGACAAAGATAAACTCGATGCCGCAGCGGAGAAGACCGTGACCGGCGAAATCGTCGACATAATGTGCTACGTCGATCATCACGCGAGTGGAGAAAAGCATGCGGATTGTGCCGCAAAATGCATTAAAGGCGGCGGACCGGTCGGCATCGTCAGCGATGGCAAGACGTATCTCGTCGTCGGTGCGCATAAACCGATGAATGACGAACTGGCGGAGTACGCTGGCAAAACGGTTACGCTAAAGGGCAAGATGGCGAGCAGCGGCGGAATCACGATGCTCGAGAACGCCGAGATCGTTAAGAAGTAATCGGTCACCGAACTGCCCGGGCGATTGGATCAATCGCCCCTACCTCGGCCGCGCGCCGCACGGAGAGAATTTCGCGAAGCATGTGCCAGCTATCGCGCAATATCCGAACTTTGCTGCCCTCGTAATGATTCCAGCGCACGGGGATTTCGCGGATTCGGAGATGGGCTTGTTCGGCTCGGTAGAGTAATTCTACGTCGAAACCGAAACCGTCGACGCGCGCGGCTTCGAGAATGGGCCGGCAGAGCGCGAGGCGAAAAGTTTTGAATCCGCACTGCGTGTCCCAATAAGGCAATCCCGTCGCCAGCCTAACGAGTAAATTAAAGATGCGGCCGGCCTGTTCCCGCCGCCAGGGCTGATGATGCCCAATCAATTCGCGATTAAGCGCTCGCGAACCGAACGCAATATCCAGCTCACCAGCGGCGATCGGTTCGATCAGCTTCGGCATCTCATCGATCGGCGTCGACAGATCAGCATCGGTAAACAAACCGATCGGGCGTGTGGCCGTTAGCAGACCGGCGCGCACCGCCGCGCCCTTGCCGCGATTGGGAAAATTTTCGAGCAGATGCGTCTCGATATTCGTCGGCTCGGAAAAAACTTCTCGGATGATCTTTCCCGTCGCGTCGGTCGAACCATCGTTCACCACGATGAGTTCGCTTCCGGTCGCAAATTTGTTGAGATAATCGAGTGTGATACGCAGAGTTTCTCCGATGCGTTCAGCTTCGTTGAAGCAAGGAACAACAACGGAAATGGCCGGAAGCATGGGATTATCTCACCGGTAAATGGCGATATCGCTTTTGCCCGCTTCGTCGATCGAGCCGCGGTACATTCCTGAAGTGTTAAACGGCTGTGTAATGTTTCCTTTGCGATCGATTGCGATGAGACCGCCAGTGCCGCCGAGCTTGGCGACTTTGTCGAGCACTTCTTGCGCGGCCTGCGCCAAAGGCATCGCACGATATTCCATCAAAGCGGCGATATCATGGGCGACGACGGAGCGGATGAAATATTCTCCATCGCCGGTAGCGGAAATCGCGCAGGTCGCATTATTCGCATAGGTACCGGCACCAATGATCGGTGAGTCACCAATGCGACCCGCTTTTTTATTCGTCATGCCGCCAGTGGAAGTGGCGGCCGCGATGTTCCCGGCCTGATCAAGTGCTACCGCACCGACGGTTCCGTGCCGATCCTGATCGTAAATGATGAATTTCTTTCCACCAACTCCGCCCGCTTTTTTCTCCTCTTTCGATCGTTGCAACGCCTGCCATCGCTCTTCTGTGTAAAAATATTTTTGATCGACCAACTCCACTCCGTTTTGTTTTGCGAACGCTTCCGCGCCGGCACAATCCATCATGACGTGCGGCGATTTTTCCATCACCATGCGCGCGAGACTGATCGGATTTTTGATATGCTTCACGCTCGCGACCGCGCCGGCTTTGAGCGTTTTACCATCCATAATCGCGGCATCGAGCTCATTCGTTCCCGCCTCGGTGAAGACGGCCCCCTTGCCGGCATTGAAGTGCGGATCATCTTCCAATACGCGCACCGCTGCTTCGACTGCATCCAGACTCGATCCATTTTTTTCCAAAATATCGAAGCCGGCGCGAAGTGAGCGCTCCAGGCCATCGCGATACGCCCGCTCCAAGTTTGGCGTAATTTTGCCGCGATCGATCGCGCCCGCTCCACCGTGAATAGCGAGAACAAACCTTTTCTGATCTTTCTTCATAGATGTGTCCTGTCCGCCCAGCAGCGGCACCCCGACCAGCGCGAGCAGCGCGAGCAGCGCGAGCAGCGCGATAGCGGAAAAATATTTCGAAGTCAATTTCACAAGTGCGCGCCTAACGAATGAGCAGTTGGATCCACCCCCGACGCCTCCGTGAATGTAGGCAATCCCCTTTCCGGCGTAAATGTCCAATCGCATCGCTATTTCGCTTTTCACGGAAGCGAACTAAGGCACTTTCCACCTGAACATGGGGGATAACGAGAACCAAACCGGCGAGTCCGCAGACACGATCGAGACAAATCCTGTCGTCGTGGTGCAGGAAATTGGCCAGCTCGGTCGCAGAGTTCTGCGCGAGGTGGGCGGAATGTTTTGGTTCATCATCAGCACGTTTACTGAAACGATGGACAACGTCCGGCGCGGGCGGCGTCCGTTTCGTGCGGCAAGTTTCTTCCGCCATACCGAGCGCGCCGGCGTCGGATCTGTCCCGCTGGTGGCGATGGTCTCATTTTTTCTCGGACTAACCATGGCCCTCCTCACCGGATATCAACTGCAACGTTTCGGGACGGAACGCCTGGTTCCCGGTCTGGTTGCGATTGCTTTTACTCGTGAACTTGGACCGTTGCTTACCGGAATCATGCTCGCAGCGCGCATCGGCGCGGCTTTTACCGCCGAGCTGGGAACGATGGAGGTGAATGAAGAAGTGGAAGCGATCGAAGCGATGGGAATCAGTCCGCTGCGATTTTTGGTCGCGCCGCGCGTCCTCGCCTTGTTTGCGCTCATGCCATGTCTTTCGATCATCTCCAGTATCGCAGCAATCGTTGCCACCAGTCTTATTTCACGCGCCTACTTCAGCATCGCGTTTGTTTATTTTAACGATCTCGTCATTCATTCGCTGCTCATGCGCGACATCATCACCGGTGTTCTCAAGAGCTTTCTCTTTGGCCTGCTCATCGCAGCTATCGCCTGTTACCGCGGTTTGAATGTAACGGGCGGCGCCTCGGGCGTCGGGACCGCTACCACTTCCAGTGTGGTCACCGCGATTACCACCGTTATCGGTTTCGACACTCTCTTTAATGTCGTTTACGTCGTTTTCTTTCCATGAGCGCGCCCACTCCTCCCGTGGTCGAATTGCGTGATGTGCATCTGCAGTTCGAACAAAAAAAAGTCCTCGACGGTGTCTCGTTCGCCGTTGAACCGTTGGAACGGCTGGTCATCATGGGTCAGAGCGGCAGCGGCAAGAGCACCATCCTGCGTCTTATTCTTGGAATCCTCGAACCCACCGCGGGCTCAGTTTTTTTCAAACAATTTGAAATCAGCAGACTGTCTCGGCGCAAACTGCAACAGGTTCGCGCGCGCATCGGGATGGTTTATCAGTATTCGGCGTTGCTCAGTTCGCGCAATGTCCACGACAACGTCGCTCTCCCTTTGGAGGAGTTGACCGATAAGAAGACCGAGGAAATCGACAGCGTCGTGGATGAAAAACTCGCGCTCGTCGGAATGCAGGATGCTAAGTACGTCATGCCTTCGGAACTGAGCGGCGGAATGCGCAAACGTGTCAGCCTGGCGCGCGCGCTCGTCATGGATCCGGAACTGATCCTTTTCGACGAGCCGACTGCTGGTCTCGACCCCGTCATCAGTTCCGTGATTGATGAACTGATCATCACGCTGACGGAGAAATCGAAGGTCACTTCCATTATCGTGACTCACGAAATGGACAGCGCCTTTCGCGTCGCGACAAAAATGGCTATGCTCTATCAGGGAAAAATTATCGAAATGTCCGACGCGGACCATTTCAAACAATCAACCGATCCGGTAGTCGTTCAATTTTTGAGCGGGAGCACCGAAGGCCCAATTCTGGAAGGAAGTAAAGATGCAGTTACGACGTAATGAAATTTTGACTGGAGTGCTCGTGCTCGCGACCCTCGCGATCCTCACTTTCGTCCTTATCCTGCTCGGCGCGCCGGGACTCTTTCGTCCGCTCTCGACTTACAAGGTGTACTTCGATAACGCGGCCGGCATTAAACTCGGCGCGCCCGTGCTGCTCGCCGGGCGCAAGATCGGGCAGGTCGATAAATTGTATTCACCCGTGACTGCGAAAGAGGCGGCGCGCGCGGCCCAAGCCCAGAATGCTCCAAGCCCAACTCCTGGCCAATCTCCTTCCCCTTCGCCTGCGAGCGTGCCGAAATTCGAAGTGCGCATTGATGTTCAGGTCGATAAATCGGCCGCCGTTTTCAAAGACGCGAAGGTGCGCTTAATGACGCTCGGTCTCCTGGGCGAAACGGCGATCGATTTCACCCAGGGAAATGAAAGTTCGGGACGCGCACAGGATGGCGACATTTTCGTGGGCGATCGCGTGCCGGATTTCGGCGAAGCGATTTCGAGGATGCTCAACATCGTGGAACCGGTCGCCAATTCCGCGACGGGCGCATTGAAGGAATTACAAAGCACCGCGCAAAATTTGAGCCGTATCACGGACGAAAATTCGCAGATGAACATGGCCATCGCGCAATTTCGCACCTTTGCCGAGAACCTGACCAATCTGACCGCGCGCGATAGTTCGCTCTCGCTCTCGCTCAAGAACGTCGAGCAAATCAGCACTCAACTGACCGCAAACGACAATATCAAAGTGACATTACAGAACTTCCGTACCGCTTCCGAGGAATTGAAATCAGCGCTCGACGATCTCGCTCCCGACCTTAAGACAAGCGGACAAAACCTCACCGACTTGACCGGAACTCTGCGCGCACAACCGTGGCGTCTCATCATTCCGTCGACAAAAAAATACCCACAGGACGAACAAAAACCGGCGGCGACCGAAACCATCACTGTCCGCAAGAGCGCAAGAAAATCGCGCAGCGCCGAAGCGACGCCCACTCCGAATTCGCGGCGACGGTAAAGGCGAACTAAACGCCTAACGACTTATTCGTAACCTAGTCGCTCTTGCTCGTGAGCTGCCAGATGGCCGCTTCGAGTTTTTGGAAATTGACTGGTTTCGTCAGATGACCCTCAAAGCCGGCGAGGCGCGATTTGGCAACGTCTTCTTCCATGCCGAAGCCAGAAAGAGCCAGCGCGGGCGTGCGCGAATGTTTGCGCACTTCTTCGATCAGTTGGAATCCCGTCCCGTCGGGCAATCCGATATCGCAAACGAGCAAATTGAATTTATTGTGACGGACCGCTTCAAGTCCACTTGCAACGGAGTCAGCGGTCGCGACTTCGTAACCCTGACGTTTCAGTAATCGCGTTAATGCAAGCGACGTGTCGCTATGATCTTCTATAAGCAGAATTTTTACGCCCATCCCGGCGCGCACGGTTCGATTGAGCTCGGTCGGTTTCGGTTTGACCTGAGCGGCCGCCTTGGCCGGGAAAGTGATGGTAAAGGTGGAACCTTTGCCCAGACCTTCGCTGAACGCGGTCAGCGTTCCGCCGAGCAGTTCGATCAGTGCGGAAGAAATCGCCATCCCCAGGCCAAGTCCGCCATAGCGCCGGCTGATGAGTTGCTCGCCTTGTTCAAATGGCGTGAACAAGCGCGACAACGTTTCCGGCGCCATACCAATGCCCGTATCCACCACTTTGATAACAATGTTCCGCTGGCCGTCGTTGGAGGTGGCAATGCTGATGTTACCGCCTGACTCGGTGAATTTCGATGCGTTCTTGAACACATTCCATAGCACTTGCTGCAAACGCCCGGCATCGGTGTAAACGTAGTGCATTTCCGCCTCCAGGCGCAGCGACAGCACGAGTTCCTTGCCGCGGAATTCGCTGTGACACATTCCGACCAGATACTCGATCAATTCATGGACATCGGTGTCTTCAGGCGAAAACGGGAGCATCCCTTTGGCGATTCGGGTCAGGTCGAGCAGATCGTCGATGATCCGCGCCTCCAACTCGACACTTCGCCGCATCATTTGTGCGTCGGCATGCATCGCTGGCGAAAGTTCGTCGCTCGCTTCCCAAAGATTCAGCGTCGACAGCACGGGCGCGAGCGGGGTGCGTAATTCGTGGGAAAGCATGGCGAGGAATTGATCCTTCGCCTTGTTTGCCTTCTCGGCCGTTTCCTTGGCTTCTCTCAGCTTCTTCTCGGTCGCCTTGTGTTCGGAAAAATCGCGGAAAACTAGAACGACGCCACACATCGCACCCTCAACGTCGCGAATGGGCGCGCCGCTGTCGTCGATCGGCACTTCCGTTCCGTCTTTGCGAATGAGCAGGGTGTGATTAGCCATGCCGACGATTCCGCCGGTCTTCATCACTATGTCCACCGGATTCTCCACGGGATCGCGCGTGAATTCGTTCACGATTTTGAAAACATCGGAGATCGGCCGCAGCCGGGCTTCGTTAAAAGTCCATCCCGTCAATTTTTCCGCGACGCCATTCATAAACGAGATGCGTCCGATTTTGTCGGTCACAATTACGCAATCACCGATGCTCGCGAGGGTGACCGCGAGTAGGTCTTTCTGCCTTTGCACCTCTGTGCGCTCGCGCGCAGCTTCGGCCAAAGCCATTTCTCGACCGGCGATTGCGCGCGAGATTCGCAGGTAGGTCCAGGCGATGAATAGAAGATTGGCCAAGGCGGCGAGAGTGAAAGTGACGGTGCGCGTTGTCGTTGCCTGATCCGCGGCGCTTCTTTCTCTTTCCAAGGCCACTTCCTGTTGATCTTGCAGCCGGCCAATTTGTTCGCGCAAGCTGAGCATTGTTTCATTTCCGATTCCCTGTCGGATCATTGTTGCCGCCGCTTCGAATCCTTGGTCCCGGCGCGTCGCGATTGTTTGTGCTAACTCATTTAATTTCGCTTGCGCCATTTGTTCGATCGCTTTGAGCGTTTGCGGTCGGATGGCAATGACTTGTGTCTTTTTGAGTCGAGCCAGGATTACGGGCAGTTGCGTCCGCGCTGTGTCGTATGGTGCAAGATAATCCTCGTCACCAGTGATAATAAATCCGCGCTGCCCGGTCTCGGCATCGGTCAGAGCGGAGAGCAAATGCGCCGCCTCCGCTATGACACTGCGATGGACCGCCGCAAGATTTCGTAACTTGAGCACACGGCTGCCCGAGAAATAAGTGATGAGCGTCGTGCCGATCACCAGCACCGCCATCGCCGCAAAGAGATATCGGACCGTCCGTGTCGCTCGCCTTGAAGTCGCTGTGACGACGAGATCGGGGTGCTGAGATAGGCCCATAGGGGACCGTCAATCACGCAGATTTCCGGTCGTTCTTCCGATAAGCAACTTTGAGGCCCGGGCCTAACGAAGTGGGCGCATTTCCTGCTGGATTAAGGGGCGGAGATGAGCCAGCGACACAGTCACGGTGAGCACTCGGGCAAACTCGCGCAGGGCATGCTGCGCACAGCGCAAGAGAATTACGGACGTTTGATCACCGCGGCGAGAAAAGGATGGGAACGCAAGTTTGCCGGTTCCGATCCAAGCGACGCTTGCGTTACGGTGCGGATCAGCGCGGGTGATTCGCGCGAGTTGGCGAAATTCTTTCCGCTCGTCTCTTCCCACCGTTTGGAACCTTTCCTCACCAATTAGGTTCCGATATTCGGGCTTTACCGCCGGAATATTCGTTCAACACTACGCGGTCACTTCATGAAGACCGCGTTATCATCAGCAGCCCCTGCGAAAACGGCGGCGCTTTCATTTTCGGTAATCGTCGCATGGGTTGCGCTTTGCCTTATTTGGGGTTCGACCTGGCTCGCGATCAAAATCGGTCTGGAAGATTTGCCGCCGATTTCATTTGTCGCGTTTCGCTTTGTCATCGCAGCGGGAATCTTGTTCGCGATTTCTTTCCGGCGATTTCCGCTCCCCAAACGCGGCGATTATTCCCTTCTCGCCATCACCGGTATCCTCATGTTTGGAGTAAACTACGGCCTGCTTTTTTGGGGCGAGCAATATATCTCCTCGGGGTTGGCCGCAATTTTGCAGGCAACGATTCCGACTTTCGGGCTGGTCTTTGCACATTTTTATTTGCCAGATGAGAGACTGAAATGGGAACGAGTTCTGGGCGCTTTCCTGGCGCTCGGCGGCGTCACGATTATCTGCGCAAAACTCCTCGACTTTCAGGGAATCATGGCCTTCTGGGGCGGCGTCGCGATCGTCGTCGGCGCCGCGGCAACCTCATACGCGAACGTCTTGATCAAAGCCCGCCGAACAAAGTTCGCACCGGCAATGATCTCCGCGTGGCAAATGCTTTTTGCGGTTGTGCCATTATTGCTTGTGGGATTTTGGCGCGAAGGAAATCCTGCGCACTTTCATTGGAGCAAAATCGCGGTCGCCTGTCTGCTCTATCTCGCGCTCGTCGGCTCGGTCGCAGCTTTCCTGTTATTTTACTGGCTGATGAATCGCATCGCCGTGACGAATCTCCTCACCATCTCGCTCATCACACCGCCGCTTGCCGTCGCGCTCGGTTGGTTCGCCGCGGGCGAAACGCTTTCGCATTGGGCAATTCTAGGCGCGTTCTTCGTCCTCGCCGGCATCGCGCTAATTTTATGGAAGAGCAAATCGGCCGAAAACACGCGTGCGCCGGTTCCGATCGAAACAGGCTGATTACTTTTTTGCGGCGAGTTTTTCCCGAAGGAAACCCAGGACAGTCGCTTCTGCCGAGCTGAGATCGTCGAGCGAATCGGCCAGTGTTTCTTCCGCGCGCTTTTTCAATCCTTCAATCGCGGCGCCGCTCAGATAGGTTCCAAGCACGATTGGGTGCACGTAACATTTGCGGCAAACTGCGGGCGTGTTTCCGAGAACTTTTGCTACGGCGTGCACCGCGTCGCGCACGTTTTTCTTTGCCTGCGTTTTGTTTTCGAATGCGCCAACTTCATTGAGCGCAATCGCCGCCATCACCGTGCCGGCCCAGGTGCGAAAATCTTTCGCGGTAAATTCTTCCCCGCTGATTTCTCGCATATACTCATTCACGTCCTGCGAGCTGACATTGTGCGCTTCACCTTCGTCATCGACATACTGGAACAACTCCTGGCCGGGAAGGTCGGTTAATTTTCTAATAACCTTCGCCACGCGCGGGTCCTCCACTTCGCGTTCGTGCATGACGCCGCTCTTCCCGCGAAAATTAAAACTAACGGTCGAGCCCTTCACATCCACATGCCGGTTGCGCATGGTCGTTAGGCCAAATGATTTGTTTTCGCGCGCATACTCCTCATTGCCGACGCGAATGAAAGTTGTCTCGAGCAAGTGCACTACGGTCGCGAGCACCTTGTTTCGCGGCAGACCGCGCAGCGCTATGTCCTTCTTCACCCGCCGCCGAATTTTTCCGAGCGTCTCTCCGAAGATGAGCATCTTCTCGTATTTATTTTCATCGCGCACCTCGCGCCAACGCTCGTGATAGCGGTACTGTTTGCGGCCACGATCATCTCGCCCAGTCGCTTGAAGGTGCCCATTGGGCGAGGGACAAATCCAAACGTCTCGATACGCGGGCGGGATCGCGAGACGATTAATGCGCAGGACACGTTGTTCGTCGCGAATCGGTTTTCCTTCAACGTCGAAATAAACGAAACCGTCGCCGTTGCGTTTGCGCGTATATCCCGGCTGATCATCGCTGACATAACGAAGACCCGCTTCCTCCGCCGCCTCTTTCGGATCGGTTGCAACCTCAAGCTCGGCTATCTTCGTTTTCTCTTTGCCAATGCGCTGAGACTTTGCGGGCACGTATGCAATACGCATCTGCCTTGTGTAGCGGCGGTCTCCGACCGTCGCCAATTTTCGACACGAGAAAGTGCGACGATCAGAGATCGCCGCTACAGAGCACAACCTACGCGCCGTAACTCTTCGTGAATTTCTTGCGCGACTCCGATTCGCCCGGCGTTTCCAACGAAGGTTCAACCGAATTTTCGGCTGCAGGTTCTGGCGAAGGTGTCTCCGGCGATTTAGATGGCGGTGGTGTTGATGCGGTTGCCCCGGGTGTCGATTGCGAGACTTCTACAAACGCCATCTGCAAATTGGAAATCGCGTTGCGTAGCACTGTCGTTTCTTCGTTCGTCAAATTGCCCCGCGTTTTTTCCTGAATCATCGCCAGCTGATCGATGAACATTTTCGCCAGCTCCAGATTCACTTCGCCCTGCCCGGTTTGCGGATTCGGAATCTGACCGAGAAAAAGCGCAGCATTTTGCGCGTGCATCATGACGAACTCGACGAAGCGCTGCGAAAGCTCGCCCATCTGCGTAGTTTTTTGGACTTCGGCCATATGATCTATTTACTCTTCGCGGTTGCTGGCTTGAGAGGTCGCACGGTAGCGAGGACGTAAGACTGATCTTGAAAGTATTTTTTGGCCACCCGCTTCGCGTCCTCGACCGTGACCGCGTTTACGTCGTGCTCCAACGCTTTGTAGTGATTAAATCCGAGCCCATAGAGCTCGTCGAGCGCGGCCATATAACCAAACGCTTCGTTGCTCTGGTTCGCGATCTGTTGCTGGCCAATCAACTTCTTTTTTGCGCGCTGCAATTCCTCATTCGTTAGGCCTTCCGAAGCCAGCTTGCCAATTTCTTCCAGCAACGCTGCTTTCACGGGCTCGATCTTTTGCGGATCGGTCCCGAGATAAAATGCAAAAAGTCCGGGCGCCAAACCGATCATCTGGCTTGCGCCGACGTAATAAGCCAAACCCATCTGTTCGCGAATGCGGATGAAAAATCGTGAACCCAGATCGCTGCTTGCTTCGTCGATCAATTCCAGCGCGTAACGATCGGGGCTGAACATATCGGCGCTGCGATAACCGACCATGATCACGCCCTGCGCCTTCTCGCGCTCGGCTTCTACCATCTGCACTTTATCCGGCGGCGCAGATTTAGGAACGTCGGTCAAAGCAAGACTTCCGGATTTCATTTTGCCGAGTGATTGCTCGAGCAACTTTTTTACTTCGTCCGCTTTCACGTTGCCGAAGACAGAGACGACTCCGTTTTTCGCCATCACGTAACGATCGCGAAAATCGAGCAGGTCTTTTTGCGTCAAACGCGCGACCGATTCTGGCGAACCTTTGCCGCGCAACGCATAGGGATGTTTTTGGAAAAGCGCTTCGCGCAAAATATTGCGGGCCACCGCGGTGAGCTGTTCCTCCTCTTCCTTGATCCCGGCCAGCTGAACTTCCTTTTCCCGTGCGACCGCCTTTTCCGGCATCGTTGCGTTCAGCAAAACATCGGAGAGCAGATCGAGGCCGAGTTTCAAATCCGGCTTCGTCACTTCGACCGCAACGCTAAAACTGTTGTTGCCTGCATCGCTGCCAATGCTGCCGCCCACTGCTTCGATCGTGTCCGCAATCTGCTCCGCCGTGCGCGTCTTTGTTCCTTTGAGAAGCACTTTCGACATCAACCGAGTGACGCCGTTCGTCTGCGGTGTCTCCGCGAGAAGGCCGCCGCGGAAAACTGCCGTCATCGAAATCAGCGGCAGCCGCGCGTCTTCGCGCACGAGAACGCGCAGGCCGTTCGAGAGTTCGAACTTTTGGATTTCTCCCGCGGAAACCGGTTTGGCGCCTTCCGCTTTCGCAGACTGCGAACCCTTCGGATTGAGCGAGGTGATGGTGACATTATCACTCGTTAGGTAATGCTGGGCCACGCGACGGATATCATCGAGCGTCACCTTTTGAATCGCCTCGAGATAATCACGGCTGAAATTCAGATTTCGCGTCAGGAGCCAGTTCGAACCGAGATCGGAAGCCTGCCCGCGCATGGTCGTTAGCGTTCCAAGATGATGACTGAGCAGGATCTTTTTCGCCTTCGTCAATTCTTCTGCGCGCACGCCGGCATGTTTGATCTCGTCGACGATTTTTAGGATAAGGTCGCGCACTGCATCGCGCTTTGCGGGCTCGACGGTCGAGTCGATCCCGAGTAATCCAGGATCGCCCGGCGTGTAGGAAAATGCGGCGATGCTGTAAGCCAATCCGCTTTCTTCGCGCACGCGGCGATAGAGCCGCGAGCTGCGACCTTCTCCGAGAATAATGGAAAGCAAATCCAACGCGGGCACGTCGGGATTCGTGATTTCGGGAATATGCCAGGCGAACGAAAGCCTGGTCAGTTCGGTCGGGAATTCATCATGCGCCTCGCGCTTTCCGAGTTGCGGCGGTTCCGGCGGTACGTAAACAGGCCGCAACGATTTCTCGGGGTAATCTTTGAAGAGCGCCGTCAGTTGCTCCCGCACTTTTTGCGCGTCGACATCGCCGACGACGATGAAGGTGAGATTATTCGGCACGTAACGCGCCTTGTAATATTCCATTACCTGATCGCGCGTAAGCTGATTGTAAATTTCGATGTCGCCGATAACAGGCAATCGGTAAGGATGTTTTTGAAAAGCGGTGCCGAGAAGTAGCTGGCCCGCCATTCGGTCCGGATCGTCCATCCCCATCGCGAATTCTCGCCGGATCACTTCCTGTTCCTTGCCGTATTCCTCCGGCGGCAAAGTCGAATTCATCATGGCGTCGGAAAGAATGTCGACCGCAGTCGCGACTCCATCTTTCGGCACGTCGATCCAATAAACGGTGCGATCGAACGAAGTATAGGCGTTGATGTAACCACCTACATCCTGGACCTTTTGCGCGATCGCATTCGCCGGCCGCGTTTTCGTCCCCTTGAAAAGCATGTGTTCGAGAATATGCGACAAACCCGCCCCGAGATGCTGATCCTCGTAGACGCTGCCGGTCGCACACCACGCCTGCACACTTGCCACCGGCGCGCTGCGATCTTCCTGCACAATGATTGTGAGTCCATTCGGCAGAACCCACTTCTGCGCGGAGGTGGGCGGCGCCGTGATCACAGCGGAATTATCGCCTGGCGGTGCGGCTTTAAGATCGGCGGTGCTTAACATGGATGCGGATAAAAGCGCGAGGAACGCTGCCCAACGCTTCATGAAACTTTTGGCGCGGGCAAACCAGGCGGCAACTTTGCGACGCTCGGTTTCACAGGCGCAAAAGGTTTCACAAAAACTTCCGCAAAATCGTAAACGTCTTTGAAATCATCGATCGAATCTTCCTCGGTTTTTCCAAAAATACCGGCGCCGATGAGATTGAAAACCATGTGGCCGATGTCTTCCGAGTAATGGATTCCCCAAAAGGAGAAAACCGTTACCACCATCGGGCCAAACTCGCGCAACGCGTATTGCCGAACACCATCGAGCAATTCGGGCCCCGCGACGTGACGAACGAGCGCGCCTTTAATTTTCTTTTGCTGCTTCGTCGTGAAATCAAGTGCGTCCCGCAAGAAAATGTAAGCGTCGCGTTGATAACGCGGATCACTCGCCACAATCGAGTCGAGAGCTTCAGCAAATCCAATCTTCTGCATAAAAATCCAGGGGCCGCGTATGATAAGCGGCAACAATCGCGCGAGCAACTGATCTCAGTCGCGCATCTGATTCTCCAGCGAATCCAGATAAACGGAAATCGCGTCGCGTCGATGTGTGGTCGCGGCTTTTTCAGCCGCCCTCAAATATTCGACAAAAGTTCCACTGCGCGCGCTCGACTGCGTCGCTTCAAACCAATTCATGTAGTCATCAATTTCCTGCGCGCGCGCAATCACGATCTCGCGCGCATTGTTCAGTCGCGTGAGCCGGCGGCTGATTTCGCGCGTCTTGCCGCGAGCGAGCGTGGTGGCGATTTGTTGATACTCGAGAACGAAGGGGCGGCATACGGGATTGGCCCGGACTCCAAGCACCATCAGATTCTCGCTTAATCCGTTGAGAACCATCGCGCGTTCCGGCAGGCGAATAAACTCCGGATAATCTTCGAGCTTCCAAAACTTCTCCGGCTCCTTGCTTTTTGGAAACTGGAATTGAAGCGACGTCTCGAGCCGGCGCTCCGTTTCCGATACGGTGAAGGATTCATATCCGTTTGAGATGGCAAGTTGCGTGACGTTCGCATTCCAGAGGTGCTCTGCCCTCTCGATTGAACCGCCGAGTTTTGGAAAATGGACGATCAGCTCCGACAAAGTATCGACAGGCGCGTCGGGAAGATGTGAAACAAATTTCGCAAGCTCGTTCCCGCTCTTTAGCAGAAAAACCAGCGCGTAAGAATACGACCGATAAATTTTTCGTGAAGGTGAATCGAGCAACTCCGGTCGTTGACGAAGGAAGTTTTCGAGTGAGATGATCTTATGTGTGGCGACAGCATTCTTAAGCGGTGCGCCGGACTGGGCCGAACCAACTTGCGATCCCCACGCGGAAATTCCTTCAACGAGCCATTCCGGCGGTCGCCTGTAAGATATTCCCGCCGGTAAGCCCGGCTGCCGCCGGTACATCATCTCCACCAAAATGACGCGAAGAAATTCGCGCTCGACGGTGGGCGCTTCGAGATCGGCGCCAATGGTGAGATCAAGCTGCAACTTTAATCCGAAACCTGTTTGGCTGAGATTCAACGAAGCGGCGGGTTGCTCCGGCAGGTTTGCTTGCGGAGGCTGCGCGTTCACCACAATTGGCGTCTTCCATTGATCGGTTTGCTGCAGCAGCGCTAGCACAGTCGATTTTGTGCGCTCCGCGACGTTGCATAAAGCAGCGCGCACCCGCGCATCACTGCTGTAGACGATGAATTGACGCGAAGTGCTGACGCTGCGTTCCAAAGGCGGTAGCGCCCACGCCGGCAACGCGAGAAAAACAAGCGCAGCCGCGAAACAAATTCGAATTCTGTGTCGCCGATACAGAATCGACATTATACCGCGTGGCGAACTGCCAAGGAATCGAAAACTCCGTCGCTTATTGCGCGGGCGCGGTCAGCACCACTGTCTTCGGATGAAATTCGATCGCGGAGAATTTTGCGACCTTCTTTTCGTCCTGTTCCAACGCTTTCCAAACATCGCCGAGCAGGAAATCCGCATATTGCATCAGCTGTGGATGAATCGGCATTCGGCCAATCATCCCGCCGTCCGATACGCCAGTAGCCTGTCCATTTTGCACATTCGCCCGGTAAAAAGCGGTGGTGTAGAGCGAACAACCGAAAATAGATCTTTCAACCGTCATGCGGAAAACGCCTTCATCGAATTGCGCCACGCCGCGACGAAACTCGAGGAATGGTTTGTCGAGCAGCGAGGCCTTCTTGTTCTTCAGCACATTGCCCAAATAATTGTTCACCTGATCCTGCTGGTAGGTGAGTTGCGTTCCGCTGTGCTGCGTGATCGCCTTTTCCAAATCGAGCCCGATCTGCGGTCCCAGGACCAAATTTTTTTCAGCCGAAGCCGGCAAATCGGGCGCTAGAAACATTTGAATCAGCACGGCCGCGAGACAGGCGCCCAGAATTAATCTCGCGATGTTAAATAATAACCGGCGCGTCTTGACCCCGCTCGGATCCAACAGGCGGCGCAATCTTTCCCTGGTCGCGACCGTCTCGGCGTCGTCGGTTTTTCCCGGGATCGGTGCCCCGGCAATTCTATTCAACTTCGCGCCGCAGTTGTGACAATAGACGCGCTCCGCTTCGTTTTCGTGCCGACATTCAGGACATACGAGCTGGCTCATTCGGCAGTTTCTTTTTTTGCTTTCGTTTCTACGGGCTTCGCCGGTGCGGCGGCAGGTGTCGTACTGCTGCCTTCTTTTTTTCCGGGTTTCGCATCGGTGCTCGAGGCGGTGGCCGCGGCCGGCGCGTCCTTCTTCGCCGCTTCCGCATAAGCGGGACCTCGATAATCGGTGCTATAAAATCCCGATCCTTTGAAAATTATTCCCGCGCCGGTTCCGAGGAGACGTTTCACTTTACCGTGACCCCATTTTTCCTGCCGGCAAAGTTCCTTTGGACATTCACGGTACGGTTTATCGCGCATCGATTGGACCGCTTCGAAAGTTTGCCCGCACTTTTCGCAAGCATAATCGTAGGTAGGCATTTTTGTGCGAAGCTGTTACATGCGGGAAACACAGATAGTCGGTGAACGAAAAGCAGAATTCAAGCCGACGAAGGAAACCGCGCTATTGTAAAGGATCGGTTACGCGGCTCTAAGTGTGCTTCCCTTGACTTTGAATCGGTTGAAGGCTAGAGCCTCGTTCCCAAATTTGTCGCGTATGTTGAGAAGGTTTTCCCGTATTTCCTTGAGTTTGTTCTGCAGCAGCGCGCTCGTTTTTCTGGCTGGCTGCGCAGGCGATGACCCACGCTTCTCCAGTGATACTCAATATCTGGGCGGCATTTACGGAAACGAGCCCGTTTCTTCATCTGCGCCGCATGACACCGTTTCCTATTGGGATGGTGATAGCATGGAGGGCAAGCCTTCCGTAAAAATTAGTTTGGGCGAACAGCGCGCTTATTTTTATAAGCACGGGCAGCTCGTAGGCATCTCTCAACTCTCGACCGGTCGCGAAGGATTAAACACGCCCGTCGGCCAGTTCCATATCAGTCAGAAAGACATCAATCACGTATCGAGCAAGTACGGAGACTACGTCGATGCGGGCGACAACGTCATCGTGCCAAATGTTGATGCGGAAAAAGATCCGAAACCGGCGGGAACACATTTCAAGGGCGCGCCCATGCCGTATTTCATGCGCATCGTCGGCGGCGTCGGCATGCATGCCGGTTATCTTCCCGGATATCCCGCTTCGCACGGCTGCATTCGCATGCCGGAATTCATGGCAGAGAATTTTTTCAAATCGGTTTCATCGGGAACGCCGGTGACCATTGCGCCTTAGAACATGTGCGTAGCCGATGGGTCTCGGCTTGCGTTTGAATCGGCGAGGCCACATTCTCGTCTGACCTTCGTCGCGCCATGATCATCATCACTCAACCCAGAGCGACCGAAGAACAAATCGAGCGCATTGTGGCACGGGTGCGAGAATTTGGGCTCGAACCGCATATCAGTCGCGGCGCGTCGCGCGTCATCATTGGCGTGGTTGGACCGGAAGATTTGGCGCGCGAAAAACCACTCGCGGCCATGCCCGGCGTAGAAGCGATCGTTCCCGTGCTCAAGCCTTACAAGCTCGCCTCTTCGGAATTTCGCGGCGATCCATCAACCGTCTCCATCGGCAATGTTCCGATCGGCGGCCTCGAAAAAATTGCACTGATCTCAGGCCCATGTTCGGTCGAGAGCCGCGATCAGATTATCTCCATCGCGCGCACGGTGAAGAAATTCGGAGCTAGCGTTCTGCGCGGCGGTGCCTTCAAACCGCGCACTTCGCCTTACAGCTTCCAGGGCCTGCGTGAAGATGGACTGCGTTTTCTTGCTGAAGCGCGCGAGGAAACCGGACTCCCTGTCATCACCGAAATTATGGACGCGCGTGATCTGGGCGTGATTGAAAAATACGCCGACTGTCTCCAGATCGGAGCGCGCAACATGCAAAACTTTTCTCTCTTGAAAGAAGTTGGGCGCAGCCGTCTCCCGGTATTTCTGAAACGTGGATTCAGCGCCACGATCAATGATTTAATCATGAGCGCCGAATATGTCTTGAACGAAGGGAACATGAATGTCTTGCTTTGCGAACGCGGCATTCGCACTTTCGAAAACGCGACGCGTTACACACTCGATTTGAATGCGGTTCCACTTTTGAAATCCAAAACGCATCTGCCGGTCGTGGTCGATCCCACCCACGGAATCGGCATTCACGAATTCGTTCCCCAAATGGCGCTCGCCGCTCTTGCGGCAGGAGCCGACGCGCTCATGATCGAAGTGCATCACGCTCCCGATCTCGCCAAGAGCGATGGCGAACAGGCGATTGTTCCGGCGACTTTCGCGGCACTCGTTCCGCGTCTGCGTGCGGTCGCGCAAGCGATCGGGCGCGAGATGTAACGCGGAAAAGTTCTCGCGAGTCTCTTGATGAAAGCACGCCCGGTTCTCATCTCGCTGCTGCTGTTTGGCTCGGGAATTTCTGTGCTGATTTATCAAACGGTTTGGCTTCGTGAATTCAGATTAATTTTTGGTTCCTCCTCGGCCGCGTCTGCTGCAGTCCTCGCGATTTTTTTTGGCGGCCTCGGCGCCGGAAGCATTGTCCTGGGATGGAAAGTGGACAAAAAGCCGCGGCGGCCCGTGCGTTTTTTTGCACTGCTCCAATTGTTCATTGCTATTTCGGCCGCTGCTTCACCATTTCTGCTCGAACTGGTGCGCACAAAATATATGTCCATGGGCGGCACAGCTCAGTTCGGTACATTTCCGGCAACGGCGTTGCGTTTGGCGCTCGCGTTGGTCGTACTCATTGTGCCGACGTTTCTAATCGGCGGAACTTTGCCTGCAGCCAGTCGTGTCGGGGAAACGGAAACCGATATTAGCCGTCGCAAACTCGCCCTCGCCTTTGGCGCCAATATTCTCGGCGCTTTCTTCGGTTTGCTGATTTCCACCTTCTATCTCCTCGAACATTTCGGGAATCGCATGACCCTCTGGCTCGCCTGCGGACTTAATCTTCTCGTCTCCCTTGTCGCTTTCGTCGTTTTTCTAAGTTCTCGGCCCGTTCCCGTGAGTCCGGAGAAAATTCCAGATGATCAGAGTCCGCGTGCGCCATTAACGATTGTGTTGCTCGCTGCAATAATCGTCGGGCTCGTTTTTCTACTCATGGGATTGGTCTCGTCTCGGATGATGGCGCCTCTGCTTGGCGCATCGACATTTACCTGCGCCATACTCCTCGCAGTCGCGCTGCTCGGCATCGGGGCGGGCAGCTTCGCTTACGCTTTTTTTGGTTGGGAGAATCGCCCGCGACTAAGCACACTCGCTCTCACCTGCGCAGCCGAATCGTTCTTCATCGCCGTGCCATTCGCTCTGGGGGATCGGATTGCCGTGCTCGCACTTTTGCTTCGCCCACTCACCGCCTTTGGTTTTTGCGGAAATATTTTCGGCTGGAGTCAAATCGCGGCGATCGTCGTTTTTCCTGCCACGTTCTTCGCGGGCCTGCAGTTTCCGATGTTGATCGCGCTCTTAGGCAAGAGCCGGGAAAATATAGGCTGGCATACGGGACTGGTTTCCATGGCCATCGCAATCGGCGCAATCGCCGGTTCGTTTGCGACTTGTGGTTTAATTTCTTTTCTTTCCATCACGGGCGTATGGAAACTTTCCGTCATCGTACTGGCAACGCTCGCGGTCATCATCTGGATCACCTCGTTGTTAAAAGATCGGCGCGCGTTTGCGCTCACTCTCTCCGGCTTATTGACGGCGGCTGCGATCTTAATGCTCTTCGCCCTCGGACCGACCGCAGCCTGGCGGCAAGGTCCGATCGGCGCCGGGCGTGGAGAACAAGGAAATGTTACGTCGGCGAACGCAAAGGAGGAATGGCTCCGTGGCGCGCGTCGCTACGTTTCCTATCAGGCGGATGGCGTCGAAAATTGCGTCGGTATTTCCAGCGGTACCGGCCTCTCCTTATTAATCAATGGCAAACCGGCTGCACACGCTCTTTACGACGCGAGCACGTATGTCACGACTGGCTTGCTCGGTGCGATCATGCAGCCTGCGGCTAAACGCGCTCTCGTGCTCGGGCTCGGTCCTGGCAGCACAGCGGGATGGCTTGCCGAGGTTCCGGGCATGGAACGCGTTGATGTCGTCGAGCTCGAACCCGCGATGCGAAAAGTCGCCGAGCTTTGCACGCCCGTGAATCGAAACGTTCTCGCGAATCCGAAAGTCCACATCGCGATAGGGGACCCGCGCGAGGCCTTGCTCACCACGCGTGAATCATATGACTTGATCGTTTCCGAACCTTCCGACGCGAACGGCGCTGGCGCTTCGGGGTTTTACACAAGGCGATATTACGATAACGCAACGCGCCGATTGCGCCCCGGAGGTTTGTTTTTGCAGCAGCTGCCAGCTTACGAAACGGATAGCTCCACCATCCGCTCGATCCTCGCGACGTTTGCCGCCGCCTTTCCCGCGGTCGAAGTATGGCAGACTGACGGCACCGATCTTCTTTTCGTCGGCGCGATGGATCCGAGGCGTTATGCCGTGGACGCGCTTCGCGTCCGGATGACGCAGGAACCGTTCAAAACCGCTTTGACGAAAATCTGGCGCGTCACCGACGTTGAAGGTTTGCTCGCCCACTACATCGCGAATGATTCTTTCATCCGAAAATTTTTCACTGGCGGGAAAAATTTGTTAAACACGGACGACGGCAATGCGGTTGAGTTTGGCCTTGCGCGCACGGCCGGAAGTTTTGGAGGCTTTGAAATTCCACAACTGCGCGAAGCGGCGCATCGGCAGGAAGCGGATCGGCCCGCGATTACGGGAACTGTCGATTGGTCCAGCGTGAACGATCAGAATGCGACGATCTACACCGCGCTCGGACAAATGCATCCGCCCGTTTACAGCTTCCTCGATTCCGATCAGCGCCGCCGCGTGGCCGCACAAACCGCCTACATCGATGGCAATGTTACGAGCGCGCTGCAATTGTGGAGATCGCAGCCCCGTGATGCGGAAAATCTTACCGAGTGGGCAATGATGGCCGAGCTGCTCGGAGCAACCGGCGACGGCGACGCGCTGAAATACATCGAAAAAGTTAGCACGTTGAATTTCGGAGAAGCGTCGATGCTGGTTGCTTTGCTCCGCTTCAGCCAGGGAAGATCAACTGAGGCGACTGAGGCACTTGAAGCTGCATTCGAATCCTTGCGCACCGATCCATGGGCGATGCCGGTCCTTGTCACACATAGCTTTAGCATCGCCCAGCATATTGCGTTGCAGGACGCAGGCGAAGCACTTGCACCGCGTCTTTATAGAGCTTTGGAAAAACCATTCGCCGTAAACGTAGCCGAGGCCAGTCGTCGCAAATCGCTCGCCCTTATTGCCGCCGGTATCGACCGGCGCGGACACAGCGAATATTCACACAAGGCGATCGCCGCCTTTGAGCCGAACGTGCCGTGGAATCGCGAATTTTTGCAGGCGCGACGCGATTGCTATCGCACTTTGTCGGATCCGCGTGCGAAAAAAGCAGAGCAAGATTTGTCTCAGTTCCTGGCAAATGAGCCCGTCCCGTTAGAGACGATCCAGTAGCGCAAAATTGAAACTCCGCCGCTTTTCGACGACAGCTTGGCGGTGGAAAAATCCGGAAGCACGGAGCTTCTAAATACCGTTAATACGACCGAGTCGATCGCGCGAAAACTGCGCGAGATCGCGCACGGCGCGGGGGCAGTTTCGTTTTCGCATGTCGTCGAATCGGCGCAGCCGTTTCTCGCCGCCGTTATCGCGCGCGAAGTTAGCAAAACGATTTGGATTATCTGCTCGAGCGTCCATTCACAGGAAACGCTCTATGAAAGTTTGCTCAACTGGCATCCCAACGCGCTCTTCCTGCCAGAAGCGGAATTTGCTGCAGTCGAAAATATATTGCCCGATCCGGAAATTGCGGCCGAGCGCCTCGCGCTGCTGACAAAAATCGAACGACAGTCCGGCCCGCATTTGATCGTCGCAACCCGCGCCAGCCTGGACCAGCCGGCGCCGAAACGCGCAGCGCTTCTTTCCGCCGTGCTGCAATTGAAACTGGGGCGGAGGGAAACAATGGAAAGCGCGATGAAAACACTGATCGACGCTCATTACGAGCGCGTCAGTCAGGTAACAACGCGCGGTCAGTTCGCCGTTCGCGGCGGAATTCTCGATCTGTTTTCATGGCAGGCGCCGGTGCGCGTGGAATTCTTTGGCGACGACATCGAATCGCTGCGCGAGTTCGACATCGACACGCAAACGTCGGTGCGCAATTTGCGATCGGTCGATATTCTGCTCGGGGCCGCGGAGGACCAAAGCGGGCGCGTTCGCGATTACGTCGCGAAGGATCATTGGCGCATCGCGATCGAGCCGGAAGAAAATGACGATGCGGAAATCAAAATCAGCGAAGGCTGGATCGAACACGGCGCCGAGGATTTTTCGGGCGCGTTTCAGGACTGCGAAGTTGGTGAGTTTGCCGTCGGCGATTTCATCATGGCGGAAGCGAAACGTGCGCAGTTTTCCGCGCGTTTAAAGGAATGGCGCAAATCTGACGCGCGTATCGTCATCTATTTTCAGACCGAGGGAGAGATCGAGCGCTTTCGCGAAATAGTCGGCGACGCAAATCTTGAGGGTGTTGAATTAGAGGAAGGAACGCTGCCCCGCGGATTCTGTTTTCCAGACGGAAATCTTATTGTTCTTTCCGCTGCGGAATTGTTTGGTCGCTTTCCGGCGCACGGGCGACGGCGACTGCAGCGGGCGGAACGCCTCGGCCGCAACCGCGCGCAGATCGATTTTAGCGAGCTGAACGAAGGCGATCTCGTTGTTCACCTTGAACACGGTGTTGGACGTTTTCTCCAGCTCACGACCGTGCCGACGCCGGGCGGCGTCGAACAGGAAGTGCTCGCGCTCGAATTCGCGGATGAGGCAAAACTCTATGTTCCGCTCGAGCAGGCGTATCTGGTTTCGCGTTACGTTGGAGTCGGCAAAAGATCGCCGGCGCTTGCTTCACTCGCGGACGCAAAATGGGCGCGCGCCAAAAGTAGAGCCGCCGCCTCCATTTTTGATTACGCCGGCAAAATGCTCGCGGTGCAAGCGGAGCGCGAAACACAAACCGGTCATCCCTTCGGCGCCGACACAAAATGGCAGGCCGAATTCGAACATTCATTTCCATTTCGCGAAACGCCCGATCAACTCAAAGCGATCATCGATACCAAAAACGACATGGAACGTGCGCGGTCCATGGACCGTCTGATTTGTGGCGATGTCGGTTTTGGCAAAACGGAAGTAGCGATTCGCGCCGCCTTCAAAGCCGTGATGGACGGAAAGCAAGTTGTGGTGCTCACGCCGACGACTGTGCTCGCACAACAGCATTTCGAAACGTTCCGCCAACGGATGCTCGATTATCCCGTGCGGATCGAAATGCTTAGCCGTTTTCGTTCGCAGGGCGAGCAACGCAAAGTTCTAAAACTTTTGCGTGAAGGCGGCGTCGACGTTGTCATCGGCACCCACCGGCTCATCTCCGGCGATGTTGTCTTTAAAGATTTGGGCCTCGTTGTCATCGATGAGGAACAACGCTTCGGTGTTCTGCACAAAGAGAAGTTCAAGGAGCTTTTCAAACTCGTCGACGTCCTCACGCTTTCGGCCACGCCGATTCCGCGCACGCTTTATCTCTCCCTCGTCGGAGTGAAGGATATGTCCGCGATCGAAACGCCGCCGCTCAATCGCCTGCCCGTGGAAACAGTCGTCTGCGGCTTCGACGAGCGCATCATTCGCGATGCGATCAATCGCGAACTCGAACGGCAGGGCCAGGTCTATTTCCTCCACAACCGTGTGCAGACGATCGAGCGCGTGCGGAATCGGATCGCGGAACTTTGTCCGGAAGCGCGCGTCGAATTCGCGCATGGTCAAATGGGGGACGACGAACTCGAAATGGTCATGTCGCGCTTCGTCAGCGGAAAAATCGACGTCCTTGTCTGCACGACAATTATCGAGAGCGGTTTGGACATCCCGAATGCGAACACCATCATCATCGACCGCGCGGACCGTTTCGGCCTCGCGGACTTGTATCAATTGCGTGGCCGCGTCGGACGCGCGGAGCACAAAGCCTATGCTTATCTGATGCTGCCGCGCGAAATGATGACGGTCGGCGCGGCGCGCAAACGCATCAATGCGATCAAGCAATACAGCTCGTTAGGCGCAGGTTTCCGCATCGCCATGCGCGATCTCGAGATTCGCGGCGCTGGCAGCATTCTCGGCACTGCGCAAAGCGGTCACATCCTGGCGATCGGTTTCGATTTATATTGCCAGTTGCTCAAGCAGGCTGTCTCGCAACTCAAGGGTCAAAAGTTTCGTCCTCGTCTCGAAGTGCAAACGCGCCTTGATTTCGTGGCCACGAACGAAGCCGAATATTTGTCCGTCGATCCGAAAACACACGTTCCGGCATTTGTCCCGGGCAGTTACATTTCTGACACTGCGTTGCGCATTGCCGCTTATCGCCAACTCGCGGAAATCACCACGCAGGAGCAGTTGCATCGCCTGGCCAAGGATTGGCGGGATCGGTTCGGGAAGTTTCCGCCGGCAGTTGACAATCTTATGCTTCTCACCGAAATCAGGCTCGCCGCGGCCAAAGCCAACGTCCAGCGCATCGAGGTGCGCGAGGATAAATTGATGCTGACGCGGCGCGGCGAATTTATACTTGTCGCGGGCAAATTTCCTCGTTTAAGTTCCGTTACAATCGATCAGCAACTTGGGGAAATTCTGGCACTCTTGAGAAAACTCTGAATCGAATGATCCGTCCGTTTTTTATTTCGGTCCTTACCGTTTTGGCATTTGCGGTTTCACCGCTTTGCCGCGGTGCGCTCGCCGCCGATCACGAGGTCGTCAACGGCATCGCCGCGATCGTGAATGGAGATGTGGTGACCTATTCGCAAGTCCGCGAGCTGGTCGAGCCGCGGGAACGATTGCTTCGTACTCAATTTCAAGGAGAGGAACTCGTCGCCAAAATCAAGGAAGCGCGCCTGGCTGCGCTGAAAGATTTAATCGACCGGCAGCTCATCATCCAATTCTTCAATAAAGAGGGTTATCAGATCCCCGATTACTTCGTCGAACAAGAGATCGACCAGGTGATCCGTGAGTCGTTCGGAGGCGATCGGAACACTTTTATCAAAACGCTGCAGGCGCAGAACTTCACCCTCGGTGAGTTCAAGAAAATGGAGAAAGAAAAAATGATGGTCTCGGCGATGCGCGCGAAAAAAGCAAAGCCCACCACCGTGATTCCGCCGCTGAAGGTCGACCAGTATTACCAGCAGCATCGCGATCAATTCTCGAGCAAGGAAGAGGTCAAGCTGCGCATGATTATGATTCCGGGAAACGATACGACCGGAAATTCTGCGGCGCAGAAGGCGCTGGCGGAGGAAATTCTCGGCAAGCTCGTCCACGGCGCGGAATTCGACGGAATGGCGCGGATTTATTCGGAAGACACCACGCGTGACGTGGGCGGCGATTGGGGCTGGATCGAACGCAAAACGCTGGCCCCGGCTCTGGAGAAGGTGGCTTTCAATGTGCCGGTCGGGAAAATTAGCAACATCGTCGAGCTCGGCGGGAATTATTACATTTTGAAGGTGGAAGATAAGCGCGGCGGGGTCTCGCGACCGATTGCCGAAGTGCGCGCGGAAATCCAGAAAAAGCTCGAGCAAGAAGAAGCCCAGCGCGTGCAAGAACGTTGGCTGACCAGCCTTCGTCAAAAGGCCTACATCAAAACTTTTTAGTGGCGCAAGCTTGCAGCTTGCGATTGTTTGCCGCGCAAGTTGGAAGCTTGCACCACTTTGAAACGCATCGGAATTACTCTCGGCGATCCGGCCGGAATCGGACCTGAGGTGGTTCGCGCAGCGCTCACTTCCGGACACCTGCCCGCTTTTGCCGAATACATCGTCATCGGCAAAACTGCCGATTGGTCGTTAGGCAAACCTACACGCGAAACCGCACAGGCCGCGGCCGCGGCGTTGGAAGAAGCAGCATCGCTCGCGCAGAACAAAGCAATCGACGCGGTTGTAACTGGACCAATTCATAAAGCGCGCATGTACGAAATTGGTTTTGCATTTCCCGGACAGACGGAATTTTTTGCGCAGCGGTGCGGCGTGAAAGATTTTGCCATGCTGCTCTGCGGCGGAAAAATTACCGTCGCACTTGTGACAACGCATTTGCCATTGGCGGAAGTAGCGCGAGCTCTGAAAAAGGAAGAGATCGTGCGCGTGGGTTTGTTGCTGCACGAATTTCTTGCGCGCCGTGGGATCAAGTCGCCAAGGATTGCCGTCGCAGGATTAAATCCTCACGCCGGCGAATCTGGCGCGCTCGGGCGCGAAGAAATCGAAATCATTGCTCCAGCTATCGTTGAGCTAAACTCGTCACTCGTCACTCGTCACTCGTCACCTTCCTGCTTCGGTCCCTTCTCGCCGGACACGCTTTTTCATCATGTGGCAAACGGCGACTGGGATGGCGTGCTCTGCATGTATCACGATCAAGGTTTGATTCCGCTGAAGCTGCACGCGTTTTACGAGGGCGTTAACGTCACTCTCGGGCTTCCCTTTCCTCGCACGAGTCCCGATCACGGCACTGCTTTTGAAATTGCGGGCAAAGGAATCGCACGACCCGATAGCATGATCGCCGCCATCAAACTCGCGGCCGAATTGGCTAACGAAACGAGATCGCCGTGACCCTCGCTAAATACCTCACTGTTTTTAATCTCGGGATCCAGAATACGTTCGTTTATCGCTGGAATTATTTTCTGCGCGCGCTGTTCGGTCTGATCCCGCTCGCCGGCACCGTCTTTCTTTGGCGCGCCATTTTCCAGGAACGCGGGGGCGCTCTGCACGGCTACGACTACGGCTCGATGATCTACTATTACCTGCTTACCCTTTTGGTCGCAAATCTCGTCACGCCGACCGAGGACGAATGGCAGATCGCATCCGACATTCGCGAAGGTCAGATCAATTCGTTGCTGACTAAACCGATGAGTTATCTCGCTTATCGATTCAGTATTTTTTTGAGCGGCCGTCTTGTCTTTACCGCGGTCACGATCGTGCCGATCGCGATCATCTTTCTGTATTTTCGAAGCTACATCACGCCCCCGCACAGCCTAACAACTTATTTGTGGGCGCTCGTCTCTATGTTCATGGCGGCTTTCATTCAGTTTTTCATTACCTACTCGCTTGCGATGATGGCGTTTTGGATTCTCGAAATATCCACCATCGTTTTCATCGTTTATTCGTTCGAATATTTTCTCGGCGGCCAAATGTTCCCGATCGACATCATGCCCGCGAGCGTGCAAGCCGTGATGAAGTGGCTGCCGTTTTATTACGAACTATTCTGCCCGGTCGCGATTTTTCTGGAGCGCTTGAAAGGACCGCAGTTACTGCAAGCGATCGCCATTCAAACAGGATGGCTCCTGGTCACCTGGGCCGCGGCGCGTGCGATGTGGAAGCGCGGCCTTGGCCATTACCAAGCCGTCGGTGGATAATGTCGCTGATGTTGTAACTGCCGCTGTCTCCAGCGGCAGTCTTTGGGCAAAGAAGACGCTCTGCCGCCGAGACGGCGGCAGCTACATTGTCATGGAATCAACGATTAATGTGCTGGGGACGCTGCCGGCGCGACCTGAGCTTCCATCTCGCGTTCGCGCGCCACAAGCTGATCGATGTACTGACGCAATTGCGCGCCACGCTGACTCCAATTTCCCGAGGGCGCGAGCAATGTTTTGTCTCGCTCGTTCATCACCTGCGTTAGCGCATCGCAAACTGAGAGCGCTGCCTGAAATTGATTGCGTTCAGCCAGTGATGCGCGGGTAAATCTTTGCGCAAAAGAATTGCGCAACTGCGCGAGCTCGGCGCGCGGCATGATCACCTTTTGATCAAGGGGCGCGAAAATCTTGTCCCCGTTCGCACTGACAAAACTCGAGAGATCGCCGGACGGTGCGCCCGGTGGCGTCGGGGTCGGGGCCGGCACAAACGATTCTTTTTTCTTTTTCTTACTGCGCGCCCACGCTGTGTGCGCGCCGATCGGAAAAGCTGCAAATGCAAGACAAAGAAGGATTGCGACTTTCGTTCTCATAATCGGAGGACGGTACGAACTAGAATCCAGCTTACGCTAATAAATGTAATGACCGGCAAGCTGAAAAGCATTTCGGATCAACTCGAAGCGCGGAGGTTCGTTTTCCGTCATAACGACTTCGACGACGTCAAAGCGAAAAAGAATGTCGGGATTGTCGAGCAATCGAAGCCAGGCGAGTCCGCCGACAGAAATTCGTTCACGCTGATCGTGACGTAACGTTTCGAAGGGCCGTCCAAAACTTTCGTCAGCGCGAGTTTTCACTTCCACGAAAACCAACGTCTCCCGGTCGCGACAAACGATGTCGATTTCGCCGCCGCGGCGACCGCGAAAATTACGATAGAGAATTTTGTAACCGCACCGTCGAAGAAAACGACAGGCGAGATCTTCGCCGCGTTTACCGCGTCGAATATGCTGCGGCTTAGATTTCGTGCGCGAAATCGAAAAGCGGTTGCGCCACCGGCTCAAACGATCGGCGATGGATGGGGCAGGGTCCGAATTCATGAAGTCTGATTAGGTGGAGATCCGTTCCATAACCTTTGTGCTGGCTGAAACAATATTCCGGAAAACGTGCGCAGAATTCACGCATTAAAGTATCGCGCGTCACTTTGGCGATCACACTTGCCGCCGCAATGCTGAGACTGATGCAATCCCCGTCGATGATAGCGGTCTGCGGAAGCGGAAAAGGAAATACCGGAAGACCGTCAATCAACGCGTGTTCGGGCTGAGCGCTCAGCGCGGCGATCGCAGCGCGCATCGCTTTATGAGTAGCGCGCAGGATATTAATCTGATCGATCTCGATCGAATCAATTACACCGATCGCCCAGGCAATTTCATCTCGCGCGAGGAGTTCGTGATAAATTTCCTCGCGCAGTTCCGGCGCGAGTTGCTTGGAATCCTTTAACTTCCGATGCCGAAATTTTTCCGGCAGAATGACGGCGGCGGCAACCACCGGCCCGGCGAGAGCGCCCCGTCCGACTTCATCGATTCCCGCGATGCGCACAACACCGATGGCGCGCAGCCTTTTTTCGAAACGGAAACCACAACGTCGATACATTTAGCGAGTGAACGATTGAGCGAGCGGGCGATTGAATCAATCGCTAAATCGCTGACTCACTCACTCTCTCACTGATGTCGCTTCCTTGCCTTTGCGCTGGCGCAGATAATTAAGTTTTGCGCGACGCGCCCGGCCTTGTTTCTCCACTTCCAGTTTGGCAATGCGGGGAGAGTGCAGCGGAAAAATTCGCTCGACTCCTTCGCCGTAGGAAATTCGCCGGACGGTGAAAGTTTCATTTAAACCGCGGCCTTTGCGACCGATGACGATTCCAGCGAAAATCTGGATGCGCTCTTTATCGCCCTCAACCACGCGCGTATGCACGCGCACGCCATCACCCACCTTGAATGGCGTAATTTCCTTTTTGAATTGCTCGCGTTCGATCGCGTCGATGATGCTGTTCATAACCGTCCTCCTCGCCCGCTGGCGGGCCGACATTTTCATGCGCCCCGGACGAAATTGCAAACTGAAGTTCGGTCGGTTGTGAAATGGCAGTGCCGTCATTATAATCCGACGCCTCGCGCCCGTAGCTCAATTGGATAGAGTGACGGCCTCCGAAGCCGTAGGTTGCGCGTTCGATCCGCGCCGGGCGCACTTCATGAGTCGTTCGCGCTTGCCGCGACGCGGCGCAAGTCGCTAAGCAGAATTTCCATGTCGCGAAGTGTCGTGCGGTAGTTCATCACGCAGCCGCGTAAACTGAAACGCCCACCGATGCGCGCATTCGACAAGTAAGAGCTCCCGTCGCGCTGAAGGTCCGTCAGCAATTGCTCGTTCAACGCGTCTAGCTTTTCTTCGATCCGCGACCGTTCGACCTCATCAGCATTCGCGAGGGCGCGTTGCAGTTTCGGCGGCACATAACGGAAACAAAAAATCGACAGTTCGACTGGCGCGAGCATTTCAAAATCTTCACTTGTCTTGACGAGACGCTCGAAATGCCTGGCGCAGGCGAGGTCTTTTTCAATCGCTTGAGCCAGAGCGCGCAGCCCGACGCCTTTCAACATCATCCAAACTTTCAGCGCGCGAAAACGGCGCGAAAGTTCCGGACCGTAATCCCAAAAGGCAAATGCTTCATCGGCTTGCTGATTGAGGACGCGGGTATATTCCGCTTCGTGCGCGAACGTCGCGCGCCCGGTTTCCGCGTTGCGATACAAGACGCAACCGCAATCCACGGGGAGATAAAGCCACTTATGCGGATCAAGCGCCACGGAATCAGCTTCGTCAATGCCGGCGAACAAGGACCGCGCCGATTGCGCGAGCGTTGCGAAACCGCCATAGGCCGCATCGACGTGCAGCCAAAGATTAAAGCGCCGGGCTACTTCAACGACACGGTCGAGCGGATCGAACGCACCAGTCATCACTGTGCCCGCGTTGGCCACGACGCAGAAGGGCAAATGCCCAGCTTCAAGATCTTCGCTGATCTTCGCGACAAGGTCGTCGATGCGAATTTTGAAATTCTCATCGACCGCGATCTTGCGCACATTGTCTCGCCCTATTCCGAGCAGCGCCGCAGCCTTATCCACCGAATAATGTGTTTCTTCCGAACAATAGAGACGCATCATCTGCGGCAGAGACTGCGCGCCTTTGCCTGCGAAGTCGGATGGCGCTTTTGATTGTCGCGCCGCCGCCAGCGCCGCCATGTTCGCCATCGAACCGCCGCTAACAAACAAGCCCGTGGCCGTCGCATCGTAACCAAGAATTTCCTTGATCCAATTAATCGTTAGGCGCTCCAACTCGACCGCCGCCGGAGCCGAACGCCAAGCGGTGAGATTGGCATTCAAGGTCGAGGCGAGCAGATCTGCGAACGCGGCGATCGCTGTGCCAGGCGCTTGCACATAACCGAACATGCGCGGATGCGCATTGTGTCGACTCATTGGCACAATGATGTCACGGAAAGTCTCGAGCAATCGCTCAAACCCAATTCCTTGTTCGGGTAATTTGCTTTCCAATTTTTCCCGAATCTCGCGCGCCGTGGTTTGCGGATAAACGCTTCGGTCGCCCATCGAAGCGAGATAGCTCGCCACTGCATCCACGGCGGCGTTGCCCATCTGGCAGATTTCTTCTCGCGAAGGATCGAGAGAATTCACGCTCATGACTAGCTTCTAGGCGCTCGGGCCTTGTCACACAAGACAGCGGAAGTTCTGCCTTGCCTAATACATGTCATCGCCGCAGTCTCGTTAGCCATGAAACGAAAATTTGTTACGTGCGCCATCGCCGCTTTCGCGCTGATATTCCTGGCCTCTTGTTGCAATCACAAAGAAGCGACCGGGAACACAGCCTCCTCTTACGATTCGAAAACGATGAAAGCTCCCGATGGAAGAACAAGAGGGACAACAGGACCGCGTGGAGGCCGATAGAGCCTATCGACGTTTGATGCCAACGATTGTCACTTGAACTGAGAAGATCTGGAACAAGTCGAGCGCTGGCGACCGCGTCTGTATCCGATCGGCGAAGTAGAGCTAAAACACGCGCAAAACATCTCGGTCGTTAATTTATATGCGGAAGAGTTCGGGAATCCGCAGATGCCTTTTCGGATGAAGACGCCAACGGAGCATATTTTTTCGGAACCCGAGGGCACTGAAGCAAACAGAAAGCAAAGCAGATTGCTTTATGCTCTCTTACTGCTGCCGCTTGCGGTCGGCGTGGTGCTATCGATTCATCGGCTCGAACGAATGCCCGCGCCGCCGGCGGAATCGCCCTTTGTACCCGAGAAAAGTGTTGCCGTGTTGCCGTTTGATAATTTCAGCGATGACAATCAGAACACCTATTTCGCCGACGGTATTCAGGACGATATTTTAACGGCGCTGGCAAAAGTTTCCGATCTCAAGGTCATCAGTCGCAGTTCGGTGATGAAATATCGCGGCACGAACAAGAACTTACGTGAGATCGGCCAGACACTTGGCGTAGCGTACGTTCTCGAGGGCAGCGTCCGCCGCTACCGGGACAAGATTCGCATCACCGCGCAGTTAATCGATACACGCACTGACGTACACACTTGGGCGGAATATTACGACCGCGCTTTGGCCGATGTTTTCGCAATCCAAAGTGAAGTCGCGGAAAAAATTTCCACAGAACTCAAAGCAAATCTTTCCGCGAGCGAAAAGACGGCGATCAATGTGCGGCCGACACGGGATCTGGAAGCTTTCGATGTTTATCTGCAGGCGAAAGAGCTGATCAACAATTTTCACGACACGCCGAACTGGAAGGAAACGCTCGAGAAATCATTGCGCCTGCTCGATCACGCCATCTCGCGCGATGCGAACTTCGCTCTCGCTTACTGCCTGGCAGCGCAAGCGAACGATGCGCTTTATTGGTACGGGCTCGACCGCACGCCGCCACGGTTAGCGCAGGCGAGAGCAATGGCGCAACGTGCGCTCAGCATCGCACCCGACTTGGGCGAAGCGCATTTGGTGCAGGCGCTCGTTCATTATCACGGTAATCGCGATTATGCGCGGGCACGTGAAGAGCTGGCGATCGCACGGCGTGCGTTGCCGAATAATGCGGAGATGTATTCGCTCACTGGCTGGATCGATCGGCGACAGGCCCAATGGAACGACGCGATCAAGAACGAGGAAAAAGCCGTGGAATTGGATCCGCGCAATTCGCAATTTCTAAACAGTCTCTCTGTTCTTTACGACATTCTGCGCCGATACGATGAAGAAGGAGTTGTCCTTGCGCGCGCCATCGCCGCGAACCCTGACTCGAAGGATTATTTCAACCTGCTCCGTGCGGAGATCGAATTGGAAAAAGGCGACACCAAAAGTGCGCATGAAGAATTGGACTCGCTCCCTGCGGCCTACGATCCCGATGGTGCAACCACGTCGACGCGGATCAACCTTGCGCTTTACGAAGGCGATCCGGTGTCAGCGGGAAAAATTCTCGATGCCACAAAGCTTGAAGAACTTGTGGGGAGCAATGGCTTGTTGTTGCCGCGCTCATGGTTCGCGGCGTTGATTGCACGCGCACAAAACGATCCGCCAAAAACGCGCGCCGCCTTCGCGGTTGCGCGAGAAAAGATCGAGACAAAACTCCGGGCAACGCCGGACGACGCATCGTTGCTCGGCATTCTCGGGCTCAGCGATGCAGTCCTCGGACGAAATTCTGAAGCGGTGGCGGGAGGGCAACGCGCCGTCGAGTTACGTCCCTTGAGCCAGGACGCTGTTGACGGCGCATCCGTCATCACGACTTTGGCGATGATCTACGCCTGGGTTGGAGACATTGATTCTGCCATACAACACCTGACGCGCTCGGCCACCATTCCCGGCGGCGTGGATTACGGCCAGTTGAAATTCGATCCTGCCTGGAGCGCGCTCCGCGGCGATCCGCGATACACCGAGATTCTGGAAGGTTTGCGCGTCGCCCCCGCAAAAACAAGCGAGCACGGCTCGTTAGGCAAAGGCAGCGACCGTTGACCCGAATCGCGCGCGGGCGATTGAGGTTCATCGCCCCTATCTGCTCAATTCGTTAGGCAAGGGCCGCCAGCTTATCGAGCAGATTTTTTTTGCTCGTCATACCGGTGACCTGATCGCGCACCTCACCGTCCTTGAAAAGAAGGAGCGAAGGAATGGCGCGAATGTTGAAGCGCACCGACAAACTTTGATTGTCATCCACATTGACCTTCGCCACTTTGACCGCACCGGCTTTTTCTTTCGCAATCTCATCCAGAATAGGCGCGATCATTTTGCAGGGACCGCACCATTCGGCCCAGAAATCCACCAGGACGGGCTGGGTGCTTTTGGTCACTTCGGTCTCAAAGTTCGCTTCGGTCAGAGTTACAGTGGCGGCGTTTTCCATAATTCAAGAAAAGTAAGTCCAAACTTGAATAATGAAAATCAAAGCTGAAACGCCGACAAGTGCCCAGCACAACGGAACTGGGATCGACTCGATCATCTCATTTGAGTCTGCAGGTTCGACAAAGATGGGAGTGGTTTCCTGGCTCGGTTCTGGCGCTGTTATGAGCGGTTGCGTCTTCGACATCTTGACTGTCGGTGGCGCTGGTTTTTTTGGCTCCGGCATTATCGCGATGCGCGCCGTCTCTTTTTTGGGACCAGGCGACGGAGTCACGCGCGGCGGCGGAGCGGCAGGAATTGATGATGCTTTGTGTGCGAGAGGAGGAGGTGGCGGCGGGGCCAGCGGCGGATCGACAATCGATTCAGCGATCGACGGAGTGTGGCGTGCTGAGGGCACAGGCTCCGCAATCGAAGGCACGGGAAAAGACGGAGCTTGCGGCGGCTGACCCAGACCGGGCAGCACCGGCGCGCGCGCTACCGGTGAAGGCGCACTCGGAGGTTTTAGATTTGGATAACCGGCCGAAGAGTTGTTCGGTGTCCGCGGCGGCAGATTAATCCTAACTGTGTCGCGATGCCCGCTGTTTGAATTGGATGCGCTGTCCGCCTGACGAGGCGGCAGTTTGATGCGCACAGTTTCCTTTTTCGGTTCGTTAGTCTCAGCCATCGCAATTTTGGGCCAGGGAATCTGGCAATTGTGATTCTTAGTTGTGTGTCATTCTGGCTTCGCAATGTCAATTGCGAACCACTCCCGCGATGCGAAAATCGCCCCCTCTCAGCCTAACAAATCGTAGCCGCGCGCGCCGCGAATCTGTCGCTCGATGAATTCTCCCACCGGTGCCGGCTCGTCCAGCATAACGCGCGCGTCGACTTCGGGAGCATCTGCCTCGGTGCGGGCAATAAGTGGCGAATCGACCAGCAGTTTCATTCTTAATCCAACCTGCTGCTGCGCAATTTCGCGCGCGATCTTTTGCTGCAACGTCATGGCGCGCCGGAAACGCGCGTTTTTCGTCGCAGCGGAAATTTGCTCGGACATTTTGGCCGCGCGCGAACCGTCTTCCTGTGAGTATTTGAAAATGCCCAATCGCTCGAAACGAATGCGCTCAATGAATTCGACCAGCGTTTCAAATTCCGCCTCCGTCTCGCCGGGAAAGCCTACGATGAATGTGGTTCGCAAGGCGATGCCGGGAATCCCGGCGCGGATTTCGCCGATCAGATTTTCTATGTGCGCGCGGCTCGTTTCGCGCCGCATTCGTCCGAGCATCATTTCATCGATATGCTGCAGCGGCATGTCGATGTAGCGCGCGACCTTGCTGCTCTCAGCGATTGTCCTGATTAATTCCCCGCTCCAATGCGCCGGATGTGTGTAGAGCAGCCGCACCCAAAAATCGCCCTCGATATTTTCGATCTCGCGCAGAAGCGCGGTCAGCGTAGGACCGCGGGAGGAATCGATCGGTTGACGCGGGCTTGCCTTCTCCGCCCACAAATCCATCCCGTAATAAGTCGTATCCTGACTGATGAGGTTGATTTCGCGTACACCTTCGGCAACCAATCCGCGAATTTCTGCGAGCACGGAGGCAGGTGGACGGCTGCGATGACGTCCACGCATCTGCGGGATGACACAAAAACTACAGGGATGATTGCAGCCTTCCGCGATTTTTAGATAGGCACTGTGCGCGGGCGTGAGGCGAAACCGCGGTGTGTCGTAATCCGGAATGTAACTTGGGCGCGCCGTGACGAAGCTGCGCTCTAACTCGTTAGGCGAATCGAGCACACGTTGCACGATCGCGCCGAGCTCATGCACTTGATCCAATCCGATAAAAGCATCCACCTCCGGCAATGTCTCACGCAACTCGGCGGCATATCGCTGCGACATACAGCCGCTCACAATCAGTTTTTGGTCCGGGCGCACATTCAATCGTTGTTCATGTGCGTCGAGAATTGCTTCAATCGATTCTTCCTTCGCCGAATCGATGAAGGCGCACGTGTTCACCACGAGCACATCCGCTTCATCGGCGCGCGACGTGATTTCCATCCCCCGCTCCAGCACGCTCCCGAGCATGATCTCGGCATCGACCAGATTCTTCGCGCAACCGAGGCTGATCATTCCGACTTTCGTCGGTCGCGTTGCTTTACTCGATTGTGATATCGGCATCGTCATCCGCAACGCGTTTTCCATTTTTGCGCAATTGCACCGAGTCGCGCTCCAGCGCCCGAACGGTGAAGCTCTGGCCTTCGAATAGGAGCGGCCGATCGCCGGGAGCAATCCACTGTTCGAATGCCTGCCGCCGCCCGTTTTTCTCCACCACCACTCTGACAAATGTTTTTCGGACTGGACGAATCTCGAGACGCTTCGCGCCGGCCGGGAGTTCAGCGGCAGCCGATGTCTGCAATCCCGCCTTGGCCAGATCGGCTGGGTGCACTGGTTCGGCCCGGCGCACTTCCGGTTCACTCGGCGGCGACGGTAACGGCGTTGGCTCGGGAGTGGAACTCGCGATTACCGGAGCGGGAGTCGGACTTGGCGTTGTTTCAGCGACCACACTCCGAGGTGGACTTGGCGCGCTCTCAACCGGCAGCGCACGCGGAGCAACGATTGGTCCCGAAGCCGCCGTCGCAGAAGGTGACGGTGACGCGCTCCCGTTCCTGCGCGGCGGCGTAATGCGCGAAATATCGAGAATCAACTTTATCAATGAAAATCCGACCACGAGGACAACGATGCCAATCAAAAGTGGCAACAGCGAAGTTTTGTTCTTCGGAGCGCGAATGATGGTGGGCGGCGGTTTCGGCGCGGGATTATCCTGTAGATAAGAATAACCATCCACCGTGACGGCATTGGAAGTTTCAAACGCTTCCATATATGAGCTCACATCCACATCTAAAAATTTTCCGTAGATGAGAAGAAAACCTTTCGCGTAAGCGAGGCTCGGGAAGTTCGAGAAATCATCCCCCTCAATCTCGCCCAGACGCGACGGGCGAATTTTAGTCATTCGCGCCGCCTCATCGAGCGTCAATTTGCGCGCGAGACGCGCTTCTCGAAATTTTTCGCCGAGACCTTCAATCGACATTGTATAAATTACGGACTAGACGGCGGCGTTGGACATCGAGAAGAACTTCACGCGCGCTTCGCGTCGTCGCCCGTTGCCAGAATACCGCGCTGCTCGGGAATATCAACGATGCGCGTAGCCCTTGTATTTTCACTTCAGTTGTTTCATCCGCGGAGGAACACACAATGTCCCCGCTGAGAATCGAACTCAGATTTAAGGTTTAGGAAACCCTTGTTCTATCCGTTGAACTACGAGGACGTTTTCGAAAGTTAACCATTACGCATGGTTCAGATTTCACTGTCGAAAATCGATGTCAAAGAATATTCGTCGAAGGACCGATTTATGCTAAATTGTTATGGTTATGATGCATAAATTCCTCACCGTAAATCGGAAGGAATTGATCGAGCGGTGCAGGGCGAAAGTAGCTCAAAGGGCCGCGCCTGAAGCGACGAAAGAGGAGCTCGATCACGGAATAGCACACTTCCTTGATCAACTCATTGCGACCCTCAAAGTGGAACAGACGCCGGACTCAAACGAAAGCCGCAGAATTTCCGGACCCTCGGGAGGTGGGAAGCCAGGTTCATCCGAGATGGGCGACACTGCGACGCAACACGGCCGCGAACTATTGCAGCACGGATTCACAGTTGACCAAGTTGTTCACGACTATGGAGACCTCTGCCAGGCCATAACGGATCTTGCATTCGAACGCAATAAGCAGTTCACCACAGACGAGTTTCGAACTCTTAACCGTTGTCTAGACAACGCAATTGCGGATGCCGTCACCGAATTCACCCGACACCGCGATTCTCGTACTGCTGACAAGAGCGCCGACGCGTTGAATGAGCGGTTGGGTGCTTTCGCGCACGAATTGCGTAACCTGCTCAATAGCGCCACGCTCGCGCTTGCTGCTATCAAGGAAGGCAATGTTGGAGTGAACGGGGCGACGGGCACCGTTTTGGATCGTAGCTTAGTAGGACTACGCAGGCTGATAGATAGGTCTCTCTCCGACGTTCGAATGACGGCCGGTATGCCGACGAAACACCGACTGTTTTCGCTTTCCGACTTCATCGCCGAAGTCAAACTATCCGCGTCACTTGAGGCTCAGGTTGAGGAATGCGTATTGAAAATCCCCTACGTTGATTCGCGACTCGCCATTGATGTTGACCGAGACCTTCTTTCTTCGGCGGTGGGAAACTTGCTGCAAAATGCGTTCAAATTCACGCGCCAGCACAGTGAAGTCACATTGAACGCGTACCCAGCTGGCGATCGCGTACGGATCGAAGTCCACGATCACTGCGGAGGCCTTCCGGCCGGCGACGCGGAAAAGATGTTTCTTCCCTTCACGCAGGCCGGCGAGAATAAAACCGGCTTAGGACTCGGACTGTCGATTTCTCGGCGCAGCGTCGAGGTGAACGGGGGAACTCTCAGCGTCCGCGACGTGCCCGGCTCCGGATGCGTCTTCACCATTGAACTCCCTCGTCACGCAATGCCGGAACCTTTTTCTGTAGTAGCAGGCGCTGCAGCATAGGCGTGCTGCTGCTCACGCGACGTTATCAGAATGGATTTAGAGAATAGGTCCCACTGAACCGATGCGGTAACGCGAGCCAGGGTAAGCGTATCTCGGGAGTTATGTGTTCTACTTGAAGTTCTACTTTGAAAAGCCTCGAAAAAAGTTGCGCTCTTTGGCTGCCGCAGATAAAAATTGTTTGAAAATAGATAAAGGAAATGGCATCCGAGAAAGATCCTCCAAGGCAAAGCGAGCACAACCAAACAGACAAGGCGTTAAAAAACTCAAATTCAGCTTCTGAGTTCCAATCGGACTCAAACCGGGATGCCGAACGAGTAGAGACAGATAGGGCCAATCAGCAAAGGCGAAGCGACTCAGACGCTTCTCGCGATTCAGCGTCAGCGGATGTCGGAACAGGCCTCGCAGATCGGCAAGATGAAAGGCTACGCAAAGAAAGAGAAATTACGGACGAAGCGCTCAGCGACGAACGAATCCGAGCTGATGCTGCAACAGGGATAGAACGGAGCCGCCATCAGGCAATCGCCAAGTCTTCCGCTGAATTGTTATCTCAGGAACAAGAGAGGCACCAAAAAACCAAGGCGACTCTTACTACGAGGGAAGAATTTCTTGCCATCGTAAGCCATGACTTGAGGAACCCTCTTAATCACATATCAATGACAGCGGACGAGCTATTAGAGGAGCCGAAGGATGTAAAAGAACTCGCCGTATCAATAAAGAGAAGTGCGGGAGAAATGCTGCGGTTAATCCAGGATTTGTTAGACGCAGAAAGAATAGCTGAAGGCAAATTAGCACTGCAGTGCGAGCAGCATGAGATTGGAGAAATAATAAATCAGGCAGTAGAGCAACTACAAGGATCCGCGGCCTCGAAAGGAGTAATCTTAGAAGCACAGTCGCAAGATATGTGTGGCTCCGTTTTATGCGACCGAGGCCGTATTATACAAGTGTTGTCAAATCTGATTGGAAACGCCATAAAGTTCACACCGGCTAAGGGCCGAGTGTGTGTAACCTGCCAAAAAACCGGTTCTGAAGCAAAGGAAGTGGAAGTTTTAGTCAGCGATACCGGTGGGGGGATCGCCCCAGAAAAGATTAACACCATCTTCGAGCGTTTCTCTCAGATACATAACCAAGACCGTAGCGGGATAGGACTTGGACTCTATATTGCAAAAATGATGGTCAAAGAACATTCGGGAAGAATATGGGTCGAGTCGAAGCTCGGAGAAGGCAGCACGTTTCACTTCACTCTTCCCTTTAGGTCTAATCCAATTCGTGACGCCAAATAATGCCTCAGTGTCACCGCCTATAGTCAGTTAGATCATCTTTGATGAGCTCTGTGATCTCAGCATCCTGATCGTTCGTTCTATCCGTTGAACTACGAGGACGAAGTTTTGCGAATTGGATTTCCGGATGCCGATTCTGAAGGCCCCTTAGTGAAACCGATCGTTCCTCGGTCGATGAGTTGCGCTGCGTTATCGGTCGCCGGAGATTTCGTCCAATTGCTCCGCTACCACTTCGGCTCGATCTCATCGCGCACCAAGTCTTCCGGCCTTTGTCGGTTACGGATGAGCGCAAATCGGTTACCGCGGACGAGTGCTTCCGCTGGCAGGGGACGCGAATTGTAATTCGAGGCCATGACAGAACCGTAGGCGCCCGCGCTCATGATCGCGAGGAGATCGCCTTCATGTAGTTCTGGCATCTCTCGATCAAGCGCGAAGAAGTCGCCGCTTTCGCAGATGGGCCCGACGATGTCGACCTTCTCACGAGATGAGTCTTGTCGTTCCCGCAGTGGAACAATCTCGTGGTAACTGTGATAGAGCGCCGGGCGAATCAAGTCGTTCATTCCGGCGTCGACAATGGCAAACTTCTTCTCGCCGGAACGCTTGATATAACGGACGCGCGTGAGGAGCACGCCGGCATTGCCAACCAGTAGCCGACCAGGCTCAAGTAGGATTTGCAATTTCAAGTCGTCCAGTATCGGCAAAATCGCATCGACATACTGCTGAATCGACACCGCGCTCTTGCTCTTACTCTTACTCTCCTTCCACCACTCGCTGCTACCGCTGGCGAATGAGGATTCATAAACGATACCCAATCCGCCGCCGATGCTGAAAAATTTGATGCCGTATTTCGATTTCAGATCACGAACAATTCCTTTAACTTTCTCAATCGCGTCCGCGAATGGCTTCGCCTGAGTAATTTGAGATCCAATGTGCATTTGCACGCCAATGATCTCGATGTGGCGCATTTTTGCTGCGCGCTCATAAACCGAAGCGGCATGATCAAGCGCAATACCAAACTTGTTCTCATGCGAGCCGGTCGAAATGTACTCGTGCGTGTGTGAATCGACATCGGGATTGAGACGCAACGCGATCGACGCTCGCACGCCTTTGTCTGCCGCGATGTGATCGATATATTCGAGTTCCGCTTCGCTTTCGACGTTGAAGCTGTAAACGCGTTGCTCAAGCGCGTACTCGATTTCCTCTCGCGATTTGCCGACACCGGCAAAAGTGCATTTTCGCGGATCGCCACCTGCCGCTAAGACACGGTAAAGTTCGCCCCCCGAAACGATGTCGAATCCCGCGTTGTCGTGCGCCAACAAACTGAGAATCGCGCGGTTCGAATTGGCTTTGACCGCATAACAAATGAGATGATCGAGCGGGGCCAGAGCGGCATCCAGTCGGCGGTAATGATCGAGAATCGTTTCCGCACTATATACATAGAGAGGCGTGCCAAACTCCTCAGCAACACGGTCGAGACTGACATTTTCGCAGAGCAGCCGCCCGTCGCGGTAATGAAACGAGTGCACAAAGAAATTGTAGCCGCAGTTGTGTTAAGGGCCGAATCAAAACTGTGTGGACCCGAAAAATTGGCGGTCGCTGCCGCGAACGATGGATGGCGCGTGATGCACCGCGCCGAAACACAAAACGCTTGACTACAAACTGATAAAGCCGCGCAATCGTCCGGCCGTGGCTGTTAGTTAGGCCGTTACTCGTCCCATATGAAATCGAAACAGATCTTAACCGTTTTCGGCTTTTGCCTAACGAGTTATCTGGCTGGTTGTTGCCGGCCGGGTTTGTCCGGGGATGTTCCTAATACTTTGCGGCCGCAGGAAACGAATAACTGGTGTTGGGCGGCGATAACACAAATGCTGGCCGAACATTTGAGCATCTCCACAAATCAATGCACCCTGGCGAACATGCGATTTGGTGGACAAAATGAGTTCGAAGCAAATTGTTGCACCGAACAAACACGCGGAACTCCTTGCCCTAAGACAAGCGACTGTGATCTGCCAAGCCAGCTCGCTCTGGCCTATGTCAATATGACTGCGTCTGAATCCTCCACGGCGTTATCATGGTCTAATATCAAAAGCCAGATTGCGTGCGCAGGGAAACCGATGGCTTACGGCTATGGGACAAAAGGAGCTGTAGGTCACGTAGTTATAGTAAGAGGTTACACTGTCATACCCGCGGTTACCGTGCGAGGTGCAGGCGGTAGCACGAGTTATCTTGTCCTGGATGATCCAGCGCCGGCTTGTACGGGTCAGCAACGTTTAATAACCTATGCTGAGTACGTCGATCCGGCAGGCAGCGCGACTCATTGGACAACCTATTACGATATCGCGCGGAGATAAGTAATCCTTACAGAACAAGAAATGAAATGCGCTCTTCTACCTGCTCTGTTGACACTCGCATTACTCGCATGCCAGCCTAAGCAGCAGCCCGTGACGACGGAAAACAATAAGCCGCCTTCTTTCTCTACCGCGGAAGAGGCTGCTAACGACGCCAAGAGCAATTTGCTCACCGTGCTACGAACGCGAAAGAACATACATCTTGGCCTGGACGAGGCGGCGGTGGAAAAATCACAGCCGGGTAAACCGATCAGGCATTATCAGATTACTTTCGATGAGTTAGTCTCGGCGGACGCAACAATCTTTACTAAGGTGCGCAACGAAATCGCAACCGTTGTGCCGCTGGTAGCGGATAACAAGGTAGTAACGATTGCCGCCGTGGGCAATGACGCTGCGGGGTGGAGCGTGGCGTCAGTTGTTGATAAGGGCATATCGGACGATCTCAATCTGCTCCGAAGCGTTACTCAGGATGCGTCGCAAGGTCCGGTCATCATATACGATTTGCCTCACTCGTCTGTGAGGATATACGCAGTAAGGAAAGGCGGGGGTTCGGACGAAGCCGGAGCAACGACCTTCTACACAAATTATCCCGGTTTCAGCATGCAGGACGGTATCGCGACGGAGAGACTGCTACCGGCGCTTCAGCGCGATGCGGCAGAGTTTCAACGCAAATACGGCGACGGAATCGCAAAGCAGACGCTCGTCCACTAGACACAGATTCGATTACGGGAAGCTCGTTAGTAGACTGGCGCGCCGGGAAGTCGAATTAACTTCGCGGCTTATAGAGCGCGGCGTCCAAAATCGACCAGAGATGGATCAACCATCCGAGAAGGACAATCCACATCACAGCGGCGAGACAGAATTGGACGATTGCCATTAATAATCGGCCCTGCAGCAGTTGTCCCAAGCCCGGAATAAAAAAACTGCACAGCGCCGCGAGCACGTTTCCTGTCGATCCTTGACCTGCCATATCGAAACGGTTGAGCGGATCGCTGGTCATCACAAGATGAATTTGTCAGATTGTGCGACCGATGATCATGCGAATCCAAATCGCGCGCTGGCTTTCGATCGTTGGGCACCCATTCACTTTCGTCGTGCTTCTGGTCTCGACGGCGTCGTGGAAATTGCATGGCGGGCCTCATGCATTTCGCACAACCGGAATCGTAGTTGCCGCCATGCTCGTGCCGCTCGGCCTATTTATTTGGAATCGCTACTCGTTAGGCCATTGGGAAACGGTTGATGCTTCCGCGCCGGCTGATCGCCCGGCGTTGTACACAGCGGCGTTTCTGTTGCTCATTCCCGTTTGCACTTATTTTATTTTGCGCGAGCGAGGTGGCGAAATGGTGCGCGGTCTCGCCGCCGTCGCGATTTTGATCGGAATTCTCGCCGGTTTAAACCGATGGATTAAGCTTTCTGTTCACCTGGCCATCGCGACATTTGCCGCCGCGATAATCACAAGGCTCACGCCTCTCTTTGGTTTCGCCTTGCTCGCTTTTCTCCCATTCCTTGGCTGGTCGCGCTTGATCCTCTCGCGACATTCGCCCGCTGAAGTCGCAGGTGGATTCGTCCTCGGCTTTACAGTCGCTACGCTTACGCTTTGGCTTTAACGGAAATCAGTTTCCGACCTTTCACCCGTTCGCGTGCGATTGGTTTTTATGAAATCAAGCACGAAAGATCGCGTCAAAGGCAGATTGGATGAAGCCAAAGGGAAACTGAAGGAGAAAGCGGGCCGCGCGACACGCGATCCGGATATGCAGGATCGCGGCACCGCCGAAAAAGTTGGCGGCAAAGTGCAACGTAAGGTCGGCGAGATTAAGAAAGTATTTGGAAAATAAAGCTACGGCGTAGGCGTGAGCAGAGAGATCTGGCCGAAGGCTCCGCCATTATAAAATTCGGCAACGTAGATGTTCCCGTTTGATTGATTCTCGGTGATATCGAGCGGGTCGTTCAGCCCGGCGATAACCTGCGTGACACCGGAGACATTCCCGTTGGCATCGAGCGCCAGGGCGAGAATGTCATCACCACCGCTGTATTCAACGACCAGAAGCTTGTTAATGAGCGCACCACCGAAGGTTGCGCTCTTGTATTCCATCGCGCCGTCGGGCGAACGGTTGCGGCCAAAATTCCATGCGAAGCCGCGGTAGTTTGCATCGGGCCGCACGCCGACCGGATAACCAGGATTGGAGCCACTGGCCACGACTTCGGCTGGATCGGTCCCGGTGGTAGGATTGCCGCCATTCATCACGTACTGGCCGCGCGAGGGATTTGGATGACCGTAGTAACCACCCTGCACGACTTTGAAGAGAAAATCATCCTGCGTGGGTCCATTCGTTATCGCAGGCACGACCGGCGTTACACCGGCCGGCGAGGCGGGACAATTCCCGCCCGCGGCGCTTCCGTTAGTCGGGCAATAAAGAAAACCGTTGCTGTGCCAGACGAGATCGTAGGAATTGCGATTGCCCATGCCAAAAATCGTCACCGGTGCATTCGCGGCGTACGGATCATAAGTCCCTGGCGCCTCTGTGCGCACATCAAACGGATAACCAACCACGCGCCGTGGATCGATTTTCAAAACCGCCGCGCTGAGTAAATGCTCGGACCGATTGTACCAGGTGTTGTCCGGTGCGCCCATTGCGCTGCAGCTGCCTTGGGTCACATAAAGATTTCCATCAGGACCGAAGGCAAGACTGTTCGTGACGTGATCTTTGGCAGAACGCGGCAAACCCACCACGTAATCCTCCAGCAACCCGGTGAATCCCGGCGCCGTTAGTGTGAGCCGCGAGATTCGTCCCGTCCAATCATTGGCCGGTTGCACGTAAATCGTGTCATTGTTTGCAATCCAAATGACGTTTGGATTTAGCGGATCAAACACAATGCCAATGATCGCGCGACCGGAAAGTCCCGCGTAGGTTTCGAGATTCGTTAGGCTGCCATCGGCTGCAATATCCCAGCGGCGGAGATTGCCATCGATCGATGATCCGTAAAGCTTCCCATCCGGGCCGATGAGCAAACTCGAGATCGGGGCGCCGACGTTGTTGCCGCCATACACTGCCCGTTTGGCGAAATGAACCCGCGGATCGGTGGCGACGCTCGTTGTCGTGCCGGTCGTGAATGTCATGGTAAACGGAACGAAAGTTTGACCAGCGAGATCTTTCACCGCCGCAGTGACTTTGAATGTGTAACCAGTGGAAGGATCGAGCAGGACGCTCGGCTGATAAACGATTGCATCGCCGCCGCCGGTTGTGTTCACACCACCGGGAACGCGAGCGCCGTCCGAAGTGCGATATAGCTGCACGCTGTTCGTGTTTAAGGTTCGGTCGTCCACACCCGCGCCGGCGTTAGGTAAAATCAGGTCTGCATTGATCGCGGTATTACGAAAAACATTGGTCGCGCCATTAGCTGGCGCGGTTGCTGCCACGCTCGGGTGGCGCAGAATCTTCACGTTGTCGAATTTCGCCGTGCACGAGACCGAATTGTTATGACTCGTTACCGCCAAACCAATCTGCACGTTTGCAGCCATGGTGACTGTTGCGGTCCCCACGAGCGACCAACTCGTCCCATTGGAAGAGCGATATCCACTAAAGGTGTTCCCCGTACGGACAATGCGCACCCAATACGGCGCGACCGGTCCGCCAACCGTTGTGCTCGTCGAGGTGCCGCCGGTTGCAGTGCGGCGTTGAAAAGAAACACCACTCCCCGGCGTCAAGACGATCTGGGCATGGCGCGAATTGCTCGCAACTGTTTCACGGATCATGACGCCGGCTTTGGCCCACACATTCGTGTTTTGCACGCTCGCGACGCGCGCAATAATTTCGCCGTCACCGCTAAGCGGTTGATACCCGAATTGGAACGCGTCCACCGTGCCCCAGATATCGGCGCCGGAACCTTTAATTGTGTAGGTCCCAGTGGTAACGCTGAAACTGCCGGCCACGCCAACGCTTCCAATGTCGCGATGACTCCAGGTCTGAGCGTGCGCGAATGGAACTGTGCAAAGGGCCGCGGCGCAAAGTGCAAAATTTCGCAAGGTCTGTAGCGCACCGCGAGTAGTGAATGATCGAAGGAGAGAAGTTGTGTTCATAGTGGGAAGGCGTGAAGAACATCACGCACCTGAACACTATTCGGCCATCCGAAGCGATGGCGAGCATATTATCCCGCAACCTAACGAAATGTCGCGAGTCGTTTTGAAGGTGAACGGAACTTAATGTGCGCCGACCGGTTCGGCGGCGGATGGCGGTGAAGCCGCACCTTCATGATGAGTGTGCGAGCTGCGCAGAAACGGAACTTTGTCGAGGACATGTTCCTGGAACCATTCGAGCCAAAGATAAATCACGGGTGTGACGAAAAGCGTAATCATTTGCGAAAAGATAAGACCGCCGACGATAACGAGACCAAGGGGGCGACGCGACGCGCCGTCCGAACCCAAACCAATCGCGAGCGGGATTGCGCCCATCAAGGCCGAGAGCGTCGTCATCATGATGGGACGAAAGCGTTCGATGCTCGCTTCGTGAATCGCTGCACGCAGATCCCAACCTTCGTCGATCCGCTGCAGCGCGAAGTCGACAACCATGATGCCATTTTTCTTCACGATGCCAAGGAGCAAGAACAAGCCGATCACGCTGTAAAGCGAGAGTGTGGAATTAAAGAGCCACAATGTGAACAAGCCGCCGACGACCGCCGGAACAATCGCGGGAAAAAGCACGGTGATGGGATGGACATAGCTCTCGTAAAGAATTCCGAGAATGACATACATGACGAAAATCGCGGAGAGAAGAAGAAGCGGGAGCGCTGCAAAAAGCTGTTCGAAGACCTGCGCTTCACCTTGAAATGTCCCCTGCACGCTGGGGAATTGTTTGCGCACATCGCCGGACGCTTTGTCGATAAAAGTTTTCGCATCGCCAATCGCTACGCCAGGAAGCAAATTAAAATTGATGGTCACGCTCGTGAACTGATTCAAGTGATTGACGGCTTGCGGGCCGACGATCTGACTGGTGCGTGTAACCGCGCGCAGTGGGACAAGATTATTGATCGTGCCGGTCGTGGTCGTGATATCGACGGTGTTTGTGTTCGCGCCTGTGGAAGGTGCGCGACCAGATGAAGGCGCGCCATTGTTGCTTCCCGTATTCGCTCCGCCGGGCGCGCTACCTCGCACGTAGAGCTCCGCGAGATCCTCAGGATGCGCTCGCTCAGTGTCGGAAACTTCAAGAATGACCTGATACTGGTCTTCCGGTTTCTTAATCAAGTAGACGTAGTTCTGCGAGTAAGCGGTGCGGAGGAGATTCTCGATCGAAGTCGTGGAGACGCCGTATGTTGCGGCGCGGTCGCGATCGATATCGATCGTAAGGTTCGGGGTATTATTATAGTAGTCGGACCGGACCGTGGCGAAGCCCTTGAAGCCTTGCAGCTTCTTCAACAATTGATCGGACGCCTTGTAAACATCATCGGGATTGATGCCGCTAAAGGTATAAGCATACTGACCCTGGTTCTGGTTGGCTACCCCGACGTTGATTTGCAAAACCGGATTCGGGCGCATGATCGCAGTAATTCCGGGAATGGTGCTGATCGATTTCTGGAGTTGGATGATGCAGTGCTCGATGTCGGGGCGCTCCTTTTGTGGTTTAAGAAAGACGAAGACCAAGGCTTGAGATGAAGCGCTGCGGCTGGAAAAACCGGCCAGGGTAAAATACTGCGCGACGTTCGAATTCTGCTTCAATTTCTCATTTACCTGTTGCTGGTAGGCGTGCATCTGCGCAGGCGAAGAACCTTCCTGCGCGATAAAAATCCCGCGAATGAATCCGCTGTCACCCGCCGGCAGAAGTGTGAACGGCAAATGCGTGGAGAAAAACCAAAGCCCAATTACACACGCGATCAGGATCGGCACCGCCAGCCACGCACGGTCGAGAAACGCATCGAGATATCTTCCATAAGCTGCGATGACGCGCTTGATCCGATCGCCCACCCAATTTTCAACGCGTGTTTTTTTGTGACCGGGTCCGTGTTCGCCGAGCATGCGCGCACACATCAATGGCGTAAGCGTGAGCGAGACGAGACCGGAAGCAAAAATCGCGACGATGATCGTGACGGAAAATTCGCGGAAAATTCGCCCGAGCAAACCGGGCAGAAAAACGAGCGGGATAAAAACCGCCGCGAGCGAGAGCGTCATGGAAAGAATGGTGAAGGAGATTTCACCGGCACTGTTGTAGGACGCCTTCAAAATGGACTCGCCGTGCTCAGCGCGCCGAACCACGTTTTCCAGGAACACGATTGCATCATCGACCAAAAATCCGATGGCGAGCGTCATCGCCATCAAAGTGAGATTGTTAATCGAATAGTTGAGCGCGTACATCACGGCGACCGTGAGCAGGAGTGAGAGCGGCAGAGCGACAACGGGAATAAGGGTGTCTGTGGCGCGGCCAAGGAATGCGTAAATTACCAGAACGACGAGCATGAAAGAGATGAAGAGCGTCATCTGCACGTCGTGCACGGAATTGACGATGCTTTGCGAACGATCGAAGACCGGGAAAAGTTTGATCGATCCGGGCAAAGTCGCGTTGAGCTCCGGGAAAAGCGCCTTTACAGAATTAGCAACGGCGACGGCATTCGCACCCGCCTGCCGAGAAACGGCGAGCACAACGACCGAACCCGGAACATGAAATCCTCGAGCCCAAAATGTGCGCGACAATCGCTCGTCCTGCACGCTCTGTTTCACGTCCGCGACGTCGCGCAGGAACACGGGCGAGCCGTCCTGATTCCGCGCGACCATGAGATTGCGATAGCCTTCCGCCTGATCGATCTGACCATTCGGTTGCAGAATAAAAGTGCGATGCGGCCCATCGAACTGGCCCGCGCCGGAATAGGCGGTGCCAGTTTTAATCGCGTTCGACAAGTCATCCATCGTCAATCCGCGCGAAGCGAGAGCTGCGGGGCTGGCCTTGATGCGGATCGCGGCCTGCACGCCGTAAACCTGTACTTGCGATACGCCGGGCAAAATCGCGATGCGTTGCTGCACGGCAGTCGAGGCGTACTTATATAGATCGCCGTCGGTGAGCGTGTCCGACATTAAGCCTAACAAGTAGACCGCCTGATCGTTCGGGTTGGTTTTTGTAAAAGTCGGCGGGCTCGGTAAATCGGCGGGCAAGCTTCCAGTGGCGCGTTGGATCGCAGCCTGCACATCGGTCGCGGCGTCGGTAATGCTTTTATCCAGAGTAAACTGCAGAGTGAATTGCGTGTTCGCCTGCGTGCTCTGACTCGTGATGATGTCGAGCCCAGGAATTTGCAGAAATTGTTTTTCGAGCGGTGACGCTATGTTGTTCGCCATCGTCGTCGGATTCGCGCCGGGATACGAACAGCTGACGTTGATGACCGGATAATCGACCGCCGGTAGATCGTTTACGGAAAGTTTTCCGTATGTGGCAATGCCAGCGACGATGATCGAAAGCGTGAGCAGAACCGTCATCACCGGCCGGCGAATAAACGGACCGGAAAGACCGGAACCGGTGACTTGAATCAGTTTTCCGCCCGGCGTGTCCTCCGGCTTTGCGGAGTGCTGGCGGTGACGCGCGACTCGTGGCGAATCCGATTCGCCGTCGCGCTGCCCATTATCTTCGCTTTGCGAGCTCATCCCTTGCCGCGGCTTCCATTTGGTTTGTAAGGTTGCGGCGCGACTTTCACGCCCGGCGCTAATGCGAGTTGGCCGGTGATAACTACGCTCTCGTCTGCGTGCACGCCGCTTTCGATCACGACGGTCTCGCCATCCTGCGGCTGCCCGGGTTTCACATGTCGGATATCGACGGTGTTGTCTGGTTTAACGACAAACACGTACGGGCCGTCCTGGCTGATCTGGACCGCTTGCGCGGGAACGAGCGTTGCATTTTTGATCGTGTCGAGAATCAAACGCACTCGCACAAATTCCTCGGGCCAAAATTTACGATCGGGATTGGAAGTGATTGCGCGCGCTTTCACCGTGCCGGCGCCGGGCTGCACAGCGTTATCGATAAAATAAAGCTCACCTTCGCTCGGCCGGCCTGCATCGTCGGGCGCGTCCGTCAGCACTTTCAACTTCGGCCCATTCAAATAAGGACGCACTTGCGGCAGGTCTGGTTCCGCAACCGTGAAGTCAGTGTAAATGGGATCGAGCTGTTGAATGGTGAGCAAGACTGGACCGCCAGTTCCACCGGTGACGACATTTCCGACATCGACATTGCGCAAACCGGCGCGGCCATCGATGGGCGATCGAATGTTGCAATAATCGAGATTCACCTGCGCCGCAGCGACGGCGGCTTCGGCACTTTTCACTTTTGCCTGATCGCTGTTCACCGTGCCTTGCGCGGTGTCGAGATCCTGCGGGGCATTGACACCACGCGCGCGTAACTCCTGCTGGCGCTTCAACGTGATTTGGTCGAGCACGAGTTGAGATTGGGCCTGACCGAGCTGGCCTTGGGCTTGATCAAGTACCGCTTGATACGGTCGCGGATCAATCGTGAAAAGCGGATCGTCTTTTTTCACATCGGCGCCGTCCTGGAAATTCCGCGCGATAATTTGGCCACTCACCTGTGACTGAATCTTGACGGTTTCCAAAGCCGTACAGGTGCCGATTGCGTCCAGATAACGCGGCACATCCTTTTGCACGACCTTCGCGACGGCAACCGGCCGTGGCGGAGGGGGAGGTGGTGATTTTTGTCTCCCCATAAATGCGCGGAGCGTCAGCAGGGCGAGCACCACGAGAACAATCCCGCTAACAACGTAAACTCGCTTGCGCCCAAATCGACGTTCGATGTGTCCCACCGTGTCGCGCGTCGCTACCTTTAATTCTGCTACCGTCATTGCTTTCTCTTTCGTACGATTCGCTTTCCGTCTCTACCGCGATTGTCGGTCGCTTCCGCTTTCTCACGAATTTGGGTAAGGACACGCATGCAGGTTTGTAAATCTCGCTTTGGCACAGTGGCAATAAGCTCATGTCGCAATTGTCGCGCCGTATCGAAGATTTGTGTGAGGACCGGGCTTGATTTTCGCGCCAGTCGCACATTTTTGCAGCGGCGGTCGTGCGATGCGCCTCGTCGCTTGATCCAGCCATCGCTCTCCAGCCTGCGGAGCAACCCGACCAGTGTCGGTTCTTCGATCATCATTCGCGCGGCCAGCTCACTCTGGGAAAGCTGATCCCCACCCTTGGCGAGATGAACGAGAGTGCGCCATTTTCCCTGGCTTAGTCCAAGCGGCTTGAGCCGGCCGTCAAGTTTCGCACGCCAAAGGCGCCAGGTATCGTTGAGGAGCAAACCAATTTGCTCGGGATCGGTGGTCATTCGGAAAATTCGTTAGCATGCTAACGATTTCCTGTTTCGGATCTTTGTCAACTTAGACTCCCGTTAAGGTGCAATCGCAAAGAGAATCGTCTGACGATTGCGATAATCTTTAATATGCAGAACCGGACGAGGATGAAGAGGCGACCATTGATCGCTCGTTTGCGCGGCCTGTTCGTTCTCCGGTTGGACCAAAAAATAGCGGGCGCGTCGCGGTATATCGCTCAGCCGGCTGACGTAGATTAGCGGCGCACGGACGTAAAAAAGAAACGGCTGAAAGTCCGGATCGACCGCGTACAGATGCTCGGATTGGGGAACGGTCTCGTCGATCTGCGCAGCGATCGTCTTTGTTTTTTGCCGTTGCTGCAATCGCGGGACAGCGGCGATGGCGTAAGCGGACATTCCCACCGCCGCGACGATCGCGACAATCAAAGCCAACCGCAACTGCGGCCTAACGAATGCAGGGCGACGGAGCCGCAACCACCGCGGCAAGTCCAATCGTTCCGCACAGAGCAAGGTCGCCATCAACCAGCACATCGGCGCGATTAGCGGCATGGTGTAACGCGAAACCGCACCCGGAATTAAACTCACCACAACAAACGAAATCGCGATCCCCCACCCCAGTCCACGTGCGATGCGGCGATCGTTCTCGTTCGCAAACTCGGCGCGGCGGGCAAACGGCAGGAGCAGAATCCACGGCAGAAAATATCCCAACCCGCGGGGAATATTTAGAATCCAGCCGCTGAATTTAAAATCTTCACCACTGACGCGACCGGAAAACTGGCGCGACCAAACATGCGCGACGTTTCCCCCAGACGTCGCTTGCAAGTACGGGATCGCCCATGCAGCAAAGATCGCGAGCATGATCAGAATGCCGACGAAATGCGCAGGCGTGAACAGTTGGCGCAATTCGCGACCTCGCCAAAGAATCGCGACTACAATCGCGTAGAAGAAAATGAGATGAACCGGACCTTTGGCGAGCAAACCAAGACCAAGAAATACGAACGGTAAAGTCCACGTTAACCACTGCGACCGGCGTTCGCGCCAGCCGCTCAACCAGCAGATCATCGCCAGAGCAAAAAGCGAAACGTAAAGCGCTTCGATCTCGATCAAGCGACCTTTCTCGACGATTCCGAAATTCGTCAGCCAGATTGACGCGGCGATGAGCGAGCCGGTCGCGCCCAAGCTCGATCGCGCAATGGTGATGAAAGCAATCGCGACGGCGAGCACGCAAAGGGCGGAGGGCAATCGCGCCGTCCATTCGTTGCGCGCGCCGAAAAGTTTGAATGATGCTGCGACGAGCCAGTTGATCAGCGGCGGTTTGCGCAGATACGGTTCACTGCCGATCTGCGGCACGAGATAGTTGCCGGTTTCGAGCATTGAGATCGCAGGAAGAATGCGACGGCCTTCTTCGCCCTTAATTTCGAGTGAACCGAGCGCGGGAAGATAAACTGCGGCCCATACAGCGATTACGAGGAAGAGCCGGCTCGCCATTCGCGCATTGTAGCCGGGATCGGCGATCCCGGCCACAGCCGGTCACAGCCAAACCGCCTCTTGACGAATGCATGGGGCAAAATTAAGTTCCGCGCCTAGTCCGCGCAGGATTGGAGTGGGAGCTGGTGTCCCACTCTTTTTTGTCTGTGCGGGCTGGATGTTTTTATGAACGCCGAGTTTATAGCGATGTTGGATTACCTGGAACGGGAGCGCGGCATCAAACGCGAAATCCTGCTCGAGGCAGTTTCGAACGCCCTGCTTTCCGCTTCGAAAAAGAGCGTCAGTGCGTCACGTGACCTCCATATCGATATCAATCCGAAGACAGGCGAAATCCGCGCGCTCGCTAATCTCATGGTCGTCGATCATGTCGGAAATCCGCAGGATGAGATCGAGGTTTCCAAGGCGCGCAAAATCAAAGAGGACGCGAAGGTTGGCGACACTGTCGAAGTGGAAGTAACGCCGCGAAACTTTGGTCGCATCGCTGCGCAAACGGCGAAGCAGGCGATGATGCAGCGCATCCGTCAGGTCGAGAAGGAAATGATCTACGAAGAATTCAAGGATCGGGCCGGCGAAATCGTCAGCGGAACGGTGCGACGTTTCGATCGTTCGGACGTCATTCTCGATCTCGGAAAATTTGAAGCGATCATGCCGCAACGCGAACGCGTGGTGGTGGAAGATTACAATGTTGGCGATCGTCTGCGCGCATATGTCGTCGCAGTCGAGAATGGAATTCGCGGGCCGGAAATCATCGTCTCGCGCAGTCATCCGAATTTCGTGCGCCGTCTTTTTGAATTGGAAGTGAGCGAGATCAATGACGGAACCGTGGAAATTCGCGGAATTGCGCGCGAGGCCGGTTATCGGACCAAGATCGCAGTCACGAGCGCGAACGACAAAGTTGATCCCGTTGGCGCATGCGTTGGCATGCGCGGTTCGCGGGTGAAAAATATCGTGCGCGAATTGAACAACGAAAAGGTGGACATCATCCGCTGGAGCTCCGATCCGAAGGAATATGTGCTCGAAGCGCTCAAGCCGGCGAAGGTGAAGAATCTCGTTTTCGATCCGGAAAAAAAGAGCGTGCAGATTTCGGTCGATGAAGATCAGCTTTCGCTTGCGATCGGGAAGAAGGGACAAAACGCGCGGCTGACTTCGCGTCTGACCGGCTGGGAAATTAATATCGACAAGGATACGTCGGCTACGACAGCGGTGGAGCAAAAGGTGGCGCAGGCTGCGCAAAGTCTCGGCAGCGCGTTACCTATTACCGAACAGCAGGCGCTCACGCTCGTGAAATCCGGCTTTACGAATTTGGAGGGTTTGCGCGATGCTGACGCGAGCGACTTCGTCGATATTCTCGGCGTGGACGAAGCGAAGGCGCAGGAAATTTACAACGCAGTGCCACGGGAGACCGCGGCAGCAGAATAAAATGGCTTCTCGTTAGGCGCTCGAAGCCATGAGCAGATTTTTAGAAAAACACGATGGCAACAAAAACGACGGGCAAGACGACGGCGCGCAAATCCGCGCCGGCACGCAAATCTTCTGCCGCCGTTTCCCACAAGGCAGCTGCGCCTAAACGCAAACAGACCAAGGCGCCGGCCAAGTCGACTGCTGCGCCACCCAAGAGTCCACGCGCCGCGACACCTGCAGTAAAAACGCTGCCCAAAATTGAGAGACCGAAACCGGCAGCTGTAGAAACCCCTCCGCCCAAACCGGCGCCGAAATCACGTGCCGAAACGGTCTCGCTTATCGATGAGGCGAAGCCGCGGGCGAAACGCACGGCAGAAGAAGAGAAAGTAAAGCGCACGGTGCTGCCGCCGATTTCTCGTATTCGAGCAACGCAGGAAGTAGTTCCGGGCCCCACGCCGGCGTCGACACCCGAACCGAGTGTCGAAGCTCCCGCTCCGGCAAAGGTTTCGACCCCCGATGGACAGACTGGGGATGGAGCAACAACAGCCGCGGCGGAATCGGAGGTGGAAGACAAGAAAGTCATCCACATCAAGCCGCCGATCATCGTGAAGGAAATCGCGAGCCATCTCGGATTGAAAAATCACCAGCTGATCAAAGAGCTGATGGTGACGTTTAATATTTTCGCAAACGCGGAACAAACGATCGAGCCCGATGTCGCGACAAAGATCTGCGAAAATCACGGATTTGTTTTCGAGATGGAGCGGCGAGAAAAAGGCGCCGGTGTTCATAAAGTCGAGCAAGTCGTCGTCGCGCCGCCGCCGCCGGTCATCGAGAAAGAAGAAGAGCTCAAAACTCGCGGGCCGATCATCACTTTCATGGGTCATGTCGACCACGGTAAAACGTCGTTGATGGATGCGATTCGCAAAACACGTGTCGCGGCCGGTGAAGCCGGTGGCATTACGCAGCACATCGGCGCTTACTCGGTCGATCACAAAGGAACGAAGATCACATTTCTCGACACGCCGGGCCACGCCGCATTTACAGCGATGCGCGCGCGAGGCGCGAGTGTTACCGACATTGTCGTTCTAGTCGTGGCGGCCGATGACGGTCTAATGCCGCAAACGATTGAAGCGATCAATCACGCGAAAGCCGCGCCGCATGTGAAGATCCTCGTCGCGATTAATAAGATCGATTTGCCTTCGGCGAATATCGATCGCGTAAAGCAACAATTGCAGGAGCGCGAACTATCGCCGGAAGATTGGGGCGGTGAGACAATTGTCGTGCCCGTTTCCGCTACGAAGGGCACCGGCATCGATCAATTGCTCGAGATGATGTCGCTGCAGGCTGAAGTGATGGAATTGAAGGCGTCGCCCACAGCGACACCGCGGGGAACGGTGATCGAAGCGCAAGTCGAACCGGGTCGCGGACCAACTGCCACGGTCATCGTGCAAATGGGAACACTGAAAGTAGGGGATGCATTCATCAGTGGCGACTACGGCGGCAAAGTGAAATCGCTTATGAACGATCGGGGCGAACCGATCAAAGAAGCTGGTCCTTCGACGCCCGTTAAAGTTCTCGGATTTACCGGACTGCCGAACGCCGGGGATGAGTTCCTGGTCATGGAATCGGAGCGCTCGGCAAAAACTTTGAGCGAAGAACGTCTGGTGGCGAAGCGCGCGGAAAAATTAACAACGCCACAGCGCGCGACACTCGAAAGCCTGCTTGAAGCCGCAGACGGCAAAAAAGTTTTGCGCATTGTTTTGAAATGCGATGCGCAAGGTTCGCTCGAAGCTTTGGTCGGGGCGCTCAAACAAATCGAAAGCAAGAAAATTGATCTCGAGATCATTCATTCCGGCGTCGGCCCGATCTCTGAATCCGACATGTTGCTGGCGAGCGCTTCGAATGCAGTCGTCGTCGGCTTCAACGTAAAAGTTGAGAGCAATGCTGTGACCGCGGCGAAACGCGAAGGCGTGCAGGTAAAACTTTACAGCATCATTTACGAACTGATCGATCAGATCAAAGAAGCCATGGCCGGGTTGCTCGACCCGGAACATCGCGAAAGCGTCATCGGTCACGCCGAGGTGAAACAAGTTTTCCAATTGAGCCGCGGAATTGTGGCCGGTTGTTTGGTTACGGATGGCCGCGTCGCTCGCACCGCACGTGCGCGTGTGTTGCGCCGGCGTCAGCCGGTTTACGATGGCGGATTATCGACGCTCCGACGTTTCCAGGACGACGTGAAAGAAGTTCGTTCTGGTCTGGAATGCGGCATCAAGCTCGGTGATTTCAACGAATATCAAGTAGGCGACATCATCGAGTGCTATCAACTTGAGCAGATCGCGCAGAAATTGTGATTGCGATCCATCTTGCACACCGCGCGTTGTCATCCCGAGCGCAGCGAGGGACCTCACAAATTACGCCAGTCGTTATTTGAGAGGTTCTTCGCTTCGCTCAGAATGACGGCGAAAGGCCGTTCCCTCTGCATCTATTAATGAAACACCGATTACTTCGCGTTAATGAGCTGATGAAGCGAGAGCTCAGCCTTTTGATTACGCGTGACATCACGTTCGAAAAAGCGCTCGTCACAATCAATCAAGTTGACGTCACACCCGATCTCAAGTCAGCGCACGTTTACGTTAGTGTCCTTGGCGAAGGACGCGCGGCGGCGATGCAGAAACTGGACGAAAATCGCACCATGTTGCAGGCGGACCTCGCCCGCCATGTGATTTTGAAATACACACCGCATCTCCTTTTTCATCTGGATGATTCAGTGGAACGCGGAGCGCGTGTTATCGAGATTCTGCAAGAAATCGAAACGCCCGAAAGCAAGCGCGAGTGAGCAACAGCCCATTCGCCGAGATCGGACGTGCGCTGCGCGAACATCAGCGCTTCGCAGTCTTGAGCCACGTTCGCCCCGATGGCGACGCGCTTGGGAGCCAAATCGCGCTCGCGTTGTCATTACAAGCAATGGGAAAAAACGCGAAGGCTTGGAATGAGGACGGCATGCTGGAGAAATACAGCTTTCTGCCAAAGGCGGAAATTCTGACACGGCCCCCGCCAGAGCCAGAAGAATTCGACGTCGCCATTGCGCTCGACACCGCTACGCAGAACCGTCTTGGGACAGCGGCGGCGGCGGCGGGTCGTGCAAAAGTTTGGATCAACATCGATCATCACCCGAGCAATCCGCGCTATGGTGATCTGGTCTACATCGATGCCGAATCTCCCGCAACCGGCCAAATCCTTTTCGAATTGATGAAAAGCGAGCAGCTGCCCATGAACCGTGCGATCGCCGAAAATCTTTTCACAGCCATTTCAACCGACACCGGATCGTTTCAATATCCGAATACCACCGCACGCACGTTTGAAATCGCGGCGGAGTTGATCCGCGCTGGAGTCGACGTCGGCAATCTGAGCCAGCAAATCTACGAAAGTTATCCGCGACGCCGCATCGAATTGCTTCGGCTTCTGCTCGACAAAATGCGCTTCGATGCCGACGGCCGGATCGCAAGTTTTAGTTTGAGTTTGGAAATGGCGCAGAAAGTTGGCGCCAAACCGGAAGACAATGAAGGATTGATCGATCATCTGCGTGCAATACAAGGTGTAATCGTCGCGATCTTCTTCGAAGAGCTCGCGGAAGGCAAAGTGCGCGTGAGCATGCGATCGAAGAGCGAGACCGCGGATGTTTGCGCGATCTGTCAGAAATTTGGCGGCGGCGGTCATAAACTCGCAGCAGGTGCGCGCGTGCGGGGAACGCTTGCCGAAGTGCAGGAGCGAGTGCTGAGGGAAGTTTGTCATGTCATTGACTGCAACTCCTGACGGCGTCCTCCTGGTCGACAAAGCGGCGGGGATGACTTCGCATGACGTCGTCGCACTCGTTAGGCGGCGCCTGCAGATCAAAAAAGTTGGCCACTGCGGGACCCTTGATCCAATTGCGACGGGATTGCTTTTGCTCACGCTCGGACGCGGAACGAAAATTCAGGATCTCCTGATGAGTGAAGACAAAGAGTACGTCGGCACGATGAAGCTTGGGATAACAACGTCGACGCAGGACCGCGCCGGCGAAGTCGTAGAAGAACGGCCAGTGCCCAATCACCTGACCAACGCCGATGTGCGCGGCGCGTTCGAAAAATTCTGCGGCGATTTTTATCAAATGCCGCCGATGGTGTCGGCGATCAAGCAGGGGGGCGTGCCGCTTTACAAGCTGGCGCGCCAGGGAAAAGTGGTGGAGCGCGAGCCTAGGCTCGTTCACGTTTACCGCTACAGTATTGATCGAATCGCGTTGCCGGAAATAGATTTCAGTGTCGTCTGCAGCAAGGGATTTTACGTTCGCACCTACGCGCACGACATTGGCGAAGCGGTCGGCTGCGGCGCGCATTTGCAATCCTTGCGGCGGACGAAATCAGGACGCTTCGATGTGAGCGGAGCAATTACGGTCGATGAAATAAAGACAGCGGAGCCGCTCGCCATTCTTGATCGCATCCTGAGTTTGCCCGAAGTCTCGCGCATGCGCGGCGCCTAACGAATAAAATGTCATCCCGAGCGCAGCGAGGGACCTCCCTTTGTAAGCCTGATGTACTTGCGAGGTTCTTCGCTTCGCTCAGAATGAAGGCGAGATGAGTGCCCCAACTTTTGGATCACGCCCGAACGTTATTTTCTAAGAATGGAGGTCCTGCGATCGATTCCCGAGCTCGCGAAGTTGCCCGGGCCACTCTTTCTCGCGATTGGAGTTTTCGATGGCGTCCACCTCGGACATCAAGCAGTTATTCGCACATCGGCGCAACATGCAGCAGAAGACCGAGGCACACCGGTAGTGGTCACGTTCGATCCACACCCGGCAAAAGTTTTGCGACCAGACAAGGCGCCACATTTATTAACCGCGACGCAACACAAGATCGCGCTCATTCGTAATCTCGGCGTGGCGCATCTTCTCGTTTTAACTTTCGACAAAGAATTTGCCTCGACCCCGCCCGAAGAATTCGTTCACCAACTCGTTAGGCAATCAAATCCACTGCGTGAAATTTGCGTCGGTCATGAGTGGTCGTTTGGCAAAGGTCGCGCGGGCAATCTCGCTTTGCTGAAACAACTGGGTTCGCAAGACGACTTTAACGTCGTCGGGATCAAGCCCGTCACCATTAACGGAACTGTTGTCAGCAGCACGGAGATCCGGCGTGCGATCGAGCATGGTGATTTTGCGAAAGCAGCGACGATGCTGGGACGCGAGTATACGATCCTCGGAACGGTAAAGGCGGGGGCACATCTCGGCCGCCAGCTTGGTTTTCCGACCGCGAACTTAAGCGCGCATTCGGAACAATTTCCTCCCAACGGCGTCTATGTTGCCGAAGCGGAACTCAACGGCGCAACTTATCGCGGTGTCGCTAATCTCGGCTATCGACCCACGGTCACCGATGCGAAACCGGAGCGGTTGCTCGAATTACATTTGTTCGATCTGAACCGTGAGATTTACGGAGAAGATGTTGAGGTCCGTTTCGTTCGCTATCTTCGCGCGGAAAAAAAATTCGATAGCTTGGAAGCATTGACCGAGCAAATCAGGCGAGATGTGGACCAAGCTAGGCGCGACGGACCGTCGCGCCCTACCGGCTAAGCCGATACTTTGCAGGACCAATTTTTTTAATCGCACGAACCCTTCTTCCAGTGCCGTTAAACCAAACGTAAAGGTTCGCTCTTTTCACGCGCAATCTCGTCGAAAGATCGGCGATTGTTAACCCGCGTTTATCGGCGGCGCGCAACGCGGAGATAATCTTCTGCTTCAGTTTGCCGCGTCCGGTTTGCCGGCGCCCCATTTTTCTCACGCCAGGTCTCGTGATCGTTAATCGAGTGGGCTTATTATCGCGACCAGTGCCAGCCTCGACGCCACGTTGCAGTCGAAGCATCTCATGTTCGATGTTCTGCACCCGCGCCATCAATCCTTCCTTGCGCTCGGAGAGAACCACCAGCTTGCGCAGAACCGCGCTCGGGATGTTTCTAAGCATCCCTTAGTCTCCCTTCCCCGATGTGTTATGCAAGTCTTAGATCTAAGACTTGCCTTGGGAAGCGCTGATAAACCACTAACCGAGCGTTTCTTCGCGCGTTTTGGAGAACGCCGCGGCAGTGGCAAGCGATGTAAGAACCAGGCTGCACGCAATTGCGAGAACGAAAATCCACATCAGCGGCAACGCGGCGACCCGATCGATGCCAGTGCCGATGAATTTTCCGCCGCCAGAAACGACGTAAGTGACGACACTCCCAATTAGCGTGAGACAGATAAGAACGATCGCGCGAAAGGAGCGCCGAGGACGCCGCGACACCGGAAGACTTTTCACAACCCTGGCGGTGAAGCCCGCGTCGTCGATGTAAGGCGCTTCGTCGCGCAGCCGCGCATCCAACCAATCTTCCTGTAGTTTCTCGTCCATCTTTAGTTTGGCCCCCACGCCGAAAGTATTTTCTTCAATTTCTCGCGTCCGCGCAACACATTCGTTTTCACGGTCCCAAGCGGAATATCGAGCACGCGCGATGCCTCGTCATGCGATAAACCATTCTGGCAGCAAAGCACAACGGCCGAGCGTTCAGGGAGCGGAAGAAGCTGGAGTGCTTGCATGAGATCCTGTCTTAGTGCGGGATCGACCGTCTGCGGATCCGGTTCGGCTTCGAGTCGAGTCTCGTCGATGCCCACGAGTTCCTTCCGCTTACGCGCGTCTTCGCGAAAGCAGTTATAGGCAATGCGATAAAGCCAGGTGGAAAACTTCGCTTCGCCACGAAAACTGCGGATGTTTTTGTAAGCGCGAAAAAACGTGTCCTGCGCGAGATCATCCGCTGTGGCGGCGTCGCCGCGCGTAAGATTCCGCAAGAGCCCGCGCACGGCCGATTGATGATTGCGAACCAGTTCGGCAAAAGCATGGTGATCATCATCGACTAAAACGCGTGCGACAAGGTCGGCATCATTAAGTGGCACGCCGCGAGACTACACCTTAGTGGAAGTCTCCGAGGTCGGCGGTAAAGGTTCCCCTCTGTGAATATCCAATCTCCAAACGAGAAGGTAACCGGCGCCGATGAGAAAAGGAATGATGCCGAGGCTCCAAGCCCCGCCTTCCCAATCATTGACCGCGCCGAAGAAAACCATCAAACCGGTGCCGACCATGAGCAGCACGACACCGCGCCGCAAATCGGAACGTTGCCGGATTACCGGCGGCGGATTTAGAAGCGCCTCGGGCACCGGCTGGCCCTTTTCGACCATCATGCGCACGGTGCGATGCATGGCGCGCGACTTCGAAAAACTGAAATACATGATCAAAGCGACGATCATGATCGGCGTCCCGAAAATGGCGAGAAAGACGATGAGCACTATCGGAATTGCTATCCACGGGACGTCGTCTCCGACTTTACCCTTATTATGATCGCCATCGAAGGTGACGTTGAAGTGCTTACGAAGTTTCTTTTCGATCTTGCTGTCGAAATCTTCATCTGAATCTGAATCCGGCGTCGCGGACGGTGAGAACGCGGGCGTTACAGAAGTCGACGGTGCCAGGGATGGCGTGACAATAGCGGACGGCGCACTCGGCTCCGGCGAAACGGTAGGCGATTGGCTCCATGCGGGGATCGTTGCGATCAGCGCGTACAGGCAAACGAGTAATCTTGTTTTCATAATTATCCTTTGGGAGTGAGACGGAGTCAGAGGTCGTTTTGGATTCAGGAATTTAGGGATTTGGCGACTCATTTGGCAATTAAACCTTGCGTCTCGAAGAGCCGTCGCCATTATTTCTAGCTCGCTTCCAGCTGCGGGTGTAGCTCAGTGGTAGAGCACCTCCTTGCCAAGGAGGACGTCGCGAGTTCGAGTCTCGTCACCCGCTCCAATTAACTGATTCTTTCGCGGTCGACGGAGCGCGTTTGCGCTCGAATTTGCGGAACATTTGATCCCGTCTCCCGGCCGTAATGTGTCGGCAAAGCCTCAACGCAAGCAGCATATCCTGGCAAGGCTTAACTTTTCCCTCCCGACGGAGTGATCTGGTCGCACGAAAATATCGGCTCTTCAGATTTTCAGCAGGCGAGCACGCGGCAAGCTACGACTTTTATACGTCGTGCGTTCATCCGGACCTTCTTGGGGACGCCGTCCATAGCTCGAGGCAATGCTAGCAAACAAGAAATCTTTCAGACTCGGCCGCGAAGCGATCTGTCCGGAGCTCACGCCTCATTCGAGGATATTCGTCAAAAATTTCCGCGCCTGGAGACCGTTTCACTGAATTCGTAGACGCTGCCACCGATCCCAAATCCAATGAAGAGAATTTATACTCCAGTTCAAAAGAAGACGATTTTGATCGTGGATGACGATCAGGTCGTCATTCACGTATACCGCGAAAAATTCCAGCGCCAGGGATTCAACCTGGAAGTGGCGGACAACGGTGACAACGCCATGCAAAGGCTCAGAAAAGACCGCGTTGATGTGGTCATTCTGGATTTGTGCCTGCCCGGAAAGAACGCAATTGAAGTTCTCAAAAACATCCGCTCGGAGTTCGAGATGCAGGCGCTTCCGGTCATCGTTTTCTCGAACGCTTATCTGGGCAAGCTCGAGGGGGCGGCTTTGGAAGCCGGCGCGACTAAATGTGTGGCAAAATCGGAGGGCACGCCGAACCAGATGTTGGATCTTGTGCGCGAGCTGCTCGCTGCTGATCCTTCTAATGTTGAGGGTCCGACTTCTGATGCCATCGTCAGTAATGTCGCGGGAACGCTTACCGCCCAATCTGAGACAGAGTCTGAAGAAAAACTGGTTGCGACTGTTCTGAATAACGCGCCGGAAACACTGGCAAAGCTGCGAACCAGTCACCAAGTTTTCGCCGGGACGGAACCGGAAGAGTTGCGACAGGCTGAACTCCGTGAAATGCATCGGCAGGTTCGTTCGCTGTCGAGCGCTACTGGCCTCCTTGGTTTCCGGAAAATCGCGCAGATGACGAATGCTTTGGAAGCATTGCTCATCGAATTGCTCGCCAAGCCCGAGAAGATCACGCCTTCGGTCATTCGGACCATTGCTCAGGCCATAGACACATTGGCGTCTTTATTCGACCAGGCCAAGAACTCTCAGACCGAAGTATTGGGGCCGCCGAGGATTCTGGTCGTGGACGACGAAATTATCTCACGCGAGGCGATCTGTTCCGCGCTCGGAAAGGCCGACCTTGCCGCTGTATGCATGGATGATTCGCTCGCTGCGCAGCGGTTGTTAGAGCAAGAACATTTCGATCTCATCTTTCTCGATGTCGAGATGCCCGGCCTAACTGGACTCAAGCTCTGCGTGAACATCCGCGAGATGGCTACGAACCGTGCGACTCCGGTGGTATTTGTCACTTCCCATTCTGATTTCGGGAGTCGGGCGCAATCGACACTAAGCGGAGGAAACGATTTCATCGCGAAACCATTCCTTTTAGTTGAATTGGCGGTTAAAGCATTGACCTGGTTGTTTAAGAAAAATTTTCAGCCTCTTGCAACGGCAGCTGCACAAGACAGCGTCCCGACCGAAGAAAACAGCCACGAATCGACGGCATTCGCGAATCATCCCGCGCTGAGCGTCCACGACGGATAATTTCAAAACAAGTTCCCGCGGGAGTTGCGCGGCCGTACTTTTTGAAGAATTGCCGGACACGTAATGTATCGCTGGCGCAAATTTGCTTCGTCTCAATGGTTGATCCGTCACGAAACGCCTTTGCAGGCGAAGACCAACAATGGCCTTGTCATAATTCAATCGCCGAACCGCAAAAAACTTCGGCTTGAGGTTTCGTCTTCATCGCGGCAATTGGTCGAATCGCTTCTTGCTCAATTCGGCGGTGAGATCGAACGATTGCCGCAGAATTGGCGCGATCGGTTCGCCGTTACGGCAAAGATAAAGCCGCTGCGAATTGGAACTCATCTCACTATTCGGAGTGCCGGAAAGAGCAAACCTGGTCAGCTCATCATTCCTGCCGCAGGCGCGTTTGGAACCGGTGAACATGCGACGACGGCGATGTGCTTGCGATTACTCGAACGCGTTTCGCGACGGTGGATAGATTGGAGCATTCTCGATGCGGGAACCGGGACCGGCATTTTCGCGCTCGCCGCTAAATGTTTTGGAGCACAAAGCGTGGTCGCAGTCGACAACGATCCGAAAGCGATCGCAGTCGCAAAAAGCAATGCGCGCATCAATGGAATTCACGGGATTCGATTTGAAATCGCAGATGCGAAGAAGCTGAAGATGCGACGCAAAGTCGATGTGATCACGGCAAATCTTTTCAGCGAATTGTTGATCGCGCTAATCGCGAAATGGAGAGAGCTATTAAAATCGAAGGGAATTTTGATTCTTTCAGGAGTCCTCCGATCTCAAGAGCGCGACGTGCTTCGCGCCCTTCGGAAACAAAGGATTGCGATCGAAGAAATTCGACGACGTGGCAAATGGGTTGCGATCCTGGCGCGCAGCCAAAAAGCAAGTTGAAGGACGAACAGCGCCAGCTATTTTCCCGCACCCCTAGGCGGCTTCGATTTTCCTGCACCGACGCGGTTTAATCTGTTGAGCCGCCTCGAGAGCTCATGCAGGCAGAAGAACTTTCCTACGTTATCGTTACACCCTACTCGATGCGCAAATCGCGCACCGGTGGAATCATCTCGCGTTTAATCTCGCGTACTGGTCTCGATTTGGTCGGAGCACGCATGTTCGCGCCAAGCGCGGAATTAGTGAGGCGCTATACTGAGAATATTGTTGATGCGAGCGATGCACGACATCGCGCGACCCAGGAGTTGATTCGTGAGTATGTGCGGAAAAACTTCACGGGTGAAGTCAACGGTCAGCGCGCCCGTGTGCTTTTCCTGATTTTTAGCGGCCCTGATGCAATACAAAAGATTCGCACGACCGTCGGGCACATCGTGCATGAACGAACCAGCGGCGAAACGATCCGCGACACGTTTGGCGATTACATCACCGACGGCTCGGGAAAGGTCACCTACTTCGAACCTGGTGTATTGGCCGCGCTCGATGCCGAACGGATCGAACACGATTTAAAACTGTGGGCGGAATTTTCCGATTCCGACGGCGGAATTCTTGATCACGTCATCGAGTTTCCGAAAGGGGCGACAGTCGAGAAGACCCTCGTGCTCATCAAGCCGGACAATTTCAAATTTCCAAATGCGCGACCGGGCGGCGTGATTGAAGTTTTCTCACGCTCCGGCCTTTACATCATCGGCTTCAAAGTTCACCGCATGAGCGTCGCTCAGGCGGAAGAATTTTACGGACCGGTGTTGCCGGTGCTGGAAGAAAAATTAGGACCTGCTTCCGGCCGCGAAAATTGGGAGAACATCGTTGAGTTTATGGCGGGAATGACACCCACCGAATGTCCGCCGGAGAAACGTGATGCAGCCGGCACCGAAAAATGTATCGCGCTCGTTTATCAAGGTATCGATGCCGTCAGCAAAATTCGCGAAGTGCTCGGACCGACCGATCCGAAAAAGGCGCCGCCTGGTTCGATCCGCAAAGAATTTGGCCAGACAATCATGATCAACGCCGCACACGCATCCGATTCCGCTGAAAACGCAAAACGCGAGATGGCAATCGTGCAGGTGGAGGAAAACAATCTCAAACCTTTGATTGAAAACTTTTACAAGCGCCCATAGTTTGCGCTCCCATTTTGGAAACACTCAACCTCTCAGCCATGGAAATTTCCGCGCGCGCCGCTCAATTAACTCCGTCTCTCACTCTTTCGATCGACAGCAAAGCCAAAGCGATGAAGGCGGAAGGGATCGACGTTTGCGGTTTCGGCGCGGGTGAACCGGACTTCGATACGCCCGAGCATATCAAAGCCGCGACCGTCGCCGCACTCGAAGCTGGTTTCACGAAATACACGCCAAGTTCCGGCATCCCGGAGTTGCGTCAGGCGATCGCGGAAAAGTTGCAGGCGGACAATCAGCTAAATTATCGCGCAAGTCAGATCGTCGTAAGCAACGGCGCGAAGCATTCCTGCTACAACGCGATTCTTGCCACGTGTCAGCCGGGCGATGAAGTCATTATTCCTTCGCCGTATTGGGTCAGCTATCCCGACATGGTGAAGCTGGCCGGAGCGGAGCCGGTAATTGTGCCGACAACCGAACGTAATTCCTGGAAATTGCGCGCGGAAGATTTTGAAAACGCGATGACGCCGCGCACAAAAATGTTGATTCTAAACAGTCCGGGCAATCCGTCGGGGTCGGTTTACACGCGGGAAGAATTGCAGGCGATCGTCGAGGTCGCGACGGAAGAAGACATCTACATTTTATCAGACGAAATTTACGAAAAGCTCGTCTACGAAGGTGCGGAGCATGTCAGTACCGCGTCCATTTCCAAGGAAGCCTATGACCTCACGCTGACGGTCAACGGTTTCAGTAAAGCGTATGCAATGACGGGATGGCGGCTTGGTTATCTGGCCGCGCCGGAAGCGGTCGCGAAAGCGGTCGATTCCATCCAGAGCCATAGCACTTCAAATCCGTGCTCCTTCGCGCAACGCGGCGCGCTCGCAGCATTGAAAGGTGACCAACAACCGCTCCAGGACATGCACGATGAATTCGATATGCGCCGCAATTACATGTTCGACCGCATCACGAAAATTCCGAACATCACCGCCGTCAAACCGCAGGGCGCGTTTTACATTTTAGTAAACATCAGCCAGCTCGGATTGACTTCGCAAAATTTTGCCGACCGGCTCTTGAGCAAAGCAAATGTCGCTGTTGTTCCCGGCGCTGCGTTCGGCGACGATCGCACGATTCGCCTGAGTTATGCCACGAGCATCGACGTGATCAAAAAAGGTCTCGATCGCTTTCAAGATTTTTGCCGGACGCTGTAAAAGATTTAGCGATTTAACGAGTTAGTGATTTAGCGATTTGGCCGGATATCTCGCGCTCATTCTTCACGCGCATCTGCCATTCGTTAGGCATCCGGAGCACGAAGAGTTTCTCGAAGAGGATTGGCTCTTCGAAGCAATAACCGAGAGTTACATTCCGTTGCTCTTCATGATGCAGCGGCTCGTGAGCGATGAAGTTCCGTTCAAGCTCACGATGTCCATTACGCCGACGCTCTGCGCGATGTTGCGCGATCCGCTCCTGCAAAGTCGCTACGTCCGTTACCTCGAAGATCGCATTGAGCTATCGCACCGCGAGATCGAGCGGAATCGGAACAACGAGCAGCTGCGCATCCTGTCGGAGTTTTACTGCAGGCGTTTCATCGAGTGCCGTCAGCTTTTTATCGACGAATGGAAGAGCGACTTGGTTTGTGCTTTCGCGAAATTGCAAGATAGCGGTTCGCTCGAGCTCATCGCTTCCGCAGCAACGCACGGACTCCTTCCGCTTCTGCAACAATCCCCAGAAGCTGTGCGTGCTCAAATTCTTATCGGTTGCGATGTTTACCGCGACGCGTTCGGCGTGGAACCCGCAGGATTCTGGCTTCCGGAATGCGCCTACGCGCCGGGCCTCGAAAATGTTTTGCAGGAAGCAAATCTGCGCTGGTTTATTCTCGATACTCACGGCGTCATGTTCGGCGATCCGCCGCCGCGTTGCGCGATTTTCGCGCCCTATTTTACGGCGGCCGGGCCAGCGGTTCTTGGTCGCGATGGAGAATCAAGCCGGCAAGTTTGGAGCGCGGAAGAAGGATATCCCGGCGACGCGGCGTATCGCGATTTCTACCGCGATATCGGTTACGATCTGCCGGCGGAATATCTTTGGCCAAAATCGCACAATCACATACCCCGATTCAGCGGCTTGAAATACCATTGTGTTACCGGTCGCGGCGCAGAAAAAAAATTGTACGACAGAGGAGCGGCGGAACAGAGCGCGGAAGCTCACGCGAGCGATTTTCTACATCAGCGTCGCGCGCAGATTGGCAAAGTCCGCGAATTCAATTCTGATCCCATCGTTGTCACACCATTTGATGCGGAGTTGTTTGGCCATTGGTGGTTTGAGGGACCGCGCTTTCTCGACCTCTTCATTCGCAACGCGGCCTCCGATCAAAATGATTTTGCCATGACGACGCCGAGCGAATACCTGGCGCGCCATCCGGCGCAACAAGTCATCGCGCCTGCCGCTTCGAGCTGGGGCGACAAAGGCTATTTCGAAGTGTGGCTGGATAAGACGAACTCCTGGATTTATCCGCACCTGCATGCAGCGGCACGGCGGATGGTCGAAGTCGCGCGCACGCACGAACATGATTCAGACACAGCTTCCGATCGCATTTTGAAACAACTTGCGCGCGAACTTCTTCTGGCGCAGTCGAGCGATTGGGCGTTTCTCATGAAAACGGGAACCGCGCGCGAATATGCAACGCAACGGACCACTGACCACATCCGCCGTTTCAATCAGCTGCACAAACAATTCGTCACTCGGAACGTGAGCGAAAATTTTCTCTCCGAATGCGAAGGGCGCGATAATATTTTTCCGCGAGTGAATTGGCGCTATTACGTGTGATGCATCTCACGAAGATTTTGCAGCCGGATGTAGAGGCGGGCGTGTCGCCCGCTGGGTTTTCGGGGTGCGGCCGACACTACACCAGCAAAGTGCGAAACTCGTTTGCAATTGCTCTCTCGCTTTTGTTATTCGCATTGCTTTGCGGCGCGTCTGCGCAGGAATCGCCGACACCAACGGCTTCCCCTAGCCCATCGGCCACGCGCACTGTCCGCATCAGCTTTGTTCCGCCACCAATTGAGGGGACCATCAGCCTCGGGATTTATGATTCGAGTGGAAAACTCGTCCGCGTTCTCGATCGCGAATCGGAGACAGACGATTTCACGATTGGTCACGATGCTCTCATTACCGAATGGGATGGAAAGAACGATGCCGGACAAGAATTGGCCGCAGGAAAATATAGTGCGCGCGGTTACGTGGTCGGTGCGCTCGCGATCGAAGGCATCGACTACTTTTTCAACGATTGGGTAACCGATGAAAACTCTCCGCACCTAAAACGTATCGGAAATCTCTCGCTCACGGGAACGAACTTGCGCCTAACGACAGAACTGGCCTCCGGTGAGCGCGCGGAAATGCTTTACGATCCAAACGACGGCACAATGACCCGTGCCGAGAACGCCCCTCCTTCAAGTGACGGTGCACGCAGCAAGGACAACACGCGTTGGGTCATCGCCAACGCAGAAATACAACAGCTCTCGCCGGCAAACGAAGTTCTGCGCCGTCTCGCGTATCAACCAAATGATCCGGAACCAAAAGCAATTGTTGCATCCGATCGACAAGACAAAATTTTCGTGCTCGAAGAAAACGCAGAGTTACAGCGAGTGCGCGCTCTTACTTTGTTGGAAACGAAGATGGACGCGGAAAAGCAGCAACGCGTGTCCGATTGGAAAGTTGATTTCGAAAAGAAAATTGTCGCGCACAAAGATTTTTCGCTCGAAAACGGAACACCGGTCGCGACGGGAGGAAAACCGAGTTTAGAAAAAATCACACTGCGGTTGCAGCCGAATCCACTGAAGCGCGACCAACCGGGCAGCGTCGAGATCTCCGTCGGATTCGATCCCGACGGCAGCTTTTTGAAAACGAGCGATGGGCTTCCGCTGCGAACAATCAGTGACACACCGAATCTCTCGCGTGCCCTTCTCGCCTTGCACGGCGAAAAAGCGATTGATGTTTTTCAAGACGACGGCGCCGTGGTCGAGCAATTTCGGATTTCAGGTGTCGATCAAATGATGGCGTTTGATTGCGGAAGTTTTGAATTGAAATAACGCGCGCTTTGCGACATCGGAGAGGATGCCGCGCGAGATTGTTTACTTCGATCTGGAAACACAACGCACGGCGAACGACGCCGGCGGTTGGATGCGCAAGGGCGATATGCGCATGTCAATCGGTGTAATCTTCAGCACACGCACCGGTCGTTACGAAGTTTTCAGCGAAGCACGCGTGCATGATTTGATCGAGCGTCTGCGTCGCGCCGATCTCGTCGTCGGATTCAATCTCTTGAACTTCGATTATCACGTTCTTATGGGTTACACCGTGCTCGATCTGTGTTCGGAACTTCCCACGGCGGATCTGATGCTCGATATGGAACAACGACTCGGCCATCGCCTCGCGCTCGATGCGATCGCGCAGGCGACACTCGGCATTCACAAAACTGCGGCGGGTCTCGATGCGATCCGTTGGTGGCGTGAGGGCAGATTGATGGAGATCGCGGAATATTGCTGCTTCGATGTGAAGGTAACGCGGCTCGTGCACGAACACGGTTGTCGGCACAAGGAATTATTCTTTCACGACCGCTTCGCGCAAAAGCAGCGCCTGCAAATTGACTGGGCGCACCTCGACGAAATGCAGTAGCCGTCGCCCTGTGGGTGGCGCGAGTGCGATAAAATATTCAGGAAGCGCTTCCCACAGTGAAGCGGCTACAGGCGCCTCACGGCAGTTGATAGACCTCAACCAATGCGACGCCGGTGGAATTATTCACGCCACGCACGATCGCAGTGTAATTGCCGGGAGCCAGAGTTGCGACAATAGCCGATTCGTTATCATTCGCGGGCGGGAGGCCGGTCGCGTTTATTTCCGCTTCCTGATTCGAGCGCCAATTGTCGTTCGTTGCGATCAATACGCCGGCGGAATTGCGCAGCTCCAATGTTGGATTGCCCAACGCCCCCGCAATTCCGCGCGCCGTGAGCGATGGACCAAGTGCGCGCACAATGACCCGTCGCGACTGATTCCCGCCAATGACGAAACCGGCGATCATGACGTTATCCCCAGTTAGCACGCGACCGCGTGAGGAAATATTGACGGCATTCGCGGGCTTCGTTTGGTCGACATCGTACAGCTCCACGAGTCCGATGCCGGAACCACCGACGCCGCGCACAATTGCGGAATACGAGCCCGGTTGCAACGACGCGAGAAGCGCTGACTCCTGCGCATTCGGCGGCGCCAAACCGAGGCTCATGATTTGCTGCCGTTGTGCACCGGTCATCCAATTGTCGTTGGTCGCAATCAAATTCCCGGCGCCGCTGCGCAATTCCAAAGTCGGATTGGCCAATCTTCCCGCCACAGCTTGGCCGTTGACGTTGAGCGAAGGACCGAGCGCACGCAGAACGATATTTTTCGGCGCGCTACCCGTGAGAATAAAACCGCCAATTAGAACATTCTCACCCGTCTCGATGCGCGCGCGAGTCGAGAGATTGAGAAGCGCGGGCGAAACCGGGATCGGGATTATTTTCAACAACTGTCCCGAGTCTACCAGCGCATACAGCTCATTTGCATCGTCCTCACCGATGCTGTGAAGCGATGTTCCCAGCTCGCGCGCAGTCGCTCCAATTCGCAACTCCTGAATAACGTGACTCGAGAGATCAGAATAAAATAAGCGCCCGCTTCCGTTGGGATCTTGCAAATCCCCGAACAGATATTTTCCAACCAGCGCCGGAATTTTCGTTCCGCGATAAATAAATCCTCCGATGACCGCTACCCCATCAGCATGCCCATATTCCGCAACCGGATTGATCAACGCCGGATTTGGATTCGGGTCGGGCGAGATCGAAGCGTTTGTCGGATCGAAGAGAAAACTTCCTTCCTTGCGATTCCATCCGTAGTTCTTGCCGAGCTGAACGATGTCGACTTCTTCAACGGAATTCTGGCCGACATCACCAACGATGAGCTGATCGGTGTTCGGGTCAAAGCTGAACCGGAATGGATTTCGAAAACCGTAGGCAAAGATTTCGTCAAGTCCCGCTTTTCCGACGAATGGATTCGTTCGCGGCACGCGATATTTTCCATTCGCGCTCGCTGCGTCTACACTGCCCGGCGTCGATGCCGGAGCGAGTGGATCGATGCGTAAAATTTTCCCGAGAACCGTGCTCGTGCTCTGGCCGTTTCCGGCATTCGGCGCATGACCGTCGCCGATATCGCTGCCATTGCCGCCGTCGCCGAGCGAGAGATAAAGATAATGATCGCTCGCGCGAAACGCGAGCTTGGCCCCGTTGTGATTCGACTGCGGATGATCGATCCGCATTATTTCGCGGCGCGTCGCCGGATCGACAACATCAGCATTCCCTGTCGACACTTTCCATTCGGCAAGCACACCTTGATTGTCGAACGCGCTCGATTTCGGAACGGTAAAATCGGCTGAGCCGGAAACCGATTCACTCGTGTAAGTGTAGAGTTTGTGAAATCCCGGACTCGCCGAGTTATTGAAACCGGGGTGGAATGCCATGCTGAGCAACCCGCGTTCGCCGGAAGCAATGATTCTTCCGCTGACATCAAGAAACGGCGTGGCCACGAGGGAACCGTTCTTCAAAATCCGGATCTTTCCCGTTTGCTCGACAACGAAGAGACGATTCGTTCCGTCGTGCGCGGCAACGAGATCGATCGGCGATGACAAACCGTTTGCGACTGACTGCACTTCGACGCTGATGGGGCCGAGTGCGATTCGGGCCAGTTGCGCTAAAGAAACATTCGCAACAAATGCCCCGACGAGACAAATTCCCGTTAAGATAAAAGCCCTTTTTCTCATAAGCGATCCCTCCGCTTAATCTCTAATCGAACGAACAGGCGAAAGAGCGGGTAAGAAAACAATGTTGTACGAATGCTTACCATTCGTGAAAATCGACCCTCTCCCTCAGGGAGAGGGATCGCAGATTCAACGCGACACTCGTCGTGAAGTGCCCCTTCTCCAATTAGGAGAAGGCTGGGATGAGGGCGTTGCAGAGCATGCGCTAGTCAGCGCACGAAATCTTTGTTAGTTAGGCCACCATGCCTTCGACCTCTGAGCCTCAAATGACTTTCGCCAAATCCGCGGCGCTGAGCGGGACTTCGTTGCACACCGGCGAAAAGGTGACGCTGAAAGTCCACGCTGCGCCGCCCGATTCCGGGATAAAATTTCGGCGCAAAGATTTGCAGGAAGAACCGACGGTCGATGCGCGGATCGAGAACCTGAAGACGGTCGAGCGCGCGACCACAATCGGCGAGGGCTCGGTGCGCGTGCACACGGTCGAGCATGTGTTGGCCGCGCTCTCCGCTATGGGGATCGATAACGGCATCGTGGAAATGGATGCGAACGAACCACCAATCGTCGACGGCAGCGCGCGACCTTTCGTCGAGTTGATAAAGAAGGCCGGCGTCGTCGCGCAGGAAACTCCGCGAAGATTTTTCGATGTGCGGGAACCGATTCATGTGGAATCGAAGAGCGGCGCGATTGTCGTTCTCCTGCCGGACGACAAGTTTCGCATTTCGTGCACGCAAGCGGGACCGAATGGACGCTTCACGCAATTCTTTTCCACGGAAATTTCACCGGCGATTTTCGAACGCGAGATCGCTCCCGCCCGGACGTTCGTTTATTACGAAGATGTTCAGCCGCTGATGGAGAAAAACCTGATCAAGGGCGGCAGTCTCGAAAACGCCGTCGTTGTTCGCGGCGATGCGGTGCTAAGCAAGGAACCGCTCCGGTTTCCGGATGAATTCGTTAGGCACAAAATTCTCGACATCATTGGCGACCTCGCACTTACGGGACAACGGATTCGCGGTCATGTCATCGCGATAAAACCCGGGCATGCGGTGAACGCGGACCTCGCGCGCGCGATCATGAAAGAGCAGGCAAAAACGATGGCGATGCCGGCTCCGCGAAAATTTCCGCCGGGCGAAGGTGGCCTCGAGATCGGTGAAGTTATGCAAATTTTGCCGCACCGTTATCCGTTCCTAATGGTGGATCGCATTCTTGGATTCGAAGGGGAAACGAAATGCACCGGTGTGAAATCGATCACCATCAACGAGCCGTATTTTCAAGGACATTTCCCAGGGCATCCGGTGATGCCCGGCGTCTTGCAAGTGGAAGCGATGGCGCAGGTGGCGAGCGTGTTGCTTATGCGCATCGCGAAAAGTGCGAGCCGCATTGGTTATTTCATGAGTGCGGACAATGTGAAATTTCGTAAACCGGTTTTTCCCGGCGACACGCTTTTCATTCAGGCGGAACTGACGAAAGCGCGCAGCGGGCGCATCGCCAAGGCAAGTTGCTGTTGCATGGTGAACGATGCTGTCGTTTCCGAAGGCGAACTGATGTTCACGTTTCTCGATAAATGAGCGACGTGCAGATTCACTCGACTGCGATCGTTGATGCAAAAGCGCAGATTGGGGCCGGAACGGTCATCGGACCGTATTGCGTAATCGCAGCGGAAGTAACGCTCGGGCCGGAATGCTGGCTGCAACAGCACGTCACGTTGACCGGTCCGATGCGAGCGGGGGCGCGGAATAAGTTTTACGCTTACTGCTCGATCGGTCAGCAGACGCAGGACTTAAAGTATCAAGGCGAGCCGACGTATCTGGAAATCGGCAGCGAAAATGTCTTTCGCGAATTCGTCACCATCAACCGCAGTACTTTGAGCGGCGGCAAAACGCGTGTCGGTAATTGCGGGAATTTTCTCGCTTACAGTCACATCGGGCACGATTGCACGGTGGGCAACAGCGTTATTTTTTCCAACAACGGAACGCTCGCCGGCCACGTGCAGGTCGGTGATAACGCCGTCATGGGCGGTCTGACGGCGGTGCATCAATTTTGCCGCATCGGCCGGTTCGCCATTACTGGCGGCTGCTCCAAGATCGTGCAGGACGTTCCGCCCTTCATGATCGCCAACGGTAATCCTGCGAAAGTGCGCGGGATTAATCTGATCGGCCTGGAGCGAAAAGGTTTTCCGGCGGAAAACCTGAAGCCGATTAAGGAAGCGTTTCGTTTGATCTACCGTTCCAAACTGAACACCCGCCAGGCCATCGAAGCGATACGCAAAGATTTACCGCAGAACGACGAGATCAAAGAGATCATCGAATTTATCGAAAAGAGCGAACGCGGAATTATTCGTTAGGCAAAATTGTTCTGCTACGGTTTGGGCGGTGATGCGGTAGGAGCCGGCGGACTCAATTCGCGTTCCATCTGACGCAAGAGCTCAGTGGCCGGGGCGTCGGAAACTATGCGCAAGACGTTCCGAATGATGGCGAGCGCGCGTTTTGGATTTTCTTGCTTGATCCACGCGTTCGCTTCTTCGATGACCGAGCGCAAAATATCGTCTCGTTTTGTATAACAGGCGCGCGCCTGTTGAAAATAAGTGGTCGCGTTGGCCCAGTTTCCGTCATGCGCTTCCATTAAACCAAAATCCTCGATCATTGGACAGATCCCGGCACGAGACGCGGCCTGCCGCGCAAGCGTTCGATATTCCGCTGCCGGCTTATCGGAATTCTTGACTGCGAAATCGTGATACGTTTTCCAACTCGAGGAAGATTTCGTCACCTCTTTCTTGGAATCGATCTGCAGCCATGAAACGTACGGCCGGTAGAGCGGATCGCCCACCACGACCGACATCCATGAAAGTGCGCGCTGCGACATATAGGCGCTCTCGGCCAATGTAAATCCGTGCAACAGGCGATCGTTAAAAATGTTCAAATTTGTGGTGAGCTGCAGATACGGCTCGTAAACATTTCCGAGCGATGCCGCCGCACCTTTCGTCAGTAAGGGAGCAACCCAGTTGGCATTCGGATCGCGCAGGGTCGCGGCGCTGAAAGAATGAATGTGCACCGCCACCGCACCGGGAACGAAACGAAAATCGAACTGAGTGAACGGGCCGGTAACGTTCGGCGCATACCAGCCGTAATAGAGAGCGCAGTCCGACATGGGAAAGCCCGTGGGGAAAACGGCCGGCGCATCGTCGTCCACCACGGGAACGCCGACCTTGCGCAGTTGCGCTCCGATCTCTTCGAGCCATTTATCACCTATTTGCAGACCAGCGCCGGAGTTATGGGCACGATCGACATAAGCGCGGCCCCACAACCCGTTTTTCTCCGCGGCGATCGAATCAACGATCATGCGTCGGACAGTTTCCGCGGTTGGCGCATCCAATCGGCAAACCAGGAGCAACGTGGGATCCTGGAAATCGGCGATCGAGCGGTAACTTTGAAAATAAGGATTGGTAACCGCGCCAGAAATCTCGCGAGAAAATCGTGCGAGTACCGCCAGCTCGGAATCGACCGACGCTTCATTGCGGTCGGTCGGCGGGCTGCCTGGTTTATCACCTGGATAGTTCGTCGCGCTGCGAATTTTTAGCGGAATCCCCTTGATCAGCGCAACGAAACGAATGGAACTGGAAATGATTCCGCGTTCAGGCGCGTCGTTATCGCGAAGAGTCCACAAATGCTTCTTGGCGAAGGATGCGCGAATCGGTTCCGCAATTGTCGTGTCGTACTGCTCGCGGTTGATTTCTTCCTCGACCGGACAATGCAAGCCGATGACGTGATCGCGCGCGATCCCGCGTTTTTGCGCGTAAAATTTCGCGAGCGCGACGGACTCAGGAATCGCACCATTAAAGATTACAACCGTGCTGGCCGCGAGCTGATCGTCCGCGCGCGCGCAAGAGACGAGGAAAAGAGTGAACGCGCAAAGGACGATTACGAAGCGCGAAGCCATGTCAGAGTTCTAATCTCAAGCCGTCATACGCGATGTGGACATCAGCAGGAAGATCAGATTCCGCCGCCTGCGGTAGTTCGTGCGCGATATGAGTGAAATAAGTTTCTTTCGCATGAACTTTTGCCGCGACATCCAGGGCCTGCTGCACACTGAGGTGCGTCGGATGCGGTTTATGTCGCAACGCATCGATGATCAGAATCTGCACCCCGTCGATTTTGCGCGCGATCTCCTCCGGCACCCCGCTGCAATCACTCAGATACGCGACGAGCTTGGTTCCGTTACGCCAAAATAAATAGCCGTTAACTTCGAAATCTCCGTGCGGCACGGGAAGTGGCGTAATTGTCGTTAGGCCAAGTTGAAACGTTCCGGAGACAATGTGCGGCTCCGGTTTCAAATAACCTGGAAAAGGATTGAGTGCTTTGAAGGCGAATTCAAAAACGCGCTCGAGATCGGCCATCGTTTCCGCAGAAGCGTAAACTGGCATCGTGCCACCACGTTCCCAACCATAACGGCGCAGATCGTCGAAACCCATGATGTGATCGGTGTGTGAATGCGTAAAAACAACCGCATCAAGATGGCGAATATTTTCGCGTAGCGCCTGAGTGCGAAAGTCCGTTCCGGTATCGACAACGAATGCGCACTCTGGCGTTTGCACGAAAATGGATGAGCGCGTTCGGTTATCGCGCGGATCGGGCGAGCGACACACGGCGCAATCGCAGCCGATCATGGGCACGCCTTGCGACGTCCCGGTGCCAAGAAAGATGACGGAAAGTTGAGAGTTGTTAGTTGAGTGTTGAGAGTTCAAAACGTCAGACGCGAGCGACCACTCTCAACTCTCAACTTGTAACTCTCAAACTTTTCCAATGCCCGCCGTGCTCAATTTGTTGCGCATAAAAAATCTCGCGCTCGTGGAGGACCTCGAATGGGAGATTGCGCCGGGATTTGTTGCGATCACCGGAGAAACGGGCGCGGGCAAATCAATCATCATCGGCGCGCTCCAATTGTTGCTTGGCGAGCGTACCGATAAATCGCTCATCCGCACGGGAGCAGAGGCGTGCACGGTCGAAGCTGTCTTCTCCGGCGATGACCTCAGCAGTTTGAACCGGCAACTTGAAGAAGCAGGAGTTGAACGAAGCGAAGGAGAGTTGCTGGTGAAGCGCAGCTTCTCCGCCACCGGCGCCAACCGCCAATTCATTAATGGATCGCCGAGCACGCTCTCGACGCTAAAAAATCTTGGTGATGAATTGGTCGACCTGCACGGACCACACGATCACCAATCGCTGCTCTCGCCGGATCGACAGCTGGCGTTGCTGGACGGATTCGCGCGGGCGGAAGAAATTCTTCGCGAATATGGGGAGCCTTACAGGCGGCTGCAAAAATTGGAGGCTGATCAAGCCGGCCTGAGTACCGCGGAATCGGCGCGCGAACAGGAACTGGACTTGTTGCGGCATCAAGCGAACGAAATCAGTTCTGCCAATCTTAGCGCGACCGAAGAAGAAGAAATCGTTTCACGTTATCAACGAGCAAGCAACAGCAAGCGTTTGATCGAGCTGGCGAGCGCGACCGTGCAGCGACTTTCGGAAGCGGACGACTCTGTCCTGACGCAGCTCGCCGAAACGCAGCGATTACTGCGGGAGCTGGAAAAAATCGATGGATCGATCGCGCAATTCTCCCGCGCGCACGAAACAAGCGTACTCGAGCTTTCCGAGATTGCGCGCGCGCTTGGCCGATACGCTGAACAACTCGATCTCGACCCGCAGCAACTTGCCGCGCTCGAGCAGCGCGTCTCGCTTTTCGAAACGTTAAAGCGCAAGTACGGCGGATCGATTCCCGAAATCATCGCCTTCGGCGAGCGCGCGGCAGAACGAATGCGCAAAATTGAAGGACGCGATGCGGAGTTGGATCGGCTGGCGAAAGAAATCGCCGCGACGAAGAAGGAAATGCTTCGAGTCGGCGAAGCATTGCGCAAGTTGCGGATAAAAAATGCGCCCAAACTCTCGGAAGAAATTCGGCGCAACCTGCGCGACCTTGGGTTTCGCCAATCGGAATTCGAAGCAAAGCTGTCGGATCTGCCCGTGCCGGGCCCGAGTGGACTCGACGCAGTGGAATTAGTTTTCTCGCCCAATCCCGGCGAACCGCTAAAGCCTCTACGCGCGATTGCTTCGAGCGGCGAAATTTCGCGTTTGATGCTCGCGATCAAATCTGCGCTTGCGGCGCACGATGCGATTCCCCTTTTGGTTTTCGACGAGATCGATGCCAATGTCGGCGGCGAAATTGCGAACGCGGTGGGCAAAAAAATGCGAGCGCTCGCCGATGCACATCAAATTCTTTGCATCACACACCTGCCGCAGGTGGCAGCGGCAGCTTCGTCGCATTTCATCGTGACGAAAGAAGTCACCGGCGGACGTACCTACACGCAATTACATGAAGTGCGCGGAAAGGAACGCCGCGAAGAAATCGCGCGCATGCTCGGCGGACAAACGGAATCCGCGCTGCGGCACGCGGCAACTTTACTGAAAAGCAGCGGCGATTGAACCCAACCCCGAAAGCGTTCGGGTTTCGGTGAACCGCCCCTACCTGAAAAGGAAATCAGTTTCCGGGCCAAGCGGCAGCCGCGGTATGACACGCTTTCTAAAATGAAATCCTCATGCCGCCGCTGATGTTGTGACTGTCGTAGTTACTACGACCGAGCTGCCCGTCGTAGTAAAGGTAGGTCGAAGTGCGCGCATTCCATTGCGCCGCGACACCCGCGCCGATGAGGGCGCTGTCGCGGCCAATCGCCGAGCCGTGCACCGTGAAGGGACTTCCCGCGCCCGAGGCGAAACGTGAGTCAATCGGATAGGCGGTGTCGCCAAACTCATGTCGCCAGGCGGCGCGCAGTTCGGGTTTGATGATCACAGGACCGACTTTGCACTGATGTGAGATCTTTAGCCCAAGCGTACTGCGCTCCGAGTTCTCGTTTTGATCCGGAAAGTTCAGCGGCACCAGCGAACCATTCTCGGTGAAGCTGTTGATGCCGACGTAGCTGTATTGAAAGGTTGCGGTCGGACCGAAGCTCCAGCCGCCGCATTTCCAATCGTAGCCAGTGCCGATGAGCGCGTTGAACTCGCCGCCATCGGTCTCGCTACGCGCGTCACCGAGAAGCGCAGCTCGGCGCGTGTCGTAATTGTTCCAACCGCCGCCTACTGCTCCATCGAGGTAAAACCCGCCGCTAAAGTAAGTCGCGAAGAGTCCGAGCTTTCCGCCGTCCACAGTTACGCGTCCACCATCAACTAAATCGGCGTCGCTGCGTGCGTAACCGGCGTTCAGGCCAACGGCAAAATTCGAAGTCACCCGGTAATCGACACCGAGAGTGAAGCTACCTGTCGTGATGTCGTATCCGCGCGCATTAAAGTCTTCATCGCCGACATTTACAAACTCGCCCGCGCCGGTGACGAAAATGCCCCAGCGATTTTCCGGCGAAGAGACGAAAGCCGGGGCCGGGCTTTCTTCCAGAATGGTTTTGCCATCAGAATCTTTTCCGTGGACTTTTCCGATTACTTTCGGCGCAAAGCCGGCAGCACTAAATCCATTTGAGCCCGCGCGAATATCATCCATGCGGCGCTGTAAATTAATCGATTGCACCGTCGATTGCGAGAAACTAATCTCGTAAATCGAGGCGAGTTCTTCGGGCGCGATTAAATCGAAGTCGTTAGGCAAATTGCCCAGCGGTTCTTGATCGAGGAAGTCAATCAGCGCGGTCCCGCGCGGATCGGACACGACTTGATCGAGATTGTTGGCCACTGCTTGTTGGTTGAGCGTAAGACCGCCAAGCCCGGCGAACAATCCCTGCACCAGCTCGAGGGAGACGGCATTTGGCTGATAGACGACCTGGGCCTCGAGGATCGTGCCTGTCGTAAAGGGATTATCCACCGTGGCGAAGACTCCATTGACTCCGCCGCCCGCGGTCAGGAAAATCACTTTCTCGCCGCGGCGAAGCGTGAAGTTATTGAGCTGCAAAAGTTGCAGCGTGCCACCGAGTGAGGCGCTCCCGCCGATCGCGAGCAGATCATGCTCAGCCGGGGCGGGCCCTGCAATCTCGATCCGCAGCGTGCCCGCGCTCGCTTGAACGTAGTTGCCGTTGACGGCCAATGTTCCCGGCGAATCGCCCGGACTGACGATGCCGGCATTGGTCACATTGCCACCAACCGACCCGGTTCCCCCGAGCAATCCGGTAGCGTTTACAAACATATTCCCGCTCGCGATCGAACCATCGATGATCAATGAGCCGCCATTGATGTTGGTATCGCCGGTGTAAGTGTTGTTGCCCGAAAGCGTCAGCGTGCCTGTGCCGATTTTGGTCAGCGAGCCGCCCGTACCGCCATTTATGCCACCATCCTGGATCACGCCGGAGAAGGTCGTGCTCAGGTTGTTGCTGCCCACGCTCAACGCGTTCATTCCAAGGAAGACCCTTCCGGTGCCTTCGAGCGAACCGATCGTCACGCCCGGATCATAGCGAAGGCTGATGTCGAGCTTGCCGTTGCCGAAAACTTCGACCCGTGCGGTGCCGCCTGTGGAATCATCTCCAAAACCAATCGAACCGCCATCGCCTCCGTTCACGCCGCCGTTGGCGATCAGTGTGGCGTTGTCCGCAGTCGAGGTCTCGAAGAACCCCGTGCCGCCGCCATTGTTGATGAATGTGCCATTGGCCGCGCTCGAACTGTTGCGGAACACCGTACTACCCCCGAATCTATTCCTGAGTGTAGCTCCGTTGGTAATAAAGGTAGCGCTGCCGGCGGTCGAGCTGTCGATAAATTCGGTGAAACCACCGCCTCCTGCGCCGTTTGATGCGCCGCCGTTGGTCGTGAAGGTGGCGTTACCGGCGGTCGAGTTGTCGCGAAATCGCGTCGTGCCAGAGCCCGCAAAATCGACGGCGGCGCCATTGGTTGTGAACGTAGCGTTGCCTGCCGTTGAAGTATCACTAAACTCCGTGGTGCCGCCGAATTCGCCCGTGACCGCCCCCCCGTTCGTAGTGAAGGTGCCCTTGGCCGCGGTCGAGGTGTTGAAGAACTGCATGAGCGCGCCATCTCCGCCGCTGACCGCGCCGCCATTGACGGTGAAGACGCCACGGCCTGCGCTCGAGCTATCGACGAACTGCGTGATGCCGCCTTGCGCCAAGAGTGCGCCGCCGCCGTTGTTGGTGAAGGTGCCATTGCCTGCGGTCGAGCTATTGAAGAAGAGCGTGACGCCGCTGCCTGCACCGCCGACCGCGGCGCCATTGTTGGTGAAGGTGGTGCCATTGCCTGCGGTCGAGCTATCGAAAAAGGCCGTGATGCCGCCGCGTGCGCCGCTGATCGCGCTCCCATTGGTTGTGAAGTTGGCGTTGCCCGCGGTCGAACTGTTGAAGAAGAGCGTGGCGCCGCTGCCTGCACCGACCGCGCCGCCATTGCTGGTGAAGGTGCCATTGCCTGCGGTCGAGCTGTCGAAGAACTGCGTCGCGCCGCCGAAAGCGCCGCGTCTCGCGCCGCCCTCGGTGGTGAAGGTACCATTGGCCGCGGTCGCGCTGTCGCGAAACTCTGTGACGCCAAAAACTCCGCCGCTGACCGCCCCGCCGTTCGTGCTAAAAGCGGTGCCGAAGCCCGCCGTTGCGTTGTTCGTGAATTGTATTTTCCCATTGTTCCCAGCAGCCACGAAGTTTTGTGTGATCCCAGAATCATTTGCGATTCCTGAGCCGCTGATGGTCAACCGAAAGGTCGGGCTGGCGGTGATGCTGAAGCCGCTCGCCCCGGGAGAGAAAATGATCCCGTCGATTTCTGTATTGGTGGAGATTGAAACGGCGTTGACGGTCGAGGATTGGAATGTCGCCGTATCCGCCGCGCCGTTGGGCGGGCCGCCTGGCGTCCAATTGCCCGCCGTGTTCCAATCGCCGTTGCCAGGAGTAAAAAGCCATGTGGCCGAGCCGGCAAAAACCGGACCGAGACTGAGAATCAGTCCCATCGCGGCAGCGAAAAGCCAAATGCCGGTCTTCACATTTTTGTCTTCATAAGTTCCCTGCCTTGATTTTCCGGAGATCAGCCGGGAGAAAACCGAATGAGTCTAGCTTGCCTAACAACTCCTGCCATCATATCCAATATATTGACACTTCGGACTCATCGAAACCGACCATATCATGTCGCTTCGAATTACGGAGCCGTCGTTCAACGAATGACGAGGGCCGAGCTTCATCCTGCCAAGTACCCGATTAGTCAGCTATCCGCTGGAGGCCGTCCAGCGGATAACGACGTTCGATTATCTCGTGAATCTCAATCAACACTTCACAACCGGCTTCGAGTACAGTGCGGGCGTGCGGATCAATACTCGTAAAACTCAACCAAACCAATTCCCGTGCCGTTACTTACCCCGCTCAAGATTGTGGTGTAATTACTCTGAGGAAGAGTTGGCCACAAGGCGCTCTCATTGTTACATTGAGCACACTTTGGAGCGAAGCCCGGTACCGGTTCATTCAACTTGTCTTCCAACCCTGTGCTGTTTGTACCATCAATGTCCTTCCATTGATCGTTAGAACTAATCACAGCCCCAGCCGAATTATGAAGATCAATCTTGGGATTTGCCAGCACCCCAGGGACTCCCAAGGACGCGAGGCTCGGGCCTTTTCCGAACATGAGCACACGCCGTTTTGGAACCGTATTATCATTGGGATTACTTGGATTGGCGCCGATGATCGTCCCCGCGATTGCGACGCCATCTCCTACGCCAACAGGACACCGTGTAGAAATATTTAGGAGACGCGTCTGCTCGTTTGTGCCTCCTGCGAGCTCATAGATTTCAAAGAGTCCAACACCTTGCTGGCCATCCTGGCTTTGCAAAAATAATGTGTACGCTCCCGGCGCCAAGGTTTCCACCATGGCGGCCTCGCGTGAATCAGTCGGAGTCAAACCAGCGGCAGCCAAGTCATTCTTCTGCAACTGCGGGAGGTTGCCATAGTCATCGTTGGCGAAGATTTTCTGACCGGCGGAATTATTCAATTGAATTTTCGGGTTATTGAGCCTCGGGACGCCCAATGCGGGAAGGCTGGGACCAAGGCCACGAAGTGCGACCTTTAACGACCCGGTGCCGCTACCCCCGATGATAAACCCGCCGATCACGATCCGATCGCCGCTCTCCACCTTTCCGCGCGTGCTGAGATTCCGCATCAATGTTCGCGCGTGTAATGCCTTCAATAGATTCAAACGACCACCGGTCCGAAACACGTTGTTTAGCGACGCGATATCGTCAGTCCCCATCAGCACGCGGTCCTTTAGACCCGCATAATGTTCCCATGGATATTTGCTCTTAACCAACTCGAGCGCGCCAGTTACATGAGGTGCAGCCTGTGACGTTCCTCTGGCGATCGAATAGAAACCTAACTGTTGGGTTAGACCGAGAATATCAACGCCAGGCGCGCCAAGCTCTACGCGATAGCGCCCGAAGTTCGAACTTTGGGGGGGTGTGGTCGAGAAGATCGCGCGAGTATCGTTCTGAGCTGTTGCTCCGACTGCTATCAGGTTATCTGTCGGTATGTCGGCCGGACTTATCAACTTACCCGGCTGTTCCTCGTCGATGCCATTGTTCCCGGCTGACGCAACCACAGCCATGTTATTAGCTCGCGCTCGCCTGATTGCATCCCGCTCAGCGAGGTCGAGTGAACTCGACGGAGTCACCGACCCGAAACTAAGATTGATTGCGATCGCGTTGTGGCCTGGTGCATATGCGTAATCAATCGCGGAAACAGCATGAGCCGTAGTGATGCCGCCCTGTGCGTCGGCTACCTTAAGATGCAAAAGGCCAACGTCCCAGGCCAATCCGGTCATATACTGGTTATTGTTTCCCTGGGCGCCTATAATCGCCGCGACATTACTGCCATGGCCATTGTCATCGGTAACGTCGCTGGTTCCGGTGATAAAGTTATGACTCCCGGGCGCGAGGTTGGGAGCAAAATCAGGATGGCTAACATTCGCTCCAGAATCCGCTACAGCAACGACATAATTTTGAGAGCCAGTCGTAATGTTCCACGCACCGGCACCGTTAGGCACGCCGAGTGGGTAGGGCGCGCTGATTCGCAACAAGTTCGGCTGGCCGGGATTTGTGAAGCCAGGATCGTTAGGTACTAAGGCATTTGATCCATAGATGAAATCGGGCTGTGCATAGGCTACCCACCCGGAAGCGTTGTAGCGATCTAATTGGTCAGCAAGCGAAGTCACGATCTCATCGAAGGCTAGAACCTGCGTTAGTTCACGCGAGGAGGAATAAAGATCATATAACACGGTGGCGCCAGCCAGCGCGTTGAACGCGGCCATTTTCGCTGCGAATCCCGTTTGTTGTGCATTCCAAACATATTCGTCCTTCCACTTAACGATCAATTCACCCGGTACATGGGGCATCGCCACTTGCTCAATCGCCGGCGTCAAAGAAGAAGGCGTGACGGAAGCGTTATCCAACGCTCGTCGCACCGCGTCAGGAATTAGTTCGGTTGGCCCAAATTCCTGCCCAAAATCCCCTGGCGTGAATTCCAGATTGAATGCAGAGACAGCGACCACTTTTTCAATCGAGGCCGTTTGCTGAAACTTGTCGATAACTGCCAGCGCCTGTTCTTCAGTGAAGCTCGGTGGGAAGGAAAGCAGCTCGAGGTACTTCACGCCGGCCCAGCGTTTCTCGACGGTCATTCCCTCCTCGGTCTCCAGCAAGGCCAGGGCTGCCAATTCTGTGTCGAGAGTTTCCGATTCCAAGAGGGATTGTTTTAGCTGGATAATAATAGGTTCTGGCCCGTTATCTCGCATCAAGAGAGCTGAAGCGGACAACGGAAAAAGAATGATGGCCACGTACGCTAATCTCAGAGAGCAGCGGACCTTCCAATCGCGACGTCTCCTCTGCTGAGAGATTTTTTGATCGTATTTCTTCGAACCCAAGTCGATACCGATTTTTTTCATGAAAATGCTTTTAGCGACGACGCCTTTCTGGACGCAAATGAAACAGTTGCGGAACAGTTGAAGATCATTTGAGAAGACAACGCTTAGATTTTCCTGAAGAGGCTTTGAGAATTTGAAAACTTCACTTCGAAAAACCCGTAGTAAGTTATGTGGGGAGAGAGAAACGGGGGCGCAAGTTAGCGTCACATCTTCAGCCGATCACCCGGCTCCACTTCAACTCATGCCAAACACAACCCAGGCGCCGCAATGACGCATTACTTACGCTGCTGCGAAGAGTTGCGCGCGCCGGCCGCAGTAATCAACCGCAGCCGTTTTATTCCATCCGAAAGGTCGCGACTCGTTTTTGCGTTTCGCCTACGACTGTGGCGCGCATCTTCGACCGGCTGAAAGCCGAGGGGTTACTCCAAAGCGCCTGGGGTTCGAAGACAACGTTGCAAGCACTGAACCTGGATCGGCAACTGCGAATGCGCGGACTCATTGCGCTGCTTGTTCCGATTACATCGTTCGGCGAACAGGATGGCCGGACATTTGTCGCGAGTTTATCTAGTGAACTCTGGAAGCTCGGTTTCGCATCCCGGCTTTGGCTTTATGCAGCTACAGAACCAGAATCGTTAAGCTGCCTGGAAGGTTTGATACGAGAAAAGCCGGACGCGATTGTTTGGTTTGGACCGAGCCAACCCGTGGCGGCACTGGCAAATCTTTTGTTGGACTCTGGAATTCGCGTCGTTCGCATTCCGACTGGCTCGGTTCGTTTGCATGAATTGGCGACCTGCATTTCACCGTCACAGCGCGCAGCGGAAGTGGCGAGAGAGGTTACTGCTTAAATGCAGCAAGTTTGTAGCGGCGCTTGTGTCAAGCGCGGAGCCAAACTAAAGGCGCTTGGCACAAGCGCCTCTACATCTACAACTGACCGAGGACAGTACGCAACTCGGCGAAATCCACCGGTTTCGTGAGATGAAAATCGAATCCAGCTTCTTTGCTCCGTTTAATATCTTCGTCCATGCCGAAGCCGGTGAGTGCGACACCTTTTACCGGTTGTTTCTGCTTCGCATGAGTAATCACGTCATAGCCGCTGCCATCCGGCAGTCCGATGTCACTCAAAACAACATCGAATTCTTTCGATTCCACTATATCGCGCGCGCTTTGCGTGCAATCGGCCACGGAAATTTCGTGACCGAAATGCGTGAGGAGTCGCGACAACGTCCGCCGCGTATCGTTGTGATCTTCCACAAGCAAGATGCGCAACGGCTTCGCCGTCTTGTAGGGTGTTTGTGTTGACTCGCTATCACTCATGCGTTCAGAAGCCGCGTCGAATATAACCTTGAAAGTGACTCCATATTTCCGACCACGACTTTGTACATTGATCGCGCCGCCATGCAAATCGACGGGCTGTTTTGAGAGAGCAAGACCGAGACCAAGACCGCCGAATTATGGCGTCGTCGAGCGATCTCCCTGCTCGAAGATTCAAACAGCGAGTGTCGCTTCTCAATTTCGATTCCAATGTCGGTCCGTCATCTCAAATTCGAAAGGCAGATCAAGTCCTGACAACACCGAAACGATTCTCTCGACCATGCGCTCCGGTAAGATCGAGGACTGGGCCTATCGGGACAAGCGGTTCGGGTTAATCTGGGGATGCGTCATATAGTAATGACGCTTGATGTGATCAAAGTTAACCGTCTCGGCGATGCCCGGCTCTTGATATAAATCCATCAAGTACCCTTGCAGATTCGGATAATCGAGAATGCGGCGCACGCTGCATTTGAAGTGGATGTAATAAACCATGTCGAACCTAACGAGTGTGCAGAAGAGCCGCCAGTCGGCTTCGACAAAGCTTTTGCCGAACAGGTAACGGTTTTTTCCCAAACGCTCTTCCAAATGGTCGAGCGCCTCGAACAATTTTCTGCACGAAATTTCGTAGGGCCGTTGTCGCGTTGCAAAACCCGCCTTGTAAACACCGTTGTTAACGTTGTTATAAAGAAAATCGGAGAGCTTCGCGTGGTCGTCTGCGATCTCTTTTGGAAAGAGGTCGAGAAATTTGTTTTTCGCGACGGCGTTGAACGCATCGTTAAACATGATGCAGATGTCGTCCTCGCAATTGTTGACGATCTTTTTCGTTACTTTATCCCAAAGCACCGGAACCGTGACGCGACCGTCGAAATTGGGATCAGTCGTTGCGTACGCTTCGCTTAAAAATTTGAAATTGTTAATTGGATCGGGGCTGTGCCCCGGTCCATCGCGAAATGCCCACCCTCGCTCGTCACGCACCGGATCCACAACCGTCATGCCGATCGCTTCCTCGAGACCTTTCAGCTTTCGCGCGATGATCGTGCGGCTCGCCCACGGACACGCGAACGATACGTAAAGATGATAGCGGCCGGCGACGGCGGGATATGGTGTTGAACCGTCGGCGGAAATCCATTCACGAAACGCATCCTCCTGCCGTTCGAATTCGCCGGATTCCGATTGTTCGGAAGGAAATTGTGCGTTCATGATTTTATGTAGCGCGTTCGCCCGACACGCCAGCGAGGTAGAGTTTGGCGCGCACTCACATTCGGCTGGCCGCGATCAGCGACCGCGGCTACAACCTAGCGCGTGCTGAATTATATTTGGCTGGCGCTCGTTCTTCTGGCAGTTGCGATCGGCGGCTGGAACGATCGGTTGAAAGATGTGACCGATGGCGCGTTCGGGCGGGGGCCACGTGGCGGCGCATGGCCTGCGTTAGCTGGACATGCGTCCGCACGGCCACGCCCGCCCGCCCCGCGCAATCGCTTCCGCCCTCGCAATTCCGCCCGCGCTGCAAGACGAAGGGACGACTCGTTAGGCGCGAGCGACAGCTGCTTCACGCTTTTTCTTTTTTCAGCCGTTAGGCTGCAACAGAGCGCGCCAGCGCGAACTCCACGGCCATCCTGCGCCCCCGCCTTCGGGGTCTCCTTCCCCGCTCCGCCCTCTGGCGCGCCGGCTGCCCCCACTAGATCATACAATGCGCGGTGAGGTAAACGCCGAGCGCAGCGGTGCCAGCCGTGGGAGGGGCCTGCAAGGAGGGACCCCACGGCTTCTCAAGGCACGGCTTTGCCTCACCGCCGTTGTATGATTTCTCGTGGCAGCAGCCGGCGTGACAGAGGGCGGAGGGGGATTCTTTGTAGCACGCAGCGTGACGGCAGAGGACTCGTTAGGGAGATCAGGGCGAGTGCTCTGCCGGCGCGATGCGTGCCGGGGTCTCTTCGAAGGCGGCGGCGCGGGAATGGCCGTTCCAATTCAATGCAGCGCAGCTGCGCTAACTTCGTCTCTCAGGCGTGATCGCAGCCTTGGGCGATGACGCCTGACTCCGGCTCGAATGTCACAAAGCAACGAGCGACCCGTCGCCTAATTGTTTCAACCGCCATACGCGTTTGTGCGAACTCTTCTTACACTTATCAAAGAGCAGACAAGAACGCATGCGAACGCGGTGAAGGAACCGAGCGCGCTCCACCCATCATTATGCAGGTGCTGAAGATAATCCTTAGCCACATTATCCGTCACTCCAATTAACGCGGAGGCCTTAAACGATGCGGCAAGCCAATCATAACCTGTGAGGATTAGACCGATGAAACTAGCGACAATCGATACCAATCGAAGAGCCATTGCAGGGTTAATAAGTCGGCGGGAGAAAAGTTCCCCATTGAAAGGGCTGCCTTGTCGCAGTCCTCCAGGCAGACAAAGGCGTAAGACCATCTACCGTTGGTTGGTAGCCAACACTGTTCAGGGCATTGGCAACATCTTTCGAGCAGTAGGACTTCGATCCATAATCGGGGTTCTTTTTAAGCAAGTCGTCGATGTATTTTGCAAGTTGAGTTTCTTGTTCCGGCGTGAGCTTCAACTCGGCACGCTGATAATACTGCCAATCGTTGCGCTGGCTGGGACTTTGAAATTGCCCCGGGACGTGATCAAGATTGTGACCGTTCACATTCAGGATGACGTGACCAAAATCAATAAGGGAGCCGTTCACTGACGAGCCTTGGTCTGACCGATAATAGATCTCAGTATCGAGACCTAGCGGATCAATCCAGTTCAGCGGATTGTTCAGCACGTACCCGTACAGATTAATTCCACCATCCTCCCCGATGGGATCGCGGCTGAGCCAGCACCTCACTTTAACCTTTCGACGATATTCTTGATTCCATTAAGTTGTTCCGCATCGCTCTGGGAAACGTATTGTCGCCACTTTCCGTGACTGATCTCGATGTTAAGGACCATCTGGTCCTCCCGAATGTTCAATGACATACCTACTGTTGTGAATAGCAGTCGGGGAGCATATGAAACGCGCTTACTTTTCCGCCAGGCACCCTTCTTCTCTTCCAGAACCCGCCGCAAGGCCATTCCGAGCGATCCGCCTGAAAGACCTTCCTTTAAAAGAGTCGTTTTCCCAGCCTCGACAACATCGATTGAAAACAAAGCCTGTTCGACTCGCCCCAACTGTTTACCGTACGCCTCGTCGAAGTCGGTTGTTTCAGAATGACAAGCGCACATAAGTACTCCTACAACCGCTGCGAAGCCTAGCTTAATCTTCACGGCGGGTGTTGCCTACGGCCCAGCCTTCCGAGCGTCCTCGATCATTTTCTTCATCCGCTCGAAAGCATCCTTCGAATAGTCTCTGCAGCTGTTTGTAAAAGGATTATATTTTCCGGTGTTTCCAAGCTCCCTATTTAAGGCGTCTTTAATTACCTGGTCCTCGGCGGGTGTTGTTTTGAAACGCTCCACTTCTTTTGTCGCTGGATCTCGATTGTCCGGATAGACCACCCCACTTCCTGTCTTTCCCGGTGCAGGCGCATCGCCGGAAGCAGCGGATGAACCCTCGCCGTCGCGGCCTGTGTTCAAGCCAAACGACTGTCCAGTCCTTCCTGTTGGCGATAACGGATCTGTGACAACCACTCTGCGGTGCCACCCATCGACGGCTGTTGTATTCTCGTACCAAACGTCGAGGCCAAGTGGATCGGTCCACTTTGTCGGATTATTGAAAACGTATCCGTACAAATTGACGCCTCCTGATTCCGCAATTGGATCGCGGCTTAGCCATCTTGCGACGTTTGGGTCGTAAGGCGTGATCGAAGCCTTGGGCGATGACGCCGGTTTGTCGCGAGCGAATTGTTGAAAAATTGAGACGCGACCCGCAGCGCACCCTAGAGTGAATCTTTAGAGATTAACATCAAGCAAACGATTGTTATTCCCACAACTGCGATGAGATGAACTGCTCCGTATGCTATAAAAGGCAGCTTGCGTGGTTCGGTAACTATCAACCCAACGTGCCAAATTAAGATGACGAGATCGATCACCAGGATGGGATAGAGAGCCCAATTATCACCGAATCTTGTAAACGACCTAACTGCTATAGTCCAGAGCAGTATAACCAGCGTCAAGAAAACGGGGACGAAACGAATTAGCTTCATGCCTCTTCTACCGGCGCATTTCTTAACGCCCAGGTATAGGTAGCGGCGTGTTGTAGGCTGGCTTGGTGCCCCCGAATGCCGGAGGCACGGCGCCTGCGGCAGTGATAACCCCCGAGACATAGCTGTTACTATTGTATGCACCGTTGAGGCCAAAGGGGTTGTATGGCTGGTCATTCCCATAGCTGCCCGCAGCGCGAATGAGATCGTTGATAAACTGCGAATCACTTTTTCCAGAAGGGCAGCTTACAGGAGTGATATTCTTAAGATTCGCTGGATCATCCGATGAGTAGTTCGGAGCGGAACGGAGGTTGCCATAAAGATTCCCGATAAAAGCCGACCAAGGTCCGCCGAAGGCTTGACCTCCTAGAGTGGCTTCCCTCCCTCCAGTTGCAGCAAATAAAGGATTGTTAGCGAAATCGGCGGGATTATTTGGCCTTAGAACGATCGCTGCGTGATTGAGCGGATTGTATGAATTATTGACCACCCCGGGATGTTCGCCGACGAACACGTCCAAGCCGAGAGGATCAATCCAGTTCACCGGATTGTTCAGCACGTATCCGTATAGATTCAGCCCACCGGCTTCCGCAATTGGATCGCGGCTGATCCGCGCGCCCAGCGCGACATCGTAGCGACAACTCGATATGTCAGGCGCGCTTACTGGGCGCGTAGGCTGATTAACCAGCGCGGCATTGATTGCCACCGTGGGCAAAAGCAGCCAGAGCAATAAACAGTGAACGTACCTGAGCACGGCAAAGATGCTGCCGCGAGTGCGCGACTAAAGCAAGCCGCTAAATGATCAAGAACCAGCTTGCGGCAGCCTGGCGGGATGATGGCGCGAGTGCGCGTCCTTGAGAGCCTTGATCGAGACGTGGGTGTAGATCGCGGTGGTTTCCATTTTCGAGTGGCCGAGCATTTCCTGCACGTAACGCACATCGCAGCCGTTTTCCAAAAGCAGGGTGGCGAAGGTGTGGCGGAAGAGATGGCACGATCCGACT
>JBBRYI010000012.1:0-112870 GCA_038237805.1 Chthoniobacterales bacterium | reverse complement strand
TAATTGAACCGTGCCGCGCTGCGGGTGCCATCGGCGCTGCCAGAGCCGCCCGCTAAACCCGCCAGAGTGGTCACCTCGCCAGCCTGCGTGATTTTGCGGATCGTGTGATTATACGTGTCGGCCACATAAATGTTGTCGACGCTATCCACCACCACTCCCGCCGGATTAAAAAAGCGTGCCGCGGTACCGGTGCCATCGGCGCTCCCGCTGGTCCCGGCCAAACCGGCCAGAGTGCTCACCTCCCCAGCAGGGGTGATTTTGCGGATCGTGTAATTATACGTGTCCGCCACATAAATATTGCCGGTGCTGTCGACGGCCACGCTCTGCGGATAATTGAACCGGGCGGCGCCGCCCGGGCCATCGGCGCTACCATAGCCGACGTTTCCGGCAAACGTGGTAAAGAGATAAGGTTCATAATTCGTTTGCGCCTGAGCAGACGCCATCAAGACCGAAAGCGCGGCTGTCGCAAAGACCCTTAAAAGATTTTCCAACGTACTGGGGCAAACGAGCATTCGGCCACGGCAAGCTCGGACAAAAAGCCCGAGACGACTGCTTTTGATCAATGCGGGTGCTGCGGCGCGCTCTTCTGGGAACCTGTTCATAGGGATGATCTCGGAACTAAACCGAAGCCCCTCTTTGAAGATGTCCGGGACGAATTAGCATCGCACGCAACATGATCTGGTGTGGAACTAAGGTCGCGTCAGTGTGCGCCCCCGCGGTCTTGTTACGCAAGAAAATTAGCAACTACGCGACCAATTTCCTTGGGCTAAATCTGCCCCATCGCCGCGGGGCGGCACCACTGCGAGGCGGTGAGATGCTTCTAACGCCTTGTCGGACAGGTTTTTAACCTGGCTTTTGTGCCTTGAGGTTTTTAATCTGCTCTTCCAAGGCATTTATGTGCGCGCGATCTGCTTCGATCGCTTTTATCAGACCGTTAAAAGCGGCGTGCAGGTTGTGATCTCTCGCGTCCGTGAACGAAACCGCGAGCTCGGCCGTCGCGTGACGTACAAAACCAAGATCGTTTTCTTCTGATAACATTCTTCCGTCTAACCGATCACCCGCAAAAATCAACCGCCACCTATGGTAAGGCGATACGTTTGGAGCGACCAAAAGCTATAATCAGCAAGATTGCTACTCGACTTCGTCGAATCGTGAGCTGCTGTGATTCGTCCAAGCCCCGACGGATAATGCCGTTGATTATCGAGATTAGTGAGGCCGCACTTTCACGGTCCAGGTATTGTGAATTCAAAGAACCCACCAAAGGCGAGACGGTTTTCATGAATTGGATATCAACGGCAACGAACATTGGGTCCGGCAGACTTGGTTCTTCGATGGGAAGGTTCGTATTCTTTCGGCGAAACAGATGCGGGCGCAGACCACCGCCAGGAATCGAGCTCCTGGTTCAGCGGCGCGGCTTGGAGATGGCTGTTGCGCAACACAACCTTGACTCTCGGCTGCCGAAACATCTTCGATCACGATCCGCCGCGCGCCCCTTCAACTACCCACGCCTTATCTACGGTCTGAGCGGCCGCTTCGTCTATGTCAGCCTAACGAAGAAGTTTTAAGAGGCGCCGCAAAGAGTTATTCGAGCGTTGTTTTCTCCGTCCCGAAGCTGGTGTTGGCCCTAACGAGTAATTCCTTTGATAAGGAAAGAGTTAAGCTTTTCTCCGTTGCAGGCGCGCCGAAAGAAGCGTCCCGGCTACCGGAGCGATAAGCCAGAGTGTGGAAAGCGATTCGGGCACCGTTGTCGCGGCTGGATCCACGACGACATCATCGACCCTAAAGAAGGAGCCCGAAAAGGTTGGCAAAACGAACTTCAAATTTGTTGTCCCTCCCGTGGCCATTAGCCCGGGAAAATTGAACTGCGTATAGGCGAACGGTGCGTTGATGTACAAAGCGAGAATGAGATTTCCATTCCAAAAAACTTGAAAATGGCGAAGCCATTTGGTGAAGAAGTCAGATTAGCTGCATCAACCTGGTCGCTGGCTAGCCAGAATGAGACATTGTAAAGCGATCCCGCCGTCGTGCTCAAATCCTGGGAGACAAAGCTTGTTACCTCGGCCGGGCCAAGAAACGCTCCGTAGGTCCCGAATGCGCGGAGAAGGTATCTACCTCGGTAAATCCGCCGGTAGTCCATCCGGTAAAATCGCCGGTCTCAAAACCACTGTTCGTGACAAGATTGGCAGAGAGAGGCGCAGCTGTAAGTGCCAATATTACTGCTGCCAACCCGACAAAGAACGGCGTCTTCATCAAGGGATGTTAACCGGCTATCGGGTGCGCAAGAAAATAGAGGCGCGACTAACGAAATAAATTCGTTAAATCGCCAGGCTGTCGCGAATTCTAATCGGTGAGCGCCTTCTCCGCGCCAAGACCAGTGTTTGCCCTAACGAGTAGTTCAGCGAAACGCGCTTCGGTTTTTGCTTCGCGCCGAAGAAATGTTCCGAGAATTGCGCCGAGAAATCCGATTGGGATGCTCAGGATGCCTGGGTTCTCCAGCGGAAAAATTGGCGGCCTTTGAATGAGGTGGCGCGCCGATGCGGCGACGGTCGGCGGATCGACTTTCATGATGCTGGGACTGATCATGATCAGAACGAGAGAACCAACGAGTCCCGCAGCGAGACCCGTCACCGCGCCGGCGGTGTTGAAGCGTTTCCAAAAAAGTGAAAGCACAATGACGGGAAGATTCGCCGAAGCGGCGACGGCAAACGCGAGAGCCACGAGAAATGCGACGTTGGCATCTTTGCCTAACACGATGGCAATTCCGATCGCGACCGCGCCGACAACAAACGCTGTGATGCGTGCGACACGCACTTCTTCGCCGGGCGCCCGCTCTACGCCGTTGTGAATGACGTTAGTGTAGAAGTCGTGCGCAAATGATGTGGATGCACTAATCGTTAGGCCAGCGACAACAGCAAGAATGGTGGCGAACGCAATCGCCGCAATGAAGGCGAAGAAGATATCGCCGGCCAGCGCTTGCGCGAGAAGCGGCGCACTCATGTTATTGCCACCGTGACTGGCAATGTGATCGCGACCGACGATGGTCGCAGCGCCAAACCCGAGAAACGTCGTCATGATGTAAAAGCTGCCAATTAAAACCATGGCCCAGACGACACTCACTCGCGCAGTTTTTGCATCTGGCACCGTGTAAAAGCGAACGAGAATATGAGGCAAACCGGCGGTGCCGAAGACAAGGGCCATGCCTAACGAAATCAAATCGAGCGCTCCATGATTTGCGGCGGTATAACGCAACCCCGGCTCGAGAAAATTCTTCGTCACGAGCACGCCCTTCTCATGGTAAACGACGCGTGTCACCGCATCGAAAAAATTGGAGAGACTCCAGCCAAAATGCGCGAGCACGAGCAAGCTCAGCAAAATTGTTCCCGCCATCAGTAAAATCGCTTTGATGATTTGCACCCAGGTGGTGGCAAGCATGCCGCCGAAAACGACGTAAACGATCATCAACACGCCGACCGCGATGACGGCTGTTTGATAACTGACGTGCGAACTGCCGAGCAAAAGCGTGACCAGCGCACCGGCGCCCACCATTTGCGCGATCATATAAAAAGTGCTGACCGTGATTGTGCTGAGCGCTGCCATCGCGCGAACCGGTCGCGGATTCAGACGGTAGGCAAGCACATCCGCCATCGTGTATTTGCCAGCATTACGCAGCGGTTCAGCGACCACGAGGAGCACGGTGAGATACGCGACGAGCCAGCCAACGGAAAACATGAAGCCATCGTAACCATAAAACGCGATCAATCCCGCAATGCCGAGAAAGGAAGCGGCGCTCATATAATCGCCGGCGACCGCGACGCCGTTTTGCCATCCGGTGATGCGACGGCTTGCGGTAAAAAATGCCGCCGCACTTTTCGATCGTCGCGCCGCCCAATAGGTAATCACCAGCGTGATCGCCACAAAAAACAAGAACATCGCGAGCGCCGGCGTCATATCATTTGCGATTTTCGATTACATCACGCGCCATTCTGTCGAACTTCGCGGCCGCGCGGACATACAAGGCCGCAATGATCCAGGCCATGAAGAATTGCGAAAGGGCGAAGAGATAAGCCAGGTTCACTGCGCCCCAAACGCGCTTTTCCATGAACGGTCGCGCATAACCAATCAGCACAGGCAGCGCGAAATAATACGCGATGAAAAAAATCATCGCCGGAACAACGAAGCGGCGTTTTGCGCGCAATAAGTTTTGGAATCGCACGCTCGAGGCGATCGATTGCCAATCAACACCGCGCGCTTCTTCATCCGCGGTTAGTTCGTGTGGTGGTTTCGGCGCCGCATGGGTAAAGCGCGCCATGTCAGTTGCAGCTCCGACGATTGGTGTGGGATCTTCCGGAATGCGGGAGTCAGACGCCATCCGCTGTTTCTTATCGTTGGCGACGAGATGGCGCAAGCTTCCAGCTTGGGATTCACCCCGAAATGCAATGCAGGCGACTTGCGCCCCTATGGCTTTCTGTCATTCCGAGCGCGGCGAGGAACCTCGCGAACTATCCTGTGTTCTGGCACAATCATTGATGCGCGGAATTGCTCGCGAGCTCCTTGCCGACAGACTTCATCACTCTTTTTGTAAACCACCTTTGACGTCATGTTTTCATCGAAACCAACCGACTCAGCAGTGCAAAAGGGTGAAGCTAGAGAGTGCGAGGCGAAGGCCGACGATCTTTTAGATCCAAAAAACGACCGAACCTACGAAAGCTTCAGTGTTTCCGACAGGCTTCGATTGTATCCGGCGATGCTCGGAGCCCAGGAGCGCATGCTGCCTGCTTTTCTCGCGGAAAAAGCGGCCGCCTTGGAAGGCGAATTCGTGGAACTGGGCTGCTATCTCGGAGGATCAACGGTAGCGCTTCTCGAAGGTCTCGCGAAAGCCAACGCTAAGAACAGAAGAGGACCGCTCGTTCATTCGTATGATCTGTTCATTGCGAATGACTACATGGTGGAGCAGGCACCGAAGCACCTGAAGCTGAAGGCGGGAGAAAGCTTCCTTCAAGCTTTCCTATCCCTCTTGGAAGACGACGCGCAATACGTGCAGGTTTACCTAGGCGACATACGCAAACAGGGATGGAGCGGAGAATCCATCGCTCTGCTCTACGTGGACATTTTATGGGGATGGGACATCAACCGATCAATTCTATCGAAGCCTGCGCAAAGGATCGTGGATCATTCATCAGGATTTCGTCTTTCCCTATTATCCGTGGCTGCCGGTATCGATGGAGTGGTTCGTCCGGAACGGATATTTTTCCCTAACGAGTTTCGCTGAATTCAGCACGGTCGCATTCCGCTGTGAAAAAGAACTGGATGCGGCTGCCTGCGAGTTCGACTTCCTCGTCCAGCTAACGCTCGCGGAAAAGCGCCAGCTATTGCAAACCAGCGCTCAGCGTTTCATCGGCTATCCGAAGGCATTGCTCGAATTAAGCGAATGCATGTTATTAGCCGACGATGGGCAACTCGCCGAAGCCATTGCGAAAGTGAAAACGATTTGGTCGAATTATGATGATCGATTCGGTCATGCCGCAGCAATGGAGAAGGCATTGATTGCGCGGCACAAAGGCTAAATCGAGAGTTACTCGTGAGATCCTTCGATTTCGTCAGGGATAACAAGAATTTTTTAAGCGAGGAAAAGTCCGCCGAGCGGTTGGTCAGGCCAGGTTAAGGGCTCGGCGGACTTTCCTCTAAATTCGGACGGTGCCGACCGGCCAGGATGGTCGCTGGAAAGAAACCTGGTTCACCTCGCTCGACTCGGAATCGTTCTCTTCTTCATCGACATCGGGGGCGAACGCCGGCGCGGGTGGAAGCGGCGCTATTGGTGAAATCACCGTCGGCAAATCGTTCTCCTGCAACTTTTCAAAACGTTCCCGCACATCGGGCGGCATCTTGTCGCGATCTTGTTGCGTCTCGACCGGGCCGCTGAATAAAAGCCGGCCTTGCGGATCTTTTGCGGTGAGCTGTTTCTTGCCATCGATCGAATCGATTTTCATTTCGCCTTTTGCATCGGAGAAAACGATCTGCGCTTTGCCGAGATCGATGCGCGTTGTTTTTATTGTGCCATTGTCATCGGTCGTGCTCACGCGCACATCACGCATCGCCCGGCGTGCCTGATCTTTGGCGCGCATCACCGCGTCCTTCGTGCGCTCAACTTCGTGGCGAGCCTGTTCCACCGCGTCGCGGATCATCGCCTTTGGTGCATTTCCGAGATCTTTGAGATCTTCCATGTTCCCCATCATCCCAAAGTCTCTGTCCCCAAAGTTCCAATGCTTGTCGAAACCATTCATGCCATGGCGAGCCGGCATTTCACGTTTCCCAAGTTTCACGGTCACTTTGGTCTCGGCGCCTTTGCGCAAAATCGTGAGGGTCACATTCGTGCCTTCGGGAAAACTGCGAATCAACTTCGAGAGCTGATCGGGTTCCGTCAGGATCTGATCGTTCAACATTTTCAAAATGTCGCTTTCCTTCACTCCTGCCGCGGCAGCGGGGCCATCGGGAACGACATAATCGACTGCAAGTCCGAACCCTCGCGCGAGTCCGAGCTGCTCGCTTAAAACTCTTGGCACTTCCGAAGTCTCAATTCCCAAATAGGTAACCGGCTCCTTTGGCCGCCTGTCGCGCGGAGATTCAGGCGGGGCAGGTGGTGCGGGCGGCGCGGGTGGCGGTGGGGGCGGTGTTTGCGCGAAGCTAAGCAGAGGCAGAAGAATCGCAGCAGCGGTGGTTACGATCGATTTTGTTTTCATGGTTTGGTTTTGTGAAATGTAAATTTTATTGGCCGGAAACTGGAAGCAGCACCACTTCCTCGCTCGGATAAGAAACGCGCAGCGATGCTCCCGTTTGCGCATTCTGCCAGCGCAACGTCTCGCGCGTGTGATAACGCATCCGGCGCACGGGCTGGGCCGCGCCGTCGGGATAATGAAGTCCTTCATCACGCGTGTGGTAAACAACTTCAGTCAGACCGGAGGGAATCATGCGGCCGGGATTAATAGTAGCGGGACGTTCGTTAGGCGCTGGCTTCACTGCGGCGACGCTTGGTTGATTCTTTGCCGATTGGTTATCATTCACGCGTGCGAGCATGAGAAATCCAGCGGCGGCGGCGAGGCCGAGACCAAGTCCGAGCGAAATCCAATTCGCGCTCCTCGAGCGCTTACGTGCCACCACGGCAGCCGTCGGAAACGAAGACTCTTCCAGCAACGCCTTCTCGACCCGCGCGAGCAAATTCGCTTCCACTGGCGCAGGCTGCAGCTTCTTCAGTTCGCTCTCGATGTCGGAAAAATCGTTCATTGCGGTAGTAGATGTTTTTTCAAACTCGTTAGGGCATAGCGATAACGCGAAGCCGCCGTGTTTTGCGAAATGCCGAGAACGGTCCCGATTTCCTGAAAGGTAAGCTCATTCCAAATTTTCATGACTACGACCTCGCGTTGTTCCTGGGGAAGGCGATCCACGGCGTCGGCGAGAGCGCGTTGCGATTCGTCACCACCGCTGAAATGCGGTTCGATTGTCTGGTCGCTCTCGAGCACAGCGACAGCTTCACGTCGAGCGCGGCGCGCATCGCGCCGGAGCAGATCGAGGCCGATGGAGCGCACAGTTGCGAAAAGCAGCGCGCGATTTTGGATCGAGTGTTGACGCCGCCAGAAGCGAACGAAAGCGTCCTGCACGATATCCTCGGCGTCAGCGCGCGATTGGACCCATTGACGGGCGAAAAGAACCAACCCGGGCGCGAGCTGCGAAAAACATTCCTTCCAATCTTCATTGTTGCTAACGACATTCTCCATGACCACTTCACGGTCTTTTAGAAAGTAGACGCCGCCAAATGCAGATTTTGTCTAATACCCGGAAAGTTTTTGTAATATTCCTCGCGCTCGCCGCCGCGGCCCGTGGTGCGGACACCGCCGGCGAAAACGCACTGCAATCTCTCGTGAAGGCAGAGAAAAATTTTGCGCAGAGGTCGGTGGAAAAAGGCGTGCGCGACGCTTTCGTCGCCAATCTCGCGGATGACGCGATCGTCTTTGATCCGAAACCGGTGAACGGCAAACAGCTTTATTTGAAACGGCCCACTTCTGACACTCAGCTCAATTGGCAACCCATCTTTGCCGATGTCGCGCGCGCCGGCGACATGGGCTACACCACCGGACCGTGGGAATACAAAAAGAGTAAGGGCGACGAAAAACCGTCTGCGTACGGTCAGTTCGTTTCCGTTTGGAAAAAACAGCCTGATGGAAAATGGAAAGTCGTCCTCGATGGCGGAATCGACAATCCCGCGCCGGTAAACAAACAGCCACCGGTCGAGGTTTTGCCTAACGAGTTGGCGAGCAGAGACAAGATCGATTTGAAAACCGCGCGCCGCGAACTCGCCGCAGCGGAGAAAGAATTCGACGCCGCCTCCGCGAAGGATGCTGGCGTCGCTCTGATCGATGCCGCTGCCCCAAACATCCGCGTGTTTCGGAGCGGAAGATTTCCCGCCGTTGGCCGTGACGCCGCGCAACTGATGCTCGGTTACGATCACGGTAAACTGAAAGCTAAAGCGGCGGGCGGCGGCATCAGCCGCTCTGGCGATCTTGCCTACTCATACGGTGAGTACACGAATGAACGTCTCGATGGCGTTGAGCATGGCTACTTTGTCACGGTGTGGAGAATGAGTATGGGCCGCGACTGGAAACTCGCAGTCGATGTCCGCAAGCACGATCCACCAGCGGAGAAAAAAGAGTAAGCCAATTCCCCTCCGTCAAGGCTTGCGGGTGCGAGCAAAAAAAGAACTTGCCTGTGAACTGGTGTTACAGTTAACTATAACACTATATGAGGCTCGGTGGCACACAGGATGAATCGTGACTGGAACGACAGTCAGCCGATTTATCGCCAGCTTCGCGACCGTGGCGTCCACATGATTCTCGACGGCGTACTCAAAGAAGGCGACCCATTGCCGTCCGTGCGCAATGTTGCGGCCGAATTTCGGGTCAATCCGCTCACGGTTTTGAAGGCCTATCAGCAATTGGTCGACGAGCAACTGGTCGAGATGAAGCGAGGACTCGGCATGTTCGTCAAAGCCGGCGCGCGCGATCTGTTGCTCAAAGGCGAACGCGAGAAATTTCTCACCGAACAATGGCCGGCGGTCGCCGCAACCGTTCAGCGACTCGGCATCACGCCGAAAGAATTACTGCGTGCCGCCGCAAACCGCCAACCATCAAAGAAGAAGACAAAGGAGGGCCGTTAACCATGGCATGCATAGAAGCACGCGGACTCCGCAAAGCCTTCGGCACAACTGTCGCGCTGGAGAGCATCGATTTGCGCGTGGAAGAAGGCCGCATTCTCGGACTCATCGGTCCAAACGGCGCAGGCAAAACTACCGCGCTCAATGCGATTCTCGGCCTCACCTCGTATGAGGGAGAACTGAAAGTACTCGGACGTGACCCGTGGTCCGCACGCGAACAGCTCATGCGCGATGTCTCTTTCATTGCCGACGTCGCGGTGTTGCCGCGCTGGATGCGCGTTTCGCAGATGCTCGATTATGTCACAGGCGTGCATCCGCGATTCGATCGCGCGAAGGCGGAAGGTTTTCTGGCCAAGACCACCATCAAGCGCACGAGCAAGGTGAGACAATTGTCCAAGGGAATGGTCGCGCAGCTGCACCTTGCTCTCGTCATGGCAATCGATGCGAAGTTGCTCGTGCTCGACGAGCCAACGCTTGGCCTGGACATCCTGTATCGCAAACAGTTCTACGACTCGCTGCTGAACGATTACTTCGATCGCACCCGCACTATCGTAGTAACGACACATCAGGTGGACGAGATCCAGGATGTCCTGACCGATCTCATATTTATCAACCGCGGCCGCATCGTGCTCGAATGCAGCATGGAAGAATTCGACTCGCGCTATCTGGAAGTGATGGTGAATCCGGAGCACCTCGCCGCAGCCCGGACGCTAAAGCCGATTTACGAGCGCCCGGTCTTCGGCCGCAGCGTGATGCTCTTCGAGCATGTCGATCGCGCCCAGCTCGCCGCGCTCGGCGAAGTCCGCAGGCCAAGCATCGCCGATTTGTTTGTTGCCGTGATGGGCAATCCGCCATCCACAATTCAGGATCGGCAAACAAACGCTGGAGGAATCTGATGACGGCGCAACCAAATCCACGACCGTTGTTTTCGGGAAATCAAGAGCCCAGCGGCCTTAGCTACTATGGCGCGCCGACGCGACCACTTTACTGGTCGGTTTGGCGGGAGTTGTGGGAGAACCGCTCGATCTATATTGCGCCACTGATTGTCGCCGCGGTCCAGGTGTTCGGTTTTGCGATCAGCACGATTGGTCTCGCTGAGCGCAGACGCGCGGTGTTGTTGCTCGACCCGGCGAAGCAGCGAGCTCTCATCGAGCAACCGTATGACCTTGGGGCGATGATGATGATCTTCACCGTCTGCATCGTTGGCGCGTTCTACTGTCTCGACGCGCTTTACGGCGAACGTCGCGATCGCAGCATCCTCTTCTGGAAATCGCTCCCGGTTTCGGATCTCACGACCGTGCTTTCAAAGTCAATCATTCCACTCGTGGTTCTGCCGCTGCTGGCATTCGCAATCACCGTTTGCGTGCAGTTGATCATGTTGTTGATGAGCAGCGCAAATCTGCTCATGCACGGAGTAAGTCCGGCGACGACGTGGGCCCACTTTCCGGTGTTTCAGAACTGGTTGGTAATGCTCTACGGTCTGGTCGCGATTGCGCTCTGGCACGCGCCGATCTACGCCTGGCTGCTACTGGTCTCAGGCTGGGCGCGGCGCGCGACATTTCTTTGGGCGGTGTTGCCGTTCATCGTTATCCAAATTTTCGAAAGGATTACGTTCGGCACGTCGTATTTTGGTTCCTTGATGAGGGACCGTTTGATGGGATTCGCGCCACAGGCTTTCGACTTCCAGGGCCGCAGCCATCCCACGATCGATTCGCTGGCACAACTCACTCCGGGAAGATATCTGAGCAGCCTTAGTCTTTGGCTCGGGCTCGCATTCGCTGCGGCATTTCTCGCCGCAGCGATTCGGTTACGCCGTTACCGAGGACCTATCTGATCCACGCACGCCTAATTCAATCACCCACAAGGAGAGAAACCCATGCACCCAACCAACAAAGCCGCGCGCATCGCTGGCGCGGTATATCTATCAATGGTAATTACCGCTCCCTTCAGTCTCTTGTATATTCCCGCCAAGCTGATCGTACGCGGCAACGCCCCTACGACGGCAAATAATATTCTGACTCACGAGACACTTTTTCGTCTCGGCATCATCGGTGAGCTATTCGGTATGGTTATTTTTATCTTACTTGGCCTCGCTCTCTATCGCTTGCTCAGCAAAGTGAACAACTCATGGGCCGGACTGATGATCGCCCTGGTTCTAGTCTCCGCCGCCGTTGGTTTTTTGAATGTGCTGAATAACATTGCTGCACTGACCCTCTTCCGCGGCGGCGAGTTTCTCGTCGTATTCGACAAACCGCAGCGAGACGCTCTGGCCATGCTGTTCCTCCGTTTGCACAGCCAGGGAGAGTTTATAAACGAGATCTTTTGGGGTTTGTGGCTATTTCCTTTTGGGCTTCTGGTCTACCGCTCCGGTTTCCTTCCGCGTTTCCTCGGCGTCTGGCTTATTCTCAACTGTTTCGGCTATGTGGTCCTAAGCCTTATCGCCTTACTATTCCCGCCTTACTACGATGCGGCTTTTCGAATGGCGCAGCCGGTCCTGCTCGGAGAGCTGGCGATTCTGCTGTGGCTTCTGATCAAGGGTGCAAGGATGCCATCGCCGTTATCTGACATAGCAGCGCGCAACGCACTTGATCCAATAGCTAGTTAACGAGATATAGACCGTGACGCTCTTCGATACCTGCAAACAGGACACGCTCGAGGCAAAGTCGTAATCAGTTTGAAGTAAAAGGAGAAAATAATGAGCACAAACCTAACAAACCAACTGAGTGCCGAAGCACCGCCGCGCCGCAAAGGTAGGATTCGCCGTGTCCTCAGACGCGTTTTCTATCTGATTCTCATACTGATCGGCGTCTTCGTCATCTACGCCTGGGCTACGGGCGCCCGGCAAGAACCGATCGAAACAGGAGAACCGCATATGAAGGCAGTTGTATACACTGACTACGGGTCGCCGGACGTCCTTGAGATCAGGGACATTAAGAAGCCTGTGCCTAATGACGACCAAGTTTTGATCAAAGTTCGCGCGGTTTCAATTAATCCACTCGACTGGCATTTCATCGAAGGAACGCCCTACATCATGCGCGCGATGGGGGTTGGCCTGCGCAAACCAAAGGATCCACGACTGGGCGTCGACATGGCGGGCCAAGTCGAAGCGGTTGGCAAAAACGTAACGCAGTTCAAACCAGGTGACGAAGTATTCGGCGCGAGAAACGGCGCATTTGCCGAGTATGTGTGCGCTCGCGCGGACAAAGCCGTTGTGCTGAAACCGGCCAACGTGACCTTTGAGCAAGCCGCTTCTGTCGCTATAGCGGCCGTCACCGCATTACAGGGTCTTCGTGACAAAGGACACGTTCAGCCGGGACAGAAGGTGTTAATCAACGGCGCGTCTGGAGGCGTAGGTACCTTCGCTGTGCAAATCGCCAAGACATTCGGCGCAGAGGTAACCGGCGTATGCAGCACGAGGAATCTTGATCTCGTCAAATCACTCGGCGCCGATCATGTCATTGATTACACAAAGGAGGATTTCACCAAGGGCGAGCAGCGTTACGATCTGATTCTCGACAACGTTGGCACCCAGCCGTTGTCAGGATTCCGGCACGCCTTACAGCCCAAGGGTATCTGCGTCATGATTGGAGGCGGAGGGCCAAACGACGGCGGGTTGATAGGTCCGTTGGCTCGTCCGGTCAAAGCGCTTCTGCTGTCACCGTTCATCAGCCAGAAGATGGGCATGTTTATGGCGGAACTGAATAAGAAAGACCTGACGATCCTTGGCGATCTCATGCAATCCGGAAAGGTGACACCAGTTATCGACCGGACTTACCCGTTGAGTCAGATCGCTGAAGCCATTCGATATCTTGAACAAGGGCATGCCCGAGGAAAAGTCGTTCTCACTGTGGGGCAGGAAAACAAGACTTAACCGAGAAGAAATCTTTGTTAGGAGGAACTAGAATGACAATCAGCAAGATCGATAACTCACAACGCACCGCTGCAAAGGTCGCGGGATTCAGCCTCCTCTTCTCAATGGCGATTGTAGTGTTCGCTAACTATGTGCTGCTCAACCCTCTTCTCGTTCGGGGCAATGCCGCGGAGACTGCTCGGAACATCATGGCGCATGAAACGCAATTTCGCGTCGCCGTCACCTGCTTTCTGATTTACAGCGCGAGCGTTGTCGTTCTGCTCGCGGCGCTCTACGTGATTCTTAAGCCAGTAAATCAAGGCCTTGCCTTGGTTGGAGCATTGTTCCGTCTGGTCTTTGCCTTAATGTGGCTTCTAAGCACTCTCAACATGTTGGGCGCGCTGCGACTTTTGGGCAACGCTGGTTACTTGCAAGTCTTCGAAGCAGACCGATTACAGGTCCTGGCCCGGCTTTCCGTCGCCGCAACTTTCGACGACTATTATGTTGGCCTGCCATTTTTTGGGTTGGCCGCGACCATTTGTGCCTTAAGTCGACTTACATTCCGAAAGGATTAGCTGTCTTCGGTGTTATCTCGTCTGCGTGGTGCGTGATCTGCGCCTTCGTTTATCTCATCTTTCCCGGCTTCGCCAAGCCAGTTAACCCGTACTGGTTCGATTCGCCGATGGCTATTTTCGAACTGATCCTCAGTTTTTGGCTCCTGTTTAAGGGACTGAGACCATCTGCAATAGCTGAGCCTGCTTTGGCAGAAGGTTGAACACGGGCGGATTGAGGATGTCTCCTCCTTCAGCCGCCTCATAGCGTCGATCGCAATCGCGAGCTTGCGAAAGTGCAACCCCACCGCGTGAATGATGGGCAACGCGAGCAGCCAAATGACACCCGTAAACCTCAACGAATTTCTCATTCGCCGTCCCGCGATGCTGAAGTTGCGATTGCGGGTGGATGAAGCGGCCGTGGCCGTAAAGCATGCGCATATCGAAAGCCTGCGTGCCTTAAGCGACAAGAATGCGCCCTTGATCGCCCGGTGGCACAAATATTTTCGAGAGTGCGATCACGGTCATCAGATTTTTATCAGCGCCTTTTATCGTGCGATGCGCGTTTCGTTCAATCGCGGGCTGGGATCCGTTCGGCCAATCGATAAGGAAATGCTGCGGCGCAAATTGCAACTGGATGATTGCATCACCGCAGTGGACAACGCGGCGGACGCTTGCGATCGCGCCTTCCACGATAAAAACACGACACTTATGTTACGATGGCGCGACTATTTTGAAGACTGCCGCGCCCGCTATATGAATCTGCTGGCCGCGTTCCGGAGAGAGTTTCTCAAACCGCCACCGAGCGTGCCGTAGAACAAATTGTCATCCTGAGCGTCAGCGAACGTCCAGGAAATTTTGAATCCGGATTGCGTGCGGAGTGCATCTCACTCTCGAGGCCGCGATCATGGAAACATTGTTGCAGGATATTCGCTTTGGTTTACGTCAGCTTCTCAAACGTCCGATCTTTACCGCGCTTGCAATCGTCTCAATGGCGCTCGGCATCGGCGCGAACACTGCGATCTTCAGTTTGGTCGATACGGTTTTGCTGCGGCCATTGCCGGTGCGCGAACCATCGAAACTGATCGCTGTCGACGGCACACTGCCGAACGGCACCGATTTCACGCTGCAATCGTTTCTTAATTACAAAGATTATCGCGAGCGCAGCCGTTCTTTCGAAGGGCTTCTCGCCTATCGTTTCGTAGTCGCGAGTCTGAGCCACAACGGCGTGAACGAGCGCGCGTGGGGTTTCACCGTTTCGGGAAATTACTTCGACGTCTTGGGCGTGAAGCCGGCGCTTGGTCGCGCGTTTCGACCGGAGGAAGATCAGACGCCGGACTCGCATCCTGTCGTTGTCCTGAGCAATTCATGTTGGAAGAATCGATTTGGCAGCGATCCGTCGATCGTTGGTCGAACGGTCTCGCTCAATAATCGCACGTTCATCATCATCGGCGTCGCGCCGGAAGGTTTCGTCGGGACGGAGGTTGCTTACGCGCCGGAATTTTGGGCGTCGATCATGATGGCGAAACAACTCGAGCCCGGCAGCACCTGGCTCGATGCGCGTGATAGCGACAACCTTTTCGTCGTTGGCCGTCTCAAACCGGGGGTGACTGTTGCTCAGGCGAAATCGGAACTTGAAGGTATCACGCTGCAGATGGCGAAAGAACATCCGGCGGAGAATGCGGGACGCGGTGTTCGCCTCATGCCGCCTGGTCTGTTCATTCCCGACATTCGTAATTCTATTTTCGCTCTTTCCGGCGTCCTCGCAGTCGTGGGTGCGCTTGTCTTGTTGCTCGCATGTGTGAATCTCGCCAATCTGCTCCTCGCGCGCGCAACCGAACGACGTAAGGAAATCGGCATACGTCTTGCCGTCGGCGCGAGTCGCGCACGACTCGTTAGGCAACTTCTCACCGAAAGTGTGCTGCTCTCAGTCACTGGAGGAGTGGTTGGTGTGCTCCTTGCCGCCTGGATCAATCATTTTGTCGCCGCGATCAAACTGCCGATGGATGTCGCATTGCTTTTCGATCTGCGCATCGACTGGCGCGTGCTCATCTTCGCGCTCGCGATTTCGCTCGCGACCGGAGTTCTGTTTAGCTTGCTACCGGCGTTGCAATCGTCGAAGCCGGAATTGGTTCCGGCATTAAAGGATGAGAGCTCGATGGCGGGATTTCGTCGCTCGCGCTTGCGCAACTCTCTTGTCATCGCGCAAATCGCTCTTTCTTTAGTGTTGCTCGTCAGCGCCGGCCTGATCGTGCGCAGTTTGCAAGCAGCGCAACGAATGCGTCCGGGCTTTAATCCACAAAACGCGGTCGCGATTTCGTTCGACCTTGGACTGCAAGGTTATGATGACGCAAAAGGGCGCCCCTTTTACGAACGCGTGTTGGAGCGGGTGCGCGCTCTTCCTGGTGTGCATTCCGTCGCTTTCATCGACACTTTACCGCTGAGTTTGGATTATAGTTCGACGAGCGTTTACATCGAAGGGCAGCCGGTCACGAGTAAGAGCAATTTGCGATCGGCAAACGCTACAATGCGAGCGGGCCTAACGACCCATTTTGGCAAATCGTCGGCGTCGTGCCCGATGGGAAATACAACACGTTAGGCGAGGAACCGAAGGCGGTGATGTTTCGGCCGCTGCGTTATTTTGATTCCACTTCCACGCTGGTTGCGCGCACCGAGGGCAATCCACGCTCCGTGCTTGCCGCTATTCGTCGCGAAATACAGCAGCTCGATCCGACTTTGCCACTCTACGATGCGAAGACCCTGACCGAACACATGAACATCCCGCTCTTTCCGGCAAAGATTGCCGCGGGAGCGCTCGGAAGTTTCGGAGTGCTCGCTCTCGTACTCGCCGCAGTGGGAATTTACGGCGTCATGTCGTACATGGTCGCGGGTCGGACGCGCGAGATCGGTTTGCGCATGGCGCTCGGTGCACAATCGCGCAGCGTCGGATGGTTGATTTTGCGCCAGGGAATGATGTTGGCGCTGATTGGTTCTGCCATCGGGCTGGTGCTCGCTTTCGGTGGAACACGATTGCTGCAGAGTATTCTTTACGGCGTAAGCGCGGTCGATCCCGCAACTTTTGCATCTGTCGCGCTCCTACTTGCAGCCGTCGCGCTGCTCGCCTGTTGGTTGCCGGCCTATCGAGCCGCACGTGTTGATCCGATGGTAGCGCTGCGGAATGAATAGCAATCCCTGGGTGCGTTACCTTTTCAGGCGACGCAAAATCAAATTGCCTAACCAATATGGATTCGCAATGCCCTCGCGATACGCATTAAGCGATTCGACCGAAGAGTTGATGTGCAAATTGCTATAGCTCTGATCGATATTTTGCCAGCGCTCGTGCCAGTAAACCGCAGCTTTGATGCGCGGATAACGCATCCGAAAGTTATCCAATCCCTGTTTGATCCACTCGCCTTTGTTGCCCGAGTGAGGGAATTCACCCGTCGCCCATTCCGCGATCATGATGGGCTTGTTCGGATCGAGCCGCGACATTTCCTCATACGGCCAATCGACGAGTGACGGAATATTCGCCCACGGCTCATCCTTGAATTGCTGGCCGTAAACGCTCATGCCGAACCAATCGACGTAGTCCGGTCCCGGATAATAGGCCGGCGCGAAATTCCAGATGTCCATCGGATAGGAATAGTTGTTGGTGTGAAACATCCATTTGATGTTTGATGCGCCGCGCGCGCGGACGCGATCGACAACGTAACGGTAGGCCTTCTTAAAATTTTCCGGTCCTTCCCACTCGTTAGGCTTGCCCGGGATCGGCTTGTTCCCACCGTAATAAGTGCCAGACCAGGGAAACCAATCCCCGTTCATCTCTACGCCGAAGACAACGATCATAGGTTTTCCGAACTCGCGCGCCGCGTCTCCCCAACGATCGAGGTAACCATCCCACTTACCGGCAATGATCTGCGTCAGCCCGAATTTGTCGGGTCCGCGATTCTGTTCGTACGGTTGATCCCAGGGCGACCAGAAGAGTAGGGGAAGCGAACCGTGGCGCCAGATCACTTCGAGATTCGCGGTCGGGAAACTTTGTTCGCCCCAGTAGCTCGACGATGCAATGATGGCCTGATGTTTTCCCACCATCGTCTCGAATTCCTCGATCGCTTCGATTGTGACTTCATCTTCGGTATCCCCGAAATCCATGAACGCGCCGATGTAAGCGCCGTGTTCGGGAATTACGACTTCCACGGGCGCGTTCGGATCGATAGTTTTGGAAGTGTTTCGCCCGCAAGAAGCAGACGCCAGCGCGATGGCAATCAAGAGAAGAAGAGTTTTGGAAAGGGGCGGCATGTTTGGTTGCTTCTGCAATCAACCCGAAAGGAAGATTCTTGAATCCAAATGCCTTATCGGCAGCATCTCATCAACAAATGAATCCACGAACTCCACTTTTCCCCAGATTAGCGATCTCGGTGCTCCTCGCCGCCTTGATTTTGCCCGCGTGCGACTGGGTTGGCTTGCATGGCAACGGTGTCGTCACAAAAGAGGACCGTTCGGCGGCGGATTTTTCCGTCATCGATGCCAGCGGCGCATATAAGATCGCCTGGGCGGCCGGTGCGCCGGCCTTGAGCGTTACTTGCGATCAGAATCTTCTTAACAAAGTGACCACGACCGTCGCCGACGGAAAACTTCGCATCCGCACGAGGGAACGGATGCGCCCGACGCACGGCATCACTATTGTCGCCTCGAGTCAGACGCTGACCGGTGCGCGCTTGCGCGGCGCGGTCGATTTGAAGGCGAGCCAGATAGTGACGTCAAATTTCTTCATCGAATCGGATGGTGCGTCCGACGTTTTTTTAAATGGGACAGTGGACACTCTGACCGCGAGGTTGCGCGGAGCAGGGGATCTGAACGCGGAATCGTTGCAGGCGAAGGCGGTCGAAGTTTCGCTTATGGGTGCGGCTGACGCAAAAGTAACCGCCACCGAATCGTTGGATGCGTCGATCAAAGGTGCGGGCGATGTTCGTTACAGCGGGAATCCTAAAACGGTCAAAAAAAGTGTGGCCGGCGCAGGTTCCATCCACCCTAAGAAATAATTTCCGCGCTGGCTTCTAGACTCGTTAGGCGCGCACGGGCACGCTCGCGGTGCGTTCCAATTTTCCCCAGCTAACGAATGCGCCTTTGACCGCGCGAAGGATCGCTTTCCAAATCACGTAGCTCAACATCGGACGGTAGATCAAGCGCATCGGGAGAATGCGCCATGCACGCAGGACGGACTCGCGTTCCAAAATGCAAGCGAGTGTCGCGAGAATCACATCCATCGCGAGGAAGACGATGACGAATGGCAGGACCGCACGCCAGGCGCCGAATGGAAGCGATACGAGCAAAAACAAATCCACCATCGGTGTGATGGCGATGAGAATGATTTGGAAAAACCAAACGCTCGGCAAACTGAACCAACCAAGCGCGCGATACTTCCAATTGAAAACCATGTCGCGATGTTTCCACAAACATTGCAACGTCCCGTAAGCCCAGCGAAATCTTTGCCGCGCCAGGGTTCGCACCGTTTCCGGTGCTTCCGTCCAGGCGATGGCATCGGGAACATAGACGATGCGCAGGCCGCGTTTGTGCAGCGACAAGGTGAGATCGGTGTCTTCCGCGAGCGTGTCCAAACTCAACCCGCCTGCTTCATCGATCGCCGATTTGCGAATAGCGCTGATCGCACCCGGCACCACAGTAATGCAATTCCACGATGTGTATGCGCGACGATCAAGATTGAATCCGACCGTGTACTCCAGCGCCTGACATCTCGCGATGAAGCTGCGCAGATTTCCTACTTTAGCGTGGCCGGAAACAGCGCCGATCTTTGGATCGGAAAAGGGTTGAACCAGTTGGCGCAAAGTGTCGCGCTGCACATTCGTATCGGCGTCGAGAAAAACGATGATGCCATTTCGCGCGACGGTGAGCGCACGTTGTAAAGCGCGTGCCTTTCCATGATTCTCCTGGCGCAATAGCAGCACACGTTTGTCGTCACTCGCCACGCGATCGACTTCCCTCGCGGTTTGATCGTGCGAGCCGTCGTCGACGACAATGACCTCGAGTTCGCCGTCATACTCGGCGCTGAGCAGTGAAAGAAGCGTGTTCGCGATCACCTTTTCTTCATTGAACGCCGCGATCACGACACTGATTGAGCCGGCGAAGCCTGGACCAGGCGTACGTCGAAAACGCGACGCCAGCCAGATCACGATCAACGTTCGGATCACGACCAGTGCGGTTGCAACGATCATGAATGCCCAAAGAAATTCTTCGATCGCGTGATAAACCCGAAAACCGGTCGTGCTGACAATACGCGAGAGCACACGACCACCAGATTTCGCCGGCGGCATCAGTTTGTCGCGGGTTGTTCCCATCAGCGTGCTTAAAGAAACAACCGTGTCGCCGCGTGTATGCAGGTAGTCGAGAATACGCGGCAACGCCTCCACCGTTTGCGAGCGATCGCCGCCGGCATCGTGCAGCAGGATGATGCTGCCATCACGTCGCTGTTGTTTTACGCGTTGCACAATCAGGTCGGCGCCCGGCCTCGCCCAATCTTGCGGATCGATATTTTCCAAAACGACGAGATAGCCGAGATCCTGAGCGATCAGTAACGGCGCCAACTCACTCAAACGCGATGGACTCGTGTCCGCGGCGTAGGGTGGCCGGAAAAGTGTCGTGGCGCGTCCGGTAATAGTCTCGATCAACAACTGCGTCGCGTTCAATTCCACGCGAATGTGCTCGGGCCAGCAGAGCGCGAGATTCGGATGGTAATAGGTGTGATTACCGATCTCATGGCCTTCGGCCACGATCCGCCTAACGAGTCCTGGATAGTGTTCCGCGTTCACCCCCACAAGGAAGAACGCCGCTTTGACATTGTTCGCCTTCAAGATGTCGAGAATCTTCGGCGTCCATTCCGGATCGGGGCCGTCGTCGAACGTGATCGCAACCTGATGCGCTGTTCCCGCGCCCTGATGGTAGAGCGTGGGAAATTGCGGAAACTTTTCGTAAGTCGCGGTCAAATAACCGGCCTCATCGACCGCGATACGGCGCAAACCGTCAGCTCGGCTTTCATCGACCGAGACAATTTCTCCATCGCCGACATCGGTGATTGTTTCCGTCCCTTTTAAGACCTCGAGCGGCCGCCTCGCCCGCGCGTTGGTGTAAAAATTTGCCGGGAGGTTAAGTGTTTCCCATAGCGCCGTGTCTTCCGTCCCCAACCGGTAAAGCGCGAAACCGCCGGCCTTTTTATCGCGCACCTTGCGGAGTTGATTCGCGAAAGTGACGACATCGAGAAAAGAAACGGTGTGATCTTTGTCGGCATCTTCGTAATAGAAAAGGGGAGTATAATCCGGACTGCCCTCGGCCACGGTCGTGATGTCGGCATAACTCGCGCGGCTCATCGCTTCGGGAAAACTGATCAATTCCGCTTTCGGCGTTCCCTTGGTCCAATCGTATCCATAGCTTCCAAGCGCGATGATCCATTGCTTTGGATCGGCGTCTTCGAGCAGCACGTTTAGCCAACCTTCGAACCACTGGCGCGAACCGAGCGGCCCCGGTGTGTCGATGTCCGAAGTTTCATCGAAGAGCAACGCAACAAAACGATCGATGTTTTCCGACAAATCATCGAAATCGATGTAGTCGAGTTCCTGTCCCGGCTGCACGCAAAGCCATATCTCTTTTCCATCGTCGTGTAAGGCGTCCGCGAATTTATCGAGCAAAGCGGCGATATCTTTTTTGTAAACTGGATCGACCTGCTCCCAATCCACGATTACGCCCGAAGCCTTCGCATCGCGCAGAACCTTCAGCACACCCTTTATGAATTGGTCCTGTCGCTCAGCCGGACCGCGCGCAAGATTCTCCACTGCTTCCGGCAGCCATTTGTCGCCCACGAGATTCGTTAGCAGCGGCATGAGCGCGATACCTTTGCTCGCCGCGAGCTTCGGCAATCGATTATCGGCATCGATCTGCAAGTGACCGAGGCCGTCGATCATCGCCATCCATTCCGGGCAGACGTGCGTTATTTGCGCGGCATTTTGTTCGAGTGACGCGTAGCTGTAGGGATCGCCGTTCGTGTAAAAGGCCAGGCGAACTTCGTTCTCGGCAAATTTTTTTCGGGGATGGGCGGGCGGTGGCGGTTGCACGGCCGGCTTCTTTGCCGTTTGGCGTGCCAGTCCGAATTTTTGCCAGAGCGGATGGTCGACCGGCGTTTGTCCTGCCGGATTTTTTTTCTGCAGCGACTTCAGCTGTCCTTTCAATTGTCGCAACGAGAAGGGCAACTGCAGTTGCGGCGCGACGAAAAGCGTCTGCACGAACAGGACGGTCGCGATGAAAACCAGGACGCAACTAATGAGCAGAGCGAGACGCAGCCGTGGCCAGCGTTTGCCCGCTGGATCGGAGAAAATAAAGGGCGCGATTGTTTCCCGGGGACCTGGTTCCATGAAGAAGCCGTATTGTCGCCGACTTACAACAAATCCGCCAGTTCGCGCGCGCGTTTGCGCAACAACTCCGGCGCGCGCTTAATGCTTTCGGCTTCACTCATCGAATCGCGCATCAGCGAAAAAACTTCGTCGAACAAACACTCGGCCTGTGCATCGCCACTCGATCTCCCTGCAATCGCGAAAACACGCTTCCCGAGTTTGCGTGACAGGTTCGCTACACCGAACGGCACTTTTCCTTCAAGAGTCTGACAATCAAGGCTGCCTTCGCCTGTGACAACGACATCAACGTTTCGAATCAATTCCTCCAACCCTATTTTCTCCGAGACGACCTCGAAGCCTGATCGCATCGTCGCGTGGCAAAATGTCATTAGGCCAAAGCCCAGACCGCCCGCCGCGCCCGCGCCCGGAATTTCACGAAAATCGTTGTGCAAATCCTGCGCTGCGATCTTTGCCAGTTGCGCCAAATTTTTTTCAAGCAATTTAATCTGGTCGGAGTTTGCCCCTTTTTGCGGACCAAATACACGTGTCGCCCCACGCTCTCCCAAGAGCGGATTGTTGACGTCGGCTGCGGCGATAATTGGCGCCCACCCACGCTGCTCGGGTACCACAATTTTTCCGAGGCGAACCAATTTCGTCACATCCCCGAGAAGTTCGCGACCGCGATCATCATAAAACTGATAGCCGAGCGCCCGAGCCATGCCCAATCCTCCATCGTTCGTAGCGCTTCCGCCGAGCCCGATAATGATTTGACGCGCTCCGCGCTTCGTCGCGTGCAAGAGCATTTCCCCAACCCCGAATGTCGAAGCGTGCGACGGATCGCGTTGTTCCGGGGTTAGGTGTCGCAATCCGGCTGCTTCGTTCATTTCCATGATCGCAAGTTGCTCGGAATCGACCCAGGCATAACGCGCTTTGATTTCCCGGCCTAACGAGTTGTGCGCGTCGCATTCAATCCATGTTCCACCCAGGGAATCGGAAATCAGGGCTGCCGTTCCCTCGCCGCCATCCGCCACCGGCACGATCTGGATCTGCGCATTCGGGATAACCTCGCGCAAGCCGATCTCGATGTTCGCCGCAACTTGTCGCGCGCCTAACGAGTCTTTGAACTTATCCGGGGCGATCAGGATTCGCATTCGTGATCTGTCCTTGAGGCTCTACTCTAATTTTCGCTCCAGAATTTCTCCCACCAAAGCAGGATTGGCTTTGCCTTTTGACAGTTTCATCACTTGTCCTTTCAGGAAATTGAGCGGTGCGAGATTTCCTGCTTTGAAATCTGCGACCGGTTTCGGATTCGCGGCGATTACTCGATCGCACAATGCCTGGATCGCGCTGGTATCGCTCAATTGCTCGATGCCTTTCTCGCGAACAACTGCCGTTGCTCCTTTCCCGCTCGCAAACATTTCGGCGAAGACTTCTTTGCCTTGCGTGCCGCTGATTTTTCCGCTCTCGATCAAGTTCATGAGTTCATCCAGCGCCGCGGGCGGGATCGGACACTGGCTGATTGTTCGCTGGCTTGCGCTCAGCGCACTTTGCAAATCATTTAGAATCCAGTTCGCGATGTTCTTTGGTTTGCGCGCGCCTTTGGCGGCGATCTCGAAATACCGCGCAACTTCCAGATCGCTGGCCAGAACTCCAGCGTCGTACGGGCTCACGGAATACTCTTCGACAAAGCGCGCGCGTTTCGCTTTCGGCAATTCCGGAATTCGGCCGCGCACTTCATTCAATAATGTTTCGCTTTTCACTGGCACCAGGTCCGGATCGGGGAAATAGCGATAATCGTGAGCGGATTCCTTCGTGCGCATGAGAAACGTTTCGCCGCGCGCATCATCCCAACCGCGCGTTTCCTGTTCCAACTTCTCTCCTGATTTCAGCACCTCGATTTGCCGCGCGATTTCATAGGCGAGCGCGCGCCGCACGCCGCTGATCGAGTTCATGTTTTTGATCTCGATCTTCGCTCCGAACTCCTGTTGCGACTTTTCCCGTACCGAAACATTACAGTCGCAACGCAGCTGGCCTTTTTCCATGTCCGCATCGCTCACCGCGCCATAGATCAGGATTTGTTTTAGCGCGCTGAGAAACGCAAACGCTTCTTCCGGCGAATTAAGTTCCGGTTGCGTCACAATCTCCATCAACGGCGTGCCAGCGCGGTTGAAGTCGATCCCAGTGGAATTTTCGAGATGGACACTTTTCGCGACATCCTCCTCGAGATGAATACGGACGAGATGCACTTCTTTGTCGGACGTCGCGATGTTTTTCTGCGCATCCTTCGGATAAGCGAGATCGTGCAGCGGCACGCTGCCATTTGTGCAAAGCGGTAGAACGTATTGCGAGATCTGATAATTCTTGGGCATGTCCGGGTAGAAATAATTTTTCCGATCGAACTTGCTCATCGGCGCGATGTCGCAGCCGAGCATAAGACCAGTAAGAATGGTCATGCGGAGCGCTTCATGATTCATCACCGGCAACGCGCCCGGCAAGCCGAGACACGTCGGACACGTATGCGAGTTCGGCTCCGCACCAAATTCCACAGGGCAGGCGCAGAACATTTTCGATCGCGTCTTAAGCTGGACGTGAACTTCGAGCCCGATCGTAACTAGATAATTCATCGCCAGGCGAATTTCTCGCACAACGGGCACAAAGGTCACAACGGAAATTAGAGAGAAAACTCCTCTTCCTCGATTTCGCCGTTAATCAGACGCTTGATTCCGTTTTTCAGATGCGCTTCCCCGAAGTTGATCAAAAGACCAAGTTTCAATCCGCTAAGACGCAGCTGCGTTAGCACCTGTTTTGCGTGAAGAGGCGAGGTTGCCGAAACCGATTTCAGTTCGGCGATAACCTTCGAATTCACGAGTAGATCTGCACGATAACCTTCTTCGAATCGAATGCCGTCATAGGTAATCGGCATCGGCTTCTGGCGCTCGACGCCAAGGCCTTTCTTGCGCAGTTCATGTGCAAGCACAACTTCGTAGACCGATTCGAGAAGCCCAGGGCCAAGCTTTGTGTGCACGACAAATGCGGCGTCCAAAATCTCCTTCGCGATTTCATTTTCGCTCATCCCCTACTTAGTGAAACTTTGTGACCTTTGTGCGAGCCTCTTACCGTCGGCTAACTGCGTAATCTAGCGCGCTCTGGAACTGAAATGTCTTCAGCTGATTTGCCAGCGCAGGATCGTTAACCGCATTGATGATGCGAGAATCCTGGAGCAGATCGAACAAGCGTCCTTCTTGGATCATGCGGATGATTTCTGGATCGTCGCGTAAGGCAACAATCTTCGGATTTTCAGTGAGCTGTTTCGCGCCGGGGAATGAAAGAAAGCGCTCCGCGCTCTGCGGGTTTGAAAAAACATTTCCGACTTTACCGAGCGTTTCGTAGGTAGAATTTGGAACAGCATCCGCGCCTTTGACCACCTCACCGATGGGACCGAGTTCGATCGAGTGTTTTAACTTGGCAATCGTTTCCACGAGTGCCGGCTCGCCTGATTGAACGGAAGATCGCCGCGCCGTGCGCGATGAGTCATGCAGAGCTTGCGTCCGCGCGTTTGCTTCCGCGACCGCGCCTAACGAACGGATGGCAATCTTTTTGGTCACAGGGAACTGGGGGGTGGATCTAAGTTTGCCGCCGGATGGGACTAATGACAAGGCTTTCAACTTCTACAGCTATACAAACGGGTCAAGTTGGTATCTAGGAACAAACGGCAGCGTTGTGAAAAATTTGGACGGGAGAAACGGCTTCGACGCGGCCGGGCGCGCGTTCTATAGCCAGCTCGCCGGGAACCCGCACCAATTTGTTTATGTCTACACATCGCCGGCAAACGCTCCGGGCATAACCTGGACCCAGTTTCCGACCGGAGGCGGCAACGCCGCATTGAAGCGCGGAACGCCAGTTACTTTCCCCGATGGCAGCACCGGTACGGTGTGTAGCGACGCTATTTTCGACTTTCCTCTAATGACGGTAGGCCCCAGCTCGGTGTACGTGGAAGTGATGACGGACGTCTGCCGCCCGGGCAACCTCAACCCCAGGGTACACCGGCAGATCGTCGCCCGATCGAGCACTGACACTTCGTCATGGACGGACGCCCGCGTTACCCTTGACGGCTATCTCTCTAATTCTTCCGGCTTTAGCCTCAGCGTGGGACCAACCCCAACCAGTGTGCTTTACGTTACCGAACAAACGACCGCTGTGGGACAGAATTGCGCAGGCGGTTATTGCTACACTTACCACATTCTCAGGTCCGCAGATGGGGGCTTGATGTTCCAGGACTCTACCGTCAGCGTGACCTCGCCCACTGCGAATTACGCCCTGAACCTGGTCGCCGCCGACCCCGGGGATTCGCAAAAGGTCTACGCCGCGGGCATGGGCTCCACTTGGGACGGGGTTGGCTGGACCAATCAGCACGTATACGTAGCGCAATCGACCGATGGGGGCGCGACCTGGCCCTCACCACCGGTTCTCGTGGACGACGCAAACGGGGTGTCAGGCAATGTGCAAGGCAGTACCTATATCACAATCTCGGTTTCCTCTTCGGGCCGCGTCGATGTGGCGTGGGTCGATGCCACGGGGCAGGACGTGTGGTACAGCTCCTCGACGGACAACGGGCAGACGTTCGCGGCCGATATTCGGGTGACGTCGGTTACAGCACCGATCACCGGCGTAAACGGAAATGACTACCTGACGATCGCGTCGGACGGAAACAAGGCGTACGTCGCATATGGACAAAACCGATTATCCGCGAATCCAAAAGCCGAGATCTACGTTACCAAGATTACCCATTGAACCCAAACCGCGGAAAATTTCGTGCAAAAAACTTCCTCTTCTGAATCCGGCATCTTCAATCCGCGCGTCTTGCTCGCTTTTGCTTTTTGCTCGGTCGGTCTCTTGCTGGCAGTGCTGAGTGTCGCCGCGACGCCACCAAGCGGAAAGACTAACTCGGCTGCCAACTTCGGTGCCCCTTTTACTGCCAAAAACGCTGGCGGATTAAGTGGAACGACGGCGGTGGCCGTGCCGCTCGCTCCCGTGGATCCCTCGTTCACTGCGGTGGGGGTGATGACCACGGCGCGCTACTTCCACACGGCGACGCTACTCGGGAACGGCAAGGTGCTGGTAGCCGGAGGGGTTACTCCGACGGGAGCGACAGATACTGCCGAGCTGTTTGATCCCGCGACGGGAACCTTCACTCCGATCTCGAACAAAATGACGTTGGCGCGATATCAGCATACCGCCACAGTGCTACCTAATGGGAAGGTCTTGATAGTCGGAGGGGTCACGCTCACCGGCGTAACGAATACAGCGGAGCTGTTTGATCCGGCGACCACAACGTTCACGTCCCTCTCTCCAAACAGCATGTCGTCGGCACGGGACGGCCACACCGCGACCTTGCTGCGAAGCGGCAAGGTATTAATCGCTGGTGGCTTTACCGGAGCAGAGAGCACGAATACGGCTGAGTTGTTTGACCCGGCAACTCAAACGTTCGCACCACTTTCGCCGAACACGATGACATCGCGGCGCGACAACCATACCGCGACGTTGTTGCCAAACGGCAATGTTTTGATCGCCGGAGGCTTCGATGGTATCGCGTATCTCGACACCGCCGAGCTTTTCGATCCGGTTGCTGGCACCTTCACGTCCGTTCCAGCGATGGTGTCAGTACGCTATGGACATACTGCGACATTGCTGCCAACCGGCAAAGTGTTGGTCGCAGGAGGATACACGGGCGTCGCAAGCGTGACCGCGAATACAGCGGAGCTGTTCGACCCGGTCTCGGCAATATTCATGGTATTGGCGCCAATGACCTCGCCGCGGCAACTTCACACTGCGACGCTGCTGCCGAACGGCAAGGTTTTGATCGCCGGTGGCTCGGACGGAGTCCTGCCCACGAACACGGCCGAGTTGTTTGATCCAATGTCCGGAACCTTTACGTCACTCGCTCCGAACACGATGACCATGGCGCGCGACGTTCACAGCGCGACACTGCTCCCGAGCGGCAAGGTCCTGCTCGCCGGAGGCAACACGGTGGCGCTGCCGCAAAACACCAACACGGCGGAGCTGTTCGACCCGGCCCCGGCCTCGGGGACCTTCACGTTGCTCCCCTCGAACACCATGACCTCACCGCGCCACCTTTATACGGCGACGCTGCTGCCGAGTGGCAAGATTCTGATCGCCGGAGGTTGGACAGGCAGCGGGACAACAAATACAGCGGAGCTGTTCGACCCAGCCTCGGGGACATTCACATCGCTTCCGCCCATGGTTTCGTTCCGCGAACGACACACGGCGACTTTGCTCCCGAGCGGCAAGGTCCTGCTCGCCGGCGGCTTCGATTCGATAAGAGCGACTAACACAGCGGAGCTGTTCGACCCTGCTTCAGGGACCTTTACGCCGGTGCCTAACACGATGAATTCGGCGCGCATCGGTCACACCGCGACGCTGCTCCCGAGCGGCAAGGTTCTGATCGCCGGAGGCTACAACGGTGGACCTACTAATTGGAACACGGCGGAGCTGTTCGACCCGGCGTCTCTGAGCTTTACGTCACTCTCTCCAAGCACTATGACCTCGCCACGCCGCGATCACACGGCCACGCTGCTGCCAAGCGGCAAGGTCCTGATCGCCGGAGGCAACACGGCGGGCAACACGGTCAGCAAGGCCACGAACACGGCGGAGCTGTTCGACCCGGCGTCTCTGACCTTTACGTCACTCTCTCCAAACACCATGACCTCCGTGCGCTATTTCCACACGGCGACGCTGCTGCCGAGTGGCAAGGTCTTGATCGCCGGAGGCTACACGGGGAGCGCGACGACGAATACCGCGGAGCTGTTCGATCCGGCTTCTCAGACTTTCACGTCGCTTGCTCCGATGATTTCGCCGCGCAACAGCCACACAGCGACGCCGCTGCCGAGCGGCAAGGTCCTGATCGCCGGAGGCGACACGGGAAGTGCGGCGACGGATGGGGCCGAACTATTCGACCCGGTCTTGGGGACATTCACTTCGCTCTCTCCGAACACTATGACATCGGTGCGCGAGGGCCACACGGCCACATTACTCGCGAACGGCAAGGTCCTGATTGCCGCAGGCAATGCGAAGACCGTAGTCGACGACATCACGGACACTGCGGAGTTATTCGATCCGGCCTCGGCAACCTTCAGCTCGCTGTCTCCACACACCATGACCTCGGTGCGCTTCGTTCACACAGCCACGCTGCTCCCAAACGGCAAGGTCTTGATCGCCGGAGGGAATAATGCAATCCCGAACACGAACACGGCCGAGCTATTCGACCCGGCTTCAGCGACCTTCACTTTGCTTCCGCGGCGCATGAACTTGGCTCGCTACGGATTTACCGCGACGCTGCTCCCGAGCGGTAAGGTTTTGATCGCCGGCGGCGTCACGCCGAGTGCGTACACGAACACGGTCGAGCTGTTTGACCCGGCCTCGGGAACCTTCACACTGCTTCCGCACACCATGACCTCGGCGCGTCGAGATCATGAGGCGACGCTACTGCCAAATGGCAAGGTCCTGATCGCGGGTGGCAGCAACTCGCCGAGTGGGTACACTAGCACTGCGGAGCTGTTCGACCCGGCCTCGGAGACTTTCGTACCGCTGCCGCCCATGACCTCGGCACGCCACGGTTTCACCGCGACGCTGCTCTCGAGCGGCAAGGTCCTCATCGCCGGAGGATATACAGGCAGCGCGGTAACGAACACTGCGGAGCTGTTCGACCCAGTCTCAGGCACCTTCACGGCGCTTCCGCCGATGAACTCGGTGCACTACTACCACACGGCGACGCTGCTCCCGAGCGGCCAGGTCCTGATCGCCGGAGGCCGCACGGGCAGCGCGACGACGAACACCGCAGAGCTGTTCGACCCGGTTTCCGGAACCTTCATGGCGCTTCCGCCGATGAACTCGGCGCACTACATCCACACGGCGACGCTGCTCCCAAACGGCAAGGTCGTTCTCGCAGGAGGCGCCGATCTAAACGCCGGCGCGACAAACTCAGCTGAGCTGTTCGACCCAGTCTCGGGGACCTTTACGTCGCTCTCCCCAATGAACTCGCCGCGCTGGTTCCATACAGCGACGCTGCTCCCAAACGGCGAGATACTCATCGCCGGGGGGTATACAGGTAGTAGCGGAATCTCGAACACAGCGGAGCTGTTCGATGCGGGCCTCGGCTTCTCCGACGCGCGCCGTCCCGTCCTCTCGACAGCCACGCTTCTCCAAACGGACTCGCTTGTCTTGACCGGCACCGGCTTTCGGGGCGACTCGGAGGCGTCGGGGAGTTCGTCCAATAACTCCGCTACGAATTACCCGCTCCTCCAGCTCATGCGGATCGACAACGAGCAAATCTTCTTCCCGCTTTCCAACGCCGCCACGAACTGGTCCGACACGACGTTCTCCTCCCGGACGCTCGGCGCGGTGAGACCGCTTCCAACCGGCCTGTACCGTGTCACGATCTTCACCAACGCTATCCCGAGCTTTCAGAAAATCATCAACATCCGCGTTCCTGCTGGCCCAGTGCCGTTGATCGGAGTCGTCTCACGTAAAACCCACGGCAGCGACGGAACCTTCGATATCGACCTGCCGCAGACGGGCACGCCGGGAATTGAATGCCGCACGGGTGGCGCGAGTGGTAATCACCAAGTGGTTGTCACGTTTGCCGGTCCAGTTACGCTCAGCTCCGCTAGCGTGTCGTCGGGCACAGGATCCGTTGCCAGCACCACCGTCAGCGGCAATCAGGTGTTTGTGAACCTTACCGGCGTAGCTAACGCGCAAACGATCGGCGTAACCCTCGCTGATGTAAGCGATGGAACGAACACGAGCAGCGTTCAGGTCACAATGGGCGTCCTCGTTGGCGATACAACAGCGAATGGTCAAGTCAACTCATCAGACATTAGCCAGACCAAAGCGCAAAGCGGCACCGCCGTCACGTCTAGCAACTTCCGTGAAGACATTACGGTAAACGGTGCGATCAACAGTTCAGATGTCTCACTTGCAAAATCCAAGTCGGGCACTGCACTTCCGTAGTGCCTCGTCAAGATTGGGTCGTATCCACCGCTACAACTGGAGTTACGGGCTACTCACCTTAAACCCAGAGCCGGCGGTCAAAGGTGCGATACTGGATCGCTTCGCTCACATGCTCGGGCGCGATGTCGGCAGCAGAGCCGAGATCGGCAATCGTGCGCGAGACTTTCAAGATGCGGTCGTAAGCGCGTGCGCTGAGATTCAATTCCGACATCGCAACGCGAATTAGTTCCTGACTCTCGTCGGTCAATTGGCAGTTTTGCTTGATCTGCCGCGGACCCATGCGCGCATTGCACGTTGTCTTGGGAGATTTTTGAAACCGCGAACGTTGGCGTTGTTGCGCACGCATGACGCGTTCGCGAATCGCGGCCGAATTTTCTTCGATGCGTTCGCTCGACAAGTCGCGGTACTCAACCGCCGGAACTTCGACGTGCAGATCGATGCGATCGAGCAGCGGACCGGAGATGCGTTGGCGATAGCGCTGAATCTGAATCGGACTGCAACGACACTCCCGTTTCAAGTCGCCAAAATATCCGCAGGGACATGGATTCATCGCGGCGATGAGCATGAATTCGGATGGAAATGTCAGGCTGCCCGCTGCACGCGAGATCGTCACTTTGCCGTCTTCAATCGGCTGGCGCATCACTTCGAGAGTTGAACGTTTGAATTCCGGAAGCTCATCGAGAAACAAAACGCCGTTGTGCGCGAGACTTACTTCTCCCGGATTCGGAAACGTTCCGCCACCGAGTAAACCGATATCGCTAATGGTATGATGCGGCGAACGAAACGGCCGCGTCGCGACAAACGATTTTTCGCCGTCGAGCATTCCGGCGATGCTATGAATCTTCGTCGTCTCGATCGCTTCCTCCAAGGCCATTGGCGGAATGATTGTGGCGATGCGTTTCGCAAGCATGGATTTCCCCGAACCCGGCGGACCGATCATGAGAATGTTGTGCCCGCCGGCGACCGCCACTTCGACCGCTCGCTTCACATGTCCTTGTCCTTTCACGTCAGCGAAATCGACATCGTAACTTTGATGCGTGGAAAAAAATTGTGTCATGTCTCCGCGCACCGGCGTCAGCGTTGTCTGACCAGTGAGAAATTGAAACGCGTCGCGCAAATTCTTTACCCCGTAAATGGCGATGCCTTTTACCATCGCGGCCTCGCTCGCGTTCGCTTCCGGAACGATGAGCGCTTCCCTTTTTCGACGACGCGCTTCCAACGCGACCGGCAACACTCCTTTCACCGGACGAACTGCACCGTTTAACGCCAGCTCACCGACAAAGCTAAAACGCTCGATTTTTTCGGGATCGACTTTTTCATTGAGCGCAATCATGCCGAGCGCAATCGGCAAATCGAAACTCGGTCCTTCTTTTTTTATGTCGGCCGGCGCGAGGTTGATCGTAGTGCGACCGCGTGGCCAGCGATAGGCACTGTTCATGATTGCGGTTGTGACGCGATCGCGACTTTCCTTCACCGCGGCATCAGGTAATCCGACAATGACGATCTTTGGTTCGCCGCGCCCCTCGTTTACTTCGATCTCAACTTCGTAAGCATCCACTCCGTAAACGGCAGCGGAGTAGATTTTCGCGAGCATGGGGAAGAGCAGCTTGGCAAAAACCAAAATCGATGGGAAGGCTCGAAATTTATCGCATTGTCATCCCGAGCGAAAGCGAGGGACCTCGCAATTGGGTCTCGAGCGATCGCACGCCACTCGTAGCTCGCGAGGTTCTTCGCTGCGCTCAGAATGACAGAGAAGCAGAGCGCGCCATTGAATCGTTAATACGGAATCTTATCCGGTTTCGCTGCCCACTCGCGAAACAATTCGAGTGCATGTTCGCGCAGGAGTTGCTTCATCGGAAGCGAGCGCGCCGCGATCTCCAGCGGGAGCTGCTCGTAAATAAATTCATCGTCGAAGCCGGCTTCAGCTGCGTCATGGCGCGTGCTGGCGTAAAAAACGCGATCGAGTCGCGCCCAGTAGATTGCGGCGAGACACATCGGACAAGGTTCGCAGCTTGTGTAAAGAACGCAGCCGCGCAGATCGAATCGGCCGAGCGCGCGACAGGCTTCCCGAATCGCGACGATCTCGGCGTGCGCAGTCGGATCGAGCTGCTCGGTAACCTGATTGTTTCCCCGACCCACCACGCGCCCATCGCAAACGACAAGCGCACCGAAGGGACCGCCGTCCTTCTCCTGCATTCCGGTGCGTGCGAGATCGACGGCCTCGCGTATCCAGTGCTCGTGCATTCCAGACTCGTTAGGCGAAGACGCAGTGTTCAAGCAAAACGGCAACTAACATTCCAGAGATTTTTCGCCAAGGTTTAATGCTGACGGAACGCGGGCAAATTCTCAATCACTGAGATTCTTCATCCGTGTAAATCCGTGTCATCCGCGGTCGTGAACGCTTCCCTCGATCTCTTAAGGTGTCTTGGGCAAACGCGTCGAGGCTTGAGCGAACGCATAGCGCCAGCCGGTGGGAGTGCGGACGTAGGTGTCACTAAACCAAAGTTTGTATTCGAACGCTTTTCCATTCTCCATCCCCTTTGCCCACAAGAGAGCAGTCACAACCGCCGTATCGCCCCAAACACGCACTTTTTGATCGCTGTCCTCTTGATGTTCGAAGACGGTGCGCTTGCTCCGCGCTTCCTCTAAGAGATCAGCTTTCGTGTAGATCTTACCCAGACCCGTGACCAACACGAAGTCATCGGCCAAAATGCGATCCATCGTGTCGGCATCGTTATTTTTGACGGCCGCTTGATATTTGGTGTCGAGTGCAGCCACCGCCTTTTCGTCATCAGCTGAAGATCCGGCCCGGATCGTTGGTTCAATCGTCATAAGTATTCCAATTGCGAATGTCAAAACGCGCGTGGTAAAACATCGGCGCGGCTCCATAGCTAACGGATTAAAATCATCTCCGGGGCGTTCTGCCTTCTTCAACTTCATGCAAGTCCACCCAGGTTTGGATGTCGTCGCGATCGCCCCAACTTGATCGCTCCTTCGCCTCTTGCAGCTCGGCGCTAGCTTCATCGCGCCAGCCGCGTTTCGAAATAAATGCATTCCAGACAACGATTTCTTCTTCGGTAGGTCTTCGGCCCCGGGCAAAGCACCATTCAAGTATTTGCTCGTCCGATCCTCCCTGAAGAGTTCGCTCGACCAGCTCGTCATAATTCACTGCCAAAAATCTTGTGCAGCGCGCGTCGAAAAAAGTGGGATCGTCTACTCCGACAAAATATCCCTCCGCCAAACGTCCGGCTGCATGTAGCCGGATCTTATCCAGCATCCGCGCGAAATAGATCAGACCTTTTGTTTCGCGGTAATCGCTACACGGAGTCTGCATTTGCAAAAACCTTCTGGCGTTCGGACGGAGTGTCAATGTCCACTTACGGTGGGAGAGGCATACCACTTTGTTCAGATGATCATTTGCAGTGGTTTTGGAAGTCCATCTCGTTCTATCTTCCTTCGTTTGAGATTATCAACGTGAAACCACTTCCAGATAAAAGGCCCACCAAAAAGCGGCGACGCCGTTCGATTATTGCTTTCGAAATGATTCGGCTCGACCGCGCCGCAGCTGAGCCGCTCCATCAGCAACTCTATCGTCAGATCCGCGATGAATTGACCTCGGGAAGTTTTACTCACAGCTCCTCGCGTCTTCCCTCTTCTCGATCGCTCGCAGTTGATCTGGGAATCTCAAGACTCACGGTAAATCTCGCTTTCTCCAAACTTCACGCGGAAGGCTATCTTCGCTCCCGAATCGGGTCTGGGACGTTCGTCGCTGATTCTTTGCCCGAAACTTTTCTGAGCCCGCGCAAACCCAAAACCCAACTGCTCGTCGAACGTCCACCGCGCCTGTCCAACCGTGTTAGAAATATCCCCGATAAACGCGTTGGAAAACAGTTTGATTACGGGATCGCCGGCCATCCCGGTGTCTCCTTTGTTCCCGCGCTCGCCGCCCTCGACGAATTTCCGATCGCAGTATGGGAACGACTCAGAGCACAAGTTCTCGCAACCAAGGGATCTCATTTGCTCCAGTACGCTTCGAGCCGCGGCGACCCCGATTTGCGAAAGGCTATCGCCGCCTATTTGTGCGATTATCGGGGTGCTCGTTGTCATCCCGATCAAATCATCGTCACCGCCGGAACGCAGCAGGCGATGATGATCAGCGCGATGGCCTTGGTAAATCGAGGTGAAGTCGCGTGGATCGAAGATCCCGGATTTTACCAGGCGCGCCGAGCTTTTGGTTTTGCCGGTGCGACCGTTGTTCCGAGACCGGTGGATCGGGAAGGAATCGTCATCGCGCGGCCCTCGAAACAGCCTTCACCCAAAATTATTTACGTGACACCCTCCCATCAATTCCCGCTCGGCATGACGATGAGTCTCGAGCGCAGGACTGCACTGATTAATTTTGCGCAGGCGGGGGATGCTTACATTTTCGAGGACGATCATAACTCCGAATTTCGTTTTACCGGTCCGCCGCTCCCATGTTTGCAGGGGCTCGATAATTCCGGGCGGGTCATCTACGCGGGCACCATGAGTAAGATCCTTTATCCATCCTTGCGCCTCGGTTATATCCTGGCGCCAGAGCAGTTAGTAGAGCCGATGATCAAGATTCGGGCGGTGATGGATCAACACTCACCCGCGATTGATCAGGCGACGCTGGCTCGATTCCTCGCCGAGGGATATTTCCTGAGCCACATCAAGCGGATGCGAAAGTTATATTCCGACCGAAGAGAATTCTTTATCGAACAATTCCATAACCTGCTCAGTGAGCACTTTGTTCTCCAGATTCCGGAAGCCGGATTACATTTTGTCGCCTGGCTACGACGAAAAGCAGACTTACCGTTGATCACCCGCGTCTGCACGGAAATTGGTATCAGGCCAACGCCGCTCTCGTCCTGTTTCATGAAAGCGGAGCTGGAGCCCGCGCTTACCTTCGGGTTTGCTGCCTGGACGCGCGCGCAAATTCGCGAAGGTCTTGGCAAGTTCGCGTCGGCGCTTAATTCGAAACTGAGGTAATTCGACTGGAGGGCGCCGCGCCGTCGCCGCCGATGAATTAATGGGATGCGACAGTGCGCGTCCCTCCAAGTGGCCTGTAGAGAACAGGCCAAGTGGCTATTTCAATCCCGGTAGTCAGTCCGCACAATTGCTTCATGAAAACAACACCACAAACATCGATTCATTTCAGATTCATAAGACGCCTTTGCGCATCGTCCCTCTTCCTGATGGCGGTGTGCTTCGCGTTTGCTGCATCCCAACTGCATTACACCATTACTGATCTTCCGTCGTTAGACGGAACAAACAGTCGCGCCAACAGCATCAACAATCGCGGCTGGCTGGCCGGCTACTCCAATCTGCCGGGAAACACGAGCCGACACGCCGTTCTCTGGCGAGATAGCGCGCTCACCGACCTCGGGACACTCGGGGGACCGAACAGCGCAGTGACGTGGTCGGTAAAAAGCAACTCCGGCCTCATCGCGGGTATCGCGCAAACTGCCACGCCCGATCCGTTAGGCGAAGCCTGGAGCAGTGCCGCGTTCTATCCCGGGCCTAACAACGTCGGTTTCATCAATCTCGGATTCGCTTGGGAAAATGGACGCATGCGAGCGTTGCCGACATTAGGCGGCAACAATGGATTCGCCACTGGCGCGAACAGTCGCGGCCAGATTGTTGGCTGGGCCGAGAACACCGTTCACGATCCTACCTGCGTGCCGCCGCAACAGTTGCAGTTTCGTCCAGTCGTTTACGGACCGAAGGGGAATCAGATCAGCGAACTCCGGTTAGTCGCGGGTGATACTTCCGGAGCAGCGACTGGAATTAACGAACAAGGAGATGCTGTCGGCATTTCTGGAATCTGCGATCAGGCTGTTGGCAGACATACGGCCAAGCACGCCGTTCTTTGGGACAAGCATGGAGGAGTGACTGACCTTGGCAATCTTGGCGCGCCATGGTGGAACACACCGACAAACATCAATCAACGAGGCGACATCGTTGGATTCGCCGGCGATCCCGCCTTTCCTGAAGGCGACATTCTGCACGCGTTCATTTGGACGGAGAAAGATGGCATACGTCCGTTAGGCGCATTGCCCGGACATATCCATAGCGAAGCCTACGGCATCAACGAAAAGCGTCAGGTCGTCGGCGTTTCGTGTGATGCGAACTTCGTCGATTGCCGCGCTTTCATTTGGGAAAACGGTGTCATGAAAGACCTTAACGATCTCAAACCAGCGAGCTACACGGCGCGGCTCGAACAAGCCAAAGATATTAACGAAGCCGGAGAAATTGCCGGTAGATCGATTGATGCAACCGGCGTTCGAAAAGCGTTTCTAGCGGAGCCAACTCACGGACATTAACAAGATCGACATGTTCCTCAAGACGTTGTTGCCGTCCCGAAATTTTTCGCATTGGCAAGCGTTGCCGTAGGGCGATTGAGGTCAATCGCCCTATCTGCGAAAGAGCGAGAAGATCAAACTCAAAACGATGCTGATGATAATGCAGGTCACGATCGGGAAATAGAACGCTGAATTTCCGCGCTCGATCCGAATGTCGCCGGGTAAACGGCCTAACCAGCCTGCGCCGACACCGCTCCAAAGCGCGAGTCCGATGAGCGCGATCGCACCACCGAAGATCATCAACATTTTCCCAAGGACGTGCATGCCAAAGACATCATCGATTTTCGTCGGCAAATCGAGTGCAGCAAATGCCCTGCTCTTTGATACAGTTGCGCGAAATGGCTGATGCGAACAAGTTCGGAGCAGTCTAACAATGGCAGTTCAGTTTCGAGATTATTACGAAACGCTGGGCGTTTCGAAGACGGCAAGCGATGACGAGATCAAGAGCGCATTTCGCAAGCTCGCGCGGAAATATCATCCCGACGTGGCGAAGGGGAAGGACAAGCCTGCAGCCGAAGAGAAATTCAAGCAGATCAATGAGGCCTATGAAGTCCTGAGCGATCCGGAGAAGCGCAAGAAATACGATCAGCTCGGTGAGAATTGGAATCAGCCGGGCGGGTTTCAGCCGCCACCAGGGTGGGGCGCCGGGCAGCAGCCGCGCGGTGGGTTTCATCAATATGGAGGCGGGAACGGGGGCGTTGAATTTGAATTTGGTGGAACGGGCTTCAGCGATTTTTTCGAGGCGTTCTTCGGGGGCGGACGTGGAGGACAATCGGCGTTTGGCGGCAGTGGCTTCGGTCAGAGGGCAGCGAGCGCGGAACGCGGCAGCGATGTCGAGGCGGATATCATGGTTCCGCTGGAGGAGGCCTTGAACGGGGCAAAGCGAACCGTTTCGTTGCGGCGCGCGGGTTCGAACAAAACGGAAACCTATCAGGTAAAAATTCCGCGCGGCGTGCGCGAAGGACAACGCATTCGTCTGGCCGGTCAGGGCGAGGCGGGCGCGGGCGGAGGAAAAAGCGGCGATTTATTTTTGCGTGTGCGATTGGCCCGCCACCCGGATTTTACAGTTGAGGGCAACGACCTGATTCACGAAGTGAAAATCGCGCCGTGGCAGGCGGTCCTCGGCGCGGAAATAAAAGTTCCGACTCTCGAAGGAAGTGTGAAGATGAAAATTCCTCCAGGCACCCAAGGCGGCCAGCGTTTTCGTTTGCGTGGGCGCGGGCTGTCATCGTCTACCGGAACTCGGGGTGATATGTATGTCGTAACGCAGATCCAGGTCCCCAAGAAAATAACAGAGGCTGAGCGCAAGATTTGGAGCGAACTCGCGCGCTTACATAGTGCATAGGTAGAGGCGGTTCACCGAACCGCCCGCGCAATCATGGCGAGCCCCCCATGCCTGCGCTCGACACGCCTGCAGCGAACACAGTTAAATTGGCGCATGAAAATTTCGCTCGGGACCGATCACGCCGGATTTCATTACAAGGAGAAGGTCAAGGAACTGCTCGCGTCACTGGGTCATGAAGTGAAAGACTTCGGCACCTGGAGCGAAGAGCCGGTCGATTATCCATTGTTCATTCGTCCGGCGGCGCAAGCAGTGGCAAATGGCGAGTGCGATCGTGGAATCGTTTTCGGCGGTTCCGGGAACGGCGAAGCGATGACCGCGAATAAAGTGCGCGGAGTGCGTTGCGCTCTTTGCTGGAACGAGGAGAGCGCAAAGCTTTCGCGACTGCACAACGACGCGAATGTCCTCTCGTTAGGCGAGCGATTGATTCCGGAAGAGCTCGCATTGGAAATTGTGTGCATCTGGTTGACGACGCCGTTCGAAGGCGGACGTCACGCGAGGCGCATCGCGCTACTGGACCAGTAGCTTTCAGAGCCAACGGTCGAGACAGACCGCGAGGACGAAGACGGCGCTGACAAATGCGTTGCTTTGGAAGAAGGCGCGGTTAACTCCGGCGACATCCAGGTTTTTTGCCGTGCGATGTTCGTAAAGAAGCGCCGCGGCGACGAAGAGGAGGGAGCCGAAATAAATCGGACCAAGTCCAGCGAAAAGGCCAAACGCAACTAACGCCACGAACATCGCGAGGTGTAACCACTCCGCGAGACGGAGACTGCGGGCGACGCCGAGTTTGACGACGAGCGAACGCAAACCTTCGCGGCGATCGAAATCGTAATCCTGCGTCGCGTAGATAAGGTCGAAACCGCTGACCCAGCAAAGCACGCCGAAGCTAAGAATAAGCGGCGCCAGCGCGAGCCGGCCCGTTTGAGCAAGCCACGCTCCGACTGGTGCGATGGCGAGAGCGAGGCCGAGAAAAAAATGCGTCGCGTTCGTAAAACGTTTCGTTAGGGAGTAAAAAAAAATGATTGCCAGCGCAGGCGCGGCGAGCAGTCCGGTAACGCGATTAATGGCGAACGCGCTCAGGACAAAAGCAACGGAGCAAAGGACGAGGACGAATATGGCCGACGCTTTGGAAATGAGAAGATGGCGCGCGGCGGTGCGCAGATTGCGTTGATCGAGCGACCAATCAACGATGCGATTGAAGAGCATCGCTGCCGTTCGTGCAAAAATCATGCAAAGGATAACGAGCAACAGAACGCGCGCGGAAGGACGTCCATTCGCGGCGACAACGAGCGCGCCGAGGGCAAAAGGCAGGGCGAAGACGGTGTGCGAAAAGCGGATCAGCTGCAGAAAGCGTTGGATCGCGTTCCCTTGATTTGCGGCGGTTGGATTAACCGACATCGGTAAATCACTCCTGATTCAGCAAAAGCTCTTCGAGTTTTTTTCGCGCGGAGTGCATCAGCGGAGTGCCGTGCGCGAAAAGCATCCGCTCGAAATTGTAATCGAGGAGACGGCGCAAAGATCGGCGCATTTCCTTTGCATTGGAACAATACTTCGGCGGCAGAAAAGCGAATCCGTACGGTTCGAAATTAATGAGCGCGTCTCCGATGATCAACGCACCGCCATCCTTTTCGTGATAAATAGCCATCTCGCCCGCGGCCGCGCCTTGAATCTCCACGGCACAAGCGTTGGCGACGAATATCTCACCGTCGCTGACTTTTCGAGCCGAAGGTAATTCGCAAGCAACCCGTGTCGCGTTGTGCGCGAAAATCGACGCGGCGAGTTTTTCAGCGAACTCGATCGCGGCTCGACAGTGATTAATATTTGTCACGAAGACCCCGGCGATCAGGCGCTCTCCGACTAGTTGCTGCAAAAGTTTTGGTTGCAATGGGACCGGATCGACGATCAGAAGTCCGGCGGCAGTCTGGACCGCGGTGGAACAGAGGTCGGCCTTTGCGCTTGCTTCATAAGCCTGCCAAAAGTGCACCGACGCTGAAACTTGAACCAGGTCGTTGGCAGGGGTCATGCATCGATGATCGACGCGGAAACGTTCGGCTCAAGGGAAGGATTGGGCCCGGGCGACGACCGGGGTGGCATCGCATGTGCTATATCGAGTGCAAATATCATAAGTATGATGACCTTCTCTTATCAAGCACGCGACGCCTCCGGTAAAATTGTTTCAGGCGTGCACGACGCGCTCAACGAAGACAATGCAGTAACCAGCCTCATGAGCCGGGGTTTGATGGTTTTGTCTTTGCAAAAAAAAGCCGCAGCAACACGCGGCAATCGCAACAAGACCTGGTCAGTCAAAGAAACCGATCTCGTCCTTTTCACGCGACAGCTTTCGACCATGATCGAAGCCGGCATTTCACTCGTGCAAGCGCTGACCGCTCTTTACGAACAATGCGATCCGAAACGGCAGAAAAATCTGAGGCACGTGATCAGCGATGTAATCGCGCGTGTGCAGGGTGGCGAAACTTTTAACGAATCGATCTCAAAACACCCGCGCGTTTTTAATCGCTTGTTTGTCAGCATGGTCAAAGCAGGCGAGGCCGGCGGTTTGCTTGCTGAGATTCTCGACCGTCTCGCGGGCTTCCTCGAAGCCAGTGCAAGGCTGCGCAAAAAAGTGAAGTCGGCCATGACTTATCCGGTCATCGTCGTCTGCATCGCGTTTGCCATTACTACATTTTTGATTGTTAAAGTGGTGCCGATCTTTGGCGAAATCTTCAAGGACTTCGGCGCGAAACTTCCGGCCCCGACGCAGTTCCTCATCAACATCAGCGATTTCGTGCGGGGCGAATGGTATTTTCTCATCGCCGGACTCGCTGCCGTGATTTTTGGGACGCGTTTCTTCATGCGGTCGCCCCGCGGCAAGAGGCTCAGTGATAAATGGAAGCTCAAGCTGCCAATCTTCGGACCGCTTCTGACAAAGATCTCCATGTCGCGTTTCTCGCGCACGTTTGCGCAGCTCATTCGCAGCGGTGTCCCGATCCTGGAAGTGCTCGAGATCGTGGGTGGTTCTTCCGGCAATCATGTTGTCGAACAAAGTATTCGCGGTGTGAGTGTGGATGTGGAGAAGGGCGATAATCTTTCAGTCGCGATGTCGAAGAAGAAGATCTTTCCGCCTATGTTATTGCGCATGGTCGCGGCCGGCGAAGCGACCGGCAAGATCGATACCATGCTCGAAAAAATGGCGGATTTCTGGGACGAAGAAATCGAGGCGATGCTCGATGCGCTTACTTCCTTGATCGAACCGCTCCTGATTGTCTTTCTCGGTGTAATCGTCGGCGGCATCGTGATCGCGATGTTCCTGCCGATCTTCAAGCTGAACGAAGTAGTTTCGCAGAATAAGAACTAGGTAGAAGCAGTTCGCAGAAGGGAGAGGGGTGCATCGAAAGATCGCCCCTCTTTTCTGTTTTCATCATTATGTCGCGGCGGTCTCTGACCGTCGCATTTTTTCGATCAATCCCTGTCGCTTGCGAGCGACGGTCAGAAGACCGCCGCTACAAAGATCGGCCGACTCGCATGCTCACGGGCCACATGATTTTTTTTATTTCCGGCTCGCCCCAAACTGATCGGAGTTCTGTACCCAAATCGGTAACGGGATCGAGTCCGCGTGCGGCGATGAAGCTCTTTGTCGCTGACCAGGTGCGCAAGTATCCAAGGACATCGTCGAGCGACCATTCGGCCTGCATGTGGAACTCGGGCGGCCGCAGCTCAGTGAATGGAAATTCGATCGTGCGATATCCAGTTTCCACGAGGTGTCTCTCGAAATCCCAGTAAGGCCCGACGGTTTCGCGATAAAATATTTCCACAAAACGATCGATTTCGGGCGAGATCTTGAACAAGGCGTAACACCAGATAGCGACGACACCATTTGGCTTCAGAACGCGTTTCGTTTCTGCAAAGAAAGCTTCGCGATCGAACCAATGCAGCGCTTGCGCCACTGTGATCAAATCGACCGATGCGTTGGAAAGGCCGCTTTGTTCCGCCCTGGCTACACGATAGATGACGCGATTATGCGACTGCGTATTCGCAATTTGCTTTTCACTCGCATCGGTCGCGATGACGTGCGGAAAGAATTCAGCGAGCGCGACGGCAGCCTGTCCATTTCCGGTTGCGCAATCCCAAACACTGACTCGCTCTGACGCGATATCGGCAAGATAAATAAACAACTCGCGCGGGTAATGCGGACGGAACCTCGCGTAGTCACTGGCATGTCCCGAGAAATGATCTTTGAACTGCATTATCGTTAGGCCGCGGCATCTTTCGCTGCGGCCGCGGATTCCACTTTTGCATACATCTCGCGATAGATGCGCGCGAGCGCGCTCGCCGGATCTTCCAGCATCATGCTTTCTTTGATCACGCTGGCGTAGATCGGAAAGGAAAAGGGGGAGATGACAGGAAGCTCGAGCAACCGCCATTCGAACTTTTTCACTTCTTCCAAAAAAGCGAAGGCGGCCTCCGCGTCGAGAAAGATGTGAGTCGCCTGACGGTATGCTTCGCGCAGCAGAGGATGATTCGGCTCATGTTCTTCGAGAACGCGAAACAAAACTTCCGCGCTCCAGTTCATTTGTTTTTGTTTGCGTTGACGACCCGGAAGATTGCGCGGAACCATCAAACCGGTCTGAGCAACGCCGCGGAATTGCCACTTCACTAATTCGGAACGACGCAGGGCGGATCGCAAATCTTCCTCCGCGCCATCGCGCAGAAAACATTCTTTCCATTCAGCGAGCGACAACTCCTGAAAATGCCGCAGCGTGAGAAGAAATCCGTAATCATCAATCGTGACCAGCGCGTTGCCGCCAATTCGTTTCTTCACGCGCAACGCAACGATCCGCGAGAGCGCGTCATTTGCGCTGCGGCCAATAAGCGAATGGAAAAAATAATGTGTGAGATCGCCTTTGCGGTACATTTCGATGAGCAGCTTTTTTCCGATTGGAATTTCCGAGATCGATTCCTGCGCGCGAAATTGCTCCACGATCGCCTGGGCATTCGCCATCGAAAGGTCGTAATTTTCCACCAGCCAATCCCGCGAGACGCTATCGTTTGAACATCCGCGCAACTGTTGCTCCAAGTCGGTGCGCAGTTTCCGGACTGCGCGCGCAAGGTTCGATGTGAGCGGCATTTTCGCAGCGTTCCAGCGCGGCACAGTCGGCAAATGTCCATCCGCGCGCTCGACATGAGCCTCCTGCACGCCGGTGTCGATGAGACGCAGAACTCGCCCGCCCAGAACAAACAGGTCGCCGATTTGTAATTGTTTGATGAAATTATCTTCAACCGAGCCGAGCCGCCTTCGGCGCAAGAGCACATCGACAAAGCTATCGGATGTAATCGTGCCGATGTTGACCAGGAACTCGCGCGCGATGCGTGGATGCGCGAGCGAGATAATATCATCGGACACGCGAACCTTTGCAAAGAGTCCCGCATACTGTTTTTGCAGCGAGGCGCCGCCGCCTTCGAGGTAATGGACAATCTCGTCAAATTCGTCGCGGCTGAGATTGCGAAACGGATAAGCGCGCCTAACGAGTGCAAAAGCTTCGTCTGCTGCGATCGGTGCGAGTGCGGCCAACCCGACGATGTGTTGCGCGACGACGTCGTAGGGTTTGTCCTGGATACGGATGGGATCCAATGCGCGTTCTTTCACGAGTTTCGCGGTAACGGTCGCTTCTACGAGATCGTTGATGTTTGTCGCAACCAGCACGCCGTGACTGGTGCGATTGAGTGAATGACCGGAACGTCCGATGCGCTGGATTGCGCGCGACACACCTTTTGGGGTTGCCACCATAACGACGAGATCGACGGCTCCGATGTCGATGCCCAGTTCAAGACTCGTCGAGCAGACGACGGCGCGCAGTTCGCCATTTTTCAATCGATCCTCGACTTCCAGTCGGACGCTGCGATCGAGCGAGGCATGATGCGTTTCGATTTGATCGCTGAGTTCCGGCAACAGTTCTTTCAAGCGCAAACCAATCTGTTCCGCCGCAGAGCGAACATTTGTGAAGACGAGCACCGATTGACGCGAACGAATCAACTCCGCCAGCTCCGCATAAAGACGCGCTCCAGTATAGCCGGCGGGCGGGTACGGATGTTTTCGAATCGGCGAAAAAACTTCGACGATCGATTTCTTTTCAATTTGTGCTTCGGCAATTCGACACGCGCGATTTTCTCCAACAAGAAATTGCGCGAGCACGTCAAGCGGTGCTGCGGTTGCAGAAAGACCGACGCGACAGAGCGGCAGCGCGTTCGAATCACGTGTGCGTCGCAATCGTTCGAGACGTTCGAGTGAGATAGTTAAATCGGCGCCACGTTTGTTTCCGGCGAACGAGTGCAGTTCGTCGACAATGACAAAAGGGCAATTACTAAAATGCGCGGCGTAACTTTCCCGAGCGAGCATAACGGCGAGACTCTCGGGCGTTGTGATAAGGAAGTGTGCAGGTTTCCGCCGGAACTTCGCGCGTTCTGCCGCGGGAGAGTCGCCCGTGCGCAAATGCACGAGCAATTCCTTCTCCATCCCCATGCCGGCTATAGGCGCACGCAAATTCTTCCCGATATCGTAGGCGAGCGCGCGCAATGGCGACACGTAGATGCATTGCACCGCCGGTTGAAGCGATCGGTCGTCAACTTTCCTCAGTAAAAAATCGAAAACACCGAGGAAACCAGCGAGCGTTTTGCCGCTGCCGGTCGGCGAAGTGAGGAGGATTGACTCGCGTTCGAGAATCGATGGGATGCAGCGTAACTGCGCATCCGTGAAATCCCCGTATGTTTTGTGAAACCAATTGGCCAGACGCGGATGAAGACGGCTGAATAACTCGTTAGGCGAAGCAGCAAGCTGCGGTTTCACAGGCAACAAGATACCGCTTTCTCTCTGCTGACCTCGCAAATGCCGATGATGTTGTATCCTACCCTTCCGGATTCACGGGGAAATGTTTATTCTTCAATTTCTCCGGCACGCGTTTCGTTTGTTCCGATTCGATTTCTTCGGTCGCTGCACCTAACGACTCATACGCGTCTCGGTTTTTCGGCGCGCGACACATGTAGGCGGTAGCGTGGGCGAGGGGAATGCGCGCTTCGGGCATTCCCACAAATTCGACTGCCTGTTGGGTCGCGATAGCTAACGGCAATGCTTCCGCATCCGCCAGCCCCACGTCTTCGCTCGCGAAAATCACGATGCGGCGCGCAATGAAGCGAAAGTCCTCGCCCGCATGCAACATTTTCGCGAGCCAGTAGATCGCGCCTTTCTCGTCCGACGCGCGCATGCTCTTAATAAAGGCGCTGATCGTATCGTAGTGGGCGTCACCGACGCGGTCGTAGACGACGGCTTTTTGCTGAATGCTTTCCTGCGCGACCGTGAGATTGAAATGAACGGCGCCGTCTCGATCGGGCGGCGTCGTCAGAACTCCAATCTCGAGCGCGTTTAGGGCCTTGCGCGCATCGCCATCGCTAACTTGGGCGAGGAAATCGAGCGCTTCATCGGTAATTTCCACGGTGGAGCTGCCAAGGCCGCGCTCCTTATCGGTCAGCGCTCGCTTCATCAGCGTGATCAAGTCTTCGGGATGCAGCGGCTCCAATCGAAAAACCTGCGAACGGGAGACGAGCGCACTGTTGACGTAGAAAAATGGATTGTAGGTCGTCGCGCCGATCAATCGCAGATTTCCGCTCTCAACATCTGGCAACAAAATGTCCTGCTGCGTTTTGTTGAAGTGATGGATTTCGTCAACGAACACGATTGTTTTCTTGCCCGAATTTTTTCGGCGATTCGCCGCGCCCGCCACAACGCGTCTCATTTCCGCGACGTTACTTTCCACACCACTCAAGCGCACGAATTTCGCCTGCGTCATTTCCGCGATGATTTGCGCTAGGGTCGTTTTTCCGGTTCCGGGCGGGCCGGATAAAATCACCGAAGGCAAACGATCGGCTTCAATCGCGCGGCGCAGGAGTTTGCCGGGCGCGAGAATGTGTTCCTGTCCGACAAATTCCTCGAGCGAGCGAGGGCGCATGCGCGCGGCGAGCGGAGCGGAGGCGTCGGTTGTTTCGACAGCCTCGCTTTCTTCCTTCGCAAACAAATCATGCACAGGGAAAAATACGATGCTGCGCGCTCGCTGCATCTCATTTCAACGCCGGCATCTTGTCGCACCGTTGAAAAAGAGAAGGGCGCCTTCGTTTCCGAAAGCGCCCTTCATATTTGATGGCGGTAAGCCGAATTCTGTCGGCGTGATTGCTCACGCGGATGATCATTTATCTCACCCGGATTTCTCCGAGTGCCCGCTGGAAATATGCGACGGTCATAGACCGCCCCTACAAATCCAGCGTGATGTGACGATACCCGAGGATCGACGGACCGGCTGTCCTCCCTCTGTTTTGTCTTGCACCGCATGGGGTTTTTCGTGCCTCGCAAATTACTCCGCGAGCGGTGAGCTCTTACCTCGCCTTTTCACCCTTGCCTGCACTTCTTTCAAAGAACCGGCGGTGTCTTTTCTGTGACACTTTCCGTCGTCGCCATTTTTCAACTGCGACGCCCGCGTGTTCTACGCGGCATGCTGCCGTATGGTGTTCGGACTTTCCTCCAGCAAGCCTAACGACTCACCAGCGATCATCTGCCATCGACTCATTTTAGCACACAAAGCGAAATCTCGAAATACTGGGCTCGCACAAAGGACACACGGACACAACGCAGGTTTGGATTGAATAACTCCTTTGTGTGTCGGTGTGACCTTTGTACGAGCACAGCAATTTTATTTTCGCAGCCAATTGAGTGCGGCAGAAAACAAGTGATACAAACCGAACGTTACGCCCATCAACACATTGGGGACATCGATTGAGATGTAACCTTCAATCAAGTTCGCAATGACCGGCACCGAGAGACTTGTGAGGAGAAACGGCCAGCCGAGTCCTACGATCCCGCGTGGCGCAAACAGCGACGTGCCAAGAAGCATCAGACCGTAAAACGCAATCCAAACAACAACGAGATTCAATTCTTGCGCACCGAGATAACCGGTCGTTAAAAACCAGCCGGTAAAAGCGGCGGGAATGATTGGAAACGGTTTCAGTTGATTGAGCGCAACTTTGAATTCAGCAGAGAAAAGCGGACGTCCGCTGCGTCGAGCCTCCCGCGCGAGAAAGAATAGCGCCGCCGCTATTTCCAAGATGAAGATCGCGACCCAAAGCATCCCGAATTCTCGCGCACGAACCGGTCGCCCGGTGGTGAATTTGGTTTCGTCATTAAGATAGATTCCAACCGCAAGCAAGATTGACAACGTCCCGGTAAAAAGAGCGACGCGTGCAAAGATCGCGCGATAAATTTCGGATCGCTCGATTAAGGAAGCGACCGCGCGCGCTCTTCCATCAACGCTCGAATTCGCATTCATCGCCTTGATTACTGACACGCATTCAATTGTTTGCCACGGAGTTTTAGATCGGCGAAGGCACGCCCATGAGGAAGATAATGATCATGGCGAGCGCGATGATGAGTTTGGCGATCATTCCGCCGAGTGTTCCTACCAAACTGCCCCAACCCGCCCGGCCGGCAGCAATCATTTTTTTTCCGGCAACGAATTCACCGGCGATCGCTCCAATCACGGGTCCGATGAAGAGGCCGATGATACCGAAAAAAATGCCGATGATTGCGCCAGCGGCGGCGCCCAACATTCCCCATTTGCTTGCACCGAATCTTCGGGCACCCCAATAACTACTGGCGAAATCGAGCGCATACGAAATCAGCGCGAGCAAAACTAAGGCGCCGATGGTGCTCCACCCGATGCTCTTCGCCGGACCGAGCATGATGCGATGAAGGACGGCCGCGAAGAGGATGACGGTCGTGCCCGGAAATACCGGCAAAATCGTACCGAGTAATCCCGCCGCCATGAGGACGATCGCGATCAACCACCACAGAAGTTCCATGCGCGTTGCATGCTATCGCGCTGCAAAGCTTTTGACCATCCGCGCGCAATTTCTATAGTTGGTGTTCCGCTCTATCTTAACCAAAGAAAAATTATGGCACTCGCAGTCGGCACCAAAGCTCCAGACTTCAGCCTTGCCACCAAAACCACCGACGGACCTAAGCAGGTAAAATTGAGCGATAATTTCGGAAAGCAAAACACTCTTCTCTTGTTTTTCCCGATGGCGTTCACCGGCACGTGCACGACGGAGATGTGCGGCGTCAGTATGGACCTCGCCGCCTACAGCAGTCTCAATGCGACGATTTATGGGATTAGCGGCGACAATCCATTCGCGCAGGAAGCGTGGGCGCAGAAGGAGAAAATCACGGTGCCGCTCTTAAGCGATTACGAACACAAGGTCGCAAAGGCTTACGACGTCACCTACGATTTGTTTCTGCCGCAAATCAATCTTGGCATGGGCGGCGTGCCGAAGCGTGCGGTCTTTATCGTTGATCGCGAGGGGACGATTCAATACGCAGAGTGCGACGACGATGCGCGAGCGTTACCGAATTTTGATAAAGTGAAGACGAAATTGGCGGAATTGAAATGAGCTTAATTTGGAATCTAGGAAACCAGGAAAAGAAGAGAGGTCTAATTTCCCCTTCCTGGATTCCAAATTAAATTCCACTTTTTTAAGCGATGAACGACGAATTCAAAACGCTGCAAAAGTTCGAAGCGGGCAAGGGGCGCGAAGGGTTTCTGCATTCGCTGCCTGCGTTAGAAGAGCAAGGCCTCGGCAAGATATCACGTTTGCCGATCAGCATCCGCATCGTGCTCGAATCGGTGTTGCGGAATTGCGACGGAAAGAAAGTTCAGCGCAAGGATGTCGAAGCATTGGCGAAGTGGAATGCGAAGAAGCCGGCGAACGAAGAAATCCCATTCGTCGTAGCGCGCATTGTTCTGCAGGATTTTACCGGCGTGCCGCTGGTGGTGGATCTCGCCGCCATGCGCAGCGCAGTGCAGCGGCTGAAAGGCGATCCGAAAATTATCGAACCTCTCGTGCCGGTCGATCTCGTGGTCGATCACTCCGTGCAGGTCGACTTCTTCGGTTCAGCGCAGGCTTTGCGTTTAAATCTCGAGATGGAGTTCAAGCGCAACCGTGAGCGTTATCAATTCTTAAAATGGGGACAGCAAGCGTTTAAAACTTTTCAGCTAATTCCGCCGGGCATCGGCATCGTTCATCAGGTGAATCTGGAATATCTCGCCAAGGGCGTGTTGTCGCAGAAGTCAGAGGGCGCAGGTCAGAGGTCGGAAATTTTTTATCCCGACACACTCGTCGGCACTGATTCGCACACGACGATGATCAACGGGCTCGGCGTCGTCGGTTGGGGCGTGGGCGGAATCGAGGCGGAAGCGGGTATGCTCGGCCAGCCCGTTTATTTTTTAACGCCGGAAGTCGTGGGCGTGCATTTGATCGGAAGATTAGGCGAAGGCGTGACGGCGACCGATCTCGTCCTGCACATCACACAGATGCTGCGCGCGCAAAAAGTTGTTGGCAAATTTGTCGAGTTTTACGGAGAAGGCGCGGCATCGTTGCCGGTCCCGGATCGCGCGACGATCGGCAACATGTCGCCGGAGTACGGCGCGACGATGGGATATTTCCCGATCGACCAGGAATCGGTGAACTATCTTCGCGCGACCGGTCGCACCGACGAGCAATGTGCCGCCTTCGAGAATTACTTTCGCGCTCAGAAAATGTTCGGCATGCCTCGCAAGGGCGACATCGATTACAGTATCGATCTCGCGCTTGATCTCGCCGAGGTGCAACCGGGCGTGGCCGGACCAAAGCGGCCGCAAGATCGCATCAATCTTCCAGAGTTGGGCGAGGCGTTTCGCACGCTCCTGCAAAAGCCGGTGGCGGACGGCGGTTACGGCAAGCGTGACGGCGATCTCAGCGCCAAGCACCCGGTCCAACTGAATGGTTCACCGCCGAGCGATGGCGACATGCCGTCGACTGATAAATCGAATCAGGGAATCGATCCCGGCGAAGAACGTAACAAACTCGAGATGGTCGCCAACCGTCCGACTCCGGATACGGCGCGTGAGCTAAACGAACAAACGGCCGATCCTTTTCATCACGGGCAAAGCAAGATTGGACACGGCACCGTCTTGATCGCGGCGATCACAAGCTGCACGAACACGAGCAATCCGAGCGTGATGCTCGCCGCTGGTTTGCTGGCGAAAAAAGCGGTCGAGCGCGGACTCCGAGTCGATCCAGCAGTGAAGACTTCGCTCGCCCCAGGATCGCGCGTCGTCACTGATTATCTGGACAAAACGGGACTGCAAAAATATCTCGATGAGCTCGGCTTCAATCTCGTCGGATACGGTTGCACCACTTGCATCGGCAATTCCGGGCCGCTCCATCCGAAGATCGAAAAAGCAATCAGCGATTACGATCTTGTCGCGGCGTCGGTGCTTTCGGGAAATCGAAATTTCGAAGCGCGCGTGCATCAAAATATCAAAGCGAACTTTCTCATGTCGCCGCCGCTGGTCGTCGCCTTCGCACTCGCCGGTCGCGTCGATCTCGATCTTACGAATGAGCCGATCGGGAAAGACCGAAGCGGAAAGGAAACTTTTCTGCGCGATCTCTGGCCTTCGTTAGGGGAAATTCGCGATGCCATGCAATCGGCGCTCACGCCGGAAGTTTTCCGCAGACTCTATCGGGATTTCGCCGATCAAAATCCGAAGTGGAACGAGATTCCGTCGAGTGTTGGCGAAGTTTATCAATGGGATGAAAAAAGTGATTACATCCATGAGCCGCCGTTCTTCAAAGATTTCTCGATGGAGCCGGGACACATCACCGAAATCCGCGGCGCGCGTCCGCTTGGAATTTTCGGTGACTCGGTTACGACCGATCACATTTCACCGGCCGGCGCGATCAAGGCATCTTCGCCCGCGGGGGAATACTTGATGTCGCGAGGAATCAAGCCGGAAGATTTCAACAGTTACGGGTCGCGACGCGGAAACGATCTAGTGATGACGCGCGGAACTTTCGCGAACGTGCGCATCAAAAATCTGATGGTTCCGGGAACTGAAGGCGGCGTGACGGTGCATTATCCCAGTGGAGAACAGATGTCGATCTTCGACGCGGCGATGCGTTATCAAAAAGAAAACGTGCCGCTCGTGATTTTGGCTGGTCACGAATACGGCACGGGATCCTCGCGCGATTGGGCGGCGAAGGGCACGCGTTTGTTAGGCGTGAAAGCCGTCGTAGCCGCGAGCTTCGAACGCATTCATCGCTCGAATCTCGTCGGCATGGGCGTGTTGCCGTTGCAATTTCTCGATGGCGTGACCGCGCAGTCGCTCGGGCTCGACGGCTCGCAGACCTTTTCCATCGGCGGATTGTCGGATGCGATTCAGCCGGGCGCGCGATTGACGCTCGAGATTCAAACCAAAGATAAACAACTGCGTTACGTGCCCGTAAAGTTGCGCATCGATACGCCAATTGAAGTCGATTACTACAAACACGGCGGAATTTTGCCGTTTGTGTTGCGGCAGTTGTTGGCGCGCTAATTCGGCATTCCCTACCGGTCGATCTCGCGTACCCGATAACGGAGGGAAAATTTCGCCGGTGGCGGAACAGCGCCAAGATCGGCTTGTTGCGCGGGTTCGGTCCATATGGACCAATTTTCGTCTTCCTTGCGAGGCTTCGCCGGAATTTTCACTTCAAAAAAAATGCGAAGCGACAGGTTCGTTACCAATCGAAGCGAGCAGCGATCGATTTTCAACTGTGCTCATCAGCTCGACGTTTCCTGGAATCGTGATTTGATCAGCGGTTTTCTGAATCGAACTCCAGTCGATGAACGCATACTGATTCGCGCGATTGTTCGCATATAGACACGCGCGAATGCTGTAGCCATCCGGTTGGTCCGGAATCTTGGTTGAAGCCGGAACGCGCAGCTCGAAATCCAGCGTCAATCGTTTGCCATTAATCTTGGGAGGTTTGTCCGAGCCGAGATAAATGATGCCAGTGAAAATTCCCGCGATCGCGCTAACAATGAGGATCGACAAACCTTGCGCGCGGAGGAATCCGGCTAACCCGGGTCGCTTCGTCCAGATCGCGAGGACAAGACCGACGGTAAGGCCGGTGAGAGTTCCAAGCGGCGCGCAAACAAAAACAACCATGTAACCGCGTCCTCCTTCGAAATCGGAGACGTGCAGCAATCGTGTGATGTAATCGCCAGCGAAAAGCGCGAGGCCACACCCCACTACCGCGGTGACGAGCGCGACAAGAACAATGCGCAGGGCACGCATGAATCAGCGCGTATTTGCGGTCATAGCCGCGATCAAAACAGGATCGTCGATTTTTCGCCAGACCTGAACGTGCGAACCCTCCGCAATGAATCGCGAAGCCGGGGTTGCCGCCAGCGGCGCGGCGAACGTTTCGCCGTAAAGTGCCGAGACGTCAGCGTTAAAACTCGCGTCGTCCGCGAGCCAGATTTTCCAGCGCGGATGTTCGACGCGATATTCGCTCGTGTGTTTTCCTGCAGTGTATCCCCAATAATGTTCGGTAATAAATTCTTCGTGTGAATCAGCGGCGACACTTATCGATGCGCCGGTGGCACTCATGGAAAGCGATTCCCATTTCTTCCCCCGGCGCCATTCGTAATTGACCGAAACGCCGTCGGTGTTGTCGATGATTGAATGTCTCATCGGCAGCGCAGAGTATCGCTCTCCGTAAAAAACGCGGGCTACTGTGGCGATGGCGCGACGCGGAACAAGCTCGCGGATGAAGACGACGCCTCGCTTCCAGCCGTCAATCCATCTGCGTTTTACATAAAACCGCAAATTTACTTCCTCGAAGTCGCGATGCATGGGGACTGAGATTCCGAGAACGCGCGTGTCGAGAAAAAGAAAGCCAACGACACTGACAAAGGTTTCCCCTTCATAGAAATCGAGTTCCGTTCCATCTGGGACGAACGGCTGGAGGATCTTCGGATCGGCGATGAAATTCAGCATCGCGAGGTAGCGCCAGTTGGCCGTCAGAAATGGTTTCAGCACTACTCGTTAGGCCACGCGGAAACTAGCGCAGCATTTTTTCCAGCGAAGGATCGGGCTGGGCCCCGAGCGAGGTCGCCTTGGCGTAGTGACGTTTGGCCAATTCCTTCGCGGGCGGATTCGCCGTCGCGTAAATGACCGCGAGATTGAAATGCGCATCCGCGTAATCCGGATTGACCTCGATGGCAGAGAGCATCTCTTTTTCCGCCGCTTCCTGCCAGCCTTTCTGGCTCGCGGTAATGCCGAGATAATTGTGCGCGGTCGCGCTTTTTGGATTGATCGCGAGGGCCTTCGTCAATTCGGTCAGCGCCTCATCGAATTTGCTCTGGCGATAAAAAACGATGCCGAGCGTGGTGCGCGAGAACTCGTCCTTCGGCGCGATCGTAATCGCTTTTTTCAAAGTAAGCTCCGCCGCTTTTAATTTTCCGGTGCGAAAGAGAACGACGCCGAGATTGGAAAGCGAATAAAGGTTGTTCGGACTTTTCTCCAAAAGGTCGTGATACTGCCTCTCGGCCGCACGGTATTTTCCGCGATCGAAGTTTTCCTTCGCCTCGCGCGCCAACGGCACTAGCTCCTTCGGCACACCCGGCTGAAATGTCGTTTCGACATTTGGTCCAGGCGGATTGTCGCCGGTTGAACTCGCAGAGTTCGTCGGTTCAGGCGGAGGCGGCAAATTCTCGCTTTCTTCAGAATTTTTCTTCGCGTCAGGATTACTGATCGTTACCGGAACGGAAGCCGTTCGCTTTGCGACGGCGAAACTGGCTTTGATCGCGGTCGGACTATCCGAAATCGTCACCACCGGCTGGCGCAAGAGTGCAAGTTCCTCGTTGCTGAGTTTCGTCACCGGCTGCGCGAGCAATTGCATATTCTGCGTGAGCGTATCCGATTTGATTTTTAGTTTATCGAACTCAGCCAGCATCAATTTTCTGGCCTGATCGCGACGCGCTTCCTCTTCGCGTTCGCGCATAACAATGCCGCGGAGCATCTCATTTTCTTTGGTGAGACGCGCTGTTTCATCTGCGTTCGCACCCGTAAGTCTGGCCTTTTCTACTTCGGCCGTCGCTTCATCCAAATCCGAACGTAAATCCGCGATCGTAACTTCGAAATCCTGATTCTGTTTCTGGCTCGCCGTCAGTTGCTGACGCAATTGCTCGAGCTGTTTCTTAACATCCGCCAATTCCTGCTCTTTCTTTGGTTTGTCTTCGCCGATTTCGCGCACGGTTTTTTCCGCATTGGCCAGTTTCTCTTTCAGGCTGCTATTCTCGGCAATGAGCGTTTGCACGTGATCCTGCGCTTCTTTCGACCCCTGGAGCTGCGCGATTGCGGTGTCGCGTTCCTGTTTAACGCCAACCAACTGCTTGGTCGCATCGGCCAACTGAAGATTAGCGGCCTCTTTTTCTTTCTCAGCCGAAGCTTTGCTGGTTTCGGCTGAGGCCAGCGTTTTCCTGAGCTGCGCAATTTCGTCGCGCAATACTTCCTGCGCTTTGCTGTCGCTCTTCCCGCTCGACTGCAGTTTGCCTAACGAATCCTGCGCTTTCGCGAGTTGATCGCGCGCTTCGCGTTCAGCCTGCTTCGTCTTCTCTGCTTCTTTTTGGGCCTGGCTCAGTTTCGCATTCGTTTCCTGCAACTGGGTGGCGACCATTTCTTTTTCCTTCTGGGCCGCGGTCAAATCCCCGCGCGACTTTTGCAGTTGCGCTTCCAGGTCGTCTACGCGACTGCGCAACTTCTTTGTTGCTTCCTGAATCGCGGCGTCATTCGGCGGCGCGGACGGCGCGGGCGGCGCGGGGGCTGGGGGCGGCGGGGGCGTGGCGTTTACGACGCGATTTTGTCCCGGACGCAGCGGCACGAGTTCCACATTCGGTTCCGTCGAGCCCGCTTTCTCCGGCAAGGCCGGCGATGAAACGTTCGCTCCCGGCGGAGCACTCGCATTCAAATCCTTTTGCGTTCCGGCCTTCCCCTCCACCCGCAGTATGCTTTCTCCAATTTTGCGCGCGCGATATTCCACGATGGCGGGTTGCCATTCCGCGTGACGCTTGCGCAATTCTTCGAGCAAACTTCCAGCGAAACGAAACTTCGCGAGGGCATCGCGGAAATTATTCTCGTGCTCGAGTTTCTCGCCCTGCTGCGAAGTCATGTAAGCTTTGAGAAAGACTTCGCTTGGGTCCTCCGATTGAGCGCGAAGTCCGGGCGCGAGAAAAATCGAAAAACCGGTCAACAAAATGACACCGATTTTTTTCATGGAATAATGAGCCGGACGATAGCCGACGAGGGTTGGGTTGCAATGATTGCCTGCGGCACGAATGAGAATAGAGCGTGGTTTATGCCAACGGTAAGGGGACGCCTCCGCGTGCCTTAGCAATGAAACCGCTCGATGAGGAACAGAAACGCAAGGAGGTGCTGACGGCAATGGCTCTTTTACTCTCCCCTGAGGGAGAGGATCAAGGTGAGGGCAGGTTCTCTGCGCGCTCAAGCCCTCACCCTACCCTCTCCCACAGGGAGAGGATTTCAGCATCACTTTTATAGCGCTCTACATTTAATGCGGCGCTCTGCTCATGCCTTCAGTTTGCAATCGGCAATCTAAAACCTAAAATCTCCCCTTTGTTGGTGGCCATAGCTCAATGGTAGAGCCCCAGATTGTGGTTCTGGTTGTTGCGGGTTCGAGTCCCGTTGGCCACCCCAGTTTTTTCCCAATGCATACGACGACCTCGCCCTATTCGCGCTCCAATCCTTTTCCGGGAAAGCTCGTCATTAATCGCCGGCTGACGTCGGCCGATTCGCCGAAAGACACGCGTCACTTCGAAATCGATCTCACCGGCTGGGGGTTGAGTTTCGAGGTTGGCGATTCGATGGCGATTTACGCGTCGAATGATCCTGCGCTGGTCGATGAAATCATCGCGGCGCTTTGCGCGACCGGCGAAGAGATTGTTCCGGCGGGCAAGACCGAAACCTGTTCATTTCGCGAAGCGCTGCTGCGCAATCACTCAATCAAAACCGTTACGCCGAAATTCTTGAAAGGGATTGCCGAACGTGCGTCGGCTGCGCCGTTGCTCAAAGAATTGCTTCATCCAGCGCGGAAACAAGATCTCGACACTTATCTTTGGGGGATAGAAGTGATCGACTTTTTGGTCGAGCACCCGTCGGTGCGATTTACGCCGAAGGAATTTGTCGGGCTCTTATCGAAGTTGCAACCGCGCCTCTACTCGGTCGCGTCGAGCCTTAAACAACATCCCGATTCCGTTCATTTCATTATCGACATCATTCGATACGAAAGTCACGGCCGCGAACGTTTGGGCCTAGCAACCGGATTCCTGGCGGAACGGGCGCAGAACGCTCCCGTTCCAGTTTACCCGAGTAGCTCGAAGTCTTTTCATCTGCCCGAGAACGGCGATACGCCGATCATAATGGTTGGGCCCGGAACCGGCGTGGCTCCATTCCGCGCTTTTTTGCAGGAGCGAAAGGTCCTCTGTGCGCGCGGGAAAACATGGCTTTTCTTCGGGTCGCAGCGCGAATTATCAGATTATTTTTATCGCGATGAATTCGAAGCCTTCCAAAAAGAGGGATATCTCACACGCATCGACACTGCCTTCTCGCGCGATCAGGCGCAGAAGATTTATGTGCAACATCGGATGCAGGAAAACGCGGCCGAAATTTGGAAATGGCTCGAAGAAGGCGCTGAGTTTTTTGTCTGCGGCGATGCAAAACGAATGGCGAAAGATGTCGATGCGACGCTAAAGAAAATCGTGCAGGAACAAGGTGGAAAGGACGTCGACGCCGCGAACGAATACATCGAGAAGCTGAAAAGCGACAAGCGCTACAAGCGCGACGTTTATTGAACGTTTGCCCTAACGAATTGAAAATCACACGCCCAGTTATTCGAGAGGTCCCTCGCTGCGCTCGGGATGACCGGCCGTAAATGCTGCTGTCATTTTGAGCGCAGCGAAGAACCTCGCGACTTCAGCAGTAAAGGGGAAAGCAGGATAAGCAGACTTATCGCGCTTAGTGTTCCGCCCCAAGTGAGCCACCACGGGTGAAAAACAAGAGAGAGGCGCCCTTTTATTCCCGAGGGAACCTCTACTGTAGGAAACAGACCGCGATAGGAATCGACGGCGAAGGTAGTGGAACCGATGCGCGCCTGATAGCCCCGAAAAAACGGCCGCGAAAATGTCAGAAGCGCTGAAGAACCATTGCTTGGAACTGCCACGTCCGCCAGCACGCGGTTGCGCGAATCTTCCACCACCTGCAGTTCTGCGATTGAAAATTGCTCGTTAGGCTTAGAATCGAGCACAGCCACCGAGCGGATTCGTGCGAATGTTCCGCCGCGTCGATGATAAACGCGACCTTCCGCATCAGAATGAACCAGCTCCCATTCGGTTTCTGGTTTCGGAATCAGCTGCACTTCATTGGCAACGACGATTCCATCGACGCCGATTTTCGCCAGTTCGCCTTCCCGCCCCGCTTGCGATCCAAGTAAGTAGTTTGCCGCGTCCGAATCAATGTCGCCATGAACGTAAAAGCTCAATGCACGCGCGACGCCCGCTGGACGAACGGGGCTGTAGCCGTTGACGAAATGAAGGCCGGCCCACATCGAAGTGCTGCCGGGTCGCACCACCATCCCCATCGCAAGCGGTTTGGTCGGATAACCGTAAGCCGTTTCCGGCGGCGGATAGAGGCTCAGATAAAGCCGCTGCGGATCGAGTGGCGCGGGTGATAATAGTTTTTGGCTAAGGTTGTATTTCGGGACACCACCGTTGGTCGGGAGACAAAGATAAAGGACCAACAAAGAAAAAAATACTACGGCAGTGGGCGTCCATGAAACTGTTTGACGAAACTTGTGACGCGCATCCGCGAAAAACCATACCGCAGACAGAACGAACGTGAACGACACAAAAAGCGTCGCTTTGAAACCGGGCGCATGAGTCGCAAAATAAATTGGGGTTACGATATTTGCTACGACGAGCGCCAAAATGCTTGGTCGTGATAATAGCGTTTTCAAAACCGGTCCTTTTACCTCTTCGTAGTCAAGGAGCCGCATTGCCTCTGCCGCGCACATTGCGAGAAGAAGGTGGAAGAGCGGCAGCCAGCGAAAACTCCAGCGAAAAACGCTCGTGCTTGGCATCATCGAGAACACCAAGACGAGACCAAGAAGCAGGAGCTCCCACTTGATTCGCCTAACGAGTTTACGACCGCATCCGATCAAACCGGCGGCAAGGACCACCGGTGGAACCAGACCGCACGCCAGTTCCATAGCGATATGGGGAACGTATCGCGTGGAAAAATCCACCCACTTGACTGTCCAAACCGGTAAAATAAAACCGGGCAACGCCGTCAGTGGCACTAACCATTGAAAATGCGCCGAGGCGGGATCGACCTCGCGCGCGGAACCACGGATGTGTTCGATTAAGGCGAGCCAGGCTGGCGCGGAAAGTCCGAATCCAAGCATGGCGCCGAAGAGCATCGGCAAAAGGGCAGAGAGCTTTTTCGTTTGGACTAACGACTTGAGAGCGAGCCAAGCGATGAGCAGCCCCAGCATACCGACGGTGTAAGGAAAGCCGCCGGTCACGAGCAGATAAACGAACGGCGCCGGCCAGAGAAATCGCCAGGGCCCGCGCCGTGGATCGAGCGCGCGTTCCAATCCCCACCAAGCCCACGGCAGCCAGGTCCATGCGCCGAGTGCGCCGAACCAATCCGTTGCGCCCCAACACATGATCCAGCCGTTAAGCGTCGCGACGAATGCGACCATCACTGAAAGTGGCGCGCTCAAATTTCTTCCGCGCGCGAGGAGATACGCGCCCATCGCAAGCGCGAAAAGATGTGTCATCGAAAGTGCGGCGGCTTGCTGCGGGAACGTGAGAGCGAATTTCCAGATCAGAACAACGGCGGCGTTAACGAAGATCGAAAACGTTCCGTATTGAAATTCACCGGCGAGATTGCTGCAGACCCACGAGTACGGGCTCAGCAACGGCAAATGACCCTCGGACCAACTACGCGCCACGTCGGCAAAAACCGGAATGATCGAGATCTCGTAATCGTCATTCCAAAAAAGAAGCGGATTATGCCAGAGCAGGACAAAACAAAAACCGAGGACCGCGACACCGGTGAGAATGGCAGCGAAGAAATCGCCACGCCAATTCGAGGCGGGCCGGCCTAACAAGTCGTCGCGCAAGGTCAAGCCGATCGTTAAAGTACGACCGGATTGCCTTCGGTCATCACCAACACCTTGTCTTCGATACCGTGCTCACGAGCGCACGTGAGCAAACGCACGGGCGGCTCGTCCAGAGGTTCGTATCCCAAACGAAAAGTTCCGTAATGCATCGGCACCAAAGTTTTTGCGCCGAGTTCGCGGAATGCTTTGACGGCTTCTTCCGGATTCATGTGGACTTCGCGACCGGTCGGTGCGTCGTAAGCGCCAATCGGTAGAAGCGCGATGTCGATCTCGTAGTTCTCACCGATCTCCCTGAATCCAGGGAAGTACGCGCTGTCGCCACAATGAAAAATATTGCGTCCATCAACGTTGAGGACGAATCCGCCGAAGCCGCGATGCAAATCCGCGAGGAATCGCGCGCCCCAGTGATAACAGGGCGTCAATGAAACTTCGACCGGACCGAGCTTCACGCGCTGCCAATAATCAAGTTCGTGCACAATTTGAAAACCGAGATCGTGCACCAGGTTTCCAACACCGATCGGCACGACGATCGGTTGATCGGCTGCAACTTTGCGCAAAGTGCGCCGGTCCAGATGATCGAAGTGTGCGTGCGTTACGAGAACAAAATCAATCTCCGGCAGATGATGAATCTCGAAGCCAGGCTGCTTCAGTCGCTTGATCACCTTCAGCCATTTTGCCCAATTCGGATCGATGAGCAGATTGACTTCGTGTGTTTGAATGAGGAATGACGCGTGCCCGATCCAGGTGATGCAAATTTCGCCCCGGCGAATTTTTGGAAACTTCGGCTGCGAGTGGAGCCCCGCCCGTTTGACGAAAAGGGAGGGAATAAGAACACTCGTTAGGTAGTTGCGCTTATGCCAGTCCGAACGCGGACGCATTTTTACGCGGGTGGAGCGTTTGTTTTCGGAGCCGTTGCCCGACGCCTGGCGAACGACGTTCCTCCGGCTTTTCTTCGAAAAAGGAATCGGCACTTACGCGGAACCATATAAACTTCGCCGAGCGAAGCAAAATTTTTCGCGCCAAAGACTAACCCCCAGTGACGAAGCTAAATGAAACGTGGCCGCGCCAGCCGTTTGTCGGACTGGCGCTCGCGGCCGCTGTAGGGATTTTGTGCGCGGACTTCGCGCCGGGCACCGCACGCGTGGGCTTAGGCGCGATCGCAATTCTGGCGATCATCACTCTCCGTTCGCGCAACTCCTTGGCGACTTACGCATTCGTAGCAGCGAGCTTTTTTTATCTTCACAGCCTGCACGTAAGCGACACACCTGGCCTGCGCCTCGTCGCGGAAATTGGCGGTCAGCCGCAAAATTGTTTGGTTCACGGCGTCGTCGTCAGCGAACCAAAGTCTTCACCGAATGGCTTCGCTTCGTTTCTTTTCATGCTCCAAGCGATTGGATCGGAAACGGAACAGCGACCTTCGCAGGCAACGATCTTCGTTCGCTCGCGCGCACCTGCTGAGTTTGGCGACGAACTCCAACTCTTCGGAACATTGGGACCAGTTTCTCCGCCACGCAATCCTGGCGAATTCGACATGCGTTCGTACTTGGCGCGTCGTGATGTGCGCACGCAGCTATTTGTAAGTTACGAAGGAGACCAAACGCTTATACGTCATCGGGGCGGAAACGTGATACTGCGCGCGGCACAAAAATCCCGCCGATGGCTGCAAAAGATTCTTTCCCGCGGGATCGAGGATTCGCCCGATGCGCAAGGATTAATCAGCGGAATGGTCCTCGGTCTGCGGCATCAGACGCCGGAGGACATCGAGGAACCGTTTCAGCAAACAGGCACCCTCCATCTCTTCGCCGTCGCGGGATTACATGTAGGAATCGTGGCGCAGCTTCTGTGGATTGTCGCCAAGGTCGCGCGGTTGCGTCAAAAAGTGGCGATCGCGCTCATCATTCCCGCGTTGCTTTTCTATGCGGCGATCACGGGTCTTCATGTGTCGAGCGTGCGCGCTGCCATCATGAGCTCGGTCCTACTCGCAGGTTTTTTGGCGGAACGGCGAGTTTTTACACTCAACAGTCTCGCGGCCGCCGCGATGCTGATTCTCTGCTGGGATTCAAACCAATTATTTTCACTTGGGTTCCAACTTTCGTTTTCTGTCGTCGGCGCGATCGTTTTGTTTGCCGATCGTATTTATCGTTGGTTACGCCGCTTCTTCGCCGCCGATCCATTTCTGCCGCGAAGTTTATTTTCGCGCACGCAACGCATCGCAGACCGCTTGCTGGAATTAGTCGCCCGAGGCGCGTCGGTTTCCTTTGCGGCATGGATTGGTTCGTTGCCGCTGATGCTTTGGTATTACAATCTCGTTACACCGATCTCGCTGCTGGCGAACCTCATCGTCGTGCCGATTGCATTTTTTGTTCTCGCCGGCGGATTGATCTCAATAATCGCCGCGCCAATTTCCTCGACTCTATCGGTCGTTTTTAACAACGCGAACTGGCTTCTTGCTCAACTGGTTCTCGGTGTTGTTCATTTTTTTGCGCAGGTTCCGACCGGACATTTCTACACCGAACGGCCCCATTGGCCTAACGAAGCCCGCGCCGAAATTACCGTGCTCGACCTCGGCATTGGCGGTGCCGCGCATATTCACACGCGTCGAAGCGACTGGATGTTTGATGTTGGCGCGCAACGCGATTTCGAGCGCGTTGTTCGCGGATACCTGCGTCTGCGCGGAATCAATCGACTCGACGGACTTTTGATCACTCACGGTGATGGCGGCCACGTGGGCGGAGCAAGCGCGCTCCTGCATGACTTTCATCCGCGCCATGTAGTCGATACTGGCGCACGCGATCGCTCGTCACTGCATCGAGCATTCATCGCAGAATTACAAAATTACAAAATCGAACGAACCTTGCTCGCGAGTCCGGACGAGGTCGCCTTGTCCAAAAACGTCGTCCTGCGTGCGCTCTTTCCTCCAAAAAGTTTTCAGGCAAAAATCGCTGACGACCAGGCTTTGGTTGAGCAGTTGCTAATCGATAAACAGCGCGTCCTCTTCGTTTCCGACAGCGGAGCCGCCACCGAGGAGAAACTGCTGCAGAGCGGTGTAGATTTGCGTAGCGACATCCTGGTGAAAGGTCAGCACCATTCAGGAATTTCGGGTTCGGCCGAGTTTATCGATGCAGTGCATCCGCGAATCATTATTGCTACCTCGCGTGATTTCCCGAACAGCGAGCGCATCACCGAGGAATGGGCGGAGTTGGTGCGCGCGCGTGGAATCAAATTGTTTCGTCAGGACGAAAGCGGCGCTGTGGAGTTGAAGTTTTTGCAATCGGGATGGGTGGCGCGTTCTTATCTGACCGGAGAGACCTTTCGCAGCACGAGTCGATGAATCTCGAGGCCGCGTTCGAGAAAATGCTTCTCGAAGGTCGTGACCGGCAGCATGGAGTGGCCGATTGGTTGCGCGGGAAAGCCACTCATTTTTTCTGATTGCCGGCGAATCTCTTCGAAATATTCACGCTCATCGGTAGCGATGATGAACGAACCATCCGGCGAAAGGGCGCGACGAATCGCCTGGAGGAATTCTTCGGTGACGATGCGCCGTCGCTGATGCCGCCGTTTCGGCCAGGGATCGGGGAAGAGCAAATAAAAAACGGAAACCGAATTTGGCGAAAACAGATGTGCGACGGCATAGGAAGTTTCGATTCGGATCACGCGCGCGTTGTTGAGATTTTCGCGTGCGATTTTACGGCATGCGCTCCGGACGCGACCGAGGAGACGCTCGATGCCGATGAAATTGCGCTGCGGATTTTGTTCGGCTAATGCGACGAGAAACGAACCGTCGCCGCAACCGAGATCGACTTCGAGCGGAGCGCAGCGAGGAAAGACAGATTGGAGATCGAGGACTTGGAAATAATTCTCCGGAAAATACTCGGCTGCGCCGGATGAGGTGATCTGTTGCTTTGATTGCATCCAATACAAGTTATCGCGCGGATTATCTTGGAACAAAGCAGTCCGCACACTGTCTAATCGCCCATGACGAAATTACTCACTGCGCTTATTGCCGGTCTTGTGCTCACTGCGGGCGCAAACGCGGCGGAAGAATCCCATCCGACGACGAAGACCGCAGTCTTTGCGGGCGGTTGCTTTTGGTGCATCCAGCCCGCGTTCGATAAAACTCCCGGAGTGATTAAAACCATCGTCGGTTATTGCGGCGGGACTGAACCTAATCCGACATACGAGCTCGTGACCTCTGAGAAAACACAATACCGCGAATCGATCGAAGTGACCTACGATCCGCAAAAAGTTTCCTACGATCAGCTTCTGGACGTTTTCTGGAAAGAAATCGATCCCACTCAGAGCGATGGTCAGTTTACGGATATCGGACCGAGCTATCGCGCGGCCGTTTTCTACGGAAACGAAGAAGAGAAGAAGACGGCCGAAGCTTCAAAGAGCAAACTGGCCCAGTCCGGAAAATTTAAGAAGCCGATCGTGACCGAGATCTTGTCTGCGATGAAATTTTATCCGGCGGAAGATTATCACCAAAAATATTACCGCGAAAACCCGGGCCACTTTGATGCGTTCGAGCGTGGCTCGGGCCGAGTGAACTTTAAGGAAAAAACTTGGGGCAAGCCCTGAGCCCTGCTTCCGTTGCTTCGCGCTACTTACTCACCAACGACAAGCCACTTTGATTAATCGTGGAAAGGCCCAGAATGGCCGCTGGCGCCACGTCGGTTGTATTCGCTCCGGAAAAATTGTAGAGCTGAACCTGGGTCGGCTCGACGAATTCGGCGCTGGCAACCGCCAAAGGCGCATGCATGATTTTCGATAGTTCCTGCGCCAGCACAATGGCAATCGCGCGGGCATCGCGCGTATAAACCGGAATCGGAAATCCCCCTGAGTTACGATCGTAACCGTAGATCGTGCCATCGGTTTCCCAAACGCAATAGGCATGTCCGGCCAGATGGTTGTCGAAACGGACGAGGAGGACTTTCGCCCAGAAGTTCGTGTCGAGTTTATGCTGAGTTTTCACCACCGCGAGGTAGTTACAGGCTGAGATCACGCAGCCGTTCAAAACGACTAAATCATCTTCACCGGGGGCGAGGACCACGGGATGTTGGCAGGAAGAAAATGCAAAAAGAGGGAGGGCGAGGAAAGACCAAAGAGAGCTAGTTCGGAAAAATTTCATGGGGTTGGCATACAAAGACTGACGCATCTGCGTCACACTTATGAGAATTATTATACTTACTACAAAAAGGCTAGAAGTTTCTTCCTGCACGCGAAATAAAGCGGGCGACGGCTGCCCTGTTTTGCCGCGTCTCCTGATTGGAGTCAAGCCCTGGGAGCACGAGGTTGTGTTGTGGTGCTGCCAAGCGATCTAGCCCGGGATTTGGTGTCTATTGGACAGCGCTCGAACTTATTTCGAGTCTCTCGCCGAATAGAGACTATCCCTGCACCCTTCCCCGCAGTGGGGAATGCCTCCTCCTTGATTGAATTACGTTTGTTTCCAACGTCTTGTCGAGAATCTCCGCTTCGCTTCGACCCCCGACTTCGGTCGGTTTTGCCGCGCTGCTGCGTCGATGCAAAACCTCCCTCAGTCACTCGCTCCGCAAAGCCTTCGCTCGTTCCCTTTCGCTCAGGCGAAAGAAAAGACGGGTTCACACACTTTGGGAACACGGCTTCTAAAGGACATTGTCCTTTAGGACAGCTTCGCTATCGCGCGAACGGGCCGAAGACTTGAAGCATTTCTCGCCCGCCTTTGGCAACTCCCGCCTTACCCCCTCTCCCCCTGCGGCGGAGGCCACGTCCAGCTCAAAATCTTCAAGACTTCGGCCTCGGAATGAGAGGGCGAACGAGCGCGAAAGCCCTTCAAAGACTACGGACGGTTTCGCGCTCCTTCGCCTATTTCTCTCACACAGCTTTACGGGTTCGCCAGCGAACCAGCGCTTGGCGAATCTTCAGCCTGCGGCTGATACGGGTTAAAGAAAAATCACCCGTTGCCGCTTGGAGGCGGCATTCGCCATCGGTTAAAAAGTTGAAATAGGTTCATGCGTGAGTATCGCCTAACTGAGAAATGAACGTACTGCGTTCAATCATAGAAGAAACGCAAAAAAACCCAGCGAGCGCTGCAGCAGCTGCTGCGTTTTTGAGTGCTGCGGTGGCTTTCCTAGCCGTTTTTGCTGCTCTCATAACTTCCCTCATGGCGTTTTGGGGTATCAAACGTCAGATACGTGCAACGGTATTAGTGGCTGATCGACAGATAAAGGCGACCGTGCTTTCCGCGAATCGCCAGAACTGGATCAACGAACTCCGTGATGAAATCGCAAAAGCGATTCAGTTACTGCGGGGTATGTCTGATTTGTTGGTGAAGCCGCAGATCGATCATGCAGCGTTGGATGTTTTGCGGCGGGATTATATGTTTTCTCGCGCCAAGATTGTCCTTTTGACAAATCCAGATGAAAAAGACCACGGCGACTTATGTGAAGACCTTCGAGATTCCTTCGACCTCGTCCATGCTGGCGCGGGATCCGCGGGGCAGCTAAATCTAAAAATCGATAATATTGTAGTCGTCGCGCGCGGAATTCTGAAGAGGGAGTGGGAAAGGGTTAAGGCGCTCGAATAAGTTACTGGACTGCATCGGTCTGGCTTTAGTACGCGAACGCAGCCGGCGGAAATTCGTCGGTGCTAATAATCTCATCTGCGTCGTTCAGAACATCAATTTTGCAGCCACGAACTCGGCTGTTCCATTTTGCATAGCCGATTGCGTCAGCTTCTGATTGATACCAGAGCAGGCCATGCGAGAGCCTGTCGCTTTCAAGATTCCATCCGCCACACCTCTTTCGAGGCCTGACCTTGTATTGATCCAATTGCGCCTCCGTCATGACGCAATCGTAATTTGCCCCGCCAATTTAAGTGAAGTGAATTTGGGCGAGAGAAGTGTTAAAGACGGTCATGCGTTTACCGCCCGGAAACGATCTTATCTTAGGAAAGATGCCAGGGGGTGGCGGAAACCTTCGCTTGTCGCGCACCGAGCGCGACAAACATCTCTATGTCTGCGGCGGCACCGGCACCGGAAAATCAAAGTTCCTTGAAAATCTTATCCGTCAGGACATCCGCGATTGGTCGAAGAGCAAATGCGGCATGCTCGTCGTCGACCCCCACGGAAATCTTTTCGACAATCTTATAAACTGGCTTGTGTGGTCGGAATTCGATCGTCCGATTATTCCGATTGATCTTCGACAGGACGAGTGGGTTGTCTCGTACAATGTCCTTCGACAACGCCAGCTCGCTGACCCCGGCGTGCTCGTTGAGAATCTCATCGGCGCAATGGCCTACGTCTGGGGAAAGGGCGGAACAGACGAGACACCGCTTTTTGAGCAATGGGCGGCGTCCGTCCGCGCAAGCCTTCGTTAGGCACGAAGAATTAACGTGCCTTTAATAGAAACAGAATCCGTAGAACGGTTCGATGTAGCACGCGTGAGCGTGTGAAGAGATGTGAATCTCTTCCGCATTTTGCGCAACCAAACTCTGACCGTTTCTTGGAAATCACCCTGGGCAAACCTTGCTAAAACCAACATTGCCGTGCGCGCCACGGACTCCGTTTTGGAGAGAAATTCAGTGTGGTGGAGGCGAGGGGAGTTGAACCCCTGTCCTCGTCGCCGTCCGCGCAGCCATCTACATGTTTATCCGGTGTTTAGGTTTAAGGAGCCGAACGTTGCGCCGGCACACTGCCGACTCCCGAGCGTCCACGAAATCCTTTCGCCTTTCGACGCGGTCACTCCGCCGTCAGGCTAGCCTGCTGTCCACGTTTGCCGCCGTAGCAGGCGTCCAGCTGCAAACGTCACGGTCAATTAAGCCGCGAGAGCGAGATCTTGGTGATCTGCGTTTATTTGTTTTGGTCCGGATTTTAACGAGGCCAACGAACCATCCTCGACATGCCGTCTGCGTTTCAAACAATGAGTCGAAACCAGTACGCCCCCGATTTTGGAGAAGAAAAGGATACCGCAGTCGCGGGGAATTGCAATGAAAGCGTTCGCCTAACGAGCCTCCGCGCCTTTGAAAATGTGGGAGAGAAAATATAGCGACGGTAGGAGAACGACCGAGCCTGCGCCGAGCGCGATGATGAGCAGTCGCAGTGTTGCGGCCGGCGCAGCGCTATCCGCGACGGTTAAGTCGGGCGTTACAAAGTTCGGATATTGCGCCAAGCTCCAACCTGACAAAATCAGCACGACCTGACCGATCACAGCGACGCGCGCGAGAGCGAAGCGCCGACGCCAAAGTGCGAGAAGCGCCCCCAAAGCAAAGCAACTCGTCGAGCCTAACAAAAGCGGCGCCCACCAACGCGTGAGTCCTTCGAAAATTTCGGGAGCGCCATTCTTCGCCGTGAGGAAAGCGACCAAAGCGATTGGTGCCAGGAGGAGACCGGACCAAATCGCACGCCGCCGAACGTCATCTTGCAAATCCGGTTCGCCCTCCGTGTCTACCGTTAAATAAGTGGCGGCAAGAAAGGCGAACAGTGCTACGGCAAATATCCCACACGCAAAAGCGAATGGCGTTAGCCAACCTGCAAGGAAACCGCTCACCAATGTCCCATTTACAATGCGGATTTGCCCGGTCGCGAGCGCGCCGACGGTGATGCCTTCGACGAATGACGTAAAAAAACTCGAGACACCAAAGAGAATGCTCCAGCGTCGCTGTACTGCTGCCGCCTCCCGGTCGTATTTGCGGAATACAAATGTGGAGCCACGCAGCACAATACCGACAAGAATCAGCGTCATCGGGATGTTAAGCGCGGTCATCATCGCGGAAAACGCAGGCGGAAATCCGGTAAAGAGCAAAACGATAACGAGAATGAGCCAAACGTGATTTGCCTCCCAAATCGGACCGATGGCTTCGGCGATCGCTTTTTTTTGGCGATGCGCGTGCGGACCGGTCGCTAAAAAATCCCACATGCCGCCGCCGAAATCCGCGCCTCCCCATCAACGCGTAAAGAATTAGCGAAGCCACCATGAAGAAGGCCACGATGAGTTCCAGCGTCATGCGTTTTCTCCCGGGCTCGCTCCGGGCGTCTTGAAAAACTGGCGACGCAGTAAAAAGAAAACACTGATCGCGAGAAAGACGTAGAGCGCGGTGAAGACGAAAAACGGAACCGCGATTCCCGGCATTGGCGTTACTGCTTCTTTCGTTCGCATCACGCCATAAATGATCCACGGCTGGCGGCCTACTTCAGTCACGATCCAGCCTGCTTCGATGGCCACAAATCCGAGCGGACCGGCAACGAGCAATCCGCGAAGAAACCATTTGCGATCCGGCAACCGGCGATATTTCCACCAGAGCGCCGCAGCCCCAATCGAGCACGCGAGGAGATAAAGGCCGGAGGCGACCATCACGTCGAATGACCAATGCACCACGCCCACATCCGGCCATTGATCGCGCGGGAACTCCTCCAAACCGGCCACGCGCGCGTTTGGATCGCGGGCCACGAGCAAGCTCAGTCCCCGGGGAACAGTCAGCGCGTAGTCGGTCGTTTTCGATTCGTCGTTAGGCAAGCCGCCGACCCGCAAAGGAGCGCCATTCTGCGTATGATAATGCGCCTCCATCGCGGCGAGTTTCGCCGGCTGTAATTTCGCAACGTGGCGCGCGCTAAAATCGCCGCTGATAATTTGCAGCGGCGTACAAATGCACGCGACGGCGAGTGAAATCGCCAGCGCGCTGCGATGAAAAGTGCTGTTGCGAGTGCGCAGAAGAAAAAACGCGTGCACCGCTGCGACTGCGAATCCCGTGGCGATGAAGGCCGCGAGTGTCATGTGAATTACCTGGTGCGCACTGGCCGGATTAAGCATGGCCGCGATCGGATCGATGTCGGTCGCTTTTCCATTTACGATCCGGAAACCGGCGGGTGCATTCATCCATGCATTGGCAGTAACGACAAAAATGCCGGAGAGTGTTCCACCTGCCGCCACCAAGATGCCGGAAACCCAGTGTAGAACAGGCGAAAGGCGATTCCATCCATATAAATAGAGGCCGAGGAAAATCGCTTCGGCGAAAAAGGCAAAACCTTCGAGAGAAAAGGGCATTCCAATAATCGCGCCGGCTTTTTCCATGAAGGCGGGCCAGAGCAGACCCAGCTCAAACGCGAGCACCGTTCCGGAGACAGCGCCGACCGCAAAGAGAATTGCCGCGCCGCGCGACCAACGTTTCGCCAAATCTAGATAAACCGTCTTCTTCGTTTGCAGGTACGCTGCTTCCGCGATCGCCATCAAAACCGGCAAGCCGATGCCGAGCGCCGCGAAAATAATGTGGAACGCCAGCGACATCGCCATCTGCGATCGGGCGAAAAGAAAATCGTTCATCGTGCGTGTCACCTCAGCGAGCTAGGTCCGCGCGATCATTGCATTCGAAACCGCTGGAATCAGGAAGAAGAATATTCTTGCGTAACACAAAGCGGTGCCGGACGACTTTGCTGTATGTCCGAAGGCCTGCCATTCCATCAGCGCGCCTGCTTTGTTGCAGGTCAGGCAAAATCAGGAACGACGTTGCTCGTCGCGCTGCTCGATAATCATCCGGAATTGCTTGTGCTTCCGGAGGAGACTGCCTACTTCCCCACCATCCTGACTAAATACGGTCAACGATCGCGCCGCGAACAATTCGACTACCTAACGAAAGAATCGCTTTCGAATGTGGTCTTCGGCGGGCCATGCAAATGGGGCAAGCGCGATTACTCCTATTTTCCGACCGAGAAATTTCTCCGTTTGTTCGAAGAGCGCGCATTCGCTCCGGCAAATGCGCAGAAAGATTTACTCCTTCTCATGCTCGAAGCCTACGCAGAGACAATTGGCCGTTCGCTCGAAACCGTTAAACGGTGGGTGGAAAAAACCCCTGCGAACCGCAATCATCTTCCTGCGATCTTCAATCGTTTTCCAAAGGCAAAAGTCCTTCTCACGATGCGCGATCCACGAGCGATCCTGGCCGCGCAGATTGCGCTGGAAAAAACGAGAAAGCTGCGGCGCTTCTCAATCTATTACTGCGTCAGCCACTGGTTGAAGGCAGCCTCGCTCGCAGCAAGCTCTCTGCGCGGTGATGATGCGCGCACCTTCGTTGTTCCCTACGAAAAGCTTGTGCTTGATCCGGCCGCGTGGATGGAAAAGGTTTGTGCGTTCCTCCAGATCGGCTTTGAACGCGAGACGGTTTTGACACCGACAAAGGCTGGCAAATTCTGGCGCGGCAATTCTGCCGCCGAAACTGATTTTTCCGAAATCAGCATCGAACCGTTGACGCGCTGGGAAACGGAACTTTCGCGCGACGAGATCGGCTGGGTGGAATGGCATTGCCATGAACTGATGCCGATTTTTGGCTATGAGCCTCGACTGAGCCGACGCGAGCTGCGGCACTGGTTCCGCCCTATTCGTTTCGAAACGCCGCGCGAATATTTGAAATCGCGTCTTTATTCCTATCGCGATTCTTTGCGATCGCACCGCCGCCGGTAATCGTGTTGCCCATTCGGCTTAATCTTAGCAGTCGAGCCCGCGAATTATCCGGCGGCGATGCGATCGTTGTTTCCATACCAAAGAGTGGCCGCACCTGGGTGCGTGCATTCTTGTGCGCGTATTATTGCAAACGCGCGGGAAAACCGTTCACCCTCGAGCCCGACAAGCACGCGCTGCCAGCCACGCCGCGCATCGTTTACTCACACGACCTCTTCGAGCAGCGGACCAAGGCCGATCTTTGGGACAAGGTCCGTGGCAAGTACTTGGTTCCGGCGAGCGAATTACGCCGCGCCAAAATCATCCTTCTCGCGCGCGACCCGCGCGACGCTTTCGTTTCCCATTACGTTCAGCTCGTGCGGCGCTCGGCCGATACGCCTAACGAATTAAAACAAAAGACCTTAAGTGAACTCTTGCGCGATGAAGCTTTCGGCATCAGGGCAATCGTCGATACCATGAACCGCTGGTTAAAAGAATTCGGACGGCGCAAAAACTTTTTGCTCGTTAGCTACGAAGCTTTGCGGGCCGATCCGGAAAAAGCATTTGGAACGTTACTGGCTGCCCTCGGCGAAGCGTCTCCTGACGCAGGTGCATTCGCTCATGCACTCGCGTTTTCCGATTTCGAAAACATGAGGAAACTGGAGGCGGCCGGTGCTTTCGATTCCAAAATTTTGAGACCGGGGGACGTAGCCGATCCGGAATCGTTCAAGGTCCGTCGCGGAAAGATTGGCGGTTACCGGGAATATCTTTCCGATGAGGATCAACGCTACGCCGCGGAAGTACTCAACCGTCTGCAGCCGCGCTTCGGTTATCGCCCGTGACCAGGGTCCACAATTAATAAGCTTCCACGTGAACGAAAGCCCGCATGACCTAACGAGCAGCGAAAAGAAGCCGCAGGAATGGCTGGAGGCTCTGAACCGCGCAATTCTTTCTTCCGCACTCGACTGCATCATCACGATGGATGCGCAGGGGCGCGTCCTGGAATTCAATCCCGCCGCAGAACGAACGTTTGGCTACACCCGCGCGCAAGCAGTCGGTCAGGAATTGGCCGAACTAATAATTCCACCGGAGCTGCGCGAAAGACATCGTCGCGGCCTTGCCCATTATCTTGCCACCGGCGAAGGACCGGTTCTCGATCGGCGCATAGAAATTGCGGCAGTGCGCGCAGACGGCGGTGCGATTCTGGTGGAACTGGCGATTACAGCCTTGCGCATCGAGGGCGCTCCCGTTTTCTCCGCTTACTTGCGCGACATCACGGAACGGGTGCGGACCGAACGCAGACGCTCGGCTCAATATGACATCGTCAGCTTGCTTGCGGGATCGTGGTCGCTTGCGGAAGCCGGCGAAGATATTCTTCGAACGATCGCTGGCAGCGGAAACTGGGTTTTTGGTTCCATCTGGCTTTGCGAAAAGCAGAATGAAACTCTCCATTGCGCCTGCACGTGGCATGCGGGAGACGAACGACTCAAATTCTTCGATCAAATCACGCGGCAAACGCGCTTGAAAAAAACGATCGGGTTACCCGGGCGCGTGATGGAGTCGAGGAAGCCCACTTGGATTCGAGACGTGACCCAGGATAAAAATTTCCCGCGCGCGAAGGCGGCGGCGGCATCTGGATTGTGCGGGGCCTTTGCGTTTCCTCTTTTCGCCAATGAAGAAATTAATGGCGTGATTGAATTGTTCGACCCTTCCGTTGTGCAACCGGACGACGATCTTCTGCAAATGGTCGACTCGTTAGGCATTCAGATTGGACTCTTTCTTCATCGCCGCGAGATGGAAAAGGAGCTGCAGGAAGAAAAAGAAAGTGCTGAAGCTGCCAATGCAGCAAAGGATCGATTTCTCGCCACACTCAGTCATGAATTGCGAACTCCGCTTACACCGGTGCTTATCTGGGCCGGCGGCATGATCAAGCAACACGATTTGCCGGTTGATCTCGTTCAGGGGTTGGAAATGGTTTGTCGAAATGTGGAACTGGAAGCGCGCTTGATCGACGACTTACTCGATCTCACGCGCATCGCGCGCGGCAAACTGCAACTCGACCTGCGACCGGCGGATGCGCATGAATTAATGCGGCATGCCATGGACATCGTGCGCACCGACATCAGTGCGCGCCAGATTAATGTCCTCATTTCTTTGGACGCTCCCAGGCACCACCTTGTCGTCGATTCCGCGCGTTTGCAGCAGGCGTTCTGGAATCTTCTCCGCAACGCCTATAAATTTACCGGCGAACACGGGACTGTTTCCATTCAGTCAAGCAACCCGATGCTCGGCAAGCTGCGGATCACGATTGCGGATAGCGGCGTGGGGATTGAGCCGCAGCATCTCGAGACAATTTTTAATGCCTTCGAACAAGTCGGCGGTCGCCGTGAAGGACTGGGGCTTGGTCTGGCCATCAGCAAAGCGGTGGTGGAAATGCACGGCGGAAAAATATCCGCCAAAAGTGAAGGCCTGGGCAAAGGTGCCCAGTTCGTAATCGAGCTGCCACTTGCTGAGGAACCAGAGCCGAACAAGGACCAGGATTAGCTACCTCAGCGGTCGCGCGACGAGAATGCCGGCATCGGTGCGATAACGATAAAGATAACTCGAGAGCCGTGAATCGACCACGACGCGCCCATAATTTTGCGGCGACGGCGCGTGCATAAAATGCAGAGCACCATTCTCGCCCACGGCGAGGCCAACGTGCGAAGTAGAATACAGCCCGGTGCGATCGCGTGAAACAATCCCGATGATATCGCCATCGCGCAGTTTCGATTCGATTCCCGCGACACGATTTTTTGGAATCATGTAGAGCGAATGCGAACTGACGCGCGCTTCCATTTGCGCGAGCGGCCGGAGCAGTCGGCGATTCGCCTTGAGATAACGATAATGGTGCCAGCCGACACTCATCTCGCGCGCGGAATGCGGAACGCTCACGCCGCCAAGATCGCGCGTCAGATCGTCGACTAATCCGCGCTGATTGTTATCGGATAGCCAATCTTCCAGATAATGCAGCCGCGATAGATAATCGCCGGTGCACTCGCCACCGCGGTAACGATCGACCTCGATATAGTGCAGCAATCTTTCCGGGGTCCAATCCTCCGGCGATTCGTCGAGCATGCGGGCGAAGCCGAGCGCGATTTCAAAAAACGTCCAGCAATCCATGCCATTGAAATTCGCGGAGGCGGCTTCGATGCGATTGTCGATCTCGAGCGTGAAAGATTTGTAACGCGTTCCGGTGAGAGCGCGTCCCACCGTTGCGGTGCGTTCGCCGATCGGAAGCGATTTCCAATCGTTCGCCTTCGCGAGAGCAACGAGCCGATCGAAGCGATCGCGACCTTTGAAGACCGTCGTAAACGGAAGTCGCGGTTCCGCCCGTGCCGTCGAGATGAAGAGGCAAAAAGCGAAAGCAAGAACTTTACCGGCGCGCATGTTCGAAACCTTTCCGATAAGGTAAACCATGCGCAAGTGACGTGCCTGCCTGGTAAAGATTTATGACTTTGCGCCTCCGCGACCCGGCACGAGAAGCACTGGCACCGTTGCTCGCTTCAACACTCCCTCCGTCACGCTACCCACGAGCAAATTGTACATCGCGCCGTGTCCGTGTCGGCCCATCACGATAACATCTGCTTTTATGGTACGTGCGCACTCAAGGATTTCTTCCACCGTGATTCCTGTCGGTTGGTGCAGTGTCACCTTGAGACCGGCACGCTCAATTTCCGCTTTCCATTCGTCGAGCTTCTTTTTTTCTTTCTCGTTAGGCACGATCGGTTGCCCGACAACTTCCGAGACGGGAACGGGAATTATTTCCGGCATACCGAGCGCGCCGTAACCGAGAGGGCTCGTCGGCAGCGGGGTCGGAATCTCGCGCACGTAGACGAGATGAATTTGGGACTCGAACGCTTTTCCCAGCCGCTGCGCCAAATCCAGCACGTGCGATGTAGCAACGGAAAAATCGATCGGGACCAAAATTCTTTTCATAGATCAGCGGATGCAATCGTCGAGACACGCCAGCAAATGCGAAACTGTTTCTTCATTTTCGTCGCCCATGTTGGAGAGACGGAAGGTTTGGCCTTTAAGTCTGCCGTAGCCGCCGTCGATGACGAGATGATGTTTCGCGCGTAGATCGCGCACGAGTTTTGCGACGTCGATGCCGCGATTGTTTTTCACACAGGTGAGCGTTTTGGAGCGAAAGCCTTCCTCGGCGAAGAAATCGAAACCGGCGCCGCGAACCCAGTCGTGCACGAGTGCGTTGGTGTGGGTGTGACGTTCGTAGCGATTCGTTAGGCCTTCTGCGAAAATTTCGTCGAGCTTGGATTGGAGCGCGTAGACGTGGCCGATGCTTGGCGTCGTTGGCGTCATCCAGTCGGCTTGCTGCTTTTTGAATTCGAGGAAGTCGAAGTAGTAGCCGCGATCCTTCTGTTTCTCGCAGCGCGCAAATGCTTTTTCGGAAACCGAGAAAAGTGAAAAGCCGGGCGGCAACGCGAGCGCTTTTTGTGATCCGGTAAGCAGGACGTCGATTCCGAGCGCATCCATGTCGATCTTCATGGCGGAGAAGGATGAGACAGTGTCGACGATAAGCGCGACGTCGGGATATTTTGCGAGCGTGCAGCAAATTTCCGGCAACGGATTCATGACGCCGGTGGAGGTTTCGTTGTGTATCAAGGTGATGGTGTCGAAATTTCCGGTCGCGAGTTTTGCATCGATAACTTTGTGATCGATGTGGCTTCCCCAATCGACCTGCAGCGGTTCGGCGTTCTTGCCGCAACGCTTCGCGACATCGAGCCATTTGTCGGAAAACGCGCCGCAGATGCAGCAGAGCACGCCACGATCGACGAGGTTGCGGATCGAAGCTTCCATCACGCCCCAGGCGGATGAGGTGGAGAGGAAGACCGGTTGCTTTGTTCCGAACAATGTTTGCAGCTTTGGATGAATATCGCGGTAGAGGTTTTTGAAAGCATCACCGCGATGGCCAATCGTCGGACGCCCGAATGCGGCGAGAGTTTCTTCTGAAACTTCGACGGGCCCGGGAGTGAAAAGTTTATCGTGTTGCTGCACGACGGAAGTTAGTCCCGAAATGCGACGAAGCGAGTCGATGGCGTCGGCAGGTCGCTAAGAAGATCGAGCGATTATTTTTTCTTCTCGATGAAGCTGATGTCGCCGCTGCGTTCGACGAAGCCGACCCGGATGTCCTTGAGATCTTCAGTTTTCGCGTCGAGACGCAGATCTTCTTCAACGTCGTGTTTGGAAATGTGATTGCGCCGCATCGTGCCGAACAAGAGGTCGCCATCGTCAATGATCATGTCTGGCCTGCCTTTGATCAGCACTCCGAACCAGTGCGAGTAATAAGCCAGGGCGGCCATGAGCCGATGGACCAAAACGATGACCAAGCCTCCGCCGATCGTCGCAAAAAACGCGGCGCTGCCGTTGATCGCGCGGGAAAGGACAGACGCGAGAATAACGAGCAGGACGGCATCGAAAGCGGTCTTGCGCGCAAGCGAGCGTTTGTGCCCGACTCGCACCATAATGAGTGTGGCAACAAAGACGACGATCCCACGCAGTGAGATTTGGAGAAATGTCAGGTCTTTCGGTTCGATGCCCAGTCCCAGCGATGGCGCGATAAAATTGTAGAATGCGTTCATATAGAAAGTTTATCGCCGGAGAAATGGAAGCCGAGTGTATTGCGCGGTTCGTGCGCGATAAATCCGACGAGCGCGCGAAATGCGTTTAGAAGTTTGAAAATGGAAATGTCCCGTGGGGACTAACAAATGGAGGAATAATTTATGGCTCAAGGCAGCAAAAAGAAATACACGTCAAAACAAAAACGCAAAGCAGGGAAGATCGAGAAAAGTTACGAGAAGCGCGGTGTCGGAAAAGAGGAAGCGGAACGTCGCGCGTGGGCGACGGTGAACAAATCGGACAAGGGCGGGAAGAAGAGCGGCAGCGGTCGCGGCAAGAAGCAAGACAAGTCTCCGATGCGCAAAGGTGGACGAAAGGGAGGAAAAAAATCGGGCGGGCGGAAGAAGAGTTAAGCGTCAATTCGCAATGAGTGTTGTAGCTGCCGCCGTCTCTGGCGGCAGTTCTGCCGGTGAGGACACCGGCAGCTACAGAATTATGCCTGCGAAAAACCGGAATCTTCACGGCAGCGCGCCGGACAAATCCGAAACCGCGCTTTTGATTATCGACGTCATCAACGACCTCGATTTTCCGGAAGCGAACCAGTTGATGCGCTATGCGCCGGCGATGGCGCGCAGGATCGCCAAGCTAAAAGAAAGCGCGCATTCCGGTCATTTACGTGAATGATAACTTCGGACGCTGGTGTTCCGATTTGCGGCGGTTAGTCGAGCATTGCCGGCAGGGCAAGGCGCACGAAATCGTCGATCTTCTGGAGCCCGGCGACGACGATTACTTTGTCCTGAAGCCAAAGCATTCCGGCTTCTTCTCGTCGAGTCTACAAACGTTGCTACGCTATCTTGGCGCGAAAATTCTCATTCTCACTGGTATCGCCAGAAATTATTGCGTGCTCTTCACTGCGAACGACGCCTATATGCGCGATTACAAATTGATTGTTCCCTCGGACTGCACCGTTCGAACACGAAGAAGGGGAATGATCAGGCGCTCACCTTGATGCGCGATTATCTCAAAGCCGACACGCGCTCTTCGGCAAAGATTCAACTGCGGCGCGGACGCGCCAGCGCGAAAACCTAACGATTTTTCCCGCGTCCGGTTTTTGTCTGGAGCTCGTCGATTTTTTTCGACGCTTCTGCTTTCGTCAGGCTTTCGTTGAATTCTTCACCAGCTTCGCGGCAGAGCGTTTGCAGATAAGAACGCTGCGGACCGGTCATTGGTTCCTTGCCGGTCGCCCATTCTTCCGGTGGTTTCTCGGGATTTTGCGTTGGTGGCGTTGGCGCCGGCGAAGGTTGGGCTGGGTTTTCGTTTTCTTGTGCCATCAGAAGAAAATCGTGCTTGCGTGGGAGCGCGGACTTGTTGCAATGCTTGGGTAGGAGCGGTTCACCGCAACCGTCCCCGCCTGCCCTGTGAATAGGGCGCTTGGCACAAGCGCCTCTACGTCGTAAATCGATTCAAAGGCATGAAAAGCATTGGAGATCTGATCAACGAGCAGAAGTGGCTGAAACCGGTGGAGACTGCGCTCGATGCGACCGCGGAAGTCACGCTCAACCAGAAGAACGCCATTGCCCAGCAGATACGAAATGTTTTGCACGGAACATGGTTGGGGCATCCGCTCCATCCCGTTCTGACGGATGTCCCGGTCGGTGCATGGTCGACATCGACGGCGCTAGATCTCTATGAACTTTCCACCGGCGACAAAACTTTTGCGCCAGGCGCGGATATCGCGGTGGGAATCGGTTTGATTGGCGCCGGTGCCGCGGCCGTCGCCGGTCTGAATGATTGGCAATTCACGAACGACAAACCGAAACGCGTCGGCGCGCTGCATGCGATCGTGAACATCGGCGCGACACTTTGTTATCTCGGAAGTTGGTGGCAGCGGCGCAATGGGCAGCGCCGCGAGGGAATCGTGACCGGCCTGGCGGGATTTTGTTTGACTATGGCCGGCGCATATCTCGGCGGTCATCTCGTTTTCAAGGAAAAGATCGGCGTCAATCACGCGCCGCAGGAATTGCCGACAAAATTTGTCCCGGTGATGAACGAAGAGGATTTGCCGGAAGGGAAACTGAAAAAAGCGAGTGCGGGCGACATTCCGATTGTGTTGGTGCGAGGGGGCGGACAAGTTTTCGCGCTCGCCGATAAATGCTCGCATCTGGGCGGTCCCTTATCGGAAGGAAAACTCGAAGGCTTGTGTGTGCGTTGTCCATGGCACGGCTCGCTTTTTTCGTTCGAAGACGGGCACGCGATTGAAGGCCCGACCGCTTTTTCGCAGCCCTGTTTCGAGACGCGGGTGCGGGCGGGCAGGATCGAAGTCCGGGCACGTCGTTTTGCCTAACGAATAAGAAAAATTTCGAATCATGGCTGCGCCCTTGCGCAAGAAAGTTTCGCATGGCATAAGAGCAGGCTCTTGCCGGTAATCACCGGCCTGCACGAGAAAGATTATGCCGACCGTTCCACCACCGTCCCGCGATGCGGCGCTCGATCCCGCCGTCTTTTGGTTCCGTCATAAAACGGAACTGCTCGCTGCTTTGCTTGTGCTCGTTATCGGCGGAGCAGGTTTTGTCGGGTATCGCGTTTACACCGACCATCGCGATTCGCCCGCCGCGGAGTTTTTAGCGAAAGCAAAAACGATCCCGGAATATCGCCAGGTCATCGACCGCTATCCGGGAACAGCGGCCGGCGCATCTGCTTACCTGTTTTTGGCCGACTCGTATCGGGCGCAAAAGGATTTCAATCAGGCTAACGCAACGCTGCAGACGTTTCTCGACAAGTTCCCCGAACACGAACTGGCGGGTACGGCGCGAATGGGGATGGCCGCAAATTTCGAGTCGATGGGAAAACCGGATGAAGCCCTCACCACCCTGCAACGAGTGGTGACGAATTATCCGAAGAGTTTTGTCGCTCCGCTTGCGCTCCTATCGCAAGTGCACCTGCTGAAGGCTAAAGGAAAGATCGAGGAAGCGCGACGCGCCTGCGAAAATTTTCTCACGCAATATCGCGAGAGCTATCTCGCGGGCGAGGCATCGCGAGAGTTGCGGTTGCTACGGCCAGCAACTGAGGCGCAACCTTCTCCTCCCGCGAACGCGAGTCCAGTTGTTAGTCCGAGTGCTTCCGCTGCGCCGACAGCAGCTTTGCCGCCCAATCCCGCGCCACGAAAACCGTAGCGCCGTTTGAGGTAGGGCGGTTCACCGTAACCGCCCGCGGGCGATTGGGTCAATCGCCCCTACCAGTCGACTATCGCTTCGAGAATTGGAAGCGTTTGCGAGCGCCGGGTTGACCGGATTTCTTTCGCTCTTTCATTCTCGGATCGCGTCTGAGTAAGCCTTCAGCCTTGAGTGTAGCGCGCAGATTTCCATCTACCTGTAAGAGCGCACGCGCGATCGCGAGCCGAGCCGCGCCGGCTTGGCCAGTCGGACCGCCGCCGGTGGCGTTAATGGAAAGATCGTAGGCATTCGCCAGCTTCACTGCCTGCAACGGCTGCAGTACTGTGTTCTGCAGCGGAGCGGTCGGGAAATAATCTTCAAAACTTCGCCCGTTAATATCGATCTTGCCGTTACCGGCGGTCATTCGAATCCGAGCCACGGATGTCTTGCGACGTCCGGTTGCAATAAACTCTTCAGTCTGCGCCATAAAAATAACTCGTTAGGCTACGGCAGCGAAACCGGGGCTGGTTGTTGAGCGGCGTGAGGATGCAAATCGCCGCGGTAAACTTTCAGCTTCCGATAGACCGCGCGTCCGAGCCGATTGTGGGGAATCATTCCACGAATCGCACGCTCCACTAACAGCTCCGGATGCCGCGCGCGACGGGCGCGGGCTGTCTCCGTCTTGTGGCCACCGACGAATCCGGAAAAACTCATGTAGCTCTTCTGCTCTTCCTTCTTGCCGGTGAGTCGGACCTTGTCCGCATTGATCACGACAACGAAGTCGCCGGTATCGACATGCGGGGTATAGATGGCCTTCTCTTTTCCACGCAAAAGATTGGCGGCTTTGACCGCGACGCGGCCAAGGACCTGATTGTTGGCGTCAATGATCCACCACTTGCGTGGGACTTCGTTGGCTTTAGCAGAAAACGTTTTCATCCAGAGGAGGAAGGGCACGGAAACTACGGGTGTCGCACGGGAGTGTCAACCTCTGGAGATCGAGTTTGCGGCTCATCCGGGGAGCGCAAAATGGCATTCGTTTTGCTTATAAAAGCCATAATGCGCTTCTTTTTCGCTCTCCCAGTTTTTGTTGCTCTTCAGGTTGCGACCGCGGCTTCGGATTCCGACGGCGATGGCGTGTCGGGTCGGGCTGTTATTCGTGAAATGAACCTGGCGCGGACCAATCCAGCTCAATACGCAACGTTCGTTGAGGAACTTCGTTCGCATTTTCACGGAAACATTTTGGTGTTTCCGGGCCGAACGATGTTACGGACAAAGGAAGGCGTTGGCGCCTTGAACGAAGCAATCGCGTTTCTGCGGAGAGCGCAGCCTCAGGCGCCGTTGTCGGTTTCTCCCGGAATGTGCCGGGCGGCAGCGGATCATTGTACCGATCAAACGAACGGACGCATGGGTCACGGCGGCAGCGATTGGAACAACCCGGGCGAACGGATTAATCGATATGGAAGATGGGGCCTGATTTGGGGCGAGAACATTTCCTACGGAAAATCGAGTGCGCGCGACATCGTACTCGCTCTCATCATCGACGATGGACTGCGCGGACGAAAACATCGGAAGAATATTTTCAATCCAGCTTTCGGCGTGGCTGGTGCAGCCTTTGGCTCGCACGCACTCTATCGCAGCGTCTGCAGCATCGAATTTGCGGGGAATTTCGCGGAAGCGGGCGCACCGAGCGAGACGCTGGTCGCCCGCAATCCATAATCTTTTGTCGGCAGGGCGCGACGGCCCGTCGCGCCGACGAATCGCAATTGCTTGCTGGTCATTTCGGTCGCGCGAGTTTAACTCCGTGTCGTCATGTCGAACTCCGCCTCTACCAAAACCGCCATTACTCCGCGGCGCGAAGAAGATTTTCCCGAATGGTATCAGCAGGTCATTCGCGCCGCTGAACTCGCCGAGCCATCCGATGTGCGCGGCTGCATGGTTATTCGCCCCTGGGGCTTTGGACTTTGGGAAAACATGCAACGTCACCTCGACGCCATGTTCAAAGCGACCGGCCATAAGAACGCTTACTTCCCGCTCTTCATCCCCCTAAGTTATTTCGCGAAGGAAGCGGAGCACGTCGAAGGCTTCGCGAAAGAGTGTGCTGTTGTCACTCATAGCCGGCTTGAAGTTGGCCCGGATGGTAAGATGAAACCGGCGAGTCCGCTGACCGAGCCATTAGTCGTTAGGCCAACTTCGGAAACAATCATCGGCGCCAGTTACGCGAAGTGGGTACAATCGTATCGCGACCTTCCGATTCTCATTAACCAATGGTGCAACGTTGTGCGTTGGGAAATGCGGCCGCGGATCTTTCTTCGCACGACCGAGTTTCTTTGGCAGGAAGGCCACACCGTCCACGAAACGGAAGCCGAAGCGCGTGATGAAACCAAACGGATGCTCGACGTTTACGAAACTTTTGTGCGCGATCATCTCGCAGTCCCCGTTTACAGCGGTGAAAAATCCGAGAGCGAACGTTTTCCCGGCGCGGTGCAGACGTTGTCAATCGAAGCAATGGTGCAGGACCGCAAGGCGATCCAGGCTGGCACTTCGCACTTTCTTGGACAAAACTTTTCCCGCGCGAGCGGAATACAATTTCAAACGCGGGATGGGAAACAGGAATTCGGTTGGACGACGAGCTGGGGCGCGAGCACGCGACTTGTCGGCACGCTCATTATGATGCACAGCGATGACGATGGATTGGTGCTGCCGCCGCGTATCGCGCCGACGCACGTCGTCATCATTCCGATCACACCGAAGGAAGACACACGCGCGGTTGTCTTGGAAGCGACCGGCAAACTTGCATCGCAGCTTCGGGGTCTTAGTTACCACGGTGCGCCGATCGAAGTAGAAGTGGACCAGCGCGACCTTGGTGGCGGGGTAAAGAATTGGGAATGGATTAAGAAAGGTGTGCCGCTACGTGTGGAGCTAGGCCCGCGTGACCTTGAATCGGGTAACGTTGCCGTGAGCCGGCGGGATCAACCGGTCAAGGACAAGGAAATTTTGTCCGCTTCTGAACTCGTTAGGCGGACGCCCGAGTTACTCGATGCTATCCAACAAATGTTGCTTCAACGCGCCAAGCAATTCCGTGATGCGAATACGCGCGCGATCGATTCAAAAGAAGAGTTCTACGATTTTTTCACGCCGAAGAAATCGGACAAGCCCGAAATCCACGGTGGTTTCGCTCTCGCACACTGGAACGGTTCACGCGAAGTTGAAGAAAAAATAAAGAGCGATCTCAAAGTTACTATCCGGGTGATTCCATTTGGTGAGGCCGAGCCTGGTCGTTGCATTTTTACCGGCGAGCCAAGTTCCCGGCGCGTTGTCTGGGCAAAATCGTACTGACGCCGGTTGCCTCGCTTGCTGGCAGCGCTGTCGGTCGGTCCTTGCAAAGCAAGGGAAATTTTGGTGCGATTGGCTCATGAACTCCCTCCGAGCATTGTTGCTCCCCCCATATCTGGCGATCGTCGTACAGGTCACGTCAGTCGCCAAAAGCTCCGCCGCTGATTTTTCTGCCATTTGGATTGGCGGCGGTAATAATAATTGGAGCGACGGGACTCTATGGAGCACGAGTCCCAACTATCCTAATAATATTGGCGACAGTACCTACGATGCCACTATCAATATTGGCAAGGTGACGCTTGACCGCGACATCACTATTCAGCGGCTGTTCATAAATCGCGGAGACCCGGTTTTTAATACCACTCTCAGCGGCGCTGGCACGCTAACTCTGAACGAGGGCTTATTCTACGCAGGCGGTCTGTAAATCCGAGCAATGGGACGCTTACGATCAATCTCGCGACCGGTTCTACTTCTTCGATCAGCAACGGGTCAAATTTCGCTTACGACAATTTCTACGCGACGATCAATAACTCGGGCGTTGTTAACCAGGGTGACTTCCATTTTTTCTTCGGTCAGATTAACAACCTTGCCGGAGCAACGTGGAATTTGGACAGTATAAATGGCAATTTTCCCGTGTTCCTGGGGGCGTGTTTAATAACGCGGGGAACGTTGCTGTCTCTTACGCTTCCTTGCTTACGACGTTTCATAACTCAGGGAATGTTAACGTTTCGCCGAATGGTTCCCTAGGTGTTTTTCGAGGAAGTTCGAGCGGCACCTTCGACGTGGGTGCCAGTGCAGAGCTGCTTTTGGCACATCAAACCTTGAATACAGGCACGTTGATTACTGGTACGGGCACAACACGAATCGAGCTATTCGGATATAGCTACGAGGGACCATCTAAAGTAACCGTAGCGGGCGACACTACGATCAATACAAACCTCGATAATTATGCCACCTTGGTTGTGCAGGCGGGTGCAACGCTCACTCTTAATGGGACGTTCACCCATCAGAGGCGAGCAAGCGGTGAAGCCACGACACAGCTAAGCGGTGGCACGATTACGAGCGCGAAAGTTCTCAACTTTCAAAGTGGTAGTCTTGTTGGTTCTGGGACAATAAACGGCAGCGTCAGCAATAACGGAACGATCTCGCCCGGTACTTCACCGGGAACTATCACAATTAACGGCAATGTTTCGTTACTGAGTAACTCGAAGCTGGTAATGGAGATCGGGGGACTTACTCAAGGCAAGCAATACGATTACCTATCTGTTAGCGGATTGGTGTCGCTCGACGGCGTTCTTGAGCTACACATGCCTAACGACTTCGAGCAACAGATCGATCCAGACCTGGTATTCACCCTATTTACTTCAGGTGACGTTCTAACCGGTGCGTTCGATAATATTGCAAACGGAGGGCGTTTAGTGACGGCGGATGGCAAGGCTTCGTTCCAGGTGAATTACGGCGCGGGAAGTTTGTTTGATCCGGATGATCTGGTCTTGAGCGATCCGCACGTTGTGCCTGAGCCGGTAAGTCTCGTATTGTTCATAGGCGGTTCGATGTTGGTCGGATTAGTAAGCAGCCGCCGGCGGTAAGGAACCAGAGCGCGATAGCCTAGTTATGCGACGATTCGGGATCTGTGTTCTTTCGTTAGCTATATCGCTTCTTTACCTTGCTACACGGCAAGTGATTGCACGATCAGAGTCCGATAATCTGTCCGAAACAGATGCTGCCGGCAGCGTGGTATATTCCACTCGGCCTGATTATCCTTACGAGCGCGACGTCGTAAAATAAGTGGCGCAGGAGTCGCGATTGTAGAGATAGATAAAGTCACCGGTCTGGTCACGGATGTGCATATGGATCCTAGCACAGGCGCAAGCGTTCTAGACGACGCTGCGATAACAGCATTCAAGCAATGGCGGTTCCAACCTGGCATTTTCTCGAAGGTCAGAATTCCGATCGCATTCACGTTGGAAGGTGGCGGGGTCCGAATCCAAATAAGGTATGAGAAGACGGCGAGATCAATGGATGATGTTCTAGCCCGTTATCTTGGCAAGGGAACCGTCTTAAAAGGCCCAATCCCGGATTATCCACGAGGAAATTGGACCTTTAAGAAGGGGAAGGGTGTTTATGAGTTGCATGGCGGAAAATCCGGTTACATCGAGAGCTCAAAATTTTGAAAAGCAGCGGCGACGCGGTCTTCGATCGCGTAGCGCAGAAGACGTTGAGTAAGTGGCACCTCGCCCGCGGTCCGCTTATTCTCGAATTGCCTCTCAGTTTTCAGCTTACCCCCGGAAGTTATAAAGTTCAGGTCGCAAGATAACCGGTCGCGGAACGAATTCGATCAATCAAGCGCACCCTGCCGCCGACAAAGCGCGATACTGACGGGCGAGATCATTGGTAGAGGTTGACGGCATGGGATGCGCTTGTTTATTCCACGCGTGCCGAGTGAGATTAAACTTTATAGCCGGGAGTGGTGCTCGTGGTGCATCGACGCGAAAGATTATCTGACCGAGCGCGGCTATAAGTTTTCTGTCATTGATGTTGGCCAGGACCGAGAGGCGTATGCCGAAATGAAAGAGCTATCCGACCAAACTTATGTCCCCACATTAGTCGCCGGCGAAGAGGTGCTCGCGAATTTTGATACCGATCAGTTGGAAAAATTTCTGCGCGAGCATCAGATCGAGCCATAATGCTTTTTGGTCTTCTCATGACGCTGGGCGTGTTCGTGCTCAGCATTGCTCTACGCAGTTATCAGACCTCCTTCGCGCAGAAGGCGGGCGCGCTCGGGATTCTCACCGCTTCGTTTCTGGCGGTTTATTTCGTGAGCGGGAGTTTTGTTTACGGTGCACTCGGCGCGCTGAGCTGGTTGTTCCTGCCGTGGCTGGAAATTTTGACGCGTATTCGCGCATTGCGTTTACCAAAGGAAAAGAGACTGCGGCCGAAGAGCCCGCCCTCAGTGGATGTATTTCCCACCTTTAGCGAAATCTCACACGAGATCGAGAGCGAAGGTTTCGCGCACATAAGCGATGCCGGATGGGACTGGGAAGATTATCGCCAATTTTTTCGACTTTATTACAAGGAAGAGGATCGGTCGCAGGCGACAATTTGTCTAAACGAACAGCACGACCTTTCTTTTTATTACTTGCGCATATCGTCACGCGCGAAGAACGGCATCATTTGGACGACGTGGAATTATCCACTCTCCTATGGCTTGAAATTAACGCCTACCTTTCGCATCAATCGTCAACGGCCGGACCAATCGTTCTGGCAGCTGTACCAAAGCCATCGCAAATTTCTGCAAGAGCATAACATCGATCCCGAGGTGATCGATGCCCTGGATGAAGATCGCGTGCAGGTGGAAGTGGAGAACGATCTGCGCGACCAAATAGCGCACAACATCGCGAGCGGCGTCCTCACCCAGACTCCAGCCGGCGAAGTCAAATATTCCTGGCGTGGGATGGTATATCTTTGGTGCCAGTTCCTGCTCGATCTCGTTAGGCTGTAGCGATAGTGACGCTTTCGCACTTTTTTTCTCCTTGTCGAGCGAGTTGTCTTGTGGTGACATCTTTGCCTCATGAAACGGTCCCTTCTTGTTCCGCATTTGTTGGCTATGTGCTTTGTCGCCTTGCTGCCGTCAGCGATATTTTCGGCAGATATCTCCGCGACATGGCTCAACGGCATTGGGAACTGGACCGACGCCACGCAGTGGAACACTAACCCGAATTATCCCAACAACGCTAGCGGCGTTACGTACGATGCCATCATTAACACCGGTAATGTCACGCTTGATCAAAACATTACCATTGAGCAGTTGCTCTTGAATGGGGGGAAACTCGACGGCTCTTTCGATCTAACGCTAAATCAGGGATTGGCCTGGACCGGTGGCGAGATTTCAGGGCCTTCCCGCAGCGTGATTAACTTTGCCGCCGGATCGAGTTCGACGATTGCGCCTCCGGGATCCGGTCCTGTGATTGACAGCACGTTGACTGGACGCACGATCAACAATTCGGGCATCGTCAATCAAAGCAAAGCCATCATTGGCACCGATGGAATCATCAACAATTTGGTTGGCGCAACTTGGAATGCGCAATCAGGAGCGGCGCTCGGTACCGTCTCGGGTAGTTCGACCTCCAGTGGCCCGACATTCAACAATGCGGGCATTTTCGTTGTTAGTGACGCAGTTGAAGTTGGCGGCCCTTTTAATAACGACGCAAGCGTAACGATACAGTCAAACAATAGCTTGCAACTTTCTGGTGGAGGTAATGCTAGTGGCGTTTTCAACGTAGGAGGCGCCTTGAGCTTTGCGAACTTTTCTAGCTCCATATCTAACCAACCTTATACGTTATTAGGGGGGATAATCACTGGCGCGGGTACGACCCGCAACGGGGAAAACAATACGCTCATCATTGCCGGCAATTGTTCGATTGCCACCAACTTCACGAATGCTGGCTTAATGATTGTGCAATCGGGAGCGACACTCAGTTTTACCGGCAGTTTCACCACCGTAGGGCAGTTTGGAGCTTTCGGGATTTAGCTGCAAGGCGGGACGATTACCAGCGCTCAAACTATAAACACAGGAAATAATACTTTGCGTGGTGCGGGAGTCATTAACGGGAATGTGCTTGTCGGCGGCGAGGGAAATGTCTTCCCGGATGGAAAGTTGACGATCAACGGCTTTTTGTCGGAAGGCCCTAACACATTTACGGGCTTCCATATTGGCGGACTAAATCAGGGAACCGACTACGATTTTCTCGAGGTGAATGGAGACGTCGGGATCGGCGGCTTGCTTTTTCTTACCATGAGCAACGGATTCGAATTGCAATTGAGCGCAAATCAGATTTTCACGATACTGACATCAAACGGCGTAATCACTGGCACGTTTGATAACGTCGCAAATGGTACGCGCTTGGAAACAACTGACGGTCTGGCTTCATTTCAAGTGAACTACGGATCTGGAAGTCTGTTTGACCCCGATGACCTTGTGCTCAGCGATCCGAAGATCGTTCCCGAACCGGGAAGTGTCGTGTTACTGGCAATGGGCGGCGGGCTAATCGGGGTTATTCGATTCCGTAGGCGCCCGGTGTGCCGCTGAGACAGCGGCAGCTACAACATTTCGTTTGTAACAACTCGTTAGGCACTTGCACACGTGCCTTTACACCTTCATCACTTCGGCGTCTTTGCGTTCGAGATGTTCGTCAATCGATTTGACAAAGCGGTCGGTCAAATTCTGCACGTCGTCTTCCAGATCGCGCAACTGATCTTCCGTTAGGCCGCCTGACTTCTGCAGCTTCTTAGCTTCGTCCATTGCGGTACGACGATTTGCGCGGACGCGCACGCGCGCTTCCTCAGCCATTTGCCGCAACGAACGCACCAGATCCTTGCGCCGCTCTTCCGACAGTTCGGGAATCGGCAACCGGATGATTTTTCCGTCTACCGCCGGCATAATTCCGATTTTCGATTCTTTGAGCGCTTTTTCGATATTCTGCACAGTGCCGGCATCGAACGGTTGCACCACTAGCAGTCGTGGCTCGGGCGTAGTGATGAGCGCGAGCTGTTTTAATTTCATCGTCGACCCGTACGCTTCGACGTCGACATTCTCGACCAGAGTTGGGGAAGCCTTACCAGTGCGAACGGAAGCAAATTCGTGCACCATGTAGTCGACGCTTTTCTCCATCGTCATTTCGGCTTCGAACAGAATTTCTTCGGCGGTCATGCGCAGTTTGATTCAATCTTAATGGATTGGTCTAATCGGTCACAACAGTTCCCACTTTTTTGCCCAAGACAATATCGCGGAAGTTCGTTGCTTTGTTCATATCGAAAACCACGATCGGGATTTTGTTATCCATGCAGAGGCTGAACGCGGTTGAGTCCATAACCTGCAGCCGTTTCGTCAAAGCTTCGGTGTAGGTGATCGTGTCGTAACGCCGTGCTTTAGGGTCAATCTTCGGATCGCGCTCGTAAATACCGTCGACCTTGGTCGCTTTCAAAATAATATCCGCTCCAATTTCGCTCGCGCGCAAAGCTGCGGTGGTGTCGGTGGAAAAGTAAGGATTACCGGTGCCGGCAACGAAAATAACCACGCGACCCACTTCAAGATGCCGCACCGCGCGGCGGAGAATAAACGGCTCCGCCACGTTTTTCATTTCAATGGCCGATTGCACGCGCACGACCACGCCGGCCTGTTCGAGCGCGCTCTGCAAGGCGAGACCGTTAATCACAGTGGCGAGCATGCCCATATAATCGGCGGTCGTGCGATCCATGCCACGATGGCTGGCCGAGAGTCCGCGCCAGATATTGCCTCCCCCGATTACGATCGAGGTCTGGACCCCGAGTTCGACGACTTCTTTAACCCGCTCGGCAATCTCGCGCACAATCTGCGGCGAAATGTTTTCGCGCGCGCCGGCCTCACGCACGGCTTCGCCGCTTAGTTTGAGGACGATTCGTTTATAGGCGGGTTTTGCTTTTGCGCTCGGCATGGCGGGTCATCATGAAACAGAACGCGAACGACTTGGAAAGCAAAATGAGGCTATGACCGATGACCGCGCGCAAATTCGCTTCCCTGCATTCGCCGCTTCCCTTCCATCTGAACTTCCTCCAGAACCAACGCCCGATCGCTTGTTGCCATGACGAGACCGCGTTCGTCCATGCGAATAATTTCGCCTGGTTTTCCGTTAGCATCGACAATAACCCCGCGAAAGATTTTCAGTTTTGCCGGTTTGCCTGACTTGTCCGCAATAGTTGTGAATGCGCCGGGCCATGGATCAAACGCGCGAAGTTTCCGTTCGATCGATTGCGCCGATTCGGTCCAATCGATTTTTCCATCATCGCGCGTCAGCTTTGGAGCGTATGTCGCATCAGTAGAATTCTGCGGAATACGCGTCGCAGTCCCGTCGCGTAAAAGCCGAAGTGCTTGGGCAAGTGGAACGGGCGCGAGAGCGGCCAGCCGATCGTGAAGCGATCCACCCGTCTCGTTAGGCGAAACATTGAGCCGTGACTGGAGGAGAATATCTCCCGTATCGAGACCTTCATCCATGTGCATCACCGTGATCCCCGTTTCACGATCGCCGGCAACGATCGCAGCTTGGATCGGCGCGGCGCCGCGATGTCTCGGCAGAAGCGATGCGTGCAGATTCAAACAAGCGACGCGAGGAAGCTCGAGCACCGCGCGCGGTAGAATCTGTCCGTATGCCATGACTACGATCACGTCCGGATTCAATCCGCGGATTTCTTCAACGGCGTCGACGGACTTAATTCGTGCCGGTTGGAAAATCGGCACGGCAGTTTGCATCAGAGCGGTCTTGATGGCTGGTGCCGTTAGTTTCTGTGCGCGCCCTGCCGGCTTGTCTGGCTGCGTAACTACGCCGACAAGCTCGTGCTCAGTCGAAGAAAGAAGACTTTGCAACGTCGGCAGACCGATTTCCCCTGTGCCAATGAAGACGACCCGCATTTTTTTGGACGTGATTTGTGCGCCTGTTGCAATCATCGGATACGAAGAGGTGACTCGTGAGGTCCTTCGCTGCGCTCAGGATGACTAAGGATGCGTCGCGCCTTGCTTGTCATCCCGAGCCGCGCGAGGGACCGCGCAAATTATCTTCGGCGTTTGAGACAAAGCCAAATCACGGCAGCAATGAATGAACTGCTCGCGTGCGCCGGGGACGACGCGCTGTCATATTCTGCGCCATCAATTTTTCGCCGGCGGTGATTTCACGTTGCCCTACCGAAGAAGCGCAACCGGTGCAGAGATAATCGAAAACCTCCTTGTCTGGCAGGACCAGCAGTAACCGCTCGCGCACTGGCATCGCGGTTTTACATTTATCGCAGTAAAGACTCGAAGCGGTTAAATTCTCAAACTGCTGCTGCATGTTGGCCATTCACGCCGTCGGCGACGCTCTCCAGTATATGGAGTAGAACTTTCGCGGGCGGCTGCGTGGCGTCAACACATGTAATGCGCTCCTTGCCGTAATATTCGAGGACCGGTTTCGACTCCGACTCGTAAGTAGCAAGGCGGCGCTGAATGACCTGCTCGTTCGCATCATCGAGGCGATTGTCTTTGAGCGCGCGCTTTTTCAAACGCGTGAAAAGCGTGTCGCGATTCGGGCAGGAAAGATGGAAAACTTTTTGCACGTCGATCTTTTCATCCATGATTTTCGCCTGGCTGACATTCCGTGGAATGCCATCGAGGACGAGAATATCGATGTCCGGCTTGAATTTGTGCGCATCCACCGCCGCATCGATTGCTTCCTCCCACAACTCGACCGTGACGTCGTCGGGCACGAGCTGCCCTTTGCTGGAGAACTCGAGGAACGCCTTACCGACTTTCGTGCGTGTATCGATGGAACGAAAAACGTCGCCACACGGGCAGTGAAAAAATCGGGGGATTGTGCCAAGCGTCTTTCCCTGCGTTCCTTTGCCGCTACCGGGAGCGCCGAACAGAAGGTAAGTGTGATATTTCATGGCGGAAAATCGTTTATACTGCAAAGGGCGCAGCTTTGCCTATCATCAAATTGGCTCGGGGAGAAAAAAGCGCCGCTACCTAACGACTTCGGCTATGTCGATGCCGTGACTCGGTCAACGTTAACCCGTCGCCCGGCCCGATCGAAGCGCACGTGGCCATCCACGAGTGAGAAAATCGTGTAATCTCGCCCTAATCCGACATTTTTTCCCGGCAGGAATTTCGTTCCGCGCTGGCGCACGATGATGTTGCCCGCCACAACCAGCTCGCTTCCAAATTTTTTCACGCCGAGCCGTTTGCTGACGCTGTCGCGACCATTCTTAACGCTGCCTTGTCCTTTTTTATGAGCCATTTGATTAAGTCTCCGATTTCGACGCCTTTTTCGGCTTGGAGGATTTTCCGCCCATGCGGATGCCGGTAATCTTCACTCGCGTCAATTTCCGCCGGTGACCCACCGTGCGATGATATCCTTTGCGACGACGATACTTGAAAGCGATGACTTTCTTATCTTTGCGCTGCTCAATGATTTCGCCTTCCACTGTGGCGCCCTCGATGAGCGGCGTTCCGTGCGTGAGGTTGCTGCCATCGGCATGAAAAAGAACATCAGCAAAAATGCCTTCCTTGCCCGGCTCCGCTTCGAGAAAGTCGACATCGATAATGTCCCCTTCCGACACGCGATACTGGCGGCCACCGGTTTTGATGATTGCGAAAGCCATGGAAATCTCCGAAAAAAGTCGGGGAAAGTCACACGCACAGGGCGTTTTGACAAGGGAAAGCTGCAATTGTGAATCACTGACGGTCTGATGAAGCTGGCCGACCGTTACGCTTGTCCCACGACCTCGCGTTTTGAGAATAGAGTGATAAAGTGGGTTTCCAATCGTGAGGAAGCACCCAATTCTGCGCGCAATTCCCGGATTTCGGCCGCTGATCAAGCGAACTGAACGAGTCGAGCGGGAGCAAAATAAATTGCAGCAAAAAATTGCGAAGCTTGAAGAAAGGCTCAGGGCGAGTAGCGAACGCATTCAGTTTTTGGAAACTCAAATTCCTTCGGCGCGACCGGCGAACGGTGCAACCGCTCCCGCGAAAGAAGCACCGGAGACTTTCGCGTCCGTCCAAGTGAGCGCGGACGTTTTGGAAAATCCGCGGTTCGAAAAATTTCCCTACGCCGGACCTTTTCCCTGGCTGGATCAGCCTGATGCCGAAGTGCAGATAGAAGCGAAGCGCGTCGCTGGTATCCTTACCGAAAAAGAAGCGGAGTTGTGCCGCCTTTGGAGCGCGCAGGGATATCTCATTCTCGAACGTGCGATCGAACCGGCTCTCCTCGATGACGTTTGGATCGAATATGAAGCGGCCGTTGCCAATGGAATCGTTGAGCTAGAACCTGAAGCCGTCGGACCCGATGATCGATACCCGGGACGATTTCTCGATGTGCACCTGAAAGTGCCGGGCTTTTGCCGGATCCTGCGGCATCCGACTCTTCTTTATTGGGTCCAACTGCTGATGGAGCGCGAGCCCGCTCCGTTCCAGACCATCTCTTGCCATAAAGGCAGCCAGCAACTGCCGCACTCGGATTCCATTCACATGACGACCTACCCGATCGGATATTTGAGCGCTTGCTGGATCGCTTTTGAGGATATCCATCCCGATTCGGGACCGCTCGTCTACTATCCGGGAAGTCATCGGTTGCCCTACGTTTTCAGCCGCGATGTCGGAATCGAAGAAGATGACTTTCGCGAGAGGGGAACCGAATCGTACCACGCGAAGTACGAACCGCGCATTCAGCAAGTGCTGGCCGAACACAAAATGGAGCCGCACTACTTTCACGCCAAGAAGGGCGACGTTCTATTCTGGCACGCGAATCTTATTCACGGCGGTTCACCGCGGCGGGACTTGCGCCATTCGCGACGTGCGCTCGTGAATCATTATTTCGTCGAGGGCGCGATCTGCTATCACGATCTGAGTGCCTCAAACCCGAAGCCGTACTCGGGCACTTGTATCGTTGAGCGGTCGTCGCACGCAGCGGCTACGAAATAGCCGTCCAATTTTTCCCGCTGATGACGAGGGTAATTTCACCTTTGGGCGGCTTTGATTCGTAGTGCGCTAGAAGTTCGGCGCCGGTCCCGCGACGAAATTCCTCAAATTTTTTTGTCAACTCCCGCGCAACGCACAATGTTCGTTCCGGCATTACAGTCGCACAGACGGCGAGACTCTTCGTTAGGCGATAGGGCGATTCAAAATAAACCGAGGTTTCTTCGCGTTCCGCCGCGCCGCGCAAGACACGTTCGCGTTGTCCGCTTTTTACTGGCAGAAAGCCGTGAAAAGAAAAGTGATCGAGTGAGAAGCCGGAGCCAACGAGAGCGGTGATAATCGATGAAGGACCCGGCACAACGGTGTAGGGCAGCTGTCGTTCGATGCATTTGCGCAGCAGACGCGCGCCGGGATCCGAAAGGGCCGGCGTTCCCGCGTCGGTGATCAGCGCGACATTCTCCCCAGCCGCGAGACGCTCCACCAGTTCCGACGTGCGCATGGCCTCATTGTGTTCATGATAACTAACGAGTGGTTTCCGGATCTCGAAGTGCTTGAGCAAATTACCGGAATGCCGCGTGTCTTCCGCCGCGATCAGATCCACCGATTTCAAAACTTCGAGCGCTCGCAACGTAATGTCCGCCAGGTTCCCGATCGGCGTTGCTACGATGTAAAGCATTCGCCCATCATCCGCGTTGCGGCGGAGCATTCAAGCAGAGGGCTAACGCTTCTGCGGCCAGAGAAATTCGTCGCGGTACTCGGGCGTTGATTCGGGCGCGAAACCGTGGCGCATGATGTTTTCAGTCACGACGCGCGGGACGACAAAGTTTAAAAGATAATCGGGACCGCCGGCCTTCGTGCCGCCGCCGCTCATCTTGAATCCGCCAAATGGATGGCGGCCAACAACCGCGCCGGTGCAGGAACGATTGAGGTAAACATTGCCGGCAACGATTTCCGCTTTGGCGCGCTCGATATTAGCCGGACTGCGCGAGAAGAATCCGGCGGTCAGCGCAAATTCCGTCGAGTTGGCCGCTGCGATTGCCTCGGTCAGGTCGCGCACTTTGATCACGCTCAGCACCGGGCCGAAAATTTCTTCGCAACCAATGCGAAAATCTGGTCGCACATTCGTGAAAATAGTTGGCGGCACAAAAAATCCTTTTTCGGGCACATCCGTGTTTTGATAAGCGAGCGTCGCTTCCGATTTGCCGATGTCGATGTATTCGAAAATCCGTTTGTAGGCAGCTTCGTCGATCACCGGACCGACGGTAATGCCGGGCTCCTCCGGATTGCCGACGCGCAAGCTCGCCGCTGCCGAGAGCAGGCGCTCCACCACGCGGTCGTAATTTTCTTCGAGAACAATGAGCCGCGAACAGGCGGAACATTTCTGTCCCTGATATCCGAACGCGGAATAAATCGTGTCCACAATCGCCTCGTCGAGATCGGCGTCGGAATCAATGATGATCGCGTTCTTGCCGCCCATTTCGCAAACAACGCGCTTGAGTTCCTCCTGGCCGGGTCGCGTTTCGCCCGCGCTTTTCCAAATGCGCAAACCGACTTCGCGCGAACCGGTGAACGCGACCGTGTGCACATCTTTATGATCGACAAGGTGCGCGCCGATGACCGAGCCCTTGCCGGTGAGGAAATTCAAAACGCCGGGAGGAATGCCGGCTTCCTCGAACATCTCCATCAATTTCGACGCGATGATGGCCGATTGCTCGGCCGGTTTCATGATCACGGTGTTGCCGGTAACGAGTGCCGCCGTGACCATGCCAGTCAAAATCGCGAGCGGGAAATTCCACGGCGCGATGACGAGCGCGACCCCGCGCGGCCAGTAATGATGATAGCTTTCTTCGCCCAGGATGTGTTGTGTGAGTCGTGGCCGGCCGATGCGGCGCATCTCGTTCGCGTAAAACAAACAGAAATCCATCGCCTCGCGGATATCCCCATCGGCCTCCGCCCAGGCTTTGCCGACTTCGAAAACTTCGAGCGCGGAAAGTTCGTAACGTCGGCGTTCCATGATCGCTGCGACGCGCTCGAGTAATTGCGCGCGTTCTTCGAAAGGCGTCCGACTCCAGGGAGTGAATGCTCTTTTTGCTGCGACGACGGCGCGCTCCGCCTCTGGAATTTCGCCGTGCGCCTGATAGCCGACGACCTGATCGGGATTGGTCGGATTAATCGACGCTATTGTGTTGGTCGTCCAAATTTTTTCACCATCGATAACGAGAGGATATTTCTGACCCAGCGTTTGCCGCATCGCCTTCAATGCGGCGCGCATTTCCTCCTGACTTTGCTTGTAGACAAAATTCACGAGCGGCGCGTTCTCGTAGGTGTCGCCTGGTGGCGTATCGAGCGACGCACCATTGTGCGATTGACGTCGTTCGATCGATTCAGTGGGGGCGATCGCCCCGTTTTGCCTAACGAGTTCGTTGGGATCGCGGAGAAGCTCGACGGCGGAAACATTGTCCGAAAACTTCGCCCGCAAAAATCCTTCGTTGGAAGTATTTTCGAGCAGTCGCCTAACGAGATATGACATGCCGGGAAGAAGTTCACCGACCGGACAATATTCGCGCACGCGATAACCCATCTCGACGAGCGCGCGCTTGATCGGACCGGCCATGCCGTAGAGCAGTTGGAATTCGAAACGGCTGCGGTCGATGCCGAGCTGATCCGCCATCGCCTGGGCGTGCGCGATGCTGCGGACATTATGCGAGCCGAAAGCAGCGGTGACGACAGATTCGTTCTCGAGAAGAATTCGACTGAGCGTTTCGAAATTTGCATCGCTCTGCGGTTTTTGCAGAAAGACCGGAATGGGCCAGCCGTTTTGGCGTCCTTTGATTTTCTCGTAATCCCAATACGCGCCCTTGACCAGCCGTACCGTGAACCGCGTGCCGCGTTCTCGACTCCACGCGATCAAATCGCGCAGATCGCGACCGGCATCACGTAAGTAAGCTTGGATAACGATTCCGGCGTGCGGCCAATCACGGAATTCGTTTTCCGTAAAAAGTGTCTTGAAAAGGTCGAGCGTGGTATTTTTGTGCGCGTAACTTTCCATGTCGAAATTGATGAACGCACCGAGCTCGCGCGCACGGCGCAGAATCGGCCGCAGTTTCGGCGCGAGGTGCGCAATCGCATCCGCCGGATCGGCGGGGTTCATCTGCGAATAGAGCGCCGAGATTTTTACCGAGATATTGACGACGGGAAAAAGTTCCGCGTCGGTGCCTAACGAGTCGGTCCAGCCGAGTGTTTGTTCGGCGAGCCCTTCAAGCAGCGCAAGGCAGCGCGCCGCGTATTCGTCCGCTTCATTTTCGCCGACGACGGCTTCGCCCAGCAGATCGACGGTGAAACCGATACGCTCTTTGCGCCTCTTGCGCAGCGTTTTCATGACGTCCTCGGAATTTTTTCCCGCGATAAACTGACGCGCCATGCCGGAAACGTTCCAACGCAAAACAGCGCCGCTAATAAATGGAACGACTTTCGCGAGCCGCACACCTGTATGCACCATGGGCGCGAAACCATTACGCATATCGGCAAAGTATTCTTCAAGATGCTGCACGATATCGCTCCCACGATGGAGCGATGCGAGCACATCGACGAAACGAAACATCTGGACCTTAAAATGTTCGTCGCGCATCGAGAGCGCCATCATGCGTTGATAGAAACCGGCCTTGCTGAAAAGCGATTCGGGATGTCGATCGACGAGTTGAAAAATGCGCTCGCCGCGCCGCTCGGTTTCAATCTGGAGTGAGCTCATGCGCGATGATAATGCGGCCGCCGTAATTCGGCAAAGCCGATCGGGGCCTTCAATTGTCTGTTTAACACGCGCACGGGATGAGTTCGATTCGATGTAAGAATGACAACGAACAATACACTCCGATGAAACTAAAAGAACGAATCAAAGAGACGGCTGCGATGGGTTACATTTTCCTTTGGTTGCTTGGGATCCCGATTCCTATTCTGCTTTTGTTTTTCCTGCTGCGAGGCTGCACATAAAGTTAGGAGCAAGTAGAGATGATTTGCCTGGCGGATGCCTGAGGCTAAGGACTCGGGAAGTTCGCCAGGCAATTCTTTTTTCTGGTGCTGTCCGCGACGCGATTGCGTCCGCGAGAAAATCGCGTACGAAGCGGGATGAAAGCTGCGGCCGAACGTCACGAATTTTCGAGCGACAATACGGCTGCGATCTGTCCGGAGGCTTGGGCGCAATTACAGGCGGCCAACGAGGGCGGGGCCGTCTCCTACGGCGATGATCGATGGACGGCGCGCGTTCGGGACTTGGTCCGTGAGATCTTCGAAACGGAGTGCGAAGCTTTTTTGGTTTCGAATGGCACTGCCGCAAATAGTTTGGCCCTGGCGCAGCTTTGCCAATCGTTTCACAGCATAGTTTGCCATGAAAATTCCCACATCCAGACAGATGAATGTGGCGCGCCGGAATTTTTTACCGGTGGTTCCAAATTGCTTCCGACGCAGGGGGCGAACGGTAAACTCGATTTGGCGGAAGTATCAGCGGTCATAGCGCGGCAACCGGAATTGCATTCGCCCAAACCGCGCGTTCTTAGCATCACACAGGCGACCGAACTCGGAACGGTTTATTCGATTGATGAATTAGGAGCGATTTCAGAATTGGCCAAGCAGCGTTCGCTTTATCTACATATGGATGGGGCACGTTTTGCGAACGCCGTCGCATCGCTCGGCTGTGCGCCAAAGGCGATCAGCTGGCAATCCGGCGTCACTGTTCTCTGCTTCGGCGGAACTAAGAACGGAACTGGTGCGGGTGAGCTCGTAATTTTTTTTGAAAAGGAACTTGCGCGCAGCTTCGACTACCGATTGAAACAAGGCGGGCAGCTCGCCTCGAAAATGCGATTTCTCGCCGCGCCCTGGCTCGGGCTGTTGCATGACAATGTTTGGCTGCGCAACGCGCAGAAAGCCAACAATGGTGCGCGGCTGCTTCGCGAAAAGTTACGGAGCGCTGCGGGTATCGAAGGCATTTTCGCTTGCGAAGCGAACGCAGTATTCCTGCGGATGCCTGATCCGCTCGTCGAGCGATTGCATCGTCGCGGCTGGCAATTTTATAAGTTCATCGAGCCGGACGTTTACCGCCTTATGTGCTCGTGGTCGGTGACAGATGAGGCGATTGAAGCATTCATTACGGACGTGACAGATGCAGGAGAGAGTGAACATTCCCGTGCCAAAGCGCGTCAAACAGCCGCGCAACCGTAATCCCAGTTGCGAACCATTTCGAAGCCTTATATGAAAGTGCAATTTTCCTACGCGATGCGATTCCTCGTTTTGAACGCGATTTTTCTTGTTGGATGTCGAACCGCGCACAATGTCGCGGTGACTTCGTTTCGCGTAATTGATGCGCCCGCGAATTATGTGCGTCACCGCCTTGATAATGGTGGGACGACCACTACCACAACAACTACGACGTACCGATCGGATGTGGCCACTCCGGGTCAGCCGATTGTTACCGCGCCACCGAGGCAGCGCGGGATGACAACGCAGCGCCACGTCAGTCCCGAAGCGGACCGCGAGAGGGAGACAACGGTTCGTGAGAACACGGAGCCGCGAGCGAGAACTTCTTCGTCTTCGCCGCAACGCCCGGCGGCGCCGACTTCGGGCGCGAAGATTCCGTATGCCAAACCCGTCGCCGGAAAGCCTGGCTACGTTTATAGCCCCTTCGATCCAAACGGCGGCTACGTCGATGTGACAGGGTATGCTTCCGGTAGCAAAGCCAAGGATCCATATTCGGGGAAGATCTTCATCGTTCCCTAATTTCGGTTCGACTCCACCATCCTTCGTTCGGATGGAACTTACGCGCTGAAAAAGCGCAAGTGATTTAAATCTGACGCTGAAGTCTCCTGCATTTTGGAGACAAGTGTCGGCTTTTTGAACACATCACTGGTTGGAAACCGATTGACGCAAGCTGCGCATCATTCTTGCTTTTATAGTAATTATGACACCCTTCCGGCGAGCATTGTCGCCGTTCATCCGATCTCCTCTTAAAAACCGAGCAGGATTCTCAACTGCCCGCTTCCCATTTTTCCTCTGCGTCGTAACAGCGCTCTTCTCATTTGCAAACAGATCAGCCGGCTACGCTTTGGAGAACACAAGTTGGCCCGACCCGACAACGCTTGTTTTTCACGTTCAATTAGGTGCGCTCCCGCATCCTCTGCTTGATGGCAGCGCTTCGTGGGCCGCGGCGGTCGCTCCGGCTTTTACTGCCTGGAACGGAGCCGTTCGTGGTATCCGAATGAATACGGTCGCTACAGGGACTGCGGTCGCGTCAGGCGATCAGGTCAATTCCGTCGTCTTTTCTCCAACCATCTTCGGACAATCGTTTGGTTCGTCGACTCTCGCAGTAACCTACTACAACACTCAAAACAACGTTATGGTAGAAGCGGATGTTCTTTTCAACACCGCCCAGAGTTTTGATTCTTATCGAGGCAGTCTTCGTTTCGCATCGAATGGATTCTGCATAGCCGATATTCGCCGTGTCTTGCTCCATGAATTAGGGCACGCGATCGGTTTAAACCATCCTGACACGGCGGGCCAAAATGTCGCCGCCGTTATGAACTCAGTCATTAGCGACCAGGAGACGCTCTCGGCTGATGACAAGAGCGGCGCACAATCAATGTATGGTGCGCCTGCAAGCACTGCTCCCCCACCATCGAACAGCCGGCTGGTAAACATTTCTACCCGGTTGCGCGTAGGAACGAATGACGATGTCTTAATCGGTGGCTTCATTATCACAGGCACGCAATCTAAGAAGGTGATTTTACGAGCAATCGGACCGTCCCTAGCCGCCAGTGGCATTGCCGGCGCGTTGTCCAACCCGACATTGGAGCTACGCAATTCCAGTGGAGCGTTAATTGCATCGAATGATGATTGGCAGCAAAGCGCGCAGGTCGCTCAAATTACGAGTAGCGGCGTGCCGCCGGCAAATCCGCTCGAGTCCGCAATCATTGCCACACTCGCCCCGGGAAATTACACAGCGATTGTACGCGGGGTAAATAATATGACGGGCATTGCATTGGTCGAGGGTTACGAACTGGGAGCGAATGCGGCAAAGCTTGTCAACATCTCCACCAGAGGTCGCGTCACCGTCGGCGACGGCGCCCTCATCGGCGGCTTTATTATTCAAGGCACCACGGCAAAAAAAGTTTTGATTCGGGCGGCTGGCCCCTCGCTCGGTATTGGGCCTGGAGCAGTCAGTCATGCTTTGGCCAATCCATTTTTGGAATTACGAAATTCGACCGGCAAGGTTGTATCTTCCAATGACGATTGGGGAACGAGCGCCCAAGCTGCGCAAATTACGGCAACGGGAATTGCTCCAGCACGGCCGCAAGAGTCCGCCATTCTCGCCACGCTCGCGCCTGGGAATTACACAGCAGTGGTGCGTGGCACAAATAACACCACCGGTGTTGCTCTGGTCGAACTTTACGATCTTGATAAATGATCGCGAATTTCTCTGCTAAACAAAAAAGGTCCGGTTGAATCGAGGAAGGATCGACTTTAATTTTTCCATGTCTCGGTAAGTCACTCCCCGTTATGAAAAAATCCTATTCACTGGCGCTAATCGCCATGTTTTTTGTTGTTTTAAATTCACTGAACGCAACCACGGTTATTGCTCCAAGCTTCGATGAACTGGTCAGTCGGGCGGAAGTGATTTTCCAAGGTTTAGTCACTGATGTGCGTTCGCAGTGGGTCGGTGAAGGAGCGCAACGCCACATCGTCACCTACGTTACTTTCAAGGTGGACGACGCGATCAAAGGCAACCCCGGTGTCAATTACACCTTGCGCATGCTTGGTGGAACTGTGGCCGGAGAAACGATGGAAGTTAGTGACAGCCCGAAATTCCAAAAGGGCGATCGCGACATTCTCTTTGTCGAACACAACGGCCAGCAGTTCATTCCACTCGTCGGCATTATGCACGGACGTTTCCGTGTTAAGCGCGACCAAGACGGCCGCGAGACCGTTGCCAGTAACCGCGGCGAACAGCTGACCGATGTTGCGAACTTGGGCAAAGAAGAGCACGCGGTCGCTGAAAAAGCAGCGCTTTCGCCTGTTCAATTTAAAGCCGCAATTAAAGACCGAATCAAAAACCAGGCGGCCAAGCAGCCATAGCGTACACTTTTTCTGGCGTGTTCACGACTCCGCTTCGGGAGTCGCTATAGGGCCTACTTGTTGCACGGGGAAATTCCGCAGCGATTGTGCATGGGCGAACAACACCGGTATGGCCGTTTGTTGAAGCTTGCTGTGTCCAATGATGCTAATGCGTAGAGATAATAATTTTGTCCGGGCGCGGATTTTCGCAGCGCTTCTGCTCCTCGCGTTATTGATCAGCGTTGATCCGGCGGCGCGAGGTCAGGTTTACGAAGGTCGCGAATTGGTCAAAGCAAAACTGCTCGCGGACACCGAGCGGGTGGTTCCCGGGAAACCTTTCACTGTCGGTTTGCTTCTACATATGGTCCCGGCCTGGCACACCTATTGGAAATTTCCCGGCGATGCGGGCATCCCAACAGAGATTAAGTGGAATCTTCCGGACGGTTGGAAGGTTGGACCGATCCACTGGCCGATTCCGCTCAAGTTAAATGAACCAGGCGACATCCAGATCTACGGATATCACGATGAGGTCCTGCTCATGCAGCAAATCACGCCACCGGCCTCGAGCGCAGGCAAATCGGTGACGCTAAAAGCAGATGCAAATTGGCTTGTCTGCGAAAAGATCTGCATTCCGGGAAACGCGACGCTGCAACTAGATCTTCCGGTGGGCATTCAACCCGCCCCGGCTAATCAGGAACTTTTCGCGCGTTATCAACGCGAATTGCCGCAGCCGTGGCCCGATACGAAAGTCGCTTCTTACGCCTGGCAGCGTTCCGGGGCTGATCTCGTCCTCACGATCACCAGTGAAGCTCTTTCAAATTACTTTTCGGTTGAATTCTTCCCGTTGCCCGAAGGAAACATCGTCGTTGGTCATCCGAAAACCGCGGCGATTGCGAAGGGAAAAATTCAAATTCGTGTTCCGCTGGAATCACAGGAAGCCAAAATTGCCTCGCTCAACGGTCTGGTTGTTTTTGGTCACACCGAAAACGGAAGCGAGCGCAGCGCATGGTCGTTGAACGCAGGCGGGCCGACGGAAAGCGCGCGACCCGGTGCGAGTGCGAATGCCCCACAAAGCGTCATCAAACTCTTACTCTTCGGTTTTGTTGGCGGATTCATTTTGAATCTGATGCCGTGCGTGTTGCCCGTCATTTCTCTCAAGATTTTTGGATTTGTGCGCCACGCGGGAGAAAGCCGGAGTCGGATTTTGCGCAGCGGTCTCGCATTCATCGCCGGCATCTTTGCATGGTTTATCGGACTCGCCCTCGTCTTGGTCGTCCTCAAAAGTGCCGGACACGAACTGACTTGGGCAGTGCAGTTCACCAATCCCTATTTCGTTCTCGTCATGAGCGCGGTCGTGCTCGTCTTCGCGCTAAATCTGTTTGGCGTTTTTGAAATCTCGTTACCGCAAAGCGCGACTGCTTCGCTGATGGATGTGACCGCGCGCGACGGCGACGCTGGGTCGTTTTTCCAAGGCGTTTTCGCGACAGTCTTGGCCACGCCATGCACTGCGCCCTACCTCGGAACTGCGCTTGGTTTTGCTTTCACCCAATCGTCCGCGATGATTTTGGTGATGTTCGCTGCAATTGCCGCCGGCATGAGCGCGCCCTATCTGCTTCTTTCCGCGCAACCGGCCTGGCTACGCTTTTTGCCGAAGCCCGGACCATGGATGGTCAGCGTCAAACAGCTGATGGGATTTCTACTGCTTGCAACACTTCTGTTTCTTCTGTCCGTTCTCGGCGCCGAGCGCGGCATGAGCGCGGTCATCTGGACCTCCGCTTTTCTGCTCGTTCTCAGTCTTGTCTGTTGGATGAAAGGCCAATTTCTTTTGCCGACAACATCACGCCCGACGCGTGCCGTCGTACTTGTGCTCATGCTCGTGCTCGTAATCGGCAGCGCGTTTTATTTCATCGGCCAAAAATTTCGCGCCGCTCAACTCTCCGCCACAGAAACGCAATCGCATGGCGACTGGCAACCATTCACGCCAGAGCGTTTGCAAGGCGAACTCGCGCAGGGTCATTCCGTCTTTGTCGATTTTACTGCCGCCTGGTGTATTACCTGCAAATTCAATGAAGCGACCGTGTTGGAAACCGCTGCCGTGCGCGACGCATTTCAGCGCAACAACATTGTGAAATTAAAAGCAGATTGGACCAACGCCGATCCGGCAATTACAAAAATTTTGAAACAATTTGGCCGCCCAGGTGTCCCATTTTACGTGCTCTACCCGGCGGGCGAATCTCCCATCACATTTCCGGAGTTGCTTACGAAGAGTATTTTGCTGGATAAACTCGAAACCATCACGCCGCATGTCGCCGCGCAATAACTTATGAAAACAAAACTATTACTCGCTCTATTCACCACCCTCATAGCCGCCGTTCTTTACGCTTCAGACTCGCCGCCGGTCGGAAGTGCCGCGCCGAATTTTTCGGCCACTGATTCCAACGGCAAAACCCGTTCACTCGCCGATTACAAAGGAAAATATGTCGTGCTGGAGTGGTTCAATCCCGAGTGCCCGTTTGTTAAGAAACATTATGGCAGCGGGAACATGCAGAAATTGCAGGAGAATTTTACGAGCAAAGGTGTGACCTGGCTGACCATCGACTCGTCCGCACCCGGCAAGGAAGGCAGTCTGAAACCCGAGGAAGCGAATAAGACGATCGCTAGTTGGAAAGTGCATTCCACCGCTTTGCTCCTCGATTCAGATGGCAAGGTGGGCAAAGCGTACGGCGCCAAGAACACACCGCACATGTTCGTTATCAATCCAGAAGGCAAGGTGGTTTACGAAGGTGCAATTGACAGTAAGGCATCCCCGAATCCGGACGACATTCCCAGCTCGACTAATTACGTGAAAGTTGCGCTCGATGAATCGATGGCAGGCAAACAAGTGAGCACGCCCAGCTCGCGGCCGTACGGTTGCTCGGTCAAATACGATTGAGTTGTAGCTGCCGCTGTCACAGCGGCAGTTTCTGAAATTAATGCGGCGCTCCTGGAGCGCCGCATTTCATTTCCCCCATACTCGCGCGACTAGTCGCAATATCGGCATCGGCGTTAGCCTAACGAGCGTCATCCCGAATTTCATGAGAAAACCAGGAATGACAATCGGGCGATCCGCTTCCACCGCAGCAAGCCCATCGCGCACCACTTGTTCGACCGAAACATGCGCGATCTCCGGCGATTTCGCCCTGTGCACATTTGCCCGCTGGGCAATGTCGGAAAATTCCGTGTGTACCGGTCCTGGACAAAGCGCGGTTACGTTCACACCCGTCCCGTGCAACTCCGTGCGCAGCGCTTCGGAAAAACTCGTCACGTACGCTTTGCTCGCGGCGTAAACGGCAAGGTCGGCAATGGGAAGAAAGCCGGCCGACGAACTGACATTAAGAATCGCGCCCCGTTTGCGCGCCATCATTTGCGGGAGCAGGCAGCGCGTCAACAAAGTCAGCGCGCTGATATTTACCTCTATCATCTCCTTAAGTCGCGTCACATCGCTTGTCGCGAAAGCGCCCGAATCTCCGAGACCCGCGTTATTGATTAGGAGATCAATCACGACGTTTTCTCGCGTGGTCCATTCGCAGAGCTGATTGACTTGTTCTTGATCGGATAGATCGACGTTTCGAATTTCGATTTCTAAAGTTGGATTCTGTTTTTTCAATTCGTCGCGCAGTGCTTCCAGACGATCTAGTCGCCGCGCTATAAGAACGAGAGACTTCGCGCGCGAAGCCAGTTGCCTCGCGAATTCGTAACCGATTCCGGCCGAAGCGCCCGTAATCAGCGCATGGCAGCCGTCGAGGTTCATGGCTGCTGCAGGATTGGCTGAAGTGTCCGCCAGACGGTCTCGGCAATAATTTTCTGTCCAGCTGCCGTCGGATGAATCGAGTCCGATTGATTCAGATCGCGATGTCCTCCCACATCTGCGAGCAAAAAGGGAATAAGAACGGCATTATTCTTTTGCGCGACGTCAGCAAAAACGTTCTGAAATTTTTCTGCGTAATCAGTTCCCATATTCGGCGGCATCTGCATTCCCGCCACGACGATCTGCACCGCTGGATTCTTGCCTTTCGTTTTGTCGATGATCGCTTGCAGGTTTGTTTCCAATGCTTTTGGCGATAACCCGCGCAACCCATCGTTAGCACCAAGTGCAATTATGAGCAGATCGATCTTGCGTTGCAGCAACCACTCGATTCGGCGCAGTCCATCGGCACTCGTATCGCCGCTTACACCGGCATTCACTACTTCGTAGGGGAGATGTGCGGCGCGAAATTTTTCTTCAATAAGGAAAGGATAGGATTGGTCTGCGGGTAGACCGTATCCCGCCGTCAAACTATCGCCGAGAAAGACGATCGTCTTACCGAAAACAACCGAAGCGGTTAAGCAAAGGGCGAGCGCACAAAGGAATCCCCGAAGCATCAATTTCCCCATGCGCGCTGAATCATCTTCGCGTAAGCAAGACGAACTCGCGCGCAAGTCAATGACCGCATTCCCCATCTTAAACGTTGAGCGTTTAACAAAGACCTACGCGACCGCGGCAGGCTCACTCACCGTGCTGAAAGAAATTTCGTTCGAGCTCGTACAAGGCGCAACATGTTCAATTCTCGGTCCATCGGGTAGTGGGAAAACAACGCTCCTCGGATTGTGTGCGGGACTCGATCAACCCACATCCGGCTCTGTCATTTTGAATGGAATTGCGCTCGGAAACATCGACGAAGATGAGCGAGCACGCGTGCGCAACGCACATGTCGGATTTGTTTTCCAAAACTTTCAACTCATTCCGACGTTGACCGCACTTGAGAACGTGACGGTGCCAATGGAATTACGCGGCGATCGCTCCGCGGAAAAACTCGGCGTCGAATTATTGCAACGCGTCGGATTGGCTGGGCGTCTCGCGCATTATCCGGCGCAACTTTCCGGCGGGGAACAGCAGCGCGTGGCATTGGCGCGCGCGTTCATCAACCAGCCCAAAATTCTATTTGCCGACGAACCAACGGGAAATCTCGATTCCGAAACGAGCGAATCGATCATCGAAATCATGCTCGAGCTCAACGCGAAGTTGCGAACTGCGCTCGTGCTCGTGACTCATGATCCAGATGTTGCGCGTCTGACCGAGCGCACCATCCGATTGCGAAGTGGTGAAATGGTATGAGTGGATCATTTATCCCAAGGATGGCATGGCGCGACAGCCGTTCGAGCCGGCGGCGACTTCTTCTCTTCTCGTCTTCGATCATGCTCGGTATTGCTGCACTTGTTTCCATCGATTCTTTCCGGCGGAGCCTGGCGCAGGCGATTGATGAGCAAGCACGGACGCTGCTAGGCGCGGACCTTGTCATCTCATCGTCGCGCCCATTTCGCGCAGAAGAAGAACAATTTCTCCACTCGTTAGGCGAACCGCAAGCGCGCGAAGTTAGATTCACCACCATGGCCTATTTTCCAGTGAGCAATGGAACACGCCTTGTTCATCTCCGCGCTCTCGGCGGTGATTTTCCGTTTTACGGGACGATGGAAACAACGCCATCGGTTGCGGCGCGCGAATTCCGCGACGGACTTCGTGCTATCGTCGATGAAAGTCTCCTTTTCCAATTTCGCTCCCGAGTCGGCGACCAAATCAAAATTGGCGATCTCCAATTCACGATCGCTGGTGCGCTGAAGAAAATTCCCGGCGACGCTTCAGCCGGCGCGAGTTTCGCGCCGCGCGTTTATATCCCGCTGCAGAATCTGGAATGGACGCATCTCATCAAACCAGGCAGCGTCGTGCGTTATCGCGCTTACGTGAAGTTCCCGGCGAACATCAACCCGGCGAAGCGAATCGCCACGCTCGCGCCGCAGATCCAACATTTCGGCCTCGAGTTCGACACAGTCGAAAAGCGCAAGAAAGACCTCGGCGAAGCGCTGGAAAATCTTTACCGCTTTCTCAACCTCGTGGCTTTCATTTCGTTGCTCCTCGGAGCGGTCGGAGTGGCGAGCGCGATCCAAGCGCATCTGCGGCAAAAGATCGGTACCGCCGCGATTCTGCGCTGCCTTGGTTCGTCGGCGGGTACGACTGTTTTCATTTATCTTTTGCAAGCCGTTGCCATGGGACTGGCCGGCGCTATCGCGGGCGCCGGACTGGGCCTGTTGATTCAAGCCTCGCTTCCGCGCGCGTTGCAATCATTTCTTCCACTGACGATCCCAACAACAATTTTCTGGCAACCGATTTTGCGCGGCATGCTGATTGGATTCGCGGTCTGCGTTTTGTTCGCGCTACCACCGCTGCTCAAGTTCCGCCGCGTCTCGCCTCTGCTTGTCTTGCGCGCTTCGGTTGAAAGCGAATTCCCATCCGCCCGGCGCGATCCCGTGGTTTGGCTGATCTATGCGTTAATTGCCGCAGGCATTACTGCGTTCGCGGTTTACCAGGCCGAAACGTGGAAGCGCGGATTGCTCTTTGCCGCCGCACTCGGCCTCGCCATCGCGATTTTTGCGGGAGCCGCGAAGCTGGTCATGATTGGCCTTCGGGAATGGTTCCCACATCGCGCCAGTTTTGCTCTGCGCCAGGGGCTGGCCAATCTTTATCGTCCTGACAACCGCACTCTGCTTCTTACCGTCTCGTTAGGCTTGGGCACCTTTCTGCTGCTCAATCTTTATCTTACTCGTGACTTATTGCTGACGCAGTTTAGTTCCATCGATCGCGGCGATCGGCCGAACATTTTCTTTTTCGATATTCAGTCGGACCAGAAGGAGCCGGTCGAGGCTCTCGTGCACTCGCTCCATTATCCGATTATTCAGGAAGCGCCCATCGTCACGATGCGGCTTGCCGGGATCAAAGGCCGCAAGACGAGCGACATTCTCGCCGATCCCCAACACAAGATTCCCGATTGGGAACTCGAGCGCGAATATCGTTCGACGTATCGCGAGCAGTTATCAGAGACGGAAAAAATAACGGATGGTCGCTGGATCGGCCGAATGGATTACAAACCGGGCGATATCGTTCCGATTTCACTCGATCGGGAAATTGCGAAAGATTTCGAGGCAAAGATCGGCGACGAACTGGTGTTCGATGTGCAGGGCGTCCCGATCAAAACCAGGATCGCGAGTTTGCGCGAAGTCGATTGGAAACGGTTTCAAACAAACTTCTTCGTCGTATTTCCGGCGGGAGTGCTTGAGAGCGCGCCTGGTTTTCACGTTCTCGTTAGTCGAGTCCCCACGCCGGCCGATTCCGGCCGTCTGCAAAATGCGATCGTTGCGAAATTTCCCAATGTTGCCGCTTTGGATTTGTCGTCCGTCATCCAGACGGTCGAAGGAATTTTGAACAAAGTCGCGCTCGTCATTCGCATTATGTCGCTCTTCACTGTTGGCGCCGGCTTGATCGTGCTTGCGAGCACGATTTGGAGCGGACGATATCAACGGCTGAAGGAAAGCATTCTGCTGCGCACACTCGGCGCGTCGCGCGCGCAGATCAGGAAAGTATTGTGCGCCGAATATTTCTTCCTCGGCGTTTTAGCAAGTGTGACCGGAATTTTTCTCGCGCTCTTATCGAGCGGGGCATTGGCGATTTTTGTTTTTAAGCTCGCCTACGCGCCATCGATCGGACCGTTGTTAACGGCGGTGATCGCGGTGCCCGCGCTTACGGTCTTGATCGGTCTTGCGGCTAGTCGCGGAGTTGGGAACGCGCCGCCGCTGGCGATTTTGCGCGCGGAATTGGAGTGAATCGAAGGCTGCGATTTCCGCTGGCGTAATGTCTCGCCAATCTCCTCGCGCCAAATCACCCAGGCGCAAGTGTCCGATGCGCGTGCGCGTCAGTTTCTTCACGTCATAACCGATCTCATAAAACATTCGGCGAATCTGGCGATTGATGCCCTGACGCAAGACGACGCGAACACGCGCCGGTCCGGTTTGCTGTAATCGCGACATTGTCGCGCGCTCGCCGTCGAGAAAAATTCCGCGCAATAATTTTGCCGTCAGGGCTGGATCCCACAAATGGTCGAGCATGACTTCATATTCCTTTTCGACTTCGTGCCGCGGATGCGTGAGTCGTTGCGCAAAGTCGCCATCGTTCGTCAGAATGAGCAAGCCTTCGCTTTGCGCGTCGAGGCGGCCGACGTTGAAAAGCCGCGGCAATTTTGCCGGCAACAAATCGAAAATGGTGTCGCGCGCGTTCGGATCCTGACGAGTGGAGACGAAGCCTTTCGGTTTGTGCAGAAGAATATAAAACGGACGAGCCGCTGGCCTAACGAGTTTGCCGTCTACTTTGACGTAGTCGCGTTCCGCCGGCTGCGCGCTAAAATTCAAGCACGGCTGCCCGTTTATCGTGACGCGACCGGCTGCGATCAATTCATCGCAATGCCGTCTCGATCCGATGCCGGCGGCGGCAAGAAAGCGATTTAAGCGCAACGCGCGTGCACGCGCTTCTTACGCGTCCGGCTTCGTTTTAGGAAGGCCGATGACTTTGCCGCCTTCCTTCCATTGACCGCGTTTCTTGAGCAGCTCGACACGCTCGAAGCGCTTCAAGACATTACGCTTTGCGGTGATGGTGCTGGCTCCTTTAAGACTGCGATGTTGCGACATAAAATTGCTCTAATTCTTTGAAGAGGGGAGCGGAAGTTACATTGCGAAGCGAATTTTTCAAATGCCGCTTAGATGACAACCGGGGAACTCAAAGCTGATTGCTTAGCACGATGTACGTCCCGCAGGTCGCCACTTGATGATAAATGTGGAACTGATCGGTGAGTAAATTTTGCCAATACGGAAGGCGAGAGCGTTCTACCAAAAGATAAACGGAATCCGCTTCCCGCCATTTCCCCATAACATCGGATTCGGTCAGAAATCGATCCTGCCACGGTTTCGTATCTCTGAATGCGAACTCATTTTCAGCAGATTGGTTTACGAGAAAGAATAGGCGATTTAAGTAGAAGACCAGACTGCTTCCAAGATGAAGTGGCCCTTCGTAGAGCACGACACCTTTGCGATGGGAAGGTTGGTTAAGAAAGCGCGCCGCGTCGGCGAGTGAGAAATACGGAGCCATCGCCGCTGTGCCCTCGATCATCATGAGGCCGGTGGGAACCATGGAAAGCGCGAGAGCAACCCGCGCCAGTTTTTGGCGATCGAAGGAGAGGAGATAGATCGCTGCGCCTGCTCCGAGCGCCAGAACGGCACCGACCACGGCGATATACGGGCGGAAAGCGAGCCAGGCCGACGTCGGAATATCGGTGAGCGCGCGCCAGGCGGTTGAGCGCTGCGCGCTCGTGCCCCAACTTTCGTTGGCGTTCTGCACGAGCTGGGGCCACCTCGATGCGGCAAGAATGAAAAGAAGACCGATCATTCCGATTGTCGCCGCGCCGGCGATGCGCAGTTTGCGCGGCGCTCGTTCCCAGGCCGTCGCGACCCAGAGCGCAAACGCGGGCCACATGCTCATCGAATAATAATCCTGCCGTTGGCCGATAAAAAACAGCGGAACAAAAACGACTCCCACCCAGCATAGAGGGAGCGCATCGGCGAATTCAATTTCCCGAGGGCGAAAAATTCTGCGGGAAGCGAAGAGGAGGCCGGGGAGAATCGCGATGGACCACGGGAACCACCACGCCAGATGAAGGCCGAGAAATTGCAGGCGCGGCACGTCATCATAACTGTGCGTCGAATCAGCGCGCCCGGAAAGATGCGAAAACCATTCCGGGCCGGTGATGTTTTGCAGAAAACCGGGAAACTTCCATTCCGCCCAGATGTGCCACGCTGCGGCGATGACCAGAAAAATCAGAATGAGGTCCCAGCGCAGCAATTCGCGAAAACGCATCCGCGCTTCACGGTAAAAAATCGAGAGCAAAGCAAAGATGCCCGCCGGATAGACAAGTCCGTGCAAACTTTTTGTCATGCATCCCAGCGCGCAACAAATCCAGAAACCCGAAAACCAGGCGTGGCGATGTTTGCGATTCTGATAACCGCGGATGCCGCAATAAACGGCGCCGGTAACGAACGCCGTAAAAACAGGTTCGGGCATGACAATACGACCGAAAACGAAAACGCCTGCGCACGAGAGGTAGATCAGGCTCGCGAGAAACCCGCGCCAATAGTCGCCGAGCCGTTCGCCAATCAGAAAAATGAGCGCCACCGTGGCGACGGTAGCGAGGGCGCCCGGCATGCGCGCGGCGGCTTCGGTTATGCCGAAGGTCTTGTAGGAAAGAATGATCAGCCAGTAAAGAAGCAGTGGTTTTTGCACGCGCGGGATGCCATCGTTTGTCGGAACTAACCAAGAATGCGCCTTTAGCATTTCGCGCGCAGCGCCCGCGTACTGGCCATCTGTTTCGTTGTAAAGGTCGCCCCAACCCGCGGTCGCGACGTGAAGAAGACAAGCCAGCGCGATAGCGATGACAAAAAGCGCGTGGCGCGTTGGCGGCGGCGTGAGCGCCTGCGGCTCGGCAGTTAACGTTTCCTGAATGGAGAAGGTACGAACGCCGGCGACCATAGATTACTCGTTAGGCAACGGAAGGAATTGCGGTGCCGCGGTATTTGTCCCAAGCCGCGGGTAGTCGGAGCAATTTCGCCTCCGGCATTTCGATAATCGCGAGCATTTGGCGGCATTCAGCAATCAAAGTCTCATCCGCGGGCCGAACGACGCGAAAAGCGCACCAGAACCGAACACGCTCCAGTCGATCAAGCCAGCCTTCCACCACGAGGCGATCGCCCAGTTTTGCGCCCCGGCGATAGTCGATTTCTGTGCGAACGACGACCGGATACTTCTTACTTTCCGCCATGTCTACAAGCGGAAGACCGAGCTTTTCCGCGAGCAGAGTGCGCGCGACCTCGATAAAACGCAGGTAAGCGATGTTGTGCACAACCCCGCCGCAATCAGTATCGAAGAACATCACCTGCAGTTCGGTACGAACGCGGGGGGCTTCGCCATTAGTCATGCCGGACAATCATTCCGCATGCATATGCGAAAGCAAGTGATGTAGAGGCGCTTGTGCCAAGCGCCTGTTGTTTGGATC
>JBBRYI010000011.1:0-140224 GCA_038237805.1 Chthoniobacterales bacterium | reverse complement strand
TCTTACTTTTGTTGCCAACAGTTCCCAAACCACGCTCACCTTCCAGGATGTTTCTCAAACGACCGTCAATATCGATCTTCTTTTGGATAACGTTCGAGTAACATTGCAAAATGCGCCCGTCATTACATCGCAACCTCAAAGCGTTGCAGTTCAATCTCCGATGCCAATCTCCAACGCGCAAAATCGGCCGACGGTCCTTAACTCATTTGGTCTGATTGCGTTCCCCAAGAATGATCCACGGCGCATCAAAGCAATGCTTGGCAAGTTGCCTCTGAATGGCGGCAAGATGCCACTCGATCGCGGTCTCAAAGTGCAACGTTAGAGATGAGGAGGCTCGCCGCATTCTTTGGGCTGCTATTTTTGGTCAGCCTGAGCGGCTCGGCTTTTTCGGCAGGCAACCCCCCGGTGCGGATAATGCCGCTAGGCGATTCAAGCACTTCTGGTTATTCCGTTCCGACGTATGCCCACGGTTATAGGGGTACGCTCTATAATACGTTAGCTAACGCGGGCTACAATGTTGACTTTGTCGGCACGCAATTCGACACGCAGAATCCGGCGCTGCCCGATCCCGATCATGAAGGGCATGGTGGGTATAGGATTGACCAAATTCAGGCGGGCATTAACGATTGGTTAACCTTAAGTAATGATCCCGATGTAGTTTTGCTTCTCATCGGAATTAACGATTTTTCCCAAGGCTATGACACGGCCAATGCCTTGAATCGCCTCGAGAACCTGGTTGCAAACATCGCTACAACGCGTCCTTACGCCAAGGTTCTTGTCTCTAACCTTCTGCTACGTACCGATAGCGCAAGTTTAGAGGCTGCGCAGAATGCATACAGCAATTCCATTCCCGCGATGGTGAATCACCAGGTCTCCCTGGGACATCAAGTCTATTTCGTGGACATGCATAGCGTCTTCACCGCCTCCGATTTGTCCAGCGATGGACAGCATCCGAACCAGAGCGGCTACGATAAGATGGCCGCCACCTGGTCGACGGCTATTACCAACGTCATCTCTCCTCTTGGGACTACGGACCCGCCGGCAATCGTCCGGGCGACTTCAATCGACTCTACCCACGTCGCTGTCACGTTTAGCAAACCGGTTGAAGACGCCGCAACCAACCTGTCAAATTTCAGCCTCAACGGTGGGGCGACAATTTCTCAAGCGGCTCTGGATAGCGCGTCAATGCGAATCATTACGCTTACTACGAGTGCACTCACCACCGATCTCACGTATACATTGTCCGTTAGTGGTGTACGGGATCGAACACCGCAGCATAACGCCATCGCGTCAGGTTCAACGGTGGCCTTTACGTCCGAAAGATTGACTAACGGCAGTTTTGAATCGGGCACCTTTGCTGGCTGGACGGCGAGCGGGAACCAGGCAATTGCTGTCGGCAACTCATATTCGACGACGGACGGAGCAGATGTGGTGGTGTTCAACGGAGGGCAGTCGACGCCGAACGCAGTGTTATCGCAGAGCTTCGCGACGACGGCAGGACAGAAGTATGTGCTTCGATTTGACATGGGAGTGGTGGCTTACAATGCCAATCAGCAAAAACTGAAGGTCACGGTGCTGGGCAGCAGTACGCTGCTATCAAATACAGTATCGCTGTTTGGGGTGGGAAGCGGTGTGGCTCTGTGGTCGCCGAAGGCCTACACATTTGTTGCGAACAGCACGACGACGACGCTGACTTTCCAGGATATGTCGCCGACGAGCGCAGATCTGGATATGCTGCTCGACCATGTGCGGCTGAGCGCGGCGGTCTCGCGGACGCTAACCATAACATCCTCCCCGAACAACGGAGTCGCTATAACGGTTAGTCCGGCTGACAATAACGGCGCGAGTAATGGGACGAGCGGATTTGTCAGGATTTATAGCGAGGGAGCGGTGGTAAATCTGACGGCGCCGGCGACGTTTGGCGCGAACGTTTTTCAAAAGTGGCAGAAAGACAGCGTGGACCTTGGCAATAGTGTCAGCACCAGCGTGACGATCGATGCGGATCACACGTTGAATGCGGTCTATGTGCCGGCGGGACCATTAACGAATGGGAGTTTCGAATCGGGCTACACCGGCTGGACGCAGAGCGGGAATCAAATGATACACACCGACGGGACTGCAACCACAAATGGCGCAAGTGTGCTCGTTTTCGCCGAGGGGCAGGCGACACCAAACGGGGTGGTGTCGCAGAGTTTTGCGACCGCCATTGGGCAAACTTATATGCTTTACTTTGATTTGGGAGTTACTGCCTACCAGTCAACAGCCGCGCAACTGATGAAGGTGACCGTGCAGGGCAGCGGCAACCCGTTAGTTTTGCAAACGTTATCAGTCTTAGGGCAAGGCACTGGAAGTTGGTATACTCCGGAAAGCTTTACTTTTGTCGCGAACAGTGCCGTTACCACCCTCACCTTCCAGGATGTTTCGCAGACAAGCCTCAATATCGATCTTCTTTTGGATAACGTTCGAGTGACAGGGACCGCGCCTACAGCCAATCCGCAATCGGTCACGACGAATGAGGACACAGCGAAGGCTATTACCTTGACCGGTTCGGATCCTAATGGAGATGCGTTGACCTTCATTGTTGTGACAAGCCCGACGCACGGTACGTTGACTGGAACGGCGCCCAATCTAACCTATACGCCAACGGCGAATTACAACGGGCCGGATAGCTTCACCTTCAAAGCGAATGACGGCACGAATGACTCAAACATCGCGACTGTCTCCATCACAGTTACTGCGATTAATGACCCACCGACAGCCAATGCGCAATCGGTTACAACTAATGAAGACACTGCGAAAGCTATTACGTTGACCGGTTCGGATCCCGATGGCGATACACTAACCTTCCGTGTGGTTACAGGCCCGACGCACGGTGCCTTGACCGGCACAACGCCGAATCTGACCTATACGCCAGCGACAAACTATAATGGCGCTGATAGCTTCACCTTCAAAGCAAATGATGGGACGGTTGACTCAAACATCGCGACTATCTCGATCACCGTTACCGCGGTCAACGACGCTCCCACAGCCAATGCGCAATCAGTCGCGACTAACGAAAATACGCCGCTGGCCATCACACTGACCGGCACGGACACCGAGACGCCCACTACAAGCCTAACCTTTACGATTACCGCCCCACCAAACCACGGTTCGCTCACAGGCACAGCACCAAATGTGACCTACACTCCTGCTACCAACTACTTTGGGCCAGATACGTTTGCCTTTACTGTCACCGATACTGGCGATGGCGCATCCCCGCCCCTAACAAGCGCGGAAGCGATGATTTCAATCACGGTTAACGGAACGCCGGAAATCGCTGTCGAACAACCGGCAGGCGTCGACCTCATTGACGGCGCAAGTACGGTCGACTTCGGTAACGTTGCTCGCGCCGCAAATAATTCACACACGTTCACAATCAGAAACCTGGGCGGAGCAGACTTAACCGGTCTCGCGATCACGGTCGATGGACCGGACGCGGCCGACTTTACAATGACAGCGGCACCGACTACGCCGATCTTGCCCGGAGGGAGCACAACGTTCACTATTAAATTCACGCCGAGCGCACTCGGCGGATACACTGCCGCCCTCCACATTGCAAGCAACGACGGCAACGAAAACCCATTCGACATTGCTCTAACCGGAACAGGGATCACGAATTTGGAAGCATGGCGTATGCAGTATTTCGGTAGTGCCGATAATAGCGGCGACGGAGCCGATGCGAATGATTTCGACTCCGACGGCCTTTCAAACCTGCTTGAGTTCGCTACAGGAAACGATCCAAAGCAAAGCAGTCCGATGCCAGGTGTGCTAAGCATCAACGGCGACACGATCGAGTTTGCTTACGCGCGCGCCAAAGCAGCGATTAACGACGGCTTCACTTTCAACGTGGAATGGAGCGACGACCTTATGTCGCCGAACTGGAGCAGCGAAGGTGTAAGCGAGGAAATCCTAAGCGATGACGGCACACTTCAACAAATCAAAGCATCGGTCTCGGGCGGAAGTGGCGCACGAAGATTTCTACGCCTAAAGGTGCCTGGACCGTGAGGGTAGGCTTCCCTGGGTATTCACGGCCTCTCGTTACTCTCAATCTAGTTATTGCGCAGCGGTGTTTACGGCGGCGCAGATTCTAACGCGGCAGATCTGGGTTTTAATCTCACAGCTCAAAAGGCAACGCCGCTGCCGAAGTGTGGTAACTAAATCGCCGCAACCTAGCATGAACCCTTTGGAGACCCTTCTCGAACGTTGGAGACTTGGACGCGACCTAAAACTAGTGGCGCTAGTCGTTTTTCTCATCCAAATGGCGTTGATCTCGCCGGCGTTCTTCCCGCCCTTGAGCGACATTGGCGTATGGGATGAGGCAGTGTACATCAACGAAGGAAGAGATTTGGTGGATGGGACGGTTCCTTCGTTGGCATTAAATCCGGCGGTAGCTGGTCTGTACGCCTTGACTTATCTGCCTGTCCAGGCATCCCCCTACTGGCTGGTTCACAGTTGCGCGATCGGGCGATTTCTCCTTTTCGGTTTGTTATGGCTCTCCGCCTTTTGCGTAGCATGCCAGTTAACCGAGCTCGTGACCCCTTTCATCATGATGGCTCTGGTGGCGATATCACCGGCACTTACTCGACTTCTTTACAACGGCAGTATGGCTCTGTTTGCGGCGATGTCGGGTTTTGCACTGTGGCAATTTCTTTCATTCCAGCGCACGCGGAACCTCAAACATTTGTGGCTCTCCTCACTCTTTCTTGGGCTGGCTGCTTTGTCCAGGAACGAAGGCCAACCACTTTTCTTAGTGTTCTTCGGACTCTCGCTCGCATTATGCGTTCCCGCGCACATTGTTAAGAAAGGGCTGACGGCGTGCCTTGTGCCATTCGCTGTTTTGGTGGGAGGTTACGTCCTGCTGTATGGCTTGCGCACGGGGGACTTCAAGCTCGGGACCGCAGAACGATCGTACTTAACGTTCGAGATGGGGCATGGGATGGCCTTTGCGGAGGTTTATGGCACGAAGCAGTACTACGTGGAGGGCCAGATCGAAGCGCGACGACTTTTTGGAACACCGGAAGAAAATCACTTCTCAATTCTAACTGCGATTCGCCATAACCCGGCGGCATACGCGCGAAGAATCCTTCCTATGACGAAGCACGCCATCATAGATGGGATTGCTAGTTACGGTTGGTACTTCGGACTACTTTGTTTCGCATTTGCGGCGCGCGGCGTGGTTGATTTGATCAAAAGAAGATCTTTTGCCCTGCTCGCTACGCTTTTGCTGTGGCCCGCGTACTGCATTCTGTATGTATTGCTTTGTTACCAGCCTTCCCACTTGCTTATGCCATTCCTCAGTGTGTTTACGTTAGCAGCCATAGGTATCTCTGCCTTCTCGCTTAATCTTGCTAGTAAGCGAGAGCGTTATCTGTGGTCCGGAGGGCTACTGGCTCTTGCCATTGCGGCGGCCGGAAGAGGCACCCTTCCAAACGGACCACTCACTGCGACTTTAATCATCCTGCTGGGTTTATGGCTGATTTGGCTTATCGCAGATCAGTTTCGCGGTCTTCCGAACATGAGGGCAATCGGATGCCTCGTCCTGTTATCGGTCGGGCTCATCTGTAGATTCGGGCTTCCGCAGGCCGAAGCGCGATCGCTGGGCGCCAGCGCGGATGAACGGGCGGTGCTCTACCTTTCAACGCATTTTGAAAGAGGGACGCGTATTGCAGCTTGGGGCCCCGGGAAGATCTGGAACGCAAAGATGGATTACGTGACGATGGGACCCGATCTTCGTTACTTCAAATCTTCCCAGGACGTACCGGAGTGGATGGCCCTAAAAAGGGTCGAAGCAATTTACTCGGACAATGATCTGCGGAGATATGAACCTATTGTCTGGGACAGTCTTCAGAAACAGATAGGAAACAGCCTATCAGTTGCGTTTGACGGTGGAGACGGAGCTGTGCAGATACTGGTTCGCACTCCCCGCCAGTAACGCGGCCACAAACTGGACCAGATAGCAACAGCAGTTTATCAGTTGCGCCAATTTAGTAACTGACGACCTGAAATGAATCTACCGAAAAACAGATTTGTCTCACTCTGGCTTGCATCTGCATCCATACTCACCTTACTGCGATTTCTGAACGCGGCCGACTTGGATTATGATCTCACGTTACAAATGGAAGCCGCCCAAAATCTCCTGGCCGGCAAAGGATTGTCGATTTACTGGCCTACAGAGACCGATCTCGCGAAACCGGCAACTTTGCTGACATTGACCCATTTTCCGGCGGGGTATTCCCTCTGCGCGGCTGGGCTTATCTCGATAGGATTTAGCTTGGGGGCAGTAGCCAAGTTATCTGGCGCGGCGGGGACGCTTCTCGGATGGTGGCGTTGGGGCCGGCTCGCCGATATCTTCTTCAAAGAGGGGTTGCTGCGCAGCTGGACCGCGAGATGGTCCTGCTATATCATCGCTATCGCCACCCCGTTGCTATTCACTCCGAGTTGGCATGGCACAGATATCCTTTTGTGGGCGGCAGTTCCCTGGGTCCTCCACTGGATAGTAAGAGCCTCGGACGACAGTGTAGTAGAGAAAAATTGGCACGACGGTCTGGCCGGTGTCGTTTGCGGAGTATGTGTCTTAATGCGTTATGCCAGCATGTTCCTTGTCGTGTATGCAGGGTTTTTGATTCTCGTTCAGTCGAAAGCCCATCTGAAAATCCTGACACGGAGGTGCGCTGTTTTTACGGCCGGATTGCTTCCGCCGATCGCACTTCAAGCTTACTTCAATTTCTATGTATCCAACGCGCCTGCGAACCCAGGGGGCTTGACCTTTGGTCGAAGCTTCTGGGCTGCGGCACACCGCGCTCAGGATGCATTCTGGCTGCTGACTTCGGCGAACTTCGCGGTGGTCTACTGGATGCCAGGCAGAATAATAGACTTTCTCACTCGGCCGGGAAAGCAAGCGCCTTGGCTGTTCGGCGCAACGTTTATTGTTTTTGTCCTAGCTCCATCCTTGGCCATGAAGCTGAAACATCAGGGCCGGAGCACGGTTGCACGCGAACTTAAAATCGCGATGATCGGCTTCTTTGTGGCGGTTCCGTTGTTTCTCTGGGTGTGCATGATATTAGGTGATTACGACTACGTGAGCGACTTCAGGCACTACCTCCCAGTGCTGCCCATAGCTCTTATTTTAGCCTATGCGTTGGCCTACGTTGAAGAAAAACAGAGGAGTAACTGGCAAAGATTGCTACAAGTCATAAGCCTCGGATACCTCGCCGGCTATGTCTGCCTGGGTGCCGTGGGAGTAACGCTGCTCTTACTTCCCCACGATTGGGGTTCGAGCCGGCGTGTAAAGCTCATGGGAACACCCGATCTTCAGCACTGGCCTTCGATGAAAGTGAACTACGAATTCTCGCCCGCACGAACGTACACTGCAAGGTTGCTTAAGGAGCAACCCGATATGATACTGGTCACCAATCGCGAGTCCTGGTTTTACGCGGATCCTACCTTGGATCGTTCGAGGATTTATCGCATCGAAACTCCGCAATATTTTCGTGCCGGCTACATCAGCGGCCCTGCACATGTCTTGATCGTCGCGTTGGAGCCGCAAGAACACCTCGGAGAAGAACTTCATTTGTTTACCGCCTGGGCTGGCCAGCCCGAACGAGCAAATTACCTTGAACGGCTACCCGGTCTCCACTTGCTCAGGAGATTCCCGGAGGAAAATATCAACATACTGGAAGCGCGGATCCCGGATGGAAAGCGGATCGCCCTCAAATAGAAAACTTGTCGCCACGTCGTTTTAGCAAACCTCCTTGTCCTTTTAAGCAAATGCATACCGAAAGTCCTTTAGAAGCAAAGAGTAACGCGGAGATCGACCCATGTCTCTCAGTGGTTATGGCGGTCTTTAACGAGGAAAAGACGGTAGTTCCTGTTCTGAAAACTGTTTTGCAGCAGCGTCCAGTTCACGAAGTTATAGTAGTGGACGACTCATCGAGTGACAAAACCTGGTTCGTGTTGCAGGAGTTCGCCGCTGGCCAATCGCAGGTCCGATTACTCCGGCACGAGAAAAATGAGGGCAAAGGTGCCGCACTTCGAACTGGTTTCAAGCATGCTACCGCGCCTTTCGTTATTATTCAGGATGCCGATTTTGAATATGATCCCACTGAATATTACCTGGTCATCAATCCTATCCTCACCGGAAGAGCCGACGTGGTTTATGGGTCGCGGTTCGGTGGCCGCGGTGCGCATCGAGTCCTCTACTACTGGCATTCCGTCGGCAACAGGCTCCTTACGACGCTATCCAACATGGGAACCAATCTGAATCTGGCTGACATGGAAACCTGCTACAAAGTTTTTAGGCGGGAGATCCTCGAAAAAATTTCCATCGAGGAGAGCCGGTTTGGTTTTGAGCCGGAGGTTACCGCCAAAGTTGCCCGGCTGGGTGTGCGCATTTTCGAAGTGCCCATTTCATATTACGGCCGCACCTATGCCGAGGGGAAAAAGATCAACTGGAAAGATGGTTTCAGTGCTTTGCGATGCATTATCAAATATAACCTTCTCCGCTAATGGGTGACACGATCAACAGCATCGCGGAGACGGAAGACTTTGAGTTCGAAGCGTTGCAGGAAGCTAAAAATTACCGCGCCGCGTTATTCAAAGAGTTTCGGAAATTTCTGCGAGGGAATGTCCTCGAAGTCGGTGCCGGCATCGGACAGATGTCAGAAGAGCTTGCGCGAATGCCGGAAGTTAAGCGCGCAGTTGCGGTGGAGCCCAGCCCTGTTTTTTGTGCCCGTCACCGTAGCAGGTTACCCGGACACGACCTAATAGAAGGCACAGTTGAACAAGTACCGGCCGGCGCAGAATGGAACGCGATCGTAAGTATCAACGTGTTGGAACATATTGAGGATGACGACGACGAGCTCCATCGCTACGCGGAATTGCTGCAATCGGCTCACGGTACTCTTTGTTTATTTGTCCCGGCCAGACCTGAGATTTATTCGCCAATCGACAAGGATTTCGGGCACTTTCGCCGCTACACCCGCCCTGAACTTCGGCATAAGCTAGTCCGCGCAGGCTTCGAAATCGTAACGCTCAACTATTTTAACTGCGTCGGCTATTTCGCTTGGTGGCTGAATTTCTGCTTATTGAAGAAACGCCTATTTGAGACAAAAAAGATGGTGCTCTTTGACCGAGTAATTTTTCCTGCTGTGCATACTATGGAATCACAAATAATGCGCCCGCCTTTCGGGCAGAGCCTAATCGCCATAGCCCGGCGATAACATTGATGCTGCCCGGTAAAGTCCAAAGCCGCGTAAGTTGACAACGAGAGTTCATGACACCAAAAGTCTCCATCTGTATCCCGAACTTAAATACCCTTCCCTTTCTTCCTGAGAGGTTCGATACGATTTTCAAGCAAACATTCCAAGACTGGGAGCTTCTCGTTTATGATGGCCATTCAGAGGATGGTGCATGGGACTACATATGTAATACGGCGAGACGAGAGCCACGGATGCGCGCCTGGCAGGGACCGCGCGAAGGAACACCAGGAAGCTGGAGCCCATGTGTCCAGCAAGCTAGCGGCGAGTATGTCTATATCGCGACAAGTGACGACACCGTGGCTCCCGACTGTCTGGAAAAGCTCGTAGCCGCACTGGATGCGCACCCGGAATGTGATTTGGCGCATTGTCCTTTGAAAGTGATCGACGAAACAGGTAGCGCCGTTCCGGATTGGTGGTCAGCTAGCTCGACCTTCGCCCTTAGCAGTGGGCAGTTGTTGTTTCACCCGCATCTGCGCAAAGCCCCGTTCGACGGCCTGCTCCATCTGCTGGGGAAAACTGTTTATATCTCCATTACCCAACTTCTCATTCGGCGTTCTTTGTTTGATCGCATCGGCCTTTTCGACTCGCGCTGGGGTTCCACCGGGGATTTCGCCTGGAGTATGCGGGCGGGACTTGCGGCTAACGTCATTCATGTCCCCGATACTTGGGGAGGGTGGCGCGTGCACTCGGGCCAAGCGACCGCTATGTCGATGATCGGTTCGCCTGAGTACAATCTTAAGATCGATCAGATGATCGAGAATGTAATTGAAAATTGCCCGCAGTTCTTAGGTCCACAGTTGTGCAAGCGCCTGCGATCCTCATGGGCGGCGCGAGGAATTGATTTGCGCAGATTCCTTGCCGAGGTCCCACGTCCTAGGACTTCCGTTCAGAAAACGACGTTTCTGTTAGGACGCATCCTGACTGGTTCCCTCGCCGCGTGGGAATATGGTCGCTTGCGGGTACGCAAAGAACGGCCTCCGGACGACTGGCCTCATAACTTCGTGCAAGGGTGGCTAAAGGACATTGGCAGTGGACCGATTTTAGAGCCCCTTTAAGCTTAACCCAGAAAGAAACGCAAATTGCATTCTAGTATAGCTGTATGAAAGCAAATAAGACTGATCTAATTGTTGTCTGTGGAGCAGGAGGGTTTATTGGCGGACATTTAGTCGCCGATCTTTCGCGTCAGGGTTATCAGAATATTCGGGCTGTGGATGTAAAACCCATCGGGGAATGGTACCAATCCTTCCCCCATGTCGAGAATTTACAACTCGATTTACAGGAGAAAACGAGTTGTGAAACCGCACTTCGCGAGGCTGCCTACGCTTACAATCTCGCCGCCGACATGGGCGGAATGGGATTCATCGAGAACAACCGTTGTTTATGCATGCTATCCGTCCTGATTAACACTCACCTACTCATGGCAGCACGGAAGTTCGAGCTGCAGCGGTTCTTTTTCTCATCTTCGGCGTGTGTCTATGCGGCAGACAAGCAAGTCTCGGAAGACGTCGTGCCCCTGAAGGAAAGCGACGCCTATCCCGCCATGCCGGAAGATGGCTATGGGTGGGAAAAACTTTTCAGTGAGCGTCTGTGTCGGCACTTTCGCGAAGATTTCGGCATCGAAACACGCATAGCCCGTTACCACAATGTTTACGGCCCGCATGGAACGTGGAATGGGGGTCGAGAAAAGGCTCCTGCTGCTATCTGCCGAAAAGTAATCGAGGCTAAGATTTCTGGGAAACATGAAATCGAGATTTGGGGGAGCGGTCGGCAAACTCGTAGCTTTATGTATATAGACGATTGTCTGAAGGGAACGCAGATGATAATGGCAAGTGACATCGTAGAGCCTCTGAACCTTGGCAGCGATGAGCTAGTAACGGTCAACCAGCTGGTGGACATCGTTGAGGAAATCGCCGCGGTCAAACTAAAGAGAAAATACGATCTTAAGGCTCCCAAAGGCGTAAACGGACGAAACAGTGACAACACTTTAATTAAAAAAAGTCTGAGATGGGCTCCGCAAACGCGGCTGCGCGACGGTTTGGAGGCGACCTATCGTTGGATCTATGATCAAGCGGTCAGTGGCAGCCTTTTACCTTCTGTCTGAGCGGACCTTGTTCGTTTCAATCAGTCCAACGCCATAACATGAAAATTTCGATTGTCGGTCTCGGCTACGTTGGATTGCCTTTGGCGATCCAGTTTGCGAGATCCAATGTTAGCGTCATTGGACTAGATGTGGACGAAACCAAGGTCGACATGGTCAATCGAGCAGAGAGTTACATTAAGCATATAGCGCGCGAGACCATTGCCGAGGCCATACATGATAAGAAGCTCTGTGCATCAACCGATTTTAGTCAAATCAAAGGAGTAGAAGCGGTAATTATCTGCGTCCCATCGCCGCTTAATAAGAACCGGGAACCGGATATCTCATACATCCTCGAGACCGGACGGATGATCGCGCCCCATCTAGCAAAAGGAACATTGGTCGTATTAGAATCGACTACCTATCCAGGGACGACCGACGAAGAACTTCGCGAGGTGCTCGAGAAAGGTTCGGGTTTACGGGCCGGGGTCGATTTCCACCTCGCCTTCTCCCCGGAGCGGGAAGACCCGGGTAACCCACACAGCGTAGTCGCGACAATTCCTAAGATTGTCGGCGGACTAACGCCAGGTTGCCAGAAGAAGGCGGTAGAAGTCTATTCGATGGCGATTAAAGAGTTAGTTCCGGTATCGTCCTGTCGTGTCGCCGAGGCCGCCAAATTGCTCGAAAATATTTTCCGCAGCGTGAACATCGCATTAGTTAACGAGTTAAAGCAGGTTTACGCTGCGATGGGGATTGATATTTGGGAGGTAATCAACGCCGCTAAAACAAAGCCGTTCGGTTTCATGGCATTTTATCCCGGCCCAGGGTTGGGCGGGCATTGTATCCCCATCGATCCCTTCTACCTTACTTGGAAGGCGCGCGAATACGGAAAGAATACACGTTTCATCGAGCTCGCGGGCGAGATCAACACACAGATGCCGGAACTTGTCGTGCAATGTGTCTCCGAGGCTCTGAATGAAGGAGGCAAGGCAGTAAAGGGAAGCCGCGTGCTCATTCTCGGCTTAGCTTATAAACCCAATGTGGATGACGAGCGCGAATCGCCGAGTTACGTACTTATGAGTTTGTTGAGTAAGCGCGGAGCCGAGGTTGAATATCACGATCCATATGTCCCGGTTATCAAACCGACTCGCGAGCATTCGCATTGGGCCGGCAAGAAGTCTGTCGGTTGGAACCGAACAAACATTTCGGACTTCGATCTGGTGCTCATTGCTACGAACCATGCCTGCGTCAATTACCAGGAATTGGGCGACTGGGCTCAGTGTATTGTAGATACGCGAAACGCAATGGCGGGTATCGCAGTTCCATCGAATAAGCTTTGGAAGGCATAGGTCGGCCATTGTCTCCCGAGCGACGTATCGTGAGTCGAGGTTGGCGTCGTCCGATCATTAACTCAGTTACATGAACGAGCAACCTCTCCTGCACAACAGCGCCGCCCCTCGGCCTCGGCGCGCCTATGGTAGTGTGCCAACGCGGGTTCTTATCTTCGCTGCTTTTGTCCTTTTACTAAGTTTATGCTTCTTCAAGGCCCTTAGCTCTCTTACGTCACTTGCATTATACGATGAGTTGCATTCGCACGTTCTCTTGGTGCCCTTTATCGCGGCCTACCTCCTTTACATTATTCGTGATCAATTGCCGAAGACATACTGTTCATCTTTTACCTGGGCAATTCTTGCACTGACGGGAGGAACGACGGTTCTTATTATCGCATCGGCCCGGCATACTTCTTGGCTAACCATGAGTATGTTGGCCTTTCTTTGTTATCTTGCCGCGGGCGGGTTTGTTTTTCTCGGGAAGCACTGGATGAAGGCGGCTACCTTCCCCTTCGCATTCCTGCTTTTCATGATACCGCTCCCGGGCTCTCTCGTGCAATGGCTCGAAAACGCCTCAAAGTTAGCTTCAGCTGATTGTGCGAGCTTCCTTCTTCACCTAACGGGAGTACCTTTATTACGCGATGGAACCATTTTTCAGCTGCCCGGCATTATTCTTGAAGTTGCTCAGGAATGCAGTGGTATTCGATCAAGCTTGGTTCTTCTTATCTCCAGCATCCTCGCGTCCTATCTCTTTTTAACGCGACCATTCAATCGGTTAATTCTGATACTCGTTGCAATCCCGCTTGGGGTTTTGCGCAACGGATTTCGTATTGCTGTTATCGGTTTGCTCTGTGTTCGGTACGGTCCATCCATGATTCATAGCGTCATTCACAGGAGCGGCGGACCGTTGTTTTTTGTCTTATCGTTAATTCCATCAATTGTGATCCTATGGACCCTTAGGCGAAACGAACGTGGTGTTCGGGTACAAAAGAAAACTCGCCAATCAAATACTGGCGACGAGTCGGGAATATTTACGAGCCAGTGATGTGCCGCGTCGCAGCTGCATCTGGTTGATTGTTGATTGTTAGCCGCTTAAATCATAGATAGCCCGAAGATCTCGTCGTTCACGTGTCGGGAATTTTTACGAAAGTCGCATTGAGGCCATCAGGGGACGGAGGTGGAATAAATAAATTTGTTCCATAATTAACTATACAAAAGGGAGTTATGAATTAAATGTGTCTCGGTCTCTCATGTAGGCACGCTCGCTGCTGTTGTCATGGTTTCTATAAAACCAAGGCTCACTGGAACAGCCATCACAAAGCGATTAATTATTATGAAATCCGTTCTCACTGGTCTCGTAGCCTCGCTGCTGCTCCCTCTCACCCCTTAAAGCTGCGCCCTTCGCGTATACACCGTCTGCTACCCTGAATGCGATGGATCACCATTTCGCCTCCACCTGGCGCATCGACAACATCAACCTCGGGGGCGCGACAATTACCGGCGCTAGTCTTACTTTCACAAGCATCGCGAATTGGGACAACACCGCAAACATGCTCTTTATCCACCTGCTCGATACCGCGAAAAATCCGGGCGTAAGTTCGTTCGCTGACGCCACCGGCGTACCGGTTCCATCGAACCAAATCATCGATAATTTTGCCTCCCCGATGATTGCGTCCAACCCGTTAGTTGCGAGCGGAACCGGAAACACATTTCTGGCTAGTCGATCGTTTACTATGACTCCGATCACTTATACCTATAACTTTACGGCTGCTCAGTTGGTGGCTTTACAGGCGTATATGGCCAATGGCGGCAACATAGCATTTGGATTGGACCCTGATTGTCATTATTTCAATCAAGGCATTAAGTTTAGTTTCAACGTCCCGGAGGCAGGCAGCAGTGTGTCGCTTCTTGGTTTGGCTTTGGTTTGGTCTTGGGCTAGTTCGACGCAAGTTCTATTTGGCCGAACAGACCAAGGCGCACGTCAACCGAGTCGGGCGATAAATCGCTACACATTTGTCGGGCGCACGAGGCGGTTAGGTGTTCGTTAGGCCAACTGCGCGCTTTGCCGGCTGCGTGACCAATCCGGCGGTCCCTTGGGGGCACGTTGCAAGACGTATTCTTTTTGAGGCGAACTCACTTGCATTCGATTAACACTGGACAAAGCAAAAAAGCTCCTTTCTATTCTGAACGCGTGAGCGCAGAGGCTGTTTAAATATTATGTCGACCGCATTTGTTAAGACAGGAGGAATAATCGTGTCGCGCTGTGGAAGGCCCCCGCGTGTTGAACGAATACTAATTGGGATCGCAATTCTCGTAATGAGCGTGTTCTTGTCTAGCTGCAAAACTCCGGCTAGCAATCCACTACCGGAACAGATGGCTCCCCCTGTATCCGTTAGCTTGGTTTCCGGCGACGTGATAAGGTTAGCGTTTTCCGGAGCGCCGGAGCTAAACCAGTCTCAAAAGATTCGTGCCGACGGCAAAATCAATTTACCGCTTATCGGCGAAGTTGACGCTTCCGGAAAGACAATTGGAAGTCTTCAGAACGAATTGGCGTTACGTTACAAGTCCCAGCTACAGAGTACAACAGTCGTAGTAACACTAGAAAGCAGCGTTACGCAGGTCGTCGTATCCGGAGCCGTGGGCAAGCCATCGAAACTCGCGTTCGATCGACCGACGACGGTTTTTCAAGCTATTATGGAGGCGGGTGGCGTAGGTGAGTTTGGAAGTCTCAAAAGGGTGCACTTGATTCGCATCGCAAACGGTCAACAGCACACGCAAATCTTGGATTTGAGGCCTACCGTGAGCGGCCAGACCACGCGCCCCTTTTATGTTATGGATGGCGACGTGATTTACGTGCCCTCAAGTCCTTTTTGACGACGGAGCGGCGCAGTTTAGTTGTTTAGGTTGTAGACCTCGACCAAAGCGACGCCAGTAGCATTGCCTCCTCCTCGCACAATGGCAGTATACGAGCCGGGCTTAAGGGTGGCTATGATCGCCGCTTCTTTATCGTCTTTCGGCGGAATGCCCGCCGCCTTGATCTGCTGTTGTTGCGCAGTCCGCCAATTGTCATTCGCGAAAATGAGCGATCCAGTCGAACCATGTAACTCAAGCCTGGGATCTTGCAGGGCATTCGCAACACCGCTCTTGGTGAGTGAAGGTCCGATAGCTCGAATGAGGACCTTCGTGGGTTGGTCGCCGCCGATAATAAACCCGCCGATCACGACGTTATCTCCGGTCCCAACTTTTCCGCGAGTAGAAATATTGACAAGGTGTGAGCTGGCAGCGTCCAGATCGTAAAGTTCAAAGAGGGCCACACCTGGAGCTCCCGTTTTGCTTTCCACTATGGCAGTATAATTTCCAGGTTTTAACGTGGCGACAATTGCCGACTCGCGACCGTCGCTTGGCGGAATACCGGTCGCTGCCACTTCATTACGACGAGTTGTCCAATTATCGTTCCAAGCAATGAGAGTCCCCTTAGAATCGTGTAATTTCAAGATCGGGTCTACCATCGCGCCAATAACACCCGCCTTTGCCAACGAAGGGCCCAAGGCACGGATAATTACCTTCTTAGACTTGCTTCCTAAAATAATAAAACCACCAATCATTACGTTGTCGCCGTTTTGGACGAACGCTCGAGTAGTTACGTTCAGAAGGCTTTGGCGAGCTGGAGGAGGTGTTGGCGAAGAGGCATTAACGGACTGTGAGATTGAAATTTGTCCCAGTTTCAAATTAGCTTCCCTTCCGCGTAGAACCAATTGGTGTATGCCACTATTAAGCGACCAAACCTTCGGACTTACACCTCCGGTTCCACGCCAGGTAATCGTTTTGCTCTGAAACCCGGCGGTCACTGGAGTATCCCAGATCATCGTTGGAGCGACCGGTTCACCATCGATACTAGCAAAGACTGAGTTGGCACTGTCAGACGGGGCTTTCACGTTGATGGAGACCGTATACGGGCCCGGATGGGTGATAGTAAATGGGTAAACAGCCCTGCCCCCGTTTATCGGATTAACGGACTCAATACCCTGCGAGATGGTGTTGTCCGTATTCCTTGCAAACGGGGGAGTAATGATCCCTTGCGTGGACCCAAACGTAAGCGCGGGTAATGGTGTTGGTGTGACAGCGGGTGATGCTGTAGGACTGGGGGTCGCGGTTGGTAAAGGTGTGGGAGTAGGCGAAGGAATTGGCGTAACGCTAGGCTCAGGCGTTGGCGTAACGCTAGGCTCAGGCGTTGGCGTGGCACTGGGCTCGGGTGTTGGCGTAGCACTGGGCCCAGGCGTTGGAGTAGCACTGGGCTCAGGCGTTGGCGTGGCACTGGGCTCGGGTGTTGGCGTAGCACTGGGCCCAGGCGTTGGAGTAGCACTCGGGTCGGGAGTTGGCGTAGCACTCGGGTCAGGCGTAGGTGTAGGCGATGGGTCGGCACCCGAAGCCGTATATGAAATTTCGTTTGAGGGCTGGCTCTCGATGCCAGCAGCATTGTAGGCGGTCAGCGCGATGAAATAAGTGGTGCCATCCGCCAAATCGGAAAGTACCGCAGTTGTCGCATTTCCGGCCTCCAGGTGATGGTCGTAGCTGCCAGCGGTCGTCCCGTAGTGTAGGCGATACCCAGCGATATCAGGCTCGGTATTTGCGACCCAAGACAGCGTCACGTTGGAGGTCGCTTGGGCCGTGACAGCCGAGAGCATGAGAGTGATCCAGATACCAGCAAGGCGGAGAGAAAAGTATCTGGAAATATGAAAGTTGCTGGTAATTCTGGTATTTACAGCAAGGGATATGCCGCTGCATGGGCAAAACCAGCCGCCAATGTTGACAAGTGCGTCGACCCGACCGGCCCGATAGGGCAGGGTCCCGGACTCCGCGCGGGCTCACGTCGTGCTTAATAAAGAGAGACGTCGCCGTCCGAATCTGTGAATCCCTATTCGCTCTCCCGGGACATAGTTGAATGAACTCAAACTCACTTATGACTGCGATCGCAGCTGTTTGTTGCACGGGTTTGGGCCTGGCCGTTTGGGTTCGCAAACCATACTCCCCCGCGAGTCTGTGCTTTTTCATCGGAATGCTGGTCTTAGCGGCAGATAACACAATTGCCGGCCTTAGCTTCCAAGTATCTGATCCGGAAAAAATGCGCTTTTGGGTAAGTCTAGATCTCATCACAAGATCCTTTCTTCCCGGTGTATGGTTATTCTTCAGCATTGTTTATTGGCGCGGAAATTACCGGGAATTTCTTGCGAGGTCTTGGCTTCTGTTACTTCTAGCGTTTTTGTTACCTATCGGCGTATCAACATGGTTTGGCTCAGCACTTATTCGTGGCCTTCCTTATTTTGACCCAGACCAGACTTGGCGGATTAGTTTCAGTCTCCCAGGAAACTTACTGAATGGCCTCATATTAATCGGCGACGTCTTGATTCTGATGAATCTCGAGAGAACGTTTCGTTCCGCTGTTGGAACGATTCAGTGGCGAATCAAATTTCCCGTCTTGGGGCTCGCGGTCATTTTCGGCGCGAGAGTCTATACAGCAACGCAGGCGATGCTTTTCTCCGGCTATGACCTTACTGTTACCAGTGTCGACGCCGGAGCGGTTATAATCGGCTGCATTCTGTTAGCTATCGGGTATCTCCGAAGCGGTTTTAGCGAGATCGACATCTATCCTTCGCGAACCGTTCTCTACACGTCGTTAACGGCGTTACTAGTCGGAGGCTATCTCGTAGTGGTTGGCGTGCTAGCTCAAATTGTCGCCCACGCTGGCGGTGCGCGAGCCTTTCAGATGGAGGCGTTACTCATCCTCCTCGCACTAGTCGTATTGACGGTGTTGATGCTTTCGAAACGTTTGCAACAAAACTTGCAAACATTTGTCAGCCATCACTTCAGGAGACCTCAGCATGATGTTCGCCAAGTATGGAGCCGCTTCACGCAATGCACGTCGGATATTTTAAATCAGGATGAATTGCTATCGGCAGTAGTAAAACTTATTTCCGAAACTTTCGGAGCTTTATCAGTTACTGTTTGGTTGTTAGAGCAACACAAGGATGGCGCAACGTGTGCTGCTTCAACATCTACAGTTCACCCTGTGCTGAATGACACCTCTTTCAAAAACCTCTCTGCGGCCGCCGTTGGATCGCTAATCACTCTTACCTCACGACCTTTCGATTTGGAGACAGCGGACGGCGAGGTCCCGACGACATTAAGACGGATTAGTTCCACGCAATTTCGCGGCGGAGGAAATCGCCTCTGCATTACGCTGCATACGGCAGAGCATGTTCTTGGTTGGGTGGTTTTAGCGGACCGCGTCGGGGGGATTTCGTACACGATCGAGGAGCTCGATCTGCTGGAATGTATTGGCGAGCAGATAGCAGCCACCCTCTCCAAGCTGCGCCTTACTCGCGAGATTTTGCTGGCGAAAGAATTGGAGGCATTCCAGACCCTCTCCGCTTTCTTTGTTCATGACCTTAAGAATACGGCATCGACTTTGAGCTTGATGCTACAAAACCTTCCGCTTCATTTTGGTGATCCTGTCTTCCGAGAAGACGCATTGCGCGGAATCCGAAAAACTATAGGTCGAATTCATGAACTTATCGAACGCGTTGGAACATTGCGACGCGAGGTGGAATTACGCCCGACCGAGTTCGATTTTAACTCGCTCATCCAGGAGGTCGTTGAGAATTTGAATGGCGCGGTCTCATCCTCGGTCGAGCTTGTGGTTGATCTCCAACCGATACCTAAACTTGTCGGCGATCGCGAACAACTCCGCAGCGTTGTAACGAACTTAATCCTTAATGCGCGTGACGCTGTGGGGCAACAGGGGCGCATCGTTGTAGGTACTTCTGGAAGCGATAACTGTGCGACCCTTTCGGTCTCCGACACCGGCTGCGGCATGACTCCGATTTTTTTAAGGGACGGCCTCTTTCGCCCGTTCCATACAACTAAGAAAAAGGGGCTTGGTATCGGAATGTTTCAATCCAAGGCAATTCTTGAGGCTCATCATGGCACCATTCAAGTGCAAAGCGAACATGGTGCCGGTACGACTTTCCATATAACGTTGCCTTTGAAGTCACGCACACAATGAAGCCACGATTACTCATCGTCGACGACGACGAGGAGCTGAGAACGCAGATGAAATGGGCGCTAAGCTCCCAGTATGAACTCTTCTGTGCCGAGGACCGAGCGGGAGCGTTGCAAATGTTTAGCTCCAATCGTCCTGTCGTAACATTGTTGGATCTCGGGCTTCCACCCAGCCGCAATGACTGCGATGAAGGATTGGCCACGCTGTCGGAATTGTTAGCTATCGACCAGACTGCAAAAATCATAGTCATCTCCGGGCAAAGCGAGAAGAAAAACGCTCTTCAGGCCGTCGGCAATGGCGCCTACGACTTCTTGTGTAAGCCGATAGACATGGAGGAGTTCGCTCTTCTACTCCAGCGCTGCATTTATGTGGCAGGGTTAGAAAAAGAATATCGCGAAATGCGCCAGACTGCGCGAACGGAATCATTCGAAGGGATGGTCGGCACTAGTTCCATGATGCAGGGAGTATTTGTACTTCTGCGCAAGGTCGCCGTCACTACAGCGCCCGTCTTACTTCTTGGGGAGAGCGGCACTGGCAAAGAAGTGGCCGCCCTGGCTATCCACCGGCAGAGTTCCCGTAAGGACGGACCTTTTATCGCGATTAATTGTAATGGGATTCCCGAGAACCTTCTGGAGAGCGAGCTTTTCGGACACGAAAAAGGCGCGTTTACTGGCGCCCATATTCAACGCAAAGGCCTTATTGAAACGGCTGCCGGCGGCACGTTGTTCCTCGACGAGATTGGCGATCTCCCCTCTTCACTTCAGGTCAAACTGCTGCGCTTCTTACAGGAGCAACGCATCCAGCGTGTCGGTGGTCGGCAGGAGATTCAAATTGAGACGCGTGTGATTGCCGCAACTAATGCTGATTTAAAGCAGGCAATTGCCGAGGAAAGATTTCGCGAGGACCTCTATTTTCGGCTCGCCGTAGTAGTCATCACACTGCCTCCTTTGCGAGAGCGAAGCGAAGATTTGAGTTTACTGGCGTGGGAATTTCTGCAGCGTTTTGCTATTCAGGCCGGTAAATCAAATCTGACATTCTCGCCCGAAGCTTTGCGGGCACTTAACTGTTACTCCTGGCCAGGAAACATCCGCGAATTGCAAAATCGCATAAAGCGAGCGGTTATTATGGCTGATAGCAAGAGACTTACGGAAAAAGATTTGGAATTGAGCGATGTCGTTAAAGGCTCCTCTGCCTCTACTCTTAAACAAGCGCGGGAAGGCGTCGAAAGAGAGTTAATCCAACATACATTGAAGAAGCACCTGGGCCGAATCAGCTCAGCAGCGGCCGAACTCGGCGTGAGCCGACCGACCTTATACGAACTCATGGAGAAACTTGGAATTACGAAGACCGGCGCTATTATTCAATCCTCGTCGACACAGGGCTGAGATAGCGCTAGACGGAAGAGCATGAATATGAAAGTGCGGCGCCAACTGTGTAACATTTATTCTCGTTTCTTAATCGCAGTGGTTGTCGCGGCGATGGCCGCCGGATGTTCTGCAGAAGCGAAGAAGTCTCGCCTTTTCAAAGAGGCTGAGAATTATTTTAACTCCGGCGAGTACAACAAGGCAAAGATTGAATATTTGACATTGCTCCGCCTGGACGCTCAGAACGCGACTGTTTTTGAAAGACTAGGCACCATCTGGTTCGAGCAAGGCGCGCCCCTTAGGGCAGCTCCATTTTTCCTTAGAGCGCGGGAGCTTAAGCCCAACGACCTAAATAACAGACTCCAGCTAACTCGCGTATTCCTATCGTTAGGCGATGCGACTTCCGCGAGAAAGGAAGTGACTTCGATTCTTAAAGAATCACCCAATAATGATGAGGCTATTGCTCTTCTAGCAGAGACCGATCGAACAAAAGAAGATATAGCTAACACCGAGAAACTCCTGCAACAGTTTCATGACCAGAATAAGGCGTCCTATCATCTGGCCGCAGCCAATGTCGCATTTCACAAAGGAGATATCGCCGCTGCGCAAGCCGCTTTGCAGCGCGCGTCGCAGCTCGATCCTAAATCTCCTACTCCCTATCTCGCATTAGCAACTCTCCATCTCCAGGCTAAGGATGTGACCCGAGGCCTTGAGGAACTGAAAAAGGCGGCTGATCTCTCGCCTCCCAGGTCCACCGCGAGAGTGAAACTTGCAGAGTTTAAGGCGTTGAACGGGGCAGTGGAAGAAGCCAAACAGATCCTTAAGGAAGCTACGAATAAAACCCCAGATTTTTTGCCTGCCTGGCTTGTCCAAGCAAGACTCGCGCTGGCGGAAAAACACTACGAAGAAGCGACGTCGCTCTTGGAAAACGTGCTTAGCCAGGACGCGGAGAACATTGATGGTCGGATGCTGCAGGCACAAATCTGGTTAGGACAAGGCGAAACTGGCAAAGCAACCGCAGGCTTAGAACAGTTAAGTAAAGCCTACCCGGGAGTTCCAGGAATCAAGTACCAACTGGCTCTCTTTTACTTGCAACAGAACAATCTTGTCCAGGCAATCGATGCGCTCAAACAAGCTCTTGCGATCAACCCAGAAAACGTCGACGCGATCTTACTTCTGGGACAACTCAATCTTCGAAACAGCAATTTCGACGAAGTAGTTTCAGCTATGACCGGCCTGCTGAAAAAACATCCCGATCTACGACCAGCACGGTTACTTTTAGCGGAGGCGTATCAATCGATGAAGCGACTCGATGATGCCGTCACTATCCTTCAAGAGCAGACACTCAAGGCTCCGAACGACCCACAAGCTTATTTCTTTATCGGCCTTATCTTACGTCAACAAAACAAAAACGATGAAGCCCGCAAAGCCTTTGAAAAGGCACGCGAACTGGCACCCGATAACCCGGCGACCACTGAGCAGCTCGTCCAGCTTGATCTTGCGACCAAGGATGTGACTAGCGCGATGGCTAAGGTCCAACAAGCGCTGAGTCAAAAGCCAGATTCTGCCGCTGCGCATTTCATAGAAGCGCAGGTCTACGTAGCGATGCAGGCTTGGGACAAGGCTGAAGCTGACCTCTTGAAAACTTTGGAGCTGGATCCCAAATTCTCGCGCGCCTACGACTCGCTCATTTCAGTTTATGTTGCCCAAGGGAAACTCGCTGACGCCATCAGCCGGTTGGAAGAGCTGTTAGCAAAGAACCCAAAAAACGCACCAGCTCTCATGACGTCGGCAATGCTCTATGAGCAAAAAAAAGACTTCGAAAAAGCTCGGGACGCATACGAGAAATTGCTTGCAATATACTCGGATTTTGTTCCGGCCTTAAATAATTTAGCTTACTTGTATGGCGGTCAGTTCAGCAAATTGGATAAGGCCTACGAACTGGCAACTAAAGCACGGCAGTTACAACCAACTGATCCTTCCGTGGCGGACACCTTAGGGTGGATTTTCTACAAAAAGGCAGACTACCCGCGAGCCTTGAGCCTGCTGCAAGAGAGCGCTGGGAAGCTGCCCGATAACGCCGAGATACAGTTTCACCTCGGAATGGCGAATTACATGATGGGACAGGTTGCGCCAGCCAAGGACGCCCTGCAACGAGCCGTAAACTCGCCTACAAACTTTCCCGACAAGGAAGAATCTAAACGACGTTTAGCTCTGTTGCGAGAAGGCGGAGAAACAGCGGGCGAGATTTCGCTCGACCAAATGAAAAAGCTCCTTCAGCAGGAGCCTAACGACCCGGTGGCACTGCAACGTATTGGGGACTTATATGAAAAGCAGTCTAGTTTTACCGAAGCGACCGCATCCTACGAAGGGGCTATCAAACTCAATCCGAGTCTCCTTGCTCCGACTATTAAATTAGCTCAATTGAATGCCGGTCCGTTGAAAGATGGTAGCAAGGCAATGACATTTGCCAAGCGCGCGCGGGAGTTAGCACCTACAGACGCGAAGATAAGCGGGCTCCTCGGCAATATCGCATACCAGGTTGGTAGTTTTGAATGGTCCTACAGTCTTCTGCAGGAAAGCATGCGACGCTTGCCTGCCGACGTCGAAGTCCGCCGCGGATTTGCGTTGGCCGCTTATAGCCTCGGTAAAGTAACGGAAGCCCAGCAAGCGATGCAAGAGGTCCTAAAGACTGCTCGTGATCCGCGACAGATCGAGGAAGTGAAATCGTTTTTGGCACTCACCGCTTTCAATCAACGGCCGAATGATGTCGCTGCTTCGACGGCGATAGCAGAAAGAATCTTGCAGGCCGATCCCGATAATGTTCCTGCGCTCATGGTTCAGGCCGATCTAGCTAGTCAACGCCATCAAGACAAACCGGCAGCCGATATTTATAACAGGGTTTTAAAGCGCTTCCCGGCTTTCACGCCAGCGCAGAAGAGTCTGGCATCTTTATACTCGAACGATCCGACAACCCTGGATAAGGCTTACGACCTGGCAACGAAGGCTCGTAAGCAAGTTCCGGAAGACGCCGACTTAACGCGAATTCTCGCCGAGATCAGCTACAAGAAGAAAGACTTCGCCTACGCGCTTCAATTACTAAACGAAAGCGCGAGGAAGAAGCCACTCGACGGCCTGGGGTTGTATTACTTCGGAATGTCCAGCCTACAGCAAAAACAAAAAGCCCAGGCCCGTGATGCATTGGAACGAGCCTTAAAAGCAGGCCTTCCGGAACCGTTTTCTACGCAAGCCAGACAGGCGATATCGCAACTGCGATAGAAGTCAAAATCCGAAGCTAGCACACTTCGGTCCTTTTCCCTCCAACGCCGTTTTTTGCGCGCGATTACCGCGCGCCCTTGAAAAACGCTATGTCATCACTACCTTCGACATCAAGAATTGGCATCATGACTTATTCCCGTGCGCAGCTGGCGCTGGTTGAAACACCGCTCTGGTTTTGTTTGAAATCCCAACCCAAGCGGGAACACCTCGCTGCGGTTGGACTGCGCCGCCAATTAAATGTCCCGTGTTATGCACCGCGTCTGCGCTTCCGCAAAATGACCAGCAGAGGCGCAGTCTGGTTTGTTGAAGCGATGTTTCCGGGATATTTGTTCGCGCAATTTGTCTATTCGCTTCAACACCGTCGAGTGGGACATTCCCCCGGGATTCAAGGCATCGTGCAATTTGGCGATGATTTGGCGACGGTCGATTCGGCGACAATCGCCGCTTTGCGAGAAACGAGTGACGACGAAGAGATCGTGACGATCGATCCGGAAATCAAAGTCGGAGAATCAGTGCGGATCACCGAAGGTCCTTTCCAAGGACTGGAAGCCCTGGTTACGCGCCTCCTCCCGGCGAAAGAACGGATTCGTGTTTTGCTCGCTTTTCTCGGCCGACCAGTGGAAACGGAAATATCGATGCCCAAAGTCCTTTCCCTGGCTCCTCGCAAAATCTAGTCGCAATCATGTCAGCGGGCGACTGAGGCGTGTTTCCTCGTTGACAGTAGCGTTCAAGAAAGCAACGCCCGGCACTGGCGATCGGCCGCCTCTTGCCGTAACAAACTCAATTATCGGCGCCGGTTCATTTTGGGTATCGATCCTGCTTACTGGGAGGTATGTTGTTGCTCGGATTTTTGACCGTCGCCTCTGTCGCTCTCATGGGAATCGTTAACGTCGTGCGGAAAGCGCCCGAAGGTTACGAAGACGAGACGGGTTTCCACATCGTTCCAGAACGCACTCGTTGTTCAGGCGCATCAGTTCTGTCGCGCCGCTCGAGAACGCGTGAAACGGTTGGTGGAAGGCTTCGTCTGCCACTGCCGGCGGGCTTTGGTCACTTCAAAAGCTAGCCGCAGCATCGGTTCGCTCGTTGTGAGCTGCTTCCGTTTCGGAAATTCGCGGTTCGATAAGGGAACGGTAACGCTAGGGTAATTTTTTCAGCAACGTTTTCCAACGCGCCCAGGCATCCTGGCGCGCTTTTTTATTTGCTTCGTCCGCGTTCGGCATCTCGCCTTCGCGCATAAAACCGTGCGTAGCGCCTTTGTAAATCACCGGCTCATATTTTTTCCCGGCGGCTTTCATTAACTGCTCCGCTTTCGAGATGGTGACATTCACCCGCTCGTCCTTCTCCGCGTAAAAGCCGTAAACAGGGCAAGGAATTTTAGCGACCTTCGAAGCTTCATCCGGTGCCGTGCCGTAAAACGAATACGCCGCTTTCAATTTTGAATTTTCGTTGGCGTATGCAAACGCCCATCCCCCGCCCCAACAAAAACCGCACACAGCGAGCGTGCCGTTTGCTGCCGGAATTTTCAGTGCATAATCGGAAGCTGCATCGAGATCGGCTTTAATCTGTTTGTTTGGCAATTCCGAAATCGCCTTGCGCGCGCCATCGGCGTCCGAAAATGTTTGTCCGGACAAAAGATCGGGCGCGATAGCGATGACGCCGTTTTCCGCGAGTTGGTCGCACACGCCCCGAACCCAATCGGTCAGTCCAAAAATTTCGTGAATGACGAGAGCGACCGGCGCCTTGTCTCTGCGCTCCGGATAAACAACGAACGCTTTAATGGTGCGATTACCGGATTTGAGATCCACCCACTCGCCGTGCCGTGAAGATTTGAGGAGTCGATCTTTTGCCCAATCCTGCGCGAAAAGTGACGGCGCAGCGACGAGCGCGAACAAGGCCAAAGCCAACGTCATTCGAATCGAAGAGTAAGAGTTTTTCATCGGATATTAGTTCACTCAAGGAACGACGTGTTGTTGCTGCTCGCAACTGATTCTGCAGGGGACTCTGCTACCCGTGCAGGGCCCCGCACTTGCGCGAGAGGAAACCAAAGGTTACTTCCGGGCGAGTCGTTATCATGGAAAAAAAATTCAGAGCGCGCTCGCGTGTCATTGTAGCTCTTCTGGCCGTAATTTTTCTCGGCGCGCCCGCTTGCGAAAAGCGAGCCGAGACCGCGTCCGGAGCTGCGACACCATCGAGCCAATCGCAACCGTCGCTCGAAATCCGCACCGATACTCCTCCGAAAACGGTGGAACCGGCGACTGTTGATCGCGCAGAAAGATCGCTCGCAAGCTACATTCACTTTCCCAAGGATCCAGAAGCGGCCAAGGCTGACAGCGCTGTGCAATTCTACTGTGATGTTTCTGCCGCCGGGACAGTTACAACCAGGTATGCCGTGGTTGGTGGCACACCGGCTTTTGAGGCTGCCGTGCAATCGGCACTGGATTGGGGCCGTTTCAATCCAGCGAAGGTTGATGGTAAACCCGTTCCGGTTTATCTCGGCGGCACGGTTTACTTCTTCCATCAAAATGGAGAGCGGGTAATCGTTGTGTCGCTGGCTACGACGGAACGAGAACGCGTCGGTCGGTTGCCTAACTACATTCAACCGCAGCTTCTCGGCGGTCTCGCCGATCGTCTCAACCACGCCAACTCCACTCTGTTGGATCGTCCGGCGTCGGGCGCAGCCGAAGTCCTCTTTAAGATAAGCGAACGAGGCGAGCTTCAATCGAGTTCCGTTATTTCAGAAATTCCCAAAGAGAGCGGATTGGGTGAGCTGGTCCAAAATATGACAAAGGACGCGCTTTGGACTCCGGCCTACAACAGCGCAAAGCCGACTGCGGGGCAGATAAACGTGGTCGTGAATTTCAGCGAAAATTGACGGGACTAATTTCGATCATGACTTCTCTCTGGGACAGATTTGAGCGGCTTTGTCTGCGCTACGACGATCTTGATTTTGCACTCGATATCAGCCGTATGCGTTTCGCCGATGATTTCTTCGAGAAAATGAAACCGCGCATCGCACGTGCGTTTTCCGACATGGCCGAGCTGGAGAAAGGCGCTATCGCGAATCCCGATGAGCAACGCATGGTGGGACATTACTGGTTGCGCAATCCTCAACTCGCGCCGAACGCGCAACTGCGCGCCGATATCGAACAAACAAACGCGCGCATCAAGGAATTTGCTGCGCAGGTGCACAGCGGGGTAATATCGCCCGACCAACAAAACAAATTCGAACACGTGCTGCTCATCGGCATCGGCGGTTCCGCACTCGGACCGCAGTTCGTCGCGGATGCTCTCGGGAGTGCGAGTGATCCCTCCAATATTTATTTTTTGGATAACACCGATCCCGACGGATTCGATCGGGTCTTCGAAAAAATCGACGAGGGACTCGCGCGCACCCTGGTTGTCGTGATCTCCAAATCGGGTGGCACGAAAGAGACGCGTAACGGAATGCTCGAAACGGAGTCGGCCTTCCGAAAAAAGGGTTTGGACTTTGCCAAACACGCGGTCGCTGTCACTGGCACAGGCAGCGAGCTGGATAAGTATGCGGAGCAACGCGAATGGATCGCGCGTTTCCCGATGCACGATTGGGTGGGCGGGCGAACCTCGGTCATGAGTGCGGTGGGCCTTTTGCCGGCCGCATTGCTCGGTTTCGATATTGATAATTTCCTGGCCGGTGCCGCAGCCATGGATTCGCGCACCCGCGTGGCGGACACGCCCAAAAACGCGGCGATGCTCCTCGCTCTCATGTGGTTTTACGCGGGCAATGGCCGCGGCGAAAAAGACATGGTCATTCTTCCATACAAGGATCGGCTCGCTCTTTTCAGCAGATATCTCCAGCAACTGGTTATGGAGTCGTTAGGCAAAGAGAAAGACCGTGATGGTCGCGTGGTGCATCAAGGTATTGCCGTTTATGGCAACAAGGGATCAACTGACCAACACGCCTACGTGCAGCAACTCCGCGACGGCGTTCTAAACTTTTTCGTTACCTTTATTGAAGTGCGTAAAGATCGGACAGCGCCCCGGCTCGAGGTCGAAGAAGGAATCACAAGCGGTGATTACCTTCATGGGTTTTTGCGCGGAACACGCGCCGCTCTTTACGAAAAAGGGCGCGAATCAATTACGATCTCAATTCCGGAAGTCAACGCTTTCCAAGTCGGCGCGCTGATTGCTCTGTATGAGCGTGCCGTGGGCTTCTACGGGTCGCTTGTGAACATCAACGCCTACCATCAGCCTGGCGTCGAAGCTGGAAAAAAAGCGGCGACACGTCTGCTTGAATTGCAGCGTCGCGTCCGTGCCGCTCTTCCTCCCTCACCAGGGCAGACGGCGAATGAAATCGCGCGTTCGCTCGAGGCCGATCCCGAAGATGTATACGACATATTGCGCCATCTGGCAGCTAATGATCCGGCCGTGCGCACGGTCGCGGCGGACCGACCTTCCATGGAAAGTTTTTTTGTCAGCTAATGTCAACGACACCTAATCAATCGTCACCCAACAACGCTCCGCGCGACGTTCCCTGGAACGATGTCGTGCTTTTCGTTCGTCAGCTCAGCCACGATCTGCGCAATCATCTTAACGCAATCGAACTGCAATCCACTTTTCTTTCCGAGCTCGCGGAAGACGCGGAGCTTAAAACAGAAGTCAGACGCCTGCGGGAGATGATTTACGAGATCGGAGTGGCGTTGCAAAAACTCACCGGTGCAATGGGACAATCCAACCCGCACCTGATGACTTATCGAGCCTCGGACTTTGTCGATGACCTTCGCGAAAAGATTGCCGCTGAACGAATCAAGGAGAATGAATCGATCGATTGGAAGTTGCAACTCGGGGACGAGAATTTGCAAATCGATCCGCAGCTAATGCAAGAGGCCATGCTGGAGCTTTTTACTAACGCGTTTTATCACGATCGCAGCGAAGGAAACCTTGTCGTTAAAGCGCGAATCGAAGGCGATCAGTTCGTCTTTGAGTTACAAGAGCCGAAAAAGACTTTCGCCGCCCTAACGGAAAACTGGGGACACCAGCCGCTACTTAAAGTCGGCCGCGGCCATTATGGCCTTGGACTTCATCGTGTGCGGACTATCGTCGAAAATCACCACGGGCAACTACAAGCGCGTTATGTTTCGGCAACTTCCTCCCTGCATACGACAATCACGTTACCTTTATTTAAGAATGCGGCTTAGTCCGCGTTGCAGAAACCCTCTCGTGGCATGATTGCCGATAATCGTCGTATCCTCGTCGTTGACGATGAGCGTCCAATCCTCATGACGCTCGAGGCGTTGCTCAATCGTCATGGCTACGCGACCGAGACTGCGAGCACGGCAACTCTTGGACTGCGATCGATTAAAACTAATCCGCCAGCCGTCGTCCTGCTCGATTTACAATTACCCGATGCCGAAGGTCTGCAACTGCTCGATCAGATCAAGCGCGAGCATCCCGAGACGCAGGTCATCATTCTCACAGCGCACGATTCGCTGAGCAACGCGATCGAATCAATCAAGCGGGGCGCTTATCATTTTATTAGCAAGCCGTACGCACCGGAAGAACTTCTCAGTTTGGTGGAGAAGGCGCTCGAAAAACAATCGCTTCTGCGCGAGACGGAAGCTTTGCGCCAGAGGACGCAGCAACTGGAGAAGCGCCTCGAGATTGCTGAAACTCAACTGGCGCCAGTCTTCACCAGCAAGGTGATGCAGGAAATCGACGGGCTCATCACAGCGATGGCACCTTCGGAGGCCAACGTCTTGATCACTGGCGAAAGTGGAGTTGGCAAAGAAGTGATCGCTAACGTCATTCACAGCCGCAGCCTTCGCGCGGACAAAATAATGGTGAAACTAAATTGCGCGGCCTTTCCGCAACAGATGATCGAGTCCGAGCTTTTCGGTTACGTCAAAGGAGCATTTACCGGGGCGATGAACGATTTCTCTGGCATGATCGCGGAGGCTGACGGGAGTACGTTGTTTCTCGACGAAATTTCCGATATGCCCCCGGAATTGCAGACACGCTTTCTTCGGGTTTTACAGGAAGGCGAGTATCGATCGTTAGGTAGCACGAGGACTATGACCTCCAATTTTCGTGTGGTCGCCGCGACGAACAGGCCGATCCAGCAAGCGCTCGCCGAAAACCGGCTGCGCTCCGATTTATATTACCGACTAAACACATTTCAAATTGAGGTGCCGCCGCTTCGCGAACGCAAACAAGATATCCCTCCGCTTGTCAGTACCTTCGTGAAACGCTTTGCGCAGAAATTAGGAAAGGCCGAGCCCGAAATAACCCCCGAAGCTTTCGAGAAGCTGCTCGATTACGCCTGGCCCGGAAACGTGCGCGAGTTACAGAATGCAATCGAGTATGCGGTAGTTCTGGCGCGGCAGAATCTGATTACCGTAAAGGAATTGCCCAGTGAAGTGCAATTGCCGGCCGTCCTGCAAAAGACCGAGCGCGGTGAGCCCCAAAGTTCAAAGCCACAAAGCCTCGACGAAATGGAACGTCATGCCATTCTTCAGGCGCTTGCGCAAACGCATGGCAACAAGAAAAGAGCAGCGCAGTTGTTAGGTATTCAACGCCCGACGCTCTATAACAAGATGAAACGTTTCGGGATTCAACTTTAGCGAGCGAGAAACCAGTCCCGTTCTAGGGCAGGGCCGTACCTGACTGAGCTTTAACAAGCGAAATATCCGAGCTATCAATCTGGCCATTCGCAACCGTATCCTCGCGGAAGTTCGCTCCTGTTGCTGATTTTCCGGATTGTAACTTCGTCTGACTCACGTCGGACGAGTTCACCACGCCATTAGCATTCGTATCGCCAATCAGCAGGCTCATCGGCGCCGAAACGGTATCGCTAAAGTGACCTAACGAGTCTTGCACTGAATGCAATGTTATAAAAACATGGGTGGCATTGCAATTACCCATCCCTGTAAGATTGACAACGTACTGATGGGCATCGCTGCCGATGGAGCCATCATGAACCTGGCCACAGCTGACCGACGCGCTGTTAACCGAACTTAATGTGTTCTGGAAGGTAAAGATGACACTGTAATCGCCCGAGGCTCCGCCACTGCGGCATTCGATGCCATGCGTTCCGGTGACTGGAAGGGCAATGTCGTGAGCGATCCCGTTATGCAATTTCCGGGAAACCACTGCGTTCAACTGCACCGGAAGCGGCACTCCTCCACAAGTAGGGGGGACAAAAGTGATCGGTCCTGCAGTTGGGATCCGTTGGTAGCGAACTGAAACTGCACCCGTGCCGTTCTCCTGTTTCATCCATGTGAGGTGAGCCGCACCGCCAACCACACTCGCGTTGCCCGTCTCTGGAGGAGCGGATTCTTCGTCTATAATCGCGCTAATAAAATCACCGGCGAAACGGTCTGTTCCCATGCAGCCGGCAGCAGCGCATATCGCGCCTGTGTGCACCAGACTTTCGAGTGTCGTAACAGTCCACGTCGGCGTGGCGGAATTACTATTGTAGGATTCGGCCCAGACGATGGACCAGTTTGAAGTAGCCATCGTGCCGGGATCAGCCGCATTATCAGGCGTGTAGTAATAGATCACACCGACATGTCCGGGTGCTCCCGCTGCGACCCAGGTGAAGGTGGCTGTCCCAGTTGTTGTCCCAGGGATTGGCGGTAATTTTGTCCAGGTTTGACCTTCGTCCGAAGATCGTGCCACGATCACCTGTCTACCCCCGGCAGCGTTCGGTTCCTCCGTGCTTACATATAGCACACCGTCGAGAGCGAATGCTCCACTTGGCAACGCAGTCGGGAGCCCGAGTCCCGTCGATCGGATATCAGAAAGAATCGCGCCGGTCGTTGAAGGATCGAATAGATAAAGCTTTAGTTCAGGTATATCGCTCGGCGCAGTTCCAAAAACCTTTATTGGTTGGACTACCTTTGTGCTACAAGCCTTTTGAAGGAGCGGCCCGGTTTGCGGTTCCAGTACACCACTGCCTATCGCCCTCGGCAGCCACGTCGCACCGCCATCAGTGCTCATCAAGAATGCAGTTTCATACAGTCCTTGATTCGTCACCTCGTAGGCCGCTGAGTTACTCGGGGCGAGCACCCACATACGATCGGTGCCACCAGGTACTACGGCAGGATCGCCAGACCACGTCTCTCCCTTGTCATCACTCGTGAACACCCCGGTTGTCCCGGCATAGGGATAGTCGAACGTAAAATACAGTCTGTTGTTCGGAGCAACCGAAATGGAACTATCTGTGTTGAGATTGACCTGCGATTCCGTGGGTCCGGGAAGATTCGTCCAACTCGATCCCCCATCTGTCGAGCGATAAAGGTGTTGAAGTGCGCTGATGTAGAGCGTCTTGTCCGGCGCAATCGTCACGACGGGTTCATTGCCAAGTGTTCCTACCGTGACCGGCACGCTTGCAATGCCATGAGGATTTGGCGCTGGCACGGGCATGTTATCGCTTACTGGCTGCCGCCGCGACTTACCCGGAAAAGCAATCGCCAGCGCAGCAAAGAGAATGGCAGCTAAAATCGTTTTCATAAAGGGTTACGTTTACGCTTCGCTCGTTAGGAAACAGAAAGTGATAGTCTACGGCAAAGCAGTTCCTGACTTCGATTTAACTGTGGAAACGTCGGAGCTATTGACTAAGCCGTTGATACTAACGTCTGTCCGGAAGTTGCCAGCGGCGGTTGATGTTCCGCTTTGTGCCTTCGTTTCAGTAATGTCCGTAGAATTGACTGCGCCGCTGGCGTTGGTATCTCCGAGTAACACACCCATTGGCACTACCACGTTCCCGGTCGTTCCGCTAACCGTCACGCCATTAAGCGCGACACTAATCACCTTGGCATTAGGCACACCAGTGCAATGCACGGTTGTTTCATTGCCCGAGCTATTGGTCGTGGCGGGGATTCCATCACACGTCGCGCTGTTGACCGTAGCGGGGGCGACAAAGGTCACGACTACATCGTGATTACCATTAGGTCCGCCGGTGCGACATTCGATTCCTCTCGAACCGGCCAGCGGCAAAAGAATATCGAATGTTCCTGTGCCGTTACCGTGAATCTTGCGCGATACTGCGCTGACAAACTTATCGAGAATGGTCGACGAACAGCTATCGCCCAAAGAAGGCAAAGGCATGTCACGGCTGGCGGTCGTTACCTCAACGCCCGGGGCGGTATAGCTGAGCGTTGGAATGTTGTTTCCATTTAGAACAATTTGGAAAAAATCCAGCCGGTTATTGCCCACAACATCTATGAGTTCTGACTCCCATGTAGGACTTGCTGTGTCGACGTGCGAACCACGTAGATACCAAACGTTCGTGTTTCCACCCGCGCCAGCCTCGGCTAGTCCAACATGGATAGTTCCGCAATTGACGACAAAGAACTGATCCGCGCCGCTGTCCGAAAGAAGCGCATTTCCAAAGTGTGGAAGCGTGTGGACGAAAGCAAAACTTTCGCCCTGATTGAAACTCACATAGAGTTTGTCACCATGTAAGACGTAGAAGGTGCCTTTGTTGTCGAAGCCGGAATGTGATGTGACGTAGCTTGAACCGGGACCTGCGGTAATCGGGTGTTTAATTCCTGTCCAGGTAACGCCGAAATTATCTGTCTTGCAGACATAGAGATCCGGTGGCGCAGGTTCGGTCCAGTAGAACCGTCGGTCGGTTCCCCAACACCCATAGTGACCTGTTTATGATTCTTAAATAGCGCATTCGGGTTGCGTGTATCGCCGGGTGAAGTTGGAGCGTGCGACGATTGTTGGCAGACGACGTGCATCGAGCCGCTACCGTCGTCTCCGACAAGCGGAGTTTGGATTGGCCAGGTTAATCCACCATCAAAACTGAACAGTGCAACTGAACCGATTCTAAACCAACCCGCCAACACATAAGGTGCAGTCTGGGCCGGAGTAAGGCCTGAGAACGGTCCGAGGTAGGACCACGATTGGTCGTTAGCCGCGAAGGCCACGGGAATCGGAACTACTGTCCAGGTTTCGCCGCGATCGGTGCTATGAGCAGAGACGCCCTGGACGACTAAAGTACCGAAAAAATCTATGTCGTTTCCAAACGCTTGCAGATCGCCTTCAATACCGTAAGGCACCGAAGCGTCCACGGGGGGATACTTCCTAACGAACGTAACGCCGCCATCATCACTCCGCAAAATTTGATTTCCTGTTAGCAATATGGGTAGTAGCAGGTAAGTGCTCGCGCCCTCAGCGGCGAGATTTCCTTCGCAGCATTCGCCATGGTGTTTGATAGTCCAATGCGTCGAGACGGGCGGTAAAACGTCAGATCGCGAACTTTTCACTGTCTCGTTTTCCCGCGGAAACTGGAAGGCCAAGGTCGAAGGACGGCGAGTGACAGGAGCCGTATTAAGGAAGGAAAACAAACCTGCCGTCGTTATCGCACCGAGACTAATTATGATTAGTCGTAAGGCGAAGCTATCACGCTTAAATGGGTTAAGGCGCATAATTTATTTGTAGTTAACTGAACGGTGGAACAAACCTCTTTCTAAAATGCTGTGATACATCAAGCTGACAAACAAAGATTCATTTATCTTCTCGTTAGGTAACGCACTAACTAAATAGCATGGTCCTTGCGACCGTCATTTTCTTGCAGATCCTATCTTAAGGAGGCAACGCCGTCCCCGATTGCGCTTTTACTACGGAAATGTCTGAGCTGTTTATAGCTCCATTGACGGTTACATCGGTGCGGAAGTTTGCGGCGCTCAAGACGGCTCCACTTTGCACTTTCGTCTGGCTAATATCGGTACTGTTGACCGAGCCATTCGCGCCGGTATCGCCCAGAAGAAGACTCATTGGAACAACAACATTGGCCGGGCCCGTGCCATCATTCACGCCGAAGAGCGTTATCGCAATCGTCTGGGCATTCGCAACATTGGTAAGATCGACGATCACGTCGTTGCCACTGACGGTAACATTGGAGACCGATCCCACGCCCGACGTCACCGTCGCCGAAATGACCGTCACCGGCGCAACAAATGTAACGACTACCTGGTGATTGTTTAGATTCGCCCCCTGCCCTTGCCGGCACTCTATGCCCGCTTTGCCCGCCAAAGGAAGGTCAACGTCGTACGGCGTGCCGGCATGCGACTTTCGCGACACCGCTTTGGCGAGCACCGAATCGAAAGTATAGCCCTGCACGACATCAATAAGGTTAAAGAGCGAACCACCAATGCCGCCGATGGATGGAACTGTGTTTGCCCGCTGAGTCAGCGTCATGGTGCTGGCAGTGACTTCATGCAAACGCCGGTCGATAGCACTGGGGTCATTCACCATGGAAAGTGGAACATCAATCGTAATCGTGCCGTTAGGGCCGAGTGTTGATTGGCAGTTCGCGGCGGCAAGTTGTGTATTGCCAGGGTAGGTTAAAGTGACCCCGCCTCCTACGACGATTGCAGCATTTTGCCCAACAAAGCATTGCAAAGCAGCTCCGTTAAACGACTCAGCATAGACGTGAAAATTCTTCCCTCCATTCGGATCGCCCCCGGATGGAATGAGCCATTGTGTCGACCAAACCAGATCCTGGTCCGGATCCTGGGCGGTGGTCGGCGCGAGGGTGAGATTGTTCAACTTCATTACTACTTGATAACAAGGAGCCACCGCCGAACAGGGTGCCGTCGTAATCTTGCTGATACTGGAGTCAAGAATGTCGAGCTGCGGCATATTCGCGCTACTGATTCCATTTACTTCATACTTGGCATCGCCGCTCGGGTCCGACATGGAATTAAATGGGGTTAGTCCCGAAAGATTGATAGGCGAACTCGCGGCCAACAGACCGGTGCCACTATTCTGCCTAACGAACGTACCGTGTGGCGCGAAAGCCTCCGTAATGTTGTTTGAATCTGCATAACCGACCTGCACTTCACCCAATGATCCCATTCGCGCTTGCAAAAAATCACCTAACGAACGGTCGCCGGTTTGCCCGCCAATAAGAGTTTGAATACTGCCGCGATGAATAAAGTGTTCGCTCGCCAAAATTGGGGCGGTGAAAGTAGGAGTAGCAGCGTGACCATTTAGGGTCTGTACCATCCACAAGCTCCAGTCACATGTAGCTGGGCAGGAGTCAGGTCCCCCGGAAGGGAAAGTAGGAGCGCCAGGGGTTCCGTACCACACTATGGCTACACGTCCATCATCACCCGCTGCCATCCAGGCAAAGACATTGGTGTGCAAGGTTCCCACGGGTGCTCCCGACGTATCGATCTGGATCGGCGCTGCCCAGGTATTGCCCTGATTGGTTGAATAGGAATACTTGAGCACCGTATCGCCAATGACCTGGCCGCCCGCGTCGATCGGGGCCTGTTCCCACACTGTGTAAAGGTTGCCGGCACGGTCGATCGCCATCGTGGGGAAATCCCCGCCGGTCTTTGTGTTTGCGCCGAGATCGGCTACCGGCAGGTCGACGCAATTCAAGCCGCTCGGATCGCTCATATTCGGGGCAGGTAGGCCGAACGCGACCGGAAAACAGCGGCCGATCAAAATTCTGTGCAGGAGCGCGTCATCGTGGACAACAAAGATGTGCTTCACCGGCGTCAACAAAGTAGTGTAGCCGCCACTGCCGTTTGGTTGGCCTAAGGTGGTCGCGACCGGGCTGATTTCGTTGTTGCCCATGATCCCTTCATCACAACCTAACGGATCGCTGATTTTGTTCGCAGGACCGAATTGAATTCCTGCGGTTGGGCCCACACCACCGGCCGGCGACCGATACATGACGAGAATATTCTGGCCGAGGTTGGTCATCGCACCGCACGGTCCTGGGGCCTGCGCGAACTCATCGTTTGTCAGGTAGATGCTGCCGCCGTTAACCGGATCGCCATCGATCGTGTACCACTGCCGGTCCACCACTGCATCCGGCACGCCGGTACTGCTGCAGGTAAACGTCGCGCCGAAATCATCCGAGCGAGCCGTGCTGAAATTCGCCAGTGTCAGATCGCAGAAATAGAGATGTCCGGCGATGTCAACCCCGAGTTCGGTGTCGCCACCGCCGCCACAAGGCACAGCGACTTTGCCTTCGAGAGCGGTTGCATTCGGTATCCACTTAAAGGTGCGGCCCGCATCGAGTGAGCGCCAGATCCAACTCGTGTCCGCCGAAAGGGTGCCGGGCGCGCTGGTATAGAGACGGTTCGCGTTCGAAGGATCAAGCCTGAGATCCTGCTCGAAACCAACTCCTCCGATGCCGCTGATGATAGGATGGCCAAAGGTTGGCGTGTTAGGAACGAACGGCACCAGAGGGCGTTCGACTTTGGGTGCACGCGGCGAGCCCGCGAAACTAAACATCGTCAATGAAAGGCCGATTGAACAAAGAAGCAGCGCGAGAAAGAGGCGCGGGTTAAGAAATCCAAACTGTGATGCGGTGTTTTTTTTCATGTCAGTCTATTCGTAGGGACGGGTGGTCGCCGTCTTTAGGTACTTCTTTCGAAACTCCCACCATCGTTACTCGCAAAATTACGGGACACCGGTTCCCGACTTGGATTTGACGGTCGCTACATCTGAGCTGTTAACTAGTCCGTTAACTGTCACGTCGGTTCGGAAGTTACTGGATGAAGCGACAGTACCGCTTTGTGCCTTCGTCTGACTAACGTCCGAACTATTAACCGACTTGTTAGCGCCTGTATCGCCAAGGAGCACGATCATTGGAATAACAACGTTGCTGGTGTTCGTACCATCGTTCACGCCAAACAACGTGATTGCGATTGTCTGCGCGTTAGCTATGCCGGTAAGGTTCACCGTAACCTGCTTGGAGCTCACGGTAGTGCTCGAGACGGATCCGGTACCAGAGGTCACGCTCGCGGAGCTGAGCGTAACTGGAACCGCAAACGTAACAAGCACCTGGTAATTACCGGAAGGGCCGCCCGTGCGGCATTCGATGCCGGGATTCCCGCTAAGCGGCAGATTGATGTCGAACGTGCCGGCCGTGCCGTGAGTTTTCCGGGAAACTACGCTCACTGGAGCCAGCGAACTAACCGTCGTCATTTCCGTGGCAGTATTGTTTGCGGTGGTTGGATCGGTGGTCGCTGCCGCGACGGTCGCGGTGTTTGTAAGCGTGCCCACCGTGTTTGGCGCAGTTACAACGATATCGACCGTCGCTGTTATGCCGCCGGGAAAGATTCCAAGCTTACACACCACCGTGCTTGTGCCAGAGCAAGTCCCAGAGCTTGGCGTTGCTGAGACAAATGTAACTCCGGCCGGCAAAACATCAGTGAGAGTAACGCCACTAGTTGTGGCGGGCATGGCGGGGGTGCCGTTATTTGTTACAGTCAAGTGATAGGTTAACATCCCGCCTTTTGAAACAGGGTCTGGGGAGTCGGTCTTGGTAATCGACATGTCTGTAGGTCCGTAGCAGCCGTTGAGGATGGCGATCCCTCCGGCGAAAGGCTCCGGCGCGTTGGCCCCATCAAACACGCTCCGACCGGAGTTCTGGCAGGCGAACTCGATGCGCCTGCTCGAGGGATTGGCGTTGGCTGTCCAGTTGGCGTTCGCCCCGCCGGCGGGGTCGATGGCGATGTTGTTCGCGTCGAGCAGGCTCCGGTCACCGCCGGTGACGGTGCAGAAGATGCCGAAAGTGCAGATACTCCCGGTGTGGATCGGCTGGGGGTTGAGCAGGGTCTCAGCAGCGACCTGCGGACCTGCGCCCACATAGGAGGCGACTCCGCCGCTCACCGTGGCGACGGCGTCGGTGATCTGGGAGAACTTCGTAAACCACTGGCTGGTGTTGTCGTTCGGCTTGTTCGTGGCGGAGTAGTAGTAGATCGCATCGACAATGCCCTTCGCCCCGGCGTAGATCCACGGGTAAAAGTACGTGTGCGGGTTGGTGTCCGGATTGTTGTCTGTGTCATGGACCAGGTTGACGTCGCGTGGAGCCGTCCAGTGCACGCCCGCGTCGGGGGATGTCACGAACACCAGGTCGGTGTCCGCCTTGTTCTCGATGCAGCTCCCGAGTGGGTTCTGGCAGTTGATCACGTATTGTAGCGGCTGGTCCTTCTTGCGAGCGGTCACGAGGACGTGAACCTGACCGGCGTAGTCCACGGCGACGGATCCGAACAGCTTATTCGCGTTGTCACCCGTATCGGTGGTGGCGTCGAAGAAGCCCGTCCACGCAGGGCCTGTACTCGGGATGGTCCAAGTGAGCCCGTCGTTCGTCGACTTAGTGATCCAGGCTTTGTTGAACGGGCCGATCTGCGTGATGTTGCAGCCGGTCGCCGTGCTTTGGGCGACGTCGTCGCCGGAGAGCCACAGCGCGTAGGCTGTGCCGTTGCGCTGGTCGACGGCCACGCCGCTGGGTACCGTGTTGCAGTTGGAGTCCGCGATTGCCGAGTTCGTCCCCACGGCCGCCGGGAAGGGCGGCCCGAAGGTAGCCCCGCCGTCTGTGGAGCTGTTCAGGTACGTCTGGCCGTCGGTGAACGTGTGGTACTCGAGGTAGACCCTTGTCTGGGCCGTGCTGGTAATCGTGGCTGTGGGACCAAGCTTCGGATAAACGTCGATCCACGGGCGGTCGATCGGGTTGGGGGACACGTTGGCGATGGTCGTGGTCGTCCAAGTGGTCCCTCCGTCGGTGCTTTTGTGGAGGCAGGCCTGGAGCTCTCCCTGCGTCGCGGTGCAGAACTCCATGATGTAGTACGCGCCGAAGGAATCGACCGCACTGCTCACGTCGCCGCCGCCGGCGGTACCCGGGATCTGGCCGGTCGCAAAGTTCCAGTTCACGCCGTCTGGCGAGATGTTGAACCTCGTCGCGCCCTGCCAGGTCTCGACACGGTTCCCAGTGCGCGGTCCCACGAACCCGATGCCCACGTAGGACTCGCTCCCCCCGCCGCTGCCGGGGACTGTGACCTGGGCGTGGAACCCGGGGATAACGCTCGCAACCGAGTTAATAAAACGGCCTGTCGTTCCGCTCGAGGAAGGCTGGGCGAAACTGAGCAAAGCTAACGAAGCGCCGATCGTGCAAAAGACGAAGGCCAATAAGACGCGGGGAATGGAGATGCCAGACTGGGTCGGGTGATTCTTACGCATAATAATTTTCTTTCTTGGTTTGGACTCGGAATCAGTAGCCGCAGAATACCGCCATCATCTTTGGTAAGAAAGGCTAGAAGTCTTACAATTCCGTCATGTGTGTTTACGCGTGCCGCACAGGGCACTGATTTGGCCTGAACACAAATCTCGGTTCTGCTTTGGGAGAACGATCCACCTTTTCAAGCTTGTTCCCCTGCGCTCAATTGCGAAATGTTTCTGACCGATTTGACCTGCACTTCGTGTGGCCGGCGATACGAATGGTCGCAGCTACAGAATCTGTGCAGCGCATGTGAGAAACCGCTCTTCGCAAAATACGATCTCGCTGCCATCGCCGGCGTTCTGACCAAAGATGGCCTAACGAGTCGTGAGAAATCTTTGTGGCGTTATCGCGAATTGCTGCCGTTACCTAAAAGCGTTGAGCCCGTCTCGTTAGGCGAAGGCGGAACGCCGCTTCTCCGAGCTGACGAATTCGCCAAAAAACTTGGAATCCAAACTCTCTGGATCAAGGACGAATCTCAGAACCCAACCCAAAGTTTCAAAGCGCGCGGAAGGTCCGTTGCGGTTTCGATCGCTCCGATCGGGATGACAGGCCGTGCATTGCGTTTATGAGATGACTTGGCTTTGTTGAAAAAAGGCATGTCATTCCGAGCGGAGTCAAGGAATCTCTCATTGTCATTATCTTAAACGCGATGAACAGGAAGAGATGTCTCGACTTCGCTCGACACGACAGAACGCAGCTTTTCAACAGAGCCAGATGACTTCCAAGACTCACCCGCTGATCGACAATGTCGCCGGTCCATTCTTCGTCGCGCTTTTGCTGGTGTTGCTCTTGTTGCAATGGCGATTTCCGTTGAGGCCTTGCCATTTCTCGTGGCTCCGACGGCTTGTGCGTAATGTCGCGTTCTCAGGTGTCGGCTTTGCCCTTGCGCGCATCACGCTAGTCCCAATTCCGTTATTGACCTCTCTTTGGGCGGTGAACCATCGCTTCGGCATGCTGCATTGGCTCCCGTTTCAAACCCCGCATTGGCTACTCATCGTCATCGGCGTTTTGCTGATGGATTACCTGTATTGGTGGTGGCATGTGGCCTTGCACCTCGTCCCGTTCATGTGGCGTTTCCATAACGTGCACCATTCCGACCTGTGCATGGACGTGAGCACAGGCGTGCGTTTTCATTTTGGCGAAGTGATCATGTCGATTCCTTTTCGTGTTACTGCCGTCCTGCTCTTCGGCATCGACTTCTGGGCCCTGATCGTTTTCGAGTTTCTTTTCGAATCGACTAATCTTTTCGAACACTCGAACTGGCGACTGCCGCTCGGTTTCGAGCGCTTCTTGAACCACATTCTCGTCACACCGCGCATGCACGGGATACATCACTCGATCGTGCAACGCGAAACGAACTCGAATTGGGGCACTATCTTTTGCTGGTGGGATGTACTCCACCGCACTCTACGCCGCGACGTCCCGCAAGATGCAATCACCATCGGCGTGGCCAGCTATCGCGATGAATCCGAGCTCACGTTACCGAAACTCTTCGTGTTACCATTTCAAAAGCAGCGTACGTGGCGTCTGCCCGACGGCAGCGTGCCGGAGCGTGCGCCTCGCCCCGCTGAAGAACTTGCACCCTGATCGCGATGTCTTCTCGTTCGATCCTGCTTTATTCATTAGGCGCAACGCTGTTGCTGGCTTCGGCTGCAAGCGCTTATTCGCAAGGACTCAAATGGGCCATCGTGAATTTCAAAGTTCGGCATGATTTCCCGACTGTTCGGCGAATCGACTCCGAACACCTTTCACAGTGGTTAAGCGACCCGAATCGTGCCAGGCCAATCTTGCTCGATGTGCGGACACAGGAGGAATATGACATTAGCCACCTACACAATGCTCAACGCGTCGAGCCCGGCTCGCGTGTAACGTCGATCACAGTTCCGCGCGACAAACCAATTGTTACCTACTGCTCGGTGGGTTATCGCTCAGCCGCGTTCGCCAAAGCGCTACAGGAGGCTGGATTCAAAAATGTGCAGAATCTCAGCGGTTCCATTTTCGACTGGGCGAACAAGGGATATCCAATAGAGCAACAAGGCTACCCAGTTAAAAAGGTGCACCCTTATGACGATCGCTGGGGAAGTCTCCTAAAAAGGGAGCTTCGCGCGAGCGTACCTCCCGTCGACGCTGGAATCTAACGCTCAGTTCACGTACTTATTTCGCTCGACGATGCCATGAAGTTTATGACACGGTCGTTATTCGATGAAGGCTTCCCTCGCCCTTCTCCTCATTGCCGTAGTGGCGTTCGCCTCACCTGACTCTGTAGCGGCACAATCCAAGGAGCTGCGCCGTCCCGAAGCGATCGTTTCCCACATTCGGCGTGAGTCCGTAGATTCCACCGCGATTGCCACGATCGGCTACAGCAAAAAATTGCGCGCCTTGGAAATCGAATTCGTTAATGGCGCGATTTATCGCTATTTCGAAGTGCCCATTTCGTCGTATCGCGAGTTGCTCGCCTCCGATTCGAAAGCGCGTTTCTACGATCGCCGAATTCGAGGGAAATATCGCTCCGTCCACGTCAAGCCGCACCAGAACAAGTGAATGCGAAACGGAAGCCGGCCAGATCGCAACTCTTCGTCCTTACGCCGGACGAAAAGAGGACAATCGTATTTGTCTTATGTGCTTTGGTACTCGGTGTGGCGACGAAACATTACCGCGACACACATTCGCACGCGCCCCCTCCGTTATCCGCCAAAGAACAGCGCGCAGCGAAGAAAGCCGCGAAGGTACATCGGGTTGCGCCTTCGCCTTCTCCAACACCGAAATGATGTGCCGCCTGCTTGGTTAGGCTTTTACCGATTCGAGATATTCCGGTGGAATCGGATGCTCGGCACTTTCGTGCTGCCAGTACACCGTCACGATCCACCAACGCTCGCCATCGTTAAATAACTGAATGCTGTTGATCCCGCGCATGAATGGCTGGGAATCGTCAGGACTGTGTCGCGATTCGTACGTGCTCCAGACGTGCGCTATCTGTCCGAACTGTTCCATGCGCCGCGCAATTTCCTTCTCGTAGAATCCCTCCTTCTCGAAATAGGGCTGGACGCGCGCGATGTATTCTTCCACGTCAAGATTCTGTGGCGCCAGATCGACGTTGCGATTCAATTCGCCGGCATCCTTCGCCGTTGGAATCAAGCGAGCACCTGGAATGAACAACGAACGTTCGCGGTCCCAATCGCGTGCTTTCCCCGCCGGTCCGGAGATTCCATCGTAGGCCGCATTGATAATCGAATCGATCGTTGCGAAATCAGCGCTCCGAGCGGGCATAACTTGTTCTCCTTAAGTAAATGACACTTTGATTTCTTCCGGCAACAACGGCGTCGCGCCGTAATGCGATGCAACGAACGCACCCAGGCGGCACGCGTTCTCCAAAACCTTCCGCGTATCGGTCCCGCGCGTGAGACCAACCATGAGCCCCGCCATGAATGCGTCCCCGGCGCCGACCGTGTCTTTCACATCAACCTTCGGAGCCGGCGCGGTTACGAGTTTGCCGCGATCCCATAGTGCGCCACCCTCTTCCGCGAGCGTAACGCAGATGCGCGAAACATTCGTTGCTTCTGCGACTTTCGCGCAAGCTTGCGCAACTTCATCGGGCGTACGCGGTGTGTGAGGTGTCAATTCCCCGGTTTGCAACCACGCCGCAAGTTTGCCAACCTCGCCATCGTTGAGCTTGATCACGTCAGCGCGTTTGGCGAGATCAATCACTAACTGCGCATCGACAAATGGCGGGCGTAAATTCACATCGAAAAATTTCAACGGACCCTTCACATCGAGAAGCCGATCCAATTGCTCGAGGTTGTATGGCGAACGGCCGGCGAGCGAACCAAAGGTCAACGCGCGCGCTTTCGAAACGGCTTCCAATGCTTTCGCGGAAACTTTTATTTCATCCCATGCCGCGGGTTGAACAAGTTCGTAGGTCGCGTTGCCTTTTGCATCCAGCGTTGCGACCACAGTGCCAGTAGCAAGGCGGATCCGCACGCGACTGACGAAGTCGACGTTCACATTTTTGTCGCGCGCTACTTGCAAAATTTCATCGCCTAACGGATCTCGGCCGACTGCGGAGATGAGGGATACCGAAACTCCAAGCTGGGCAAGATGTGCCGTAACGTTGAACGGAGCGCCACCAGCGTGCCGGCCTGAAGGAAGACAATCCCAGAGAATTTCGCCGAAGGCGTAGAAGTCGGTGTGCATTATCTGGCGACAGCTTCGCGTCCGTCGGGTTCGTAGATAAAGATTAATCCTGATCCATTCCCTTTGGATCGATCGATCGCTCGAACACTAAAAGATCGTCGGTTCCGATGAGGCAATGCTCCATGCCGGGTGAAAAATGGAATTGTACACCTTGCTCGAGAACTTCCACGGTTAAAGGCTCGTTAGGCGACTGACGCCACAGAACAAGACCGGCGCCTTCTTGCACTTCGAGCCATTCATCTTTCTCGGCATGTTTCTCGAGCGCGAGATAACCTCCTTTGCCTACAACAAGAAATTTTTCTACGCGTGGATGTTCGTAAATCGTGATCACCACTCCGCCCCAACCTGTTTGGATCACGCCTTCGCCACCCTCCTCGACACGCGCATTAAGCTTATCGAACTCCCACCGCGCCTTCGCTGTCTGCGTCTCGCTCCAGAATTGACACGCCTTTCGGCAATAGCTGTTGAATGTTTCCGGCGAATCGATCTTCGGTTGCGCGCCGAGCTCGCGCACAATGGCCGCAAATCGCGGATCGCGCCCGAGCCTCTCGTGATCGAGTTGGAAACTTTCCCCCATCGCCTAGTGCCCGCGTGAAGTTGACACACCGTGCATCGCTTCGTGACCGCTCAACTTCGGCCACAAAAATCCATAGGCCGCGACGAAGGCAAAACAAAACAGCGGCACGATAAATCCGCGGGATAAATCGGAGCGATCAGCCACCGCGCCCATCGCTTTGGGCAACAAGGCGCCGCCCATGATTGCCATGACGATGAAGGACGATGCTTTCTTCGCGCGTTCGCCCAAACCGAAAATGCCGAGAGCGAATATGGTCGGGAACATAATCGACATGAAAAAGTAAGTGAGAAACACGCAAGCGACTGAGGCCCAACCGAGCTTGAGAAAGATCAAGAGACAAAGCACAACGCTAGCTGTGGAATACAGGCCGAGAACTTTGTGCGCGGAAAATTTCTTCAGGATCGCGCTGCCGGTAAAGCGTCCGATGAGAAAGCAGAGAAAGCCTAACGAGGCAAGATTCGCGGCGCCCTTGTTGCTGATGCCGCGGACCCCATGATGATCCTCGAACCAGGCGGCGAGGTTGGGCGAGTTCCACGCTTCCGGAATCGGAGGCACTTGCGACGTCATGTAATTAATAAAGAAGCTGAAGATGCCGGCCTGCGCCGCGACGTAGAAATTGCGCGAGCACCGCCATCCAGAAATGCGGATGCGACCAGATGGAGTGCGAAACATTCGGCGCTGCATCATCCAGATGATAATCGTCCTCCATTTTGATCTCCGGGACGTTGGCGAAGAAAAATGTGATCGCGAGCAAGATGACGACAACGCCGATGAACGCGTACGGAATCCAGAGTCGTTCGCTGCCGGTGCTCAAACCCGCGGCGTTTTTCGAATAAAAAAATGCACCGTCGGACCGAAGAGAAGACCGATACCGTTGGTTGATTGCGCGAGATTGATGCGCGTGGCCGCGTATTCGATCGGGCCAAGAACTGTAGTGTACGGATTGGCGATGGTTTCGAGAAAGGTCAGCCCGGCCGCGATAATGCAAACGCCGAGTAAGAATGCCCAGAATTGCGCAATGTGCGTCGCGGGAATAAACCAGAACCCGCCGACCGCAACCATGAGCAGACCGGTAATGATTCCACCCTTGTAGCCTAACCGCGTCGCGAGCCAGCTCGCCGGGATTGCCATGAGAAAGTAACCAAGATAATGCGCAAACTGCACCCATGCCGATTGCGACAACGTGAGGTGCAATTCCTCCTGAAAATGTTTGTCCATCACATCGATCATGCCGTTGCAAAATCCCCAGAGCGCAAAGAGAAAGATGAGAAGGATGAAAGTGAAGAGAACGTTCCTACCGTCAGCCAGGACGAACATCGGTCGCTTGGCAGTGCGCGGATCTCCGTCGGTAACGATGCTGGGTTCGCAGAAGTTGCCATGATTTTGTTTCCTACAATGCCTTAGAATACTACTCCCATCTGCGCGCCAATTACCACTGCGTCGGGAATGTCGCCCGTCCCGCCCGGATCGATAACATATTGGATATCGGGTTGGATATAACTCCAGGGTGTAAGTTGAAATCGATGCGCGAACTCCAGCACTTTTTCTGATTCCGCTTTGCCGCCGCCGGGGACGCGGACACGACGCGCGTAGTCATCGCTGATGTCGCCATAAATGAAATGGAACACGGTGCGATCGTCGTCACGCAGGGAATGAGCCCTTTGTAGTTCAAGCCGACATTGACCTGGAACGGCACGATCGAAATCTCCGTCTGCGGATAATACCCGGAGGCGACAAACACAATGAGCCCATTATCGCTGCCGGGTTTCTCCTGGAAAATCATTTGATCCGCGTGCGCGTAGAAACCGTAGGAATGATCTTCAAAACCGCCCAGGAATCGCGGGTAGAAATCCCATTGTGAGTAAGTGAAGCCTAACGAGTAGTGACCTGGGAGCCCTTTGCCCACAACGGAGACAGTTCGCTTCCCATCTTGCTCGGTTGCGTTTAGTGGTTGCTTGAAAAATTCCGGCGTCCAACCGAGCTCGGCGATCGCCGTATAACCGTCGCTACCTCCGATGCTCCAGTTTATCCCGTGGTCGTCATTTTCGAACATCCGTTTCGTTACCTGAAAGACGCCGAGCTTCAGATGAAAGTGCGGAGTCGGATCGTAGAAGATCGCGCCCGCCCAGGTTGCGAATGGGTAGGCGGAGAAGCGCGTATCGAACAAAACATTTCGGACGTCGCCATCAATACCATTGTTTAGCGAATAACCGTACAAGGGCGACGTGTTGAAGTCGTCCGAGGCGCCGAATCGGCCGATTTTTAATGTGAACTTATCGCCCATGAATTTCTGCTGCAGGAACACCTGATAGAGAAAAGTCCGTTGACCGCCGACCAATTGCTGAGTGGAAAAGATGCTGCCGATATATTTTGTGGTCAGATCTTCGCCGTCGCGATTGATTCCACTAATAACGAACTGGCCACCGTGCCAACCGGCCAACTTCTTGAGATCGAACTTCGCTCCGATCCAAATGTCGTGGTCGTATGTCGCATGACCTTCATCGCGGCCGCCGACGGCGTTCCCCGAAATGATGTTGTTGTAAAAACCGAACACTTCCACTCCTGCGTTTCGCAGGTGTTCACGATAACCGCCCCAATTGTCGGTGAGATATTTGCTCTCATCGAACCTGGCCGGTATCGCCGCAGCTTCCTCTTCTGGCTGCAAGATCGAACGTTGCGATCGCGGAATGGCGTCCTGCGCGAACGACGTGAAACCAATGCTAAGCCAAAGAGCCACGCCAGGCGCGATTCTCATCGTTAGGGTGCACCTCATGTTTCAAAATCTCGCAATAGAATCGATTCGCATGACGATCATGGCTGCGAATCATCAGCAGCAATTGGGGGCTGGCATGGAAACTTCTCCGCAACTGGTCATGATGCGGGTTCTCATCGCTGACGATCAGCCAAGCGCTGCGACTTTACTGGCTGAGCTCGTTAGCCAATGCCGCAATGAAGTTGTCGAGATCGTTGGATCCGGCTTGGAAGCCATTCATGCCTACGAACGTCATCTCCCTGACGTCGTGTTGATGGATTACCGAATGTCGAAGCTCAATGGTGTCACTGCTTGCCGTCATATTCTCGCCAAAGATCCTGCGGCCAAGATCATTCTTGTTACCGGATGCCCTCCAACGTGCGACATCGCAGAGCTGGGAGCGATCGCGATTCTCACAAAGCCTGTTCACTTGCATCGGCTTTACGAAGCTCTGCATGCGGCGGCACATCCGCCAGCGGCCGATGGTGCCTCTGCTGTGCGGTAAGATGCGCTGGAAGCTCCGTTCGCGTTATTTCGTTTTGCGCCAGACGACGTCTTCGTTGTTTCGGCGATCGATTAGCGCGTCAACTTTGCCGCTATCGTCAATGCGAAAGAGGATGCGGCCTTCAACACCTTTGCGGAAAAATATGTCGCACGATTCCGGATAGAGTTGTTCGCGTTTACCATTTCGTTCGGCGAACAAGTTTTCACCGACAGCCGTAACGGTTCTTATATTGCCGGGCGCTAACTCGTAGGTGCCGATGAAGGTTTGGAATTTTTTGCGGTCACCTTTGCCGATCGCGGGATCTTCATAATAACGGAATGCCTGCGCTGCGACGATCCGCCAGTTGCCATTGCGTCGCAGCCAGGTGTCGGTCTCGTGATAACGCGCTTTGAGATTTTGACCGAAGATGGTTTCGGTTTCGTCCAGATCGTAACTAAGAACAGCAGTGTCGCCGAAGATGCGACTCTGCGGCCTAACGATCTTAATGGCGCCGGAATATCCTTTCGGCATTGGCGCGATATCCGCGACCAATGCGGTTTTGTTCAAGCTGCGCCTTTTTTCGTCAGCATACAGAGCGTCCTCGGCATAATATTTTTTCCACGGTTCAGGATTACCGGGAACGACGGCGTCGAAAAGCTCCTGGGTCCGGCGGACAAGTTGTTCCTGCGTGATGGCTTCTTGAGCGAAAACTGGCTCGAGAAAAACCAAAAGAGAAATTCCGAGCGGAAGAAAATGTTTGATCTCCATAAGAAACAGTTTCGCGATCGAGAAAGGATGGCGAGCAAAAAAATAGTATTGCGCCGCCGCCAAATCCCGAGCCGCATAGACGTGCAATAACGACGGCAGTTTCGCGTTGCCAGCGGACTAAAAGCCACTAATGTCTGCCACTTTCACGCGGAACCACTTATGACTTTGCTTGCCCTAACGATGCTCAATTCCGGCATTACTTTTTCGATCGTATGCGCTATCGCCGGCCTGGTCTTCGCGTTTTTTCTCATCGCATCGATCCTGCGCCAGTCCGCGGGAAACGAGCGCATGCGTCAGATCGCCGCCGCCATACAGGAAGGCGCAAAGGCTTATCTCAATCGACAAGTGATCACGATCAGTGTCATCGCGGCGATCATTTTCGTTCTTCTCTTTTTCTTTAAAGATCATCCGACCGCTATCGGTTTTGTCGTCGGCGCGGTTTGCTCGCTCGCGGCCGGCTTTATCGGAATGCGCATCGCCGTGCTGGCGAATGTGCGCACGACGCAGGCTGCCACGCAGTCACGGGTGAAAGCTTTGCGCATCGCCTTCAATGGTGGCGCGGTTACCGGATTGCTTGTGGTCGGGCTCGCGCTGCTGGCGGTTGGAATTTTTTATACGATCGCAAGCAACATGCTGGGCGCGGACATGGCTGTTCGCAGTCTGATCGGGCTGGCCCTTGGCGCGAGTTTGATTAGCGTTTTCGCTCGACTCGGCGGTGGAATTTATACGAAGGCCGCAGATGTCGGGGCGGATCTTGTCGGCAAAATCGAGAGCAATCTCGAAGAAGATGATCCGCGCAACCCAGCGACGATCGCAGACAACGTGGGCGATAATGTGGGCGATTGCGCGGGTATGGCCGCGGACGTTTTCGAAACTTACGCCGTGAGTTTGATCGGGGCGATTTTAGTTGCCGCGCTCACGCTCGCAGATACGCCGGCTGCAATCACCTATCCGTTTGTTCTTGGCGGCATTTCGGTCCTCGGCGCGATCGTCGGAATTCTTTTCGTCAATGTTAGCGGCGGTAAGCCGGGCATGGTGTTGATGGGCGCAGTTGGCGCCAGCGCGTTGGTCTCAGCGATTCTGTTTTGGCCGGCGACGCATCATTTCTTTCCGAATGGCATCACTATTGGCGGGTTAGTGAAATCGCCGAACGATCTTTACTGTGCGTCACTCGTCGGTTTGTTAATGACCGGCATCGTGGTGGTGATCACAAATTATTACACTTCCACGAACTACGGTCCGGTCCGGAAAATTGCCAAGGCATCTGAGACCGGCCACGCGACGAATATCATTGCCGGTCTCGCGGTCGGGCAGCATGCAACTGCATTGCCCGTTGGCTTTATCGGCCTCGCCATTCTGTTCAGCTTTCATTTTGCCGGCCTTTACGGAATCGCAATCGCGGTCATGAGCATGCTCTCGATGGCCGGCATCATTATTTCGCTCGATGCGTTCGGTCCCATTACCGACAACGCCGGTGGTATCGCGGTGATGAGCAACCTGCCGGACGAAGTCCGAGGCGTGACCGATGAACTCGATGCCGTTGGCAACACGATGAAGGCGGTGACGAAAGGTTACGCCATCGCCTCCGCGGGATTAGCTGCCCTCGTGCTCTTCGGTTCCTACGTGGAAGAATTGCGCGCGCACCTCACCGGCGAGGGAAAAATATTGGCCGACCATTTCTTCCAATTTTCTCTGACCGAACCGAAAGTGATTGTCGGTTTGTTCATCGGCGGACTGCTGCCGTTTATTTTTACGGCGTTTAGCATGGACGCTGTCGGTAAAGCGGCGGGCGCGGTTGTGCGCGAAGTGCGGCGGCAATTGAAAGCAAAGCCGGGAATCTTGACCGGCGAAGACACACCAGACTACGGCACGTGCGTCGACATTGTGACGAAAGCGGCCTTACGCGAAATGATCGTTCCCGCATTGTTGCCGGTGGTGGTTGTGCTCGCCGTGGCGATTATCAAACCCCTGGGACCAGTTGTTCTCGGCGGTTTGCTTGTCGGCACAATCGTTACTGGTTTGTTCGTCGCGATCGCGATGACCTCTGGCGGCGGCGCGTGGGATAACGCGAAAAAATTTATCGAAGAAGGCAACCTCGGAGGCAAAGGTTCCTTCGCACACGCCGCGGCCGTGACGGGCGATACCGTGGGCGACCCCTACAAGGACACCGCCGGGCCGGCGATCAATCCGATGATTAAAGTGGTAAATATCGTTGCCATTCTCATCATTCCGATATTCTTCTAAGAATCGGCAGATGGCGTTCAGCTCGGGGAACCATTTGCCTAACGAGTAGAACCAATGGAGAAACCGCGTGACTATCAACTCGTCTCGGCTGTGGAACCGGCCGTAACGAAAAAACAAAGCTTGTCCGTGCCCGCTGTTGAAGGAACGCCGTTCAAGGTCGTGGTCGATCCGGACATGCGCCTGAAGTTAAAGCGTGCCCTGATCGATTTGATCGATTACCACGACGAAGCGCTGGCCGAGCATTTCGCGGAAGGCAAGCTCGCTCTCGAATCTTACAAGGAGTACATCGAGCTTTTCGCGCGCAGTTTGAAGGAGACAATGGAAAGCCGCGAAGGCGTAGCTTATCTCCTGCGCGCTGCCGGATTCGAAGTGCCGCCAGAGGAAATTAATCTCACGCCGGAATTGCGTTGGAAGCGTGGGCCGGGCGCGTTCGGTTCAAGTTTGCTGTAAACGCAGACTCTAATCCGCAGCCGTATGCCGCGCGTTCTGATAATCGAAGATGACGCCGAGAATCGGCGCACGATCGCAGAACTTTTCAAGAGCGACGAATGGGAAGTGTTGGAAGCAGCAGATGGCGATGTCGGGATCGAGATGGCGCTGCACAAACGGCCCGAACTGATCCTATGCGATTTGCTGATGCCAAAATCGAATGGCTTTCAGGTTTGCCGCACCATCCGCCAGCAACTTCAGCCGACGAAGATCATAATCGTGTCGGGGCGCGATTACGCGGTGGATCGCACCAACGCTCTGCAGGCCGGCGCGGACGAGTATCTGCTCAAACCGATTACGTGGGAGGTGCTTTGTAGCACGATCGAGCGATTGCTTCCGGAAATTCCCCGCCGACCTCAACCAAAAACCGCGGAGTTGGATTCGTCCCCTCCGCGGATAAAACTGTGGGGAGTGCGCGGTTCAATCCCAGTGCCCGGCGCGAGTACGCTTCGCTACGGCGGAAACACCAGCTGCGTCGAGCTGCGCGCAGATGGTGAGATTATCATTCTCGATGCTGGCACAGGCATTCGCCTGCTCGGTCTGGCCTTAGATGAGGAGTTTGGCTCGCGTTCGATAAAGCTGACTCTGCTCATCACACACACCCACTGGGATCACATTCAAGGGCTGCCATTCTTTTCGCCTGCTTACAATCAGAAGAATCTGATTCGAGTTTTGGGTTATGAAGGCGCCCGCGCAGGTCTCGGCACGATCTTGGCCGGACAAATGGAGACGCCATTTTTCCCGGTAAGTCTGAATGAACTCCCGAGTCACCTCGCGATCGAAGAGCTACGCGATTTCGAATTTCACATCGGCAAGGTGAAAGTGCGGGCGAAGTTCGCGAACCATCCCGGCATCTGCGCCGGCTATCGGCTTTTTACAAGCACCGGTTCGGTTGCGTTTTTGCCCGACAACGAGCCTTATGAATCGCTGAAAATGCAGCTCGCATCACGAGATGGCGTGAGCGAAGAAGAGGCGCGCAACTTTGCCGCGGCCGAGCGCGGAAAAGTGGTGGAGTTTCTCGAAGGGACGGATGTCCTGATTATCGATTCGCAATATACCGATGATGAATACGAACAGCACGTCGGATGGGGACACGGTTCACTGAGCAGCGTTATTTCGCTGGCTCTCGACGCGAACGTGGGCAAGCTCATCCTCTTTCATCACGATCCCAATCACGACGACGAAATGGTTGATAAAATGGTGGAACAGGCGCGCGCCGTAGTTGCGAAAACGGGAAAGCGCTTGCAATTGGAAGCAGCCCGCGAAGGATCAGAAATTTTACTCGGCGTGCAAACTTCAAATTAGAGTCGCGCCGGCAGGCGCGTACTTGCGGCATCGGAAATACGTTCTAATTTTTTTCCCCTTTGCCTCGTGGTGTAATGGTAGCACAAGAGATTCTGGATCTCTTTGTCTAGGTTCGAGTCCTAGCGAGGCAGCCAATTGCTCCGTTCACCAATATTCGTTGAGCCGAATTTTGACTAATGCTTCGCGCGGAGAAATCAACAGCCCATTCTCCCCGCGCGCGCCGAGTTCGACCTGGCAGACGGGGCATTGGAAGGAGTAATCATTCAGCACGTAAAGGAGACCTTCGCATTTTGCGCACACTGGTTTCCTGTCAGCGCCCCAAAGGATCCCGAACCGAATTCGTTTTCGCGTAGATCGCCATAGGCGCCGGCAGAATAACACTAGAGATAGATAAAGGATGGCGGTTGCACCCCCCGTCAATAGCACTAATCTCGCGGGCTGAGCTAGTCCTTGGCTGGTCGTCAGGTCTTCTATTGCGACGGGGTGATTGGGGTCGAGACGAATGATATTGTAGGCCGACGTATGTCGATCTCGGTTTACGATGAGGAGACTCGCAGGGACACCACTGAACGTTATGCTTTTGTTAATCGCGAGCTCACCGCTCGTTAGGCCAATCGTCCAGATCCGACCGTTATAGCCAGGATCAGAAGTGGGAATGTTGAACGCAATGGTGTCTCCGTCCTGAGCGTTCACCAGCGCCTGGCGCAGCGAGCCGGCGCCGTTGTCGTATGTATTGGTAACGATGGGCGCGGTGTGCGAGTTGATGGTGACCGCCTTTGCCGGAGTTGCCCGTGAAAGCAACAACGCTAAAAGCACACCGCCTAATATCGACCACGGCGACGGCGTGAAACACGGATGTGAACGCCTGGAAATGGTCCTCGTGGCGCATGGCATACAGCGATCAATTCGATGAGCCGGCGCCTGGCCCGTTCTGCTTGAAATCACGCGCCTTCTATAAAGAAAATCCACCAAGTTGTCGAGCGTGATGTCAGCTTAACCTGGCTTGGGACCTCAAACAATGCAGCCAGTTGGGCGCATTCGCGACACTGCGCGCCAAGGTGCGCGAAGAGTTCGCGGACTACCCAGGGGATCGTTTCGCAGACCTAACGAAAAGGATTTCAGCCCGGCTCATGCGCTCGGACTTGCGAAGAGATTTAATGTGTTGACGTAATTGCGTCATCAATTCTCGCTCTCTTTTGTCGCTCTGCGGCACATCGTCCAGAACGTCGTTGAGGGCAATTTCCAAGCTTTTGAAATCGTGGCCGGAGTCCAGGGCGAGGAGATAGCGCGCAGGCGCGACTTCGATAAGATGCAAGAACGGGATCTGCAACAACGCCTGACTAGGGCCAATAACAATTAATCCCCTGTCAACTGACACGGTTACTATTTCCACCAGCGGTTTCTCCTTTCCGCCATTATGCAACACGCTTCGGGTCAATTTCACAATGGCGTGACCCGGGTCTGGATCAACGTGTCGTAATTCGCGCAAGGTGCTCTCTGGAAGCGTCAGCGTAATCGGTCGGCTCGGTTCGGCAAACTTGCGGGGTCGACCGCCGCTTCTTTTTCTGCGTGGGCGTTCAGTTGTTTTCACAAATATAAAAATTGGGAAAGTTTTTTAGCGGCGTTTTCAGTTTAGTCGTAAAGGCTCAGTGAATCCAAGCTCTCACGCAGCCGATTCTCATAGGTGAACTCGCAAACGCTAATCCCGCATCACGTCTAGTAAATAGTCAGGTCCTTAGTTGTGTTTTCCCGTAACAACGTGGTCGTTTGCGACGTTTATACGTATAAACAGTTATAATTAGCTTGCCTCATTCTCGTTCCACAGCATTATCCAGACTCAGCATTGCCGCTGGACATTTTCATGAAACACCTAATACCAATAATTGCTCTTGCACTCCTGACTGTATCTCCAAATCGAGCCGATGCCGCCTCGGTTATTATCAATGGGCAAACTGCGGGTCCCACTCCGTTCATTGCCCAGCTCCAATTAACGGCCAATCCACCCGCCTCGATCAAAAGCATAAAGTTCCAGATCGCTCCCAAGACAGGATCTGTCACCCGGCCAGTAAGCGGCACCTATCCGATCCAATACTTGCAGAAAAGAGGTTACTTCAATTCGCAGACCGGCGCGATTCTTTTACCGGTATTCGGTCTTTATGCGAATTCCACAAATACGGTAACGCTGACATATACGTTCACCGACAACTCGGTGCAGATGGGGACAGCGATGGTTTCCACGCCCGCGTTTAATACCACCTGCTCCTATAACACTCCTACGGTAGTGCAGGCAAGAACCGCCAGCACGGCGCTTAGCTATGACTACATTATCTTGAAAAACACCTGTGGTAACTTCTCGCCGATCATTATTGATACCGATGGGCAGGTCCGCTGGGTAGGAACGGCAGGAGTTACTAGTCTTGCCTCCGGGTTGTTTCAGAACTCCATCTATATTGCGAACGGCGCGCTCCTTTATCGCATGGAATTGGACGGTACCTTCGCTCTGCTTAAAGATTATAGCAGCGCTGGTGTAATGGATTTTCATCACAATATCGATACGGGGAAGCGCGGCATGTTGTTAGACGTTGACACTGCCGCGCAGACCGAAGCAGTGAACATGGAACTGGATGGCTTGGGCAACATACTTAAAACTTGGAATCTTGCTGACATCATTACGGCTGCAATGACGGCGGGAGGCGATAATGCAAGTCTGTTCGTGAAGCCGGCCCCGACGGATTGGTTTCACAACAATGCCACTACTTATAAGCGGTCCGACGACTCTCTGCTCGTATCAAGTCGCGAAAATTTCGTGATTGCTCTTGATTATGAAACGGCCGCGATCAAATGGATTTTGGGCGATCCGACCAAGCAATGGCACCAGTTCCCATCGCTGGTTGCGTTTGCACTAACGGCAGGTGCTAATACCCTTTATCCGATTGGCGAGCACGCGTTATCAATAACCAAGGATGATAATCTGTTGTTGTTCGATAACGGTAAGTCCAGCCTCAATCACACTCCGACGGGAGCTGATCGCACGTATAGCGCGCCCCGCAAATATCAGATTAACACCCAATCGAAAGTAGCCACCGAGGTGTGGCACTACCTAAGTAATCCCGCCCTTTACAGCGCTTTTTGTTCGAGCGTCTACGAGGACAATCCTCTGAACTACTTGGTTGATTACACCTTCCTTGGAACTCAAGGCAACATGTCTACCGAAGTGCTAGGTCTGGATGCTTCGGGGAATAAAATTTTCCACTATCGGTATGCTGCGCTCGGCTGCGATATCGCCTGGAACGCTTTTCCCATACACTTTGAGCAGGTCTCCTTTACCACACTTGCTCCTCCTGTCGCGGTCTCCCGTAAAACTCACGGCGTAAATGGGTCGTTCGACATACCACTACCGCTAACCGGTAACGTTGGCGTGGAATGTCGTTCTGGTAATGCGAACGGTGACTATCAAATGGTGGCCACCTTCGCCGTTCCTGTGACAATTACGAGCGCCACCGTGACTCCTGCAAATGGTGGAACGGCCGCCGTCGCAGGCGTGCCTGTCGTTAGTGGTAATCAAGTGACTGTGAACCTAACGAATGTCAGCAATGCGCAGATACTCGCAGTGAACTTAATCGGAGTAAACGATGGCTCAACCACGGAAAATGTTTCCGTACCGATGGGAGTGCTTATCGGAGACGTGACGGGCAATCGCACAGTTAACTCAAGTGATGTTAGCGCGACAAAAGCTCAGTCCGGTCAGACTGTGACAGCTTCAAACTTTCGCCACGATGCTATTGTCGACAACGCGATCAACAGCACAGATCTCGCCCTCGTGAAATCCAAAACAGGGACGGCGATACCGTAGCTACTTGTTCGACCGCGAAAATAACGCGCGTGCGTTCATTTGTTTTCACAAGATAACAACGTGGCAGCCCACTAATTTCCAAAGCATTATTAGAACTACAACAATCCCGCTGAACTTCTCATGAAATACTTCATACCAATAATTGCTCTGACACTTCTGACTTTATCTCCAAATCGAGCCGACGCCGCCTCGGTTATGATTACGGGGCAAACAGCAGGTCCAACCCCGTTCATAGCCCAGATTCAGCTGACGGCCAACCCTCCCGCGTCGGTCAAGAGCATAAAGTTCCAAATCACGCCCAAGGCGGGATCTGTGACGCGCCCAGTAACCGGGACCTACCCGATCGGGTATCTGCAGAAACGAGGTTACTTTAATTCGCAGAGCGGCGCGATACTCTTACCGGTGTTTGGTCTCTATGCGAACTCTTCTAACACCGTCAACCTGACCTACGTGTTTACTGATAACTCATTGCAACAGGCTAGTGTGATGGTGTCCACGCCCGTATTCAACGATCCGTGCGGCTACAACAGTCCTACGATTGTACAACCCCGAACGAACAGCACGACCTTGAGCTATGACTATTACCTGGTGAGGAACAAATGCGGCGCCGCCGGACCTATTATTTTCGATACGGACGGTCGAATTCGGTGGGTAGGCACGGCGGGATTCGCGAATCATACTACGACACTGTTCCAGAACTCGGTCTATCTCGGGACTGGCGCAGGGGCTGGCGCAGTTCTTTACCGTATGGAGCTCGATGGCACATTCGTCGCTCTGAAGGATTATAGCAGCATTGGCGCGTTGAATTTTCATCATAACGCCGATTTCGGTAAGCGCGGGATCCTTTTAGAGGTAGACACTGCGGCGCAGGTTGAATCTGTGGTCTTGGAGGTGGATGGGTTAGGCAATCTTCTAAAGACATGGAACATGGCTGACCTCATTTCAGCTGCCATGACGGCCGGGGGCGATAATCCCAGCCAATTCGTCAAGCCCGCATCCGATCCCGCGCCCTCAAACGACTGGTTTCATAATAACGCGGTTGCGTATAAGAAATCCGATGACTCGCTGTTGGTGTCCAGCCGGGAGAACTTTGTCATCGCTCTTAATTACACGACAAGCGCGATCAAGTGGATCCTTGGCGACACGACCAAGCATTGGCACCAATTTCCGTCGCTAGCAAATTACTCCCTTTCGCTCGGTGCCAATACGCTTGCTCCGATTGGCCAACATGCCTTATCGATCACAATAGATGACAACCTGTTACTTTTTGACAATGGTAAAAGTAGTTTGGGTCATACACCGGCTGGACTTGATCGCACCTACAGCGCTGCGCGCAAATATCAAATCAACACGCAGGCAAAGGTGGCGACGGAGCTATGGAACTACGCGGCCAATCAGGCTCTCTACAGCCCGTTTTGCTCCAGCGTCTACGAGGATAGTCCGTCTAATTATCTCGTCGATTATGCTTTCCTTAATGCAACAACACCGGCGCTTGCGGAAATTCTTGGCTTAGATTCCTCAGGAAACAAGATTTTTCATTACCGATACACGACTTCCAGTTGTGACGAAGCGTATAACTCTATTCCGGTCCACTTCGAAAATGTAGGCTTTAGCACCCTCGTTCCGCCTACCGCGGTCTCGCGCAACACCCATGGCGGGGCCGGCACGTTCGATATTGCACTGCCCCTGACTGGCAGTCTCGGCGTTGAATGTCGTTCAGGTGGTGCAAGTGGTAACTTCCAGATCGTAACCACTTTCGCAGCGCCGGTTACCATCACGACTGCCACTGTGACTCCTGGTAACGGTGGAACGGCCGCGGTTGCAGGTCTGCCTGTCGTCAATGGTAATCAAGTAATGGTGAACCTAACGAATGTCAGCAACGCGCAGACACTCGCCGTGAACTTAATTGGAGTAAACGATGGCTCAACCACGGAAAATGTTTCCGTGCCGATGGGAGTGCTTATTGGAGATGTGACGGGCAATCGCACAGTTAACTCAAGTGATGTTAGCGCGATAAAGACTCGGTCCGGTCAAAACGTCACAGCTTCAAATTTTCGCCACGATGTTGTTATCAGTAGCACGATCAACAGCACCGATCTCGCTCTGGTGAAATCCAAAACAGGCACAGCGATACCGTAGCCTTTATGATGGCGGCAGATCCCGCGCGCGCTTGGCGCGAAAAAAACTTTGCAGCAGCGCGCTGCATTCGTCCCGTAAAACGCCCGAGGTAATTTCGCATCGGTGATTAAGGGCAGGCATTTGTAGCAAATTCATAATGCCGCCCGCGGCGCCTGCGCGCTCGTCGATGCAACCAAATATTACGCGCCGCATCCGGACATGAACCAATGCCCCTGCACACATTAGGCAAGGTTCTTTGGTCACATAAAGATCGCAATCGGTCAGTCGCCAATCGCCTACTTCCGCTTCAGCTTGCGTTATCGCGAGCATTTCTGCATGCGCAGTCGCGTCCTTCAAGAGCTCAACCTGATTGTAAGCGCGCCCGATGATTTTACCTTGCCGCACCACAACGGCTCCGACCGGAACCTCGTCCGCATCGAAAGCTTTGCGCGCAAGCCGCAACGCTTCCCCCATGAAATAGGCGTCGCTCTGTAGATCGATAATTGTTTCCATGAAAACGCGTCCGTTTACCGCGGCTCGCACGCTTAGCTAAAGGAATGTCGAAGCTGCCGCAGAAGAAAGAAAAATTTCACTGGCTGCGTTTGTGGTGGTCCCTGCTGGTTGAGACTTACAACGATTGGTCGGAAGATCGCGCCCTGCGTTTTAGCGCGGCCCTGGCCTATTACTCGATTTTCTCCATGGCACCACTCGTCATTATTGCGATTTCTGCCGCGGGCTTTTTCTTTGGCGATCAAGCGGCGCGCGGCGAAATCTTTCAACAAATCGAAAGGCTGATCGGACCAAAGGCGGCCGCGGAAATCCAGCTAATCATTCAAGCTTCCAACGATAAACCAAAGAGCGCGCTCGCCACCATGATCGGCTTGGGCACGCTGGTTGTCGGCGCCTCCGGCGTTTTTGCGCAACTCAAAGATGCGCTGAACACGATTTGGGGCGTACGCTTAAAAAAGAGCACGGGCATCAAAGGAATGCTCAAAGATTATGTCCTCTCCTTCTCAATCGTTTTATCGATTGGATTTCTGTTAATCATTTCACTTCTCTTTAGCGCTGGTTTGCAGGCGGTCAGTACTTATATGAAAGGAATCATTCCGCTGCCTTCTTTTGCTGCTCCGCTCGCGGAATTAACCTCGTTCGCGTTGCTCACGATTCTTTTCGCGCTCATCTACAAAGTTTTGCCCGATGTTCAAATCGGCTGGCGCGACGTTTGGATCGGCGCCGTCTTCACGTCGATCTTTTTTACGATCGGGAAAGTTCTGATCGGCCTTTATCTTGGGACGAGCAGCGTGAGTTCCGGCTTTGGTGCGGCCGGCGCGCTTATTCTGATTTTGGTCTGGGTATATTATTCCACGACGATTTTTCTTTTCGGCGCTGAGTTTACAAAAGTTTACGCGCGAAAGTACGGCTGTGGAATTCATCCAAATCGCCATGCTGAATTGGTAACTGATGCGGTTCGTTGTGAACAGGGTTTGGGCTCGGGTGCCATCCCGAGCGGGAGATGAGTCTCTCTATACATCCGTGGCGGAATAAATGAGCGAACTAGTTAGTACTATGATGAAACGCTTCGCTTCGGTCCTCATTCTTTCCAGTCTCGTTCTCGGCACGGTCCACGCCATGACCGAGCAGGAAATTGTCAATCAATCCGCCGGTATCATTCGAGATTTTCGACATATGCCTGAGCAAAGCATTCCGGCCACGGTGCTGAGCGAAGCGCGTGGGCTCGCAATCATTCGCGTTTTGAAAGTGGGGTTTGGTATCAGCGGCAAAGGCGGTCAAGGTGTCGTCGTCGCCCGAACCGGCGGTGGTTGGAGCGGTCCATCGTTTATCGGCACTGGCGGCGCGGGGTTTGGTTTTCAAATTGGCGCCCAGGTGACGGATTTTGTTTTCGTCCTTAACACGCGCGATGCCGTCCGCGCATTTTCTCGTGATGGAAATGTCACCATCGGCGCAGACGCGAGCGCAGCTGCCGGCCCGGTAGGCCGCGATTTGCAGGCGGGGGTGACGCCCACTGCCGCCATCTACACCTACAGCCGAAGCAAAGGCTTATTCGCCGGTGTCTCGCTTGAGGGTGCGGTGATTGCGACACAACGGGATGCCAATCGGCATTATTACGGACGTCCGGTAAGCGCGCGTTCGATTCTAAGCGGCCGCGTCCCGCCGCCTCCCGGGGCGTCGCGTTTCCTCGCGGTCCTTGGCCGCTAGCGCATCTCTCTGGACAATTTTCTTTACAACGCGCCGTCCGCTTCGTCAGGTTCGACGGGTGCGAATCGCGGTCGTCGTCATTGTTTTGTTGAGTTGCGGATTCTCGGTAGTCCGTGCTCAAGAACAGGAGCACCGGCTTGTCGATCGGTTATTGCGACCTGACATGACGCTGCAGAATAGCGCGCAAAACAAGAAATTCTCCGCGCGCATCCGAACATTCGACAAGCAAGCCGAAGTTCGCCCGTTTTATGTCGCGAAAGTGCCACGCACAAAAGAGTACGTCGATCAACGCGTATTTTCGCCGAAGGAATTTGCAGCACATCATTTCCGCGACGGCGAAATAACTTCAACGGTGCAGACGCGCGCACAACGCGTGAAAGGGTTTGCAGTGGATGAGGGAACAGGCGCGTTGACCGTTCGTGATATGCCAGGCGCCAGTACGAAAGTCGCCTCTTCTCAATTTACCGGCAGCCGCCAATTCCTGGAAAAAGGTAAGAGTCAGAAGGCTCTTAGCCAACACGACACGCCATTGACGATCGAACAGGTGCGTGAGTTGCTGAACAAAAATAAGTAACGCGCCCGCCGTTGCGGCACGACGCTCATGCAACCGGACGAGGCCCTCGCATTTCTCAGACAAGGCAGCGCACAAATTATCAGCGAGCTGGAGTTGCGCGAAAAGTTGCAACTCAAACGCCCGATGCGCGTGAAACTCGGAGTCGATCCGACCAGCCCCGACATTCACCTCGGGCATTCGCTCGCCCTAAAAAAATTGCGCCAGTTCCAGGACCTTGGACATCAGGCCGTGCTCATCATTGGCGATTTTACCGCCATGATCGGCGATCCGAGTGGACGATCGGTCACGCGCCCGCAGCTCACGCACGAGCAGGTCATGGAGAATGCAAAGAGCTATGAAGAGCAGGCGATGAAAATTCTCGACCGCACCCGCACTGAGATTGTTTGCAACGGCGACTGGTTTAAAAAGATGAACTTCCAGCAGGTGATCCAGCTCAACAGTCGCGTCACGCTGCAACAGATGTTGCAGCGAGAGGATTTCCGCGCACGTCTGGATAAACAAGACCCGATCCACGCCCACGAAATCCAATATCCGCTCATGCAGGGTTGGGATTCGGTCATGGTGCAGGCTGATGTCGAGCTCGGCGGAACGGATCAACTTTTCAATATTCTCGTTGGGCGTGATCTGCAAAAAGAACAGCGTTTGCCGCAACAGGTCGTCTTACTACTGCCGATTCTGGAAGGCTTGGATGGCGTCAAAAAAATGAGCAAGAGTCTCGGCAATCATATCGCCGTCAACGAATCGCCTAACGAGATGTTCGGGAAATTGATGAGCATTTCCGACCAGATGATGGCGCGCTATTATTCGCTTCTTCTCGGCCGCGAGTTACCGGCCGATCTCCATCCGCTGGAAGCAAAGAAGCAACTGGCGCTGGAAATCACCACGACCTATCACGCGCGCGAAATCGCACAAAAAACGCTCGACGATTGGAATCAACGCTTCAGCGAGAAGCGACTTGCGGATGCAGAGCTTCCTCATTATTCCGATGCCGAAACTGGTAGTGAAATTGTAGCCGTTGTGGTCGCGGCATACGCAACCGTTTTCAGGATAACCAAGTCCCGAGCCGACGCGCGTCGCTTGATCACACAGGGCAGTGTGCAAGTCGATGGAGAGAAAATTACGGATCCAAAAGCTCAAGTTCCGTTGCGCGCCGGTCAGGTTCTTCGTTTAGACAAAACCCGCGCCGTCCGCATCAGCTAAATTCGTCGGTACAGCAAAAGAGCGCGAAAGCGATCGTTTCGCGCTCTTCGCAAGATTTGGATTCGTTAGGCGGTAACTGCTTCCAGCATCGGCAGAGCATGCAGATCCTCGACCTGCGGCGCGGCGATGCCCTCAAAGTGCGCGCGAATGCTGCGCAATTCCGACGTCAAAAACGCATCCACAAAGTGTAAACGCGCATCGAGCCAGGCAAAGAATTTGTTCTTTATCTCATAGTGCACGGCGAGCGAAACCTCGGTGCAGTGTGGACGGATTTCGGTGAAATCGACCAGGCCCATCAGGTCGATGTTCCCACCGACTGATTCGAAAGCGCATTGGTTAGACGAATCGCTGTCGATCGCCAGCAAGACCGTGTGCGCTTCGAAAGCAAGCGGCCCGCGGAAGCTGAAATCGACTGTTTTCGATGAAGTGACCGTGGCTTTGGTGACCATCAAAAACTGGCGACGATATGACTGGATACTCGCAAGGCGGCCTTTGCATTCCGCCAGCGACTGATTCATGTGCAGAGTTTTTTGTAGAAGCATACAAGTAGGTTGATACCGAAATGGTTAGCAACGGACATGCCAGGGCTCCGTTCCCTCGTAACCGGCTCTGGAGCGACGCTGTGGGTGTAATCGAAATTTACACTCGTGTCCGATATTGGGACAAATCGAGAACACTCCGTGGGACCGCGCGCGATGCCAGCAACTCGCCCAGCCAGAGTAAAAAGACGTTCGCTACAGAAGGGAAATTTAAGCCGCGCGTGCTTCGCCCGCGCTGATCGCTTGCATCATCGAGCGAAAAATCTTCGCGCCATCAGCGCTGCCCAGGCGCGCCTCTGAAGCACGATCCGGATGCGGCATTAACCCAAAAACATTTCCCGCGCGATTGCAGATGCCGGCGATATTTTCAATGGAACCGTTTGGATTTGCTTCCGGTACCACGCCACCTTCGGAGTCGGCGTAGCGCAAAATGATTTGCCGGTGCGCATTCAATTCACGCAAGGTCGCTTCATCGGCAAAGTAACATCCCTCACCGTGCGCAATCGGAATGCGCAAGATCGATCCCGCCGATAAACCGTGCGTGAACGCGGTATCGGAAACTTCCACGCGCAGATTCACCATCTGGCAGACGAAATGGAGCGAGCGATTCCGAACCAACGCCCCCGGCAACAACCCCGCTTCACACAAAATCTGAAAACCGTTGCAAGTGCCAATAATCAGTTTCCCCGCCCGCGCATCTTTTAACACTGCCTGCATGATCGGTGAAAAACGCGCAATCGCGCCGCACCGCAAATAATCGCCGTAGGAAAATCCACCCGGCAGTACGATCGCATCAAAGCCATCGAGAGAATTTTCCTTGTGCCAGACGTACTCGGCCTGCAACCCATCGATACCGCTGAGTGCCGCGATGCAATCCTGATCGCAGTTGGATCCGGGAAATTGAACGACCGCGAATTTCATTTCTCCCTGATCAACTGATAATCTGATAATCTTCGATCACTGGATTCGAAAGGAGGTCGCGACAAAGTCCGTGCAGTCGTTCTTCCATGTCACCATCTTTCCCCTCGAGTTCGATCTCGAGATATTTTCCGATGCGCACGTCACGCACTTCGGGCATGCCGAGATGTTGCATCGCATCGCGCACCGTCACTCCCTGCGGATCGAGCACCGCAGCTTTCGGCGTGACGACGACTTTCACTTTCACGAGATCACAATATTGATGCGTTGGCGCGCTCAACAAGTTGAATGTGGTTCGCGCTTGTTCTTTTCCGGCGAAGACATTTAGCATCGGCTCGATGAAACGCTTTAATCAACCTCTGCTCGCATTATTTTTCTCGTTAGGCCCAATTTCCTTTTCGCATGCAGGAACAATCGCGCTCGTCGGCGGTCGATTGATTGATGGCTTCGGCGAACCGTAATCTCAGGTCTCCCTAACGACCTCGCTGGGCTCCTTGTCTTCGCGCAGCCCGAGAAAGACCGGCTGGCGCAATTTCAGATCGCGAGTCCACTCCGCGAATTTGATTTGCGCAATCAAGACTGGATTGAGCCAATGCATTTTGCGCATCACGCCAGGCGTGATCCCCTGCACCCATTGGCCGCCCTGTTTTGAAGGTAGATCGGCAAAGGGACAATCGTCGCGCTCTTCTTTTTTGAATCGCTTGTAAAGAGCAGCGAGCATCTTCGTGTCGAAGCCTGTTCCGACTTTTCCGGCGAAGAGGAGCTTCTTTTTTTCGTAGTAACCAACCAGGATCGCGCCGAAATATTGCCGCGCGCCTTGCGGCGGTGTGTAGCCGCCGATGACGAACTCCTGTTCGTTCACGCACTTGAGCTTGATCCATGCGCCGCTGCGCTTTCCCGGCTCGTATACCGAATCGCGCAGTTTGCCAATGATCCCTTCAAGCCCACGACGTTTTACTTCGCGCAACAATGTTTGCGGATCGCCACCCAGACTGCCGGAAAAACGGAGCGGATCGGCTGCATCCGCGCAAAGTTTCTCGAGCAATGCTTTTCGCGCATGCAAAGGCACACTCGTTAGGTCTTTGCCGTTGAGTTGCAGAAGATCAAAAACGTAAAAGTAGATGGGCGACTTTCTGTTCTCCATTTCCCGCGCCTGCAACAACTGGAACGACGAGCGGCCCTTCTCATCGACCGCCACTACCTCGCCATCGATAACGAATTCCTTCGCCGGCAACCCTTCGAGCGAATCTATGAGTTCGCCGAAGCGCGTCGTGAGATCATTCTTGTTTCGCGAAATCAGTTTCACTTTTCTCCCGTCTTTGATCGCGATCAGGCGAATGCCATCGAACTTCAATTCGTAAAACCAATCGCCACGTGTCGGCGGCGCATCCACAAGCCGCGGTTTTATCGGCTCAATGAACCGCGGCTTTGCTGCCGGTAGGGCGCGACGGCCCGTCGCGCCGTCGAATTCGACGTCAGCGTCGCTTTCTCCGCGATTACGATCTGTTTGTTTTTGTCGGCGCGACGGGCCGTCGCGCCCTACCTTTTCGCGCGACTCTTTTTTTTTAAGCGCGCTTTGGATCCGCGATTTCAAATTTGAAACCGCGCTCTTGTTCGTGGGCGTGTCGCGATCCGATTCCCATTCGGCATCACGATCATCCGCGATCTGTTTCATCGTGCGCCTAGTGAGGACCGATTGATCATCGAGTTTTTTCGAAATCGGTTTGACGCTCTTTGTCGCTTTGAGCAAGAGCCACTGATTTTTCTCGCCATCAGAACGAATGCGAATGAGCGCCCATTCTCCTTTCGCTTTCTGCCCATCGAGCACGAGATGCAGTCGGCCTTTCTTCAGCGCGCCTAACGGATCTTCGCCGTAAACGTAATACGTTCCGCGGTCCCACACCATTACCGTGCCGCCGCCGTAGTTTCCCTTTGGAATTATCCCCTCGAAGTTTTCGTATTCGATCGGATGATCTTCTACTTCGACCGCGAGATGTTTCTCGCCCTGCTTCCACGGCAAACCTTTCGGCACCGCCCACGATTTGAGCACGCCATCCATCTCCAGCCGGAAATCGTAATGCAACCTGCTCGCGTCGTGTTTTTGAATAACGAACCGCGACGCTCCCTTCACTTTTTTCGGCAGTGGCTTGCCTTTCGGTTCCGAAGTAACCGCAAAGTTTCTTTTCGCTTTATATTTCTCCAGCGCCATCGTCAATGAATTTAATCGCGGATTACACTGATTTCAGAAACAAGCATTGAAAAATCCCTAACGATAGGCTTAACGGCAAGCGATCCCTCTCCCACTGGGAAAGGGAAGGGTGAGAGCCGATTTTGAAAGATCATCGAAAACCCAGCGCTGCCCTCACCTTAATCCTCTCCCCGAAGGAGAGGAAATTCTCTTCTCCTGATCTCAACGCACCCAATCGCACAATACGCGAAAAGAAAACGCCACCGAAGTCGCACGGACTTCGGTGGCGTCAATTTCGTTCAAGCGCGACTAATTATCGTCGGCTGGCGACCTTCTTCATCCCGCCACGTTTAGGAGCTTTTTCCTCCTCGTCGTCTTCGGATGCCGCCTCGAAGTTAATATCTTCTTCAGCGATCTGCGTCAGCTTCTTGTCCGCCTCGCCCTCTTCATCGAGCGTTTCCTGGAGCAAATCCGCCGCATCATCTTCGCCGAGAATCGTCGCGAACGTGCGCACGACACCGTAACCGGCGATTTCATAATGCTCGACCCGTTGCGCTGCGCCGATGAGCGCCGCATCCAGCACCGCCTCGTCGCCCTCCTCGTCGATCACTTCCTCGCCTTCCTCGATCAAGCCTTTCATGCCCTTGCACGTCTTCCCAGTCGGCTTCTCCTCGAGCTCCCCGAAAATCTCTTCGAGTCGTTCCACGTGCACCTTCGTTTCATCGAGGTGATCCTGAAACGCCTGTTTCAATTCCGGCGCCGAAGCCTTCTTCGCCATCTTCGGCAACGCCTTCACCAATTGCGTTTCCGCGCTGTAAAGATCCTTCAACTCGTCGATATACAATTTTTTTAATGAATCCATGCTCATAAAGTTTACTCCTTAAGTTGTTTGTTAAACGTGAACCGCGATCCGATTCGCATTCTGATTAGGTAATTGCCGGGCTCCCCTTTTTGAGCCTCGACCAAGTAGAAACGGACCACGTCGCGTTCGCGCGTGTATCGAATTTGCGGGGAGCAAAAACGCCGCCACCGTGACGCTCGCTTAAGTTCTCGAATCCTGCTACGAGACGAAAACGTAGATGCCTCCCACGCCGTCATCGGATCTGAAGTTCGAGATAGGGCATGTCCTGTTCATGGACATTGTCGGCTATTCGAAACTCGTCATCGACCAGCAAGCGGAGCTGACGCGCAAATTGAACGCAATCGCGCGCAACGTGCCGCAGTTCCAAATCGCCGAAGCTGAGGGAACACTCGTTAGGCTGCCGACGGGCGATGGGATGGCGCTTGTTTTTCGCAGCAGTCCGGAAGCGCCGGTGCAATGCGCGATCGAAATCGCGGAAGCGTTGCGAAGTCATCCGGAAATCAAAATGCGGATGGGAATTCACAGCGGCCCGGTAAATGAGACGGCCGACGTGAACGACCGCGCTAACATTGCCGGCGCCGGAATCAATATCGCGCAGCGTGTGATGGATTGCGGTGACGCCGGTCACATTCTCCTTTCAAAACGCGTGGCCGACGATCTGGAGAATTACGCACGCTGGCAGCCGCATCTGCAAGATCTCGGTGATGCGGAAGTGAAGCATGGCGTGCAGGTGCGTCTGATAAATTTTTGTGGCGATGGATTCGGCAATCCTAACGTGCCCGCGAAGTTAAGGGAAACTGTGCGGCGTTCGCGGGCGCGCGCAAAGCGCACACGAACACTGCAAATTGTCGCCGGCCTGATTATCTGCACGGCACTCGTTGGGGGGGCGTGGTGGCTGCTATCTCATCCCGCCGCAAAATCGCAAAGCGCATTGGTTCCCACGCTTCCCGAAAAAAGCATCGCGGTACTGCCCTTTGAAAATCTTAGCGCGGACAAGGATGACGCGTTCTTTGCCGAAGGCATCCAGGACGATGTTCTGACCAGTCTGGGTAAGATCAAGGAACTGACAGTTATCGCTCGGGCCTCGGTCATGGCTTATCGCGGCGTGGCGCTGGCGGGAAAGGTGCGGCAGATTGGCCAGACGCTTGGCGTGTCTCACGTCCTCGAAGGGAGCGTGCGCCGCTCGCCCACGCTGGTGGTTATTAATGTGCAGTTGGTCGACACGCGCACCGAGCGACAGGTGTGGTCGCAACGCTACGAGCGGGGTTTGAGCGATATGCTTTCGTTGCAAGGCGAAGTTGCGGTCGAAATCGCACGCGAACTACAGGCCACTCTGACTCCCAGTGAAAAAAGCGTAGTCGCGACCAAGCCGACGGAGAACCCGGAAGCGTATCTCCTCTACCTGCGAGCTCGGGAATTGGACCTTCAGTTCCGGTTTTATGCCGATTATGAAACGGCGGCAAAACTCTATCAACAAGCGATCGATCTCGATCCCACCTTTGCTCTCGCCCATGCTCGGCTTTCGATTCGCCTGAGTTCTGCCGAGGACGAAGGCGACGCGACCAGTATAGCCAACCGCAAGGCAAAAGCCCTTGCTGAAGCGGAGGAGGCCGTGCGTCTCCGGCCCGAAATGGGCGAGGGCAGGCTGGCGCTGGCGGTTTATTACTGGCAAACAGACGATCCTGATCGCGCGCTCGTAGAACTTGCGCAGGCCGAGAAGCTGCTGCCGAACTCGGCCGAGGTGTGGCAGATTCGCGCGTCTATTTACCGGCGCCAGAACAAGATTCGCGAAAGAATTGCCGCGTTACAGCGAGCCGAGACCCTGGATCCGCGCGATAGCAATGGCTTGTTGACGCTGGCTAGAACGTTCCGCTCCGTCCGAAACTGGCCCGAAGCGATACAGGCGCGAAATCGGCTGCTGGCAATTTTGCCCACTCCGGAATGCGGGGCCAAATACGCAAACGCTCTCGACGAATTCCGGCTGACTGGAAAGGTTGACTCGCTAAGGAAGGTTGCAGCCGAACCTCCCACTGGGCGTGAGGGTGAAACGCCGCAGGACTGCATGCTATTCCAATACCACTTCGCGATGCTCACGCGCGATTTTGCCACCGCGGAGCGGCTTCTGCGCGAGTTGCCCGCAAAAGTCTTTGAGGACGAACAAGCGAAAGCAATGCAGGAAGCGTTGCTGGCGGTGGCGCGCGGCGGCGACCCTGGCAGCGTGGAACGCACACTCATTACCGCACGGCAGGAGATCGAAAAGCGGATAGCCGCTTCGCCTAACGACTTTGGATCATACATCAATCTGGGATTAATCGACGCTTTTCTAGGGAAGAAAAACGAAGCCATTCGCGAGGGCCAACGCGCGATCGAAGTAGCCTCCGATCCGTTGGAAAAGAATGATGCTTCCGCTGCCCTGGCTTTGATCTACGCGCGGACGGGCGAATCGGATCGGGCAATCGAGCTAATCGAACATTTACTGACCGTGCCTGCTGACTTGTTTGTGGTAACAAATTACGACATAACGCTGGCCGAATTGAAGTGGCGCTGGGAGTGGGATCCGCTGCGGAAAGATCCGCGCTTCCAGAAGATTCTCGCGGAACCGGAGCCGAAGACGGTGTACTGATTATTCCGGGGAGCGCACGCGCCCTCGCGTGCCCATTTCGGCACCATCGCCGAAACGAACTTGTTGTGCGAGAGCTTACCAGGGAAAAGAAAGTTCGCGATGGCGGAGGCGCCATCGCCAGCACGCGAGGGCGCCTACCACGGCGGGCAGGCAGTGCGTCTCCCCGGAAAGACATTTCTCGAAACAATACTTGCTGAACTTCTCTTCCTTCACTAAACGGGAAAGGGACGGCGAGAGGAGTCTCCCATCAGAAAACAATCCATTTGTTGGAGTTGGTTAGGCACAACTGGAATTGTTTGCGCTCTCGCGCCCCTCTCATTTGCCCAGGAAACATCACCGACGCCCGCCAACATGGCCGAGGCCGAACGCGTCATCGTGACTGGCTCGAATATTCCGACCGCGGGAGAAGTTGGACCTAATCCGGTGCAAACCATCGATCGCGATCTCATCGAAAAATCCGGCGAGCGCACAACCGAGGAGTTGATCCGCAACTTGACGGTGGCCGGTCCAAACGGTGTCCCCAGTTCAAACAACGGCGCCGGCTTCACACCGGGAGCGTCGTCTATTTCTTTGCGGGGTTTCGATGCCAGCAGCACGCTCACTTTAATCAACGGTCGTCGTGTTGCTCCGTATCCGCTCGGAACGGGTAACGGCGCAGTCACATTTGTTGATCTCAATTCGATCCCGCGCGCGGCGATTGAGAGCATCGAGATTTTGAAAGATGGCGCTTCGAGTATCTATGGCGCGGATGCGGTCGCAGGTGTTGTCAATGTTAAACTGCGTTATGATTATCGCGGAGCCGAAGCGAACATAGAATACGGCAACACGCTTGATAAAGACTCGGGCAAATACTCAGCGTCGCTCCTCTTCGGCACGGGCAACGGGAACACCAGCCTCATCGGCGTTCTGAGTTTTTATCATCGCAACTCCATCCTCGATCGCGATCGCGGATATTCCAACAAAGCGCCTTTTGGGTCATCGAGTTCCAGCCCGGTAAACCTGCAGCTTTCTCGCGATGCCGTTCTCGCGGCGGGTGTTTCGCCGGCGGCACTTCCAGATCGCGACACCTTCTTCGGGCGCGCGCCGCTCTTCACCGATGGCACCGCGCCTGCGACGGATTACATTTACAGGCCTTTCCGAAAAGCTGATTTCAATGTCCTCGCCTTTACTACGGCGCTGCCCGATTCGGAACGCTACGGCGGCTTTCTCAACGCCGGCCACAAACTCTTCGATGACCAAATGGTCCTCTACGCGGATGCCCTTTACCAAAACGTCCGGACTCGCTACGAGCTGGCGCCGACGGCGACGGGAGCCTTCGAGACCCCCGGTAATGTCACGCTCGCTATCCCGCCCCACGCACCGGGCCCAACTCTCGGCGGACCGTCCTACCAGGAAACCGGCGTTCCGCTGGGCGCATTCAATCCCTTTAATCCATTTCAGCAAATTATCTCCGGCACCACGAGGGCACGTCTCGCTGAATTTGGAAACCGCATCCGGACTAACGAGACCGATGCCTTCCTCTCCACCCTTGGCATCAAGGGAGACAAGCTCTTCGATGGCAGCTGGGGATATGATGCCGGATTTCGCTACAGCCAGATCAAGAATACTTCGATTGACACTATGGTTTCGGCTTCGCGTTTCAATCGCATCCTCAATGCCGCCGATCCGATCTTCGATCCCGCCTCCGATCAGTTCATCGGCACGACGGTTCCTTACAATCCATTTAACGATTATCGGGTTCCGATCGCAACCAATGCTCTCCCGACGGCTTTTGCGACGATCCATCCGAAAGAGATTGATCGTTCCACACTCGCCACGCTTGAGCTGAACATGTATAGCACTTCGCTTTTCCAGCTGCCGGCCGGCGGCGTTGGTCTCGCGTTTGGTGGGCAGTTCCGGCGAGAAACTTTGCAGCAGCAACCCGATAACTCGTTGATCGCGGGTGACATTCTCGGAACCGGCCCCGGCAACTTTACCCACGCAGGCAGGAAGACTTACGCTTTCTATGCGGAAGCCGATATTCCTGTTTTCGGTTCCAACTTTACCGCTCCAGCTTTACATGCGCTCGAGTTTACCGCGGCGGCGCGTTTCGAAGATTTTCGGAATAACGATACCAACGTGCTGGTGCCGAAATTTGGCGTGCGCTGGCAACCCTTCGATGATTCGCTCACCGTCCGCGCCACTTGGGGCGAAGGATTTCACCAACCCTCACTCATCGAGTCATTCGGAACCCCCACGCAAGGTCTGACTGATTCTGTCGCGGTTGGAGGATTGTTTGATCCGGCGACTAAGACCATCTTCGGCGAGGTCCCTTTTATTATCCGCAGCAATCCAAACCTGCAGCCGGAAGATTCGCGCTCCTTCAGCGGCGGCTTTGTTTACACGCCAAAATTTGTGCAAGGCCTGACGCTGACGATCGACATTTTCGATATCGAGAGCAAAGGCCGGGTCGCTATTCCAGATCTGCAGGAGGTGGTTGACCGCTCCGTTAGCGGTCACTCGCTGCCTCTGGAACGGGTGAACCGCGACGCCAATGGAGACGTCGTGTCAATCGAAGAGGCGTTTCAAAATTCCGGATCACAAAAAGCGCGCGGGATGGATCTCGGTCTGCAGTATCAGATCGGGACGCGGGTTGGAACATTCACCTGGCTGACGCAAGCGAGCTATCTGGACTCATTCCAGTTTGCTGGGGTTCCAGGAGAAACGGAACTTGAACTCCGTGGTTCCGGTTCCGATGAAGGTTATTTGAAATGGCGCGCGAATTCACAGCTCGACTGGGCCTGGCGCGGTTTTGGTCTGGTCGCCACCGTTCACTATCTGGATGGTGTCCATGAAATCCTCAAGACAACGCACTTTACAGGAATTCCTTTTCCGAACGGAATAAAGGAGCATTACATCAAACAGACCTGGTTCTTCGACGTTCAGGGCTCTTACAATTTCACTTTTACTGCGCCGGCCGAAAGCGAACCTGTCGCCGGTTATTCCAAAGCCGCGACCGATGCGACAAAGGATGGCCCTCCGACCGAAAGCGCGGTTAGACAGACGGCAAATTACGGATTGCCGATGTGGAAGCACCTTCTCAACGGCACCCGCATTACACTCGGTTGCAACAATGTCTTCGGGCATGATCCGCCCGACGCCGCCAACACCACGACGAACTACGCAGAATTCGCTTACGATTCGACCGGCCGCTTTGTTTACGTCAGCCTAACGGAAAGGTTTTAAGTCCAATTGGTAGGGCGCGACTCCGAAAGCATTCGCGAGCAGGCGGGCTCGTCGCGCCGACAAATCGCGGGTGAATCGGTAACGCTTTTCACTTCGACGGCGCGACGGGCCGTCGCGCCCTACCAAATTAGGAGGCAGACGCTGATTCGAGCGGCTCGCCAACGAGATAGCGGGTGAAGCGCCGAATGACAATGTTCTCACCGAGCTCGGCGATTTTGGTCGCAACTAAGTCTTTGATCGTGTGCTCGGGATCTTTGATGAAGCCCTGCTCCATTAAGCAAACGGTGCCGTAAAATTTGTCGAGTTTACCATCGACAATTTTGTCCACGACGTTTTCCGGTTTGCCTTTCACCTGCTCTTTGTAAATCTCGCGCTCGCTCTCGATCAAAGCGGAGGGGACATCTTCGCGACTGACATACAAAGGATGCGCCGCCGCTATGTGCAATGTGATATCTTTCACGAAAGCGCGGAAACTTTCGTTCTTCGCCACGAAATCTGTTTCGCAGTTCACTTCCACGAGTACACCGACCTTTCCCTGCAAATGAATATAGGAAGCGACGATGCCTTCTTTCGTCGCGCGCAAAGATTTCTTGCTCGCACCCGCGATGCCTTTCGTGCGCAAAATCGTTTCCGCCTTTTCCAGATCGCCGCCCGACTCCGCGAGCGCGCGTTTGCAGTCCATCATACCCGCGTTGGTTTTTTCGCGGAGTTGCTTAACGAGTTGAGGATCAATTTCCATATCAAATAAAAATCACGCGTTCGGATTGAACGTCGCGAGAAAGTTTTTGCGCGGCGGTCTATGCCGAGACGCCCGCCATCTCGACTTGTTCGCGAATGTGCGCTTCGCCCGTAGCGGAGACGATCGCATCCACTAATTTTTGCAGGACGACTCGAATCGCACGAATGGCATCGTCGTTTCCGGCGATGGGATAATCGATTAATTCCGGATCGGCATTGGTATCGACGATCGCGACCACGGGAATGCCGAGGCGACGCGCTTCGAGCACGGCGTTCTGTTCGCGCATGGTATCGATGATGACCATCGCATCCGGTAGCTGCGACATTTCGAGAATACCATGCAAGTTGCGCCGCAATTTCGCCGCCTCGCGGCTCAACGCCGCCAGTTCCTGCTTGCCCATTTTTTTGTATTCGGGCGATTGTTCGATTTCCTCGATGTACTTAAGCCGGCCGATACTTTTGCGAATGGTGGCCAGGTTCGTAAGGGTCCCGCCGAGCCAGCGTTGGTTTACGTAAAATTGTCCGCAAGCGACGGCCGCTTCCTTGACTGCTTCCTGCGCCTGTTTCTTGCAGCCGACAAAAAGAATCTTCCCGCCGCGACGAGTGACTTCCTGCAAGAACTCAGTGGCGCGATGAAGCTGACGTACTGTCTCATCGAGATTGATGATGTAGATCGCGTTGCGTTTCTCGAAAATGTACGGCTTCATCTTCGGGTTCCAGCGTTTGGTCTGGTGACCAAAATGGACCCCTGCTTCGAGAAGCTCAGGAACTAATTCTGTAGGTGTCGCCATAAGGTGTCTGAAAACAGCCACGAGCAATTCGCGGCGGGGACGGGGAAGATGCTACACACCCTCGGGGAAGGCAACTGCAATTTCAGCTCGCCGTCCCAGCCGACGAGCCCCTGACACGCTGTGCAAAAATCAATCCGACGAGCGCGAATGTGAATACAGCCGAAAGAAGGCAATAATCACAAAACGCGTGAAGGACGAATGCCTGGACGTAGAGCAACCACAAAGTGGCTCCGAGCATCGGCCCGATGAGGAGAACCAAAAAAAGTTCCGCCCAGCGATGTCCGAACGCGCTGAGGGTCGCCGCGCTAAATAGAAGAAAGTAAGCCGCCGCTCCGAGCATCGCTATTGGTATCGAGCCAATCGTTGCATACGGGCTTGCCAATACTTCGGAGCAGCTGGCGGAAACGACACAAGTGAGACTGCTACCCGTAAGACGTTCGACAGTCAAAAAAACTGCGTCAGCCAGCCCGGCGAGCGAAATGAGCGCCATCGCGCCATACAATCCCGCCTGTCCGAAAAAAGATTTACGATCGTTCATTTGGATTTTTCCTTTAGCGCCGCGTCGATTGCTGCACGTAAGCCTGTTTCATTCAAAGATGATTCCGTGACCCGGCGCATGTTAACGAAAACTACTGGAGTCCGATCCGAGCCGAGTGACGTCGCGCGATCGCGATCTGCGTTGAGACGATTTTTCACCGGATCGCCATCCATATCGTGTTTAAATCGCTCGACGTCGAGCCCGAGTGATTCGGCCCGCTCGGCGAAAAAAATTCTCGCGTCAGGCACGCGCGACCAAATCCATTGATTGTCGTAGAGCAGATCGTGCATTTCCCAGAAATGATTCTGGAGACCGGCTGCTTCGGCCGCGCGCGCAGCGTCCGCGGCACGCGGATGCGCGGCCAGCGGAAATTGGCGAAAAACAAATCGCAAACGGTCGCCATAAATTTTCTCCATTTGCTTGATGATCGGCGCCATTCTCGCGCAAGGCGGACATTGATAATCTCCAAATTCTTCCAGCGTGACGGGGGCATCCTCTCGACCACCCGTATGCGGTGGAGTCGCTCCAGGCTTGGACGAAGAAGTTGCAGCAGCTACCGAAGTGGACACCGTCCGGACTGAGGCCGAGCTTTTTGAAAGATAGCGCAACCATCCCACGCCTACTGCCAGGACGAAAACGCATCCAATGATCAGGAATGGAAGAAAGCGTTTCATAAATTAGCGGAATTGTTTGTGCCGGCGCTTTTGTCGTTGCGGTCAATGATCGTCGCTCGAAATCGCAGGGAGGAAAATATGCGACGGTCACAGACCGTCGCTATAAAATTACCAATGGCTCACGGGTTGCCGCCAAAAGATTTGAAAAATATCGTGTGGCAGAACTCGCGAGAACCTTGAGTCAACACGCTCAATCGGTATAATCGCGCAGATGCGGATCTTACTGATCGAAGACGAAAAGAAGACAGCAGCCTTTCTCGCGCAAGGTCTTCGTGAAGGCGGTTACGCTGTCGAGATTGCAAGAGATGGCGAGGCCGGATTGGAGCTCGCGCTGGGAAGCCGTTGGGACCTACTCATCGTCGATGTAATGCTGCCGAAGAAAGATGGCTGGTCCGTGGTCTCCGACTTGCGCGGCGGCGGAGTGCATACGCCTGTCCTTTTTCTTACCGCCCGCGATAGTGTTCCAGATCGAGTGAAGGGACTGGAGCTCGGAGCGGACGACTATTTGGTGAAGCCATTCGCGTTTGCGGAATTGATCGCGCGCGTGCGTTCCTTGCTGCGCCGTGCACCGACGCGGCAGGCGGATCACCTACGCATTAACGATCTGGAAATCGATACACGGCGCCATCGCGCAGTTCGGGCCGGTCATGCGCTTAACCTCACGTCCAAAGAATTTCTTCTTCTCGCTCATTTGGCCCGCTCAGCCGGCGAGGTTGTCTCGCGCACGGAAATCGTGGAACAAGTTTGGGATATTAATTTCGATTCTGGAACCAATGTCGTTGATGTGATGGTGCGGCGATTGCGCGCGAAGGTGGACGATCCATTTAAGGCGAAACTGATCCACACCATCCGCGGCGTCGGTTATGTTCTCAAAGCCGACTGAGCCGCCTTCGATAGCTTCGCAGCTAGTTTTTCGCTTCACCATGGCGGCGGCATTGCTGCTCTGTTGCGGGCTTGTCTTCTTGTATTTGATTGTCGTCCGACACGCCTTCGAAGAGGACAACGTCTTTCTGGCCGACAAGATTTCTGCGCTAAGGGCAGACCTGCGAAAAATCGGTGGAGCTGAAGCGCTGCGCGAAGAATTGAAGGTGGGACACAGCGGCAAAAGCGCCACCTACCTGGTCCGCGTTCTCGATTCAACCGGTCTCGTCGTCGCGGAAACGCCGGGAATGAATGAGGTGCTCCCTGCCCGCCTTTTTCCCCAAGCGCGAACCGACCAAGCAATCGGCGATCCGAAAGATCATCGAGCGGGCGGGAAGTTATTTTCTCTCATAGCGACGAGCGAAACAGCAAGCGGTCGCCCCTTTTTGATTCAGGTAGGCCAGGATCGTTCGCCCGACGAACAATTCAGTTTGGAATTTGGTGCGATGCTCGCCGTTGTCCTGGTGTTTGGCATTTTCCTGGCGGCGATGATCGCGACGACTGTGGCCAAACGCGGCTTGCGCCCGTTGGCAGAAATGACGCGCTCGTTCAAGCGCGTGCGTCCGGCGCATTTGGACGAACGCGTCCCGCCAACAGGCTGGCCACGCGAGCTGCAACCGCTGGCGGCTGCGTTCGATGATATGCTCGGTCGGCTGGAGAATTCATTTACGCGTCTGTCGCAATTCTCGGCGGATATCGCGCACGAGATACGCACGCCGGTGGCTAATATTCGTGGCGAGGCAGAGGTTGCTTTAACGCGCCCGCGCACGCCCGAAGAGTATCGGGAGGTGATCGAATCAAATGTGGGAGAATGCGAAAAGCTCTCCGGGATTATCGACAACCTTTTGTTTCTCGCGCGCGCCGAAGCTGCCGATGGTCATATTCAATGCGAGTCATTTGACGCACGCGCAGAGATTGAAAAGATCGCCAGCTTCTACGAAACGATCGCGGAGGAGCAACAGGTTGTCCTTCGTTGTTCGGGCGAAGGCAAAGTCTTTGCGGATCCGATGTTATTTGGACGCGCCCTCAGTAATCTGGTCGAGAACGCGCTTCGTTACACGCCGGCGGGGGGGACGATTTCGATTTCGATTTTCGCCGATGCGCGCTACTCGGAAATCGTCGTCAAAGACACCGGTTGCGGAATAGCTCCCGAGCACATTTCGCGGATCTTCGATCGGTTTTACCGGGTAGAGGCAGCGCGCAGTTCGGAGGGAGCGGGTTTAGGTCTGGCCTTGGTCAAGTCCATTACCGATCTTCACGGTGGATACGCCAAGATTGAAAGCGAGCTTGAGCGAGGAACGGTCGCGACCCTCAGCTTTCCTCGCGAACCGAAAATGCGACCTAGCTCTGCGGCCTAATTCTCGTTAGGCAAGTTGTGATCGAACAGTGCCGGATGGCGTACGCGGCGCGCGCGACTGTGCGTACATTACCACATTGTAATTAAATTCTCATGGCGGGTTGAGACCGGCCATGTCATAACGGCATGCGAAGTATCAATTTTGCGGAAAAACGAAAGGTCTCTTATGCGCACGTTAGTCACTAATTCGAAATGGGGCTGGTTAATTCTCACAGCGCTCACAACCATTCTCAGCTTTGCGGGGTTGCTCCTGCTCAACGCTTCACCCTCGGTAAAGATTGCAACGGCAAAAGTGCAACAGCCGAAATCTGGGCCGACAGAACGAACTGCTACCCACAACGTAAGCGCACCGACAGCAGCTACGTTCGCCGCTCCAGTAGAGATGGTGCGCCCGCGGTCACCGATCTTTTTTCAACAAGGAGGCGAGCCGGAAATCAAAGTCGACAACTTCGGCAATATTTACGTAACGGCGATCCAAGGCGTGCCCGGCGGCGTCGATCTTTGGAAATCGAACAATAATGGTACGAGCTTCGTTTTTCTTGGACAACCCGACGGAGCGCAGGATAAATGTCCCAGCATTCCGCAGTGCGCCGGTCTGGGCGGCGGCGACGATCAGATCGATGTTTCTCCGGGCGGCTTCCTCTACGTCTCGAGTCTTTGGCTTGGCAATGTAACGTTGTCCACTTCATACGACGGTGGCACTGGCGGCATCCAGCCGGGACAAAAGTGGGAAGTGCATCCAGCTGCCGCTGGCCTTCCTTCGGACGATCGCCAGTGGGTCGCCGCTTACGGCCCTCAAACTATTAATATGACCTGGGCTACGACCTCGGTCACCAATCCTCCCGGGGGCATCGGGCTGTTCTTCGATAAGTCAACAGACGGTGGAAAGACCTTCTCAGCTCCCGTTGAGATCACCCCCACCACCACGCTCAATTCGGTCGACGTGGAAGGCAATCTCGTCGTTGACCCGTATAATGGGAATCTTTACACGGCGTACATCCCTAATTCGGGCTCGAACGTAATTAACCTATCCCGCTCGACCGATGGCGGCGCAACCTGGGTTACAACGACGGCCTACACTGGTCCGGCGGGAACCGATAACCGAGCAGTTTTTCCAATCCTGGCCATTGATCGCGGAGGAAATCTCCATCTCGCCTTCGGGCGCATCGCGACTGCAACGCGAGCTGCTCATATCTTTCTCACTAGTACAACTAATCCCGGTGCGGCTGCGCCAACCTGGCTACCGGCAGTGCAGGTTGACAGCGGTAGCGGAAACACGACTACGGCTATTCAGCCATGGATCGTAGCCGGCAGCCCCGGTATCGTAGATGTCACTTGGATCGGTACGGCCGCGGCCAATCCAGATGTTACGAGCAACTGGTTTATCTTCTTCTCACAGACAACCAATGCTCTTTCGGGCTCACCGGTTTTTAATCAGGCTCAGGCGACTCCGAACAGAGTGCATGACAAGTCCATCTGCTTTAATGGCCTCGGTTGTGCGGCCGGGACTCGCGACATGCTGGAATACTTCACTATGGCTCTCGACCCCAGCGGGAACGCGAACATTGCTTACTCCAACTCCATCGACGACTGTTCGGCCGCTGACTGCGTTACCAATGCGTGGTACACGAAACAAAACGGCGGCACGAGCGCCTATGCGCCGCCTGCGGCTCCTGCTCCCGCTACATTTTCAGCCAACATTCCAGTAGGTTCTCCCGGCGCAGAGCCCAGCATTTGGGTGGATTCGTTCAACTGCATCTACGTCACCGCGCCAGGTAACCCTTGGGTCTGGAAATCAGTAAACAATGGCGCCAGCTTTCTGCCGCCAACAAATCCAGTCTCCGATGAGGCCACGCTTACCGGCGGCGACGAAGATATCATTACTTTCCCACGGCCTGATGGGATGCGTCCAGATCAAGTGTACTTTGCCGATCTTGGCATCTCCACAGTGCACATCCGTAAATCGAACGCGGAGATATCAGCTAGTGACCATAATCCAGTATGGATTAAGCCCGGACCGGGAGGGGCAGGCGGAGATACTGGCGTTTCCTCCGACCGCCAGTGGCTCTCTGTCGATAAGGGAGCTCCCACCGCTACTGATCAGGTCCTCTATGAATGGGATCACGAGTTCAGCAGCGAGATTATGCGCATGTCTGCGATGGTCAACGACACAACGTGGGCGACACAATCAGGGATGGGTGCCTTGTCTGATCCCGAGTTGATTACCACCGTTCCGAACACGAATCCCGGGCCGACCTTTGTCGATAAAACTACGCACAGAGTCTACGGACTGTTCAACGCATCGGTGCCAACCACGAACGCGGCTAATCCTCCGTTTGGAAAATTGCTCAATGTCTGGGAAGCGGATGGCCCGCCCCCAGCAGCAGCAGGCTTGCCTCCTGGTGCATTCGAAAATCACCCAGTCTTTAAGGGCGCTTACGACTCGCCGACAACGCCGGCGCCACCTGCTGGCGCGCAAACCTTCGGCGCGAACAATGCGAATATTTTCCCGGCGGGCGACATCGATTCGGCTGGGAATGTCTATGTCGCATGGAGCGGCATCAACGCTCGAACAAATGAGTTCAGCATATGGTTCGCAGCGTCTCATGATCACGGAAAGACTTTCTACGGCCCATTCCCCGTCAGCTCTGGCTCTATGGCCGCGGACGAGACGGCAGTTTTTCCATGGGTTGCTGCCGGCGACAATGGCCGCGTGGATATCATTTGGTACAAGACCACCGCTGTCGGCGATCCGAACACGATCACGGGCAACCCACCCTGGACGCTCTACTTCGCTCAGTCGCTAAATGCGAACAGTCGCGAACCGGTGTTTACGGTGGTGCAGCCGAATCCCAGTAACATTATACATAACGGCCAGATCAGCACCGGCGGGCTTCTCGGTAGCTCCGACCGCTCGTTGCTCGATTTCATGGAAGTTTCCATCGGCCCCGATGGACTTGCCAACATCATCTTTGCCGATAACGCAGGGCAAGCCACACGTGCTGAATATACACGGCAAACGGGCGGCCCGGTGGTGAAGACCAACCCGATAGTGCGCACCTGTCTGCCGAGCGGAATATTACCGGTCGGCGCCGTTTCGCGTAAAACTCACACGGGCGTGGGAAACTTTGACGTCAACTTATTGGTTCCACCTACGCCTCCGCCGGGTGTTGGCATCGAATGCCGTAGCGGAGGTCCAAATGGTGACTTCAAAGTGGTGATCAGCTTCGGCTCTCCCGTCACCGTAAATGGCAATCCTAAGGCTCAAGTAACATCGGGAACAGGAACGGTGAGCAATGTTACCGTCAACGGCGCGGTCGTGACCGTTGACTTGACCGCCGTAGCGAACGCTCAACAGATCACGATTACGCTCTTTAGCGTAAGCGATGGCACAACCACCGGTAACGTCTCGGTCAAGATGGGCGTCCTCCTCGGAGACACGACGTCCAACGCAAGTACTAACAGCACCGACATTAGCCAGACAAAAGCGCAAAGCGGAACTGCTGCGAGTCAGAACAACTTCCGCACTGACATTAACGAGAACGGAGTGGTCAACAGCACGGATGTGTCGGTTGTAAAAGTTCAGTCGGGCACGGCGTTCACTCCCATGCCCTAGTTCAGTCGAGACACGATTTACCGCCGGCAGCTCGCAACGGGTGCCGGCGGTTTCGTTTCAGCGTTGAGCAGCCAGTGACTGTTGACTACGGCTGGAACCGCTTTCTTTCTCGACGTAACGCTCCAGAAGCCAGCAAAGATCCGAGAGACGATTTAAATAACGCAGAATCTGTTCATTGAGATCTTTTGCTTCTTGCGCAAATGTCGCGATTCGACGCTCGGCGCGGCGACATGCTGTTCGAGCCACATCGAGCGCAGCGGAGGCAGGCGTGCTACCCGGAATCGCCCAATCCTTGAAGTGAAGCAGCTTGTCCTTCTCCAGTTCCTCGATCACCGAAGTAAGACGATCGACCATCGCTGAACTCGTTAGGCTGAATCCATCTTTATTATAACGAGGGATGTCCGCAGGCGCAGTCGCGAGTTCCCCCATCACGACGATCAATTCCTTCTGCGCCGCGTAAATCTGCTCGGTCACAAACGGATTGGATGCCGTCACGCGCGCCAGGCCAAGGGCGGCATTGAGCTCGTCGACGCAGCCGTAGGCATCGACTCGAGCATCGCTTTTCGACACGCGACGTCCGTACATCAACGACGTCTCACCCTGGTCGCCCGTTTTTGTAGCGATCGACATGCGACAGTTATCGCTCAAAAAACACGAATGACGAATCAGCTTTCGCCGATTCGTCATTTCGTTTGTAACTGCCGCCGTCTCGGCGGCAGGCGGAGTCACCTAACCAGCCGCAGGCTGCGCCTCAGGTTCTTCCATTAGCGGAGCTCCGACCTGTTCCCCTAGCTCCACGAGTTTGATCTCGCGATGCTGCGGGAAACCGGTTCCCGCCGGGATCAGGTGACCCATGATTACGTTCTCTTTGAATCCGCGCAGGCGATCAACCTTGCCAAGAGTCGCCGCTTCGGTGAGGACACGAGTCGTATCCTGGAAGGAAGCTGCGGAGATGAAGCTATCGGTTTCCAGCGATGCCTTCGTGATGCCGAGCAACACCGGCGTGGCTTCGGCAGGCTTACCGCCTTGTTCGACCACGCGGTTATTCTCCGCTTCAAAATCCAGACGATCAACCTGATCGCCCCAGAGCAATGACGTGTCGCCCGGATCGGTAATCTTTACCTTGCGCAACATCTGGCGCACGATGATCTCGATATGTTTATCGTTAATCTCGACACCCTGGAGGCGATAAACTTCCTGCACCTCGTTAACCAGATGCTCCTGCAAATCCTGCGGGCCGCACACTTCGAGAATTTCGTGCGGCACGACTGGGCCTTCCGTTAACTGCTGACCTTTTTTCACGAAGTCGCCCTTGAAAACGATGATGTGTTTCGTCAGCGGAATGAGATGTTCTTCTTCCGCTCCTGTTTCAACGTCCTTCAGAATCAGCTTGCGCTTACCGCGCACAGTGCCGCCCATTTCAACGGTGCCGTCAATCTTAGCGATCTCCGCGGCATCTTTTGGTCGACGCGCCTCAAATAACTCCGCCACGCGCGGCAAACCACCGGTAATATCCTTGGTTTTTGCCACTTTGCGCGGGGTTTTGGCGAGCAACGCGCCGGCGCGCACTTTTACTCCCTGCTCAACCACCACGTGGGCACCAGCCGGAATAGAATAACTCGCAACCACTTCATGTTTGTCGCCAACGATTACAATCTGCGGATGCAAATCCTCCTTGTGCTCGATGATGACCGTTCCCATCAAACCGGTCGCTTCATCGACGTCGCGTTTAATTGTGACGCCGGCGATCATGTCGCGGAATTCCACCTTGCCCGCCTTGTCCGTCAGAATCGGAACGTTGTACGGATCCCACTGCACGAAGGTTTCCCCTTTTTTCACGGTTGCGCCTTCGGCTTTCGAAATCACTGAACCGATGACGACATTGTAGCGATCGAGCTCGCGGCCATCTGCGTTGTGCACGCTGACGGAACCGTTCTTATTCAAAACAATCCAACTCCCGTCGAGCGCTTGCACGGTGCGCAGATCGTTAAATCGAATTTCGCCATCATTTTTCGCTTTGATGATCGGCTGCTTAAAGGTCTGACTTGCGGTGCCACCAATGTGAAATGTCCGCATCGTTAATTGCGTGCCTGGCTCACCGATCGATTGCGCCGCGATAATACCCACAGCCTCCCCGAGCTTTACAAACTGCCCGGTGGCAAGGTTGCGCCCGTAACAAAGCGCGCAGACGCCACGTCCACACTCGCAGGTCAAGACGGAACGAATCTTCAAACTCTCGACGCCAATACGCATCAAGTCGGCCGCAATTTTCTCGTCGATCAATTGATTGGCTTTAACGAGCTTCTTCTTCTTTTCGACTGGATCGACCACCGTTTCGCAGCTCACTCGTCCAACGATTCGGGTCGCAAGATCGACGACTTCTTCGTCACCCTCGTAAATTGATCGAACCACAATCCCGTTCACCGTCCCGCAATCTTGTTCGTTGATGATCACGTCCTGCGAAGCATCAACCAGTTTGCGCGTCAGATAACCGGAGTCCGCCGTTTTGAGCGCCGTGTCGGCTAAACCTTTGCGCGCACCGTGCGTGGAGATGAAGTACTCGAGCACGGTCAAACCTTCGCGGAAATTCGAGGTGATCGGTCGCTCGATAATTTCGCCGGATGGCTTGGCCATGAGACCACGCATACCCGCGAGCTGACGCACTTGCTGCCGGTTGCCACGCGCGCCTGAGTCCACCATGAGGTAGACCGGATTCAATTCCTTGCGACCCTCATTGTGTTCGAGGGTGCGAAACATGACGCTCGAAATTTCATCGCCAGCGTGTGTCCAAATGTCGACGATCTTATTATAGCGCTCGCCATCAGTGATGATGCCTTTGCGATACTGCTGCTCGACTTGTTTGATCTGCTTGTAGGCATTCGCGAGCTCGGTTTCTTTTTCCTTCGGAATGATCATATCGGAAATTCCGATCGAAATTCCCGCCTTCGTCGCCTCTGCGAATCCAAGTTCTTTCAACCGATCGAGAGTTTCGACCGTTCCGTCCTGTCCAGCGACCTGATAGCAGCGCCAGATGATATCGCTGAGCTGTTTCTTGCCGGCGGCCTTGTTAAAAAATCCGAGCTTCTTCGGCCAGATTTCATTGAAGATGACCCGGCCGGCCGTCGTTTCGATGACGCGAGTGTTTGGATCGCCGTAAATTGTCTGTTCGCCAACATCCGGATTCTTAAATCGGATGCGATCGTGCGTTTTGACCGCGCCATCAACCATCGCAAACTCCACTTCGGTCGCGTTCGCGAAGAGCGGAAGACGTGTCTCGGCCGAGGCCCCTGCCGCACGTCGCGGATTCTGCGTCAGATAATAACATCCCAGCGTGATGTCTTGCGACGGCGTCGTGATCGGTTTGCCACTCGAGGGCGAAAAAATATTATTCGGCGCAAGCATCAGCATGCGCGCTTCCATTTGCGCTTCGACCGAAAGCGGAACGTGCACCGCCATCTGGTCACCGTCGAAGTCCGCGTTGTAGGCGGTGCAAACGAGCGGATGAATCCTGATCGCTTCGCCTTCGATCAATTGCGGTTCGAAAGCCTGGATGGAAAGACGATGCAGCGTCGGCGCGCGATTCAGCAGCACCGGATGCCCCTTCGTCACTTCTTCAAGAATATCCCAAACTTCGGGCGTTTGACGCTCGATCATCTTTTTCGCGCTGCGTACCGTGTGCACGTAGCCAAGATCTTTTAGACGACGAATGATGAATGGCTCGAAGAGCACGAGTGCCATTTTCTTCGGCAACCCGCACTGATTCAGTTTCAACTCCGGACCGATGACGATGACAGAGCGGCCGGAATAGTCGACGCGTTTGCCTAACAAGTTCTGACGGAAACGTCCGCCCTTGCCCTTCAACATATCGCTGAGCGATTTCAGCGGACGATTGCCCGCGCCCGTGACCGAGCGGCCATGGCGCCCGTTATCGAACAACGCATCAACCGCTTCCTGCAACATGCGTTTCTCGTTACGAATAATTACGTCCGGCGTTTTGAGTTGGAGTAAATTTTTGAGACGATTGTTGCGATTGATGACTCGACGATAGAGATCGTTCAGATCCGAAGTCGCAAAACGCCCGCCTTCCAGCGGCACGAGCGGACGCAAATCCGGCGGAATGACCGGCAGAACATCGAGAACCATCCAATCGGGTCGCGCATGCGACGAGGCAAATCCTTGCACGAGCTTCAATCGTTTCGCCAGTTTCTTGCGAATCTGTTTGCTCTTGGTGTTTCCCATCGCCACTTCGAGCTCTTTGTTCAGCTTGTGCAAATCGACTTCGGCGAGAAGCTTCTTCACCGCTTCCGCGCCCATTCCGGCAACAAAATTTTCGCCGTATTGCTCCTGCGCTTCGCGATATTCGGCTTCGTTCAGGAGCTGCGTTTTCGTCAGGGGCGTCTTGCCGGGATCAATGACGATGTAGTCCTCGTAATAGATGACGCGCTCAAGTTGTCGCGCGCTCATGTCGAGCATGAGACCAAGGCGCGATGGCATGCACTTATAAAACCAAATGTGCGAAACCGGGACTGCCAGTTCGATATGTCCCATGCGTTCGCGACGGACCCGCGCCAGTGTGACTTCCACACCGCAGCGATCGCAAATCACGCCCTTATGCTTGATGCGTTTGTATTTTCCGCACGAGCATTCCCAATCGCGCGTCGGACCGAAAATTCGTTCGCAGAAAAGGCCGCCCTTTTCCGGTTTGAACGTTCGATAATTGATCGTCTCCGGATTCTTGACTTCGCCTTTGCTCCACGAACGCATCGTGTCGGAAGACGCGACGCCAATCGCGACTTGATCAAAACCGACCGCCCGTTCTTCGCCCACTAACTCACGCCAGGAATGTTCGTTCATTATTTTAGAAAAGTTGAATTGTTAAAAATTACGCCACGTTCTCCAGGAAACTGCTCGGCGCCTGGCCGCCGACTTTAACGTCGAGGCCTAACGACTGCATTTCCTTGATCAAAACATTGAAAGATTCAGGTGTGCCCGCTTCGAGCGAATTGTCGCCCTTTACGATGGACTCGTAGATGCGCGTGCGTCCCTGCACGTCATCCGACTTCACCGTCAGCAATTCCTGCAAGGTGTAAGCCGCGCCGTACGCTTCCAGCGCCCACACTTCCATTTCCCCGAAACGTTGGCCACCGTATTGCGCCTTACCGCCGAGAGGTTGTTGCGTGACTAACGAGTAAGGACCAACCGCGCGCGCGTGGATTTTGTCCGCGACCAAGTGCCCCAGCTTCATCATGTAGATGTAGCCGACGACCACTTCCTGATCGAAAGGATCGCCCGTGCGTCCGTCGAACAATCGCGATTTACCATTCTCCTGCACCCAGGTGAATCCATCCACCTTCTTCGCGTCTTTCAAGTACTCGCGAATTTTACTTTCTGAAATTCCGTCGAACACAGGTGTTGCGACTTTGAACCCAAGCGCTTTTGCCGCGACACCGAGATGCGTTTCCAAAACCTGACCGACATTCATACGGCTCGGCACGCCTAACGGATTGAGCACGATCTCAACCGGCGTTCCATCCGCCAGAAACGGCATGTCTTCTTCCGGCACAATACGCGCGACGACACCTTTGTTTCCGTGACGTCCCGCCATTTTGTCGCCCACGCTCAACTTGCGTTTGCTCGCGATGTAAACTTTGACCTGTTTAATCATTCCCGGATCGATATCGTCGCCGCTTTCGACGCGATCCATCGAACGCTCACGCTCCAGTTCGAGCTCCGCGAATTTATGTTCGTAGGAAGCGATAATCTCCCGGATCTTGTTGCGAATCGGGCTCGGATCGATCTCGATGTGATCGTAAACCATCGCCAGCTTGCGCAGCAGCGTCTTCGTGATTTTGCGATTCGCCGGAATGATGATCTCACCGGTTTCAGCGTTCACGACATCGAGCGGAATCTTTTCGCCGAGAAGAATGTTTGAGAGCGAATCCGTCAGTTGTTCCGTGAGCTCTTCTTTCTTCTTCTTGTGATCTTCGCCGATCGATTTGATCTGGCGCTTCGTCTCTGTCGGCGTCAATTTTTCGCGTGCGATTTCGCGGCGCGATGAAACCTTCACGTCCATCACGATGCCATAGGTTCCCGATGGAACAGTCAGCGACGTGTCCTTAACGTCGGCAGCTTTTTCACCAAAGATCGCGCGCAAGAGGCGCTCTTCCGGCGCAAGTTCGGTCTCACTCTTCGGCGTGATTTTACCAACGAGAATGTCGCCGGGTTTCACTTCCGCGCCCACACGGATGACACCGTCCGGTCCAAGATTGCGCAGCGCTTCTTCGCTGACATTGGGAATGTCACGCGTAATTTCTTCCGGACCAAGCTTCGTGTCGCGGGCGCCGATCTCAAACTCATCGATGTGAATCGAGGTGTAAATGTCCTCCTTCACGACCTTCTCCGAGATCATGATAGCGTCTTCGAAATTGTAGCCATTCCACGGCATGAACGCGACGAGCACGTTCCGGCCGAGAGCGAGTTCGCCCTGATCTGTGTTTGGCCCGTCAGCGACGACTTGGCCCTTCTTCACGTGTTGTCCTTGGTGAACGATCGGCTTTTGGTTCACGCATGTGCCCGCATTCGAACGCATGAATTTACGCAGTTCGTACACCTGAATGCCGGCGTCGTGATCGGTTTTTAATTTTTTGCGGCCTTCGGGCATATGCCCGTCTTTGGTGATAACGATTTGATCGGCTGTGACCGACGCAACCTTGCCGCTTTCAGTAGCAATCACCACTGCGTGGGAATCGCGCGCGACTTTTCCTTCCAAACCGGTTCCGACGAGCGGCGCCTCCGAAACAATCAGCGGCACGCCCTGACGTTGCATGTTCGAACCCATGAGCGCGCGATTGGCGTCGTCATGTTCGAGAAATGGGATTAATCCCGCTGCGACCGAAACGAGCTGCTTCGGCGAAACGTCCATGTAATGAACCTTCGATGGTTCCACTTCCAAAAAGTCACCGCGATAACGAACGGAAACTTTTTCGCCGGTGAAATGCCCGCGACCATCAATGGGCGCGTTCGCCTGAGCGACGAGGAAATTTTCCTCGCGATCCCCAGTTAGATAATCAACTTGATCGCTGACGCGGCCCTTCTCCACTTTCCGATACGGAGTTTCGATGAATCCAAACTCATTGATCCGCGCAAAGGTACTCATCGAACTGATGAGGCCGATGTTGGGTCCTTCCGGTGTTTCAATGGGGCAAATACGTCCGTAATGCGATGGATGAACGTCGCGCACTTCAAATCCCGCGCGATCGCGGCTTAAACCGCCAGGCCCTAGCGCTGACAGACGGCGCTTGTGCGTCAATTCCGCGAGCGGATTTGTCTGATCCATGAATTGGGACAACTGCGAGCGCCCAAAGAAATCGCGAATCACTGCACTCAACGCTTTCGGGTTAATCAATTTTTGCGGCGTCATGCCGTCGACGTTGATGTCGAACAACGTCATGCGCTCTTTCACGAGACGCTCTGTGCGAGCAAGGCCAACGCGGCATTGATTCGCCAGCAGTTCGCCAACCGTTCGGACGCGACGACTACCAAGATGATCGATGTCATCAAGCGTTCCCTCGCCCCGGCGCAGACTGATCAGATATTTGATCGCCGCGATGAAATCTTTGTCAGTGAGAATTCGCTCCGTCAGATCGACGTCGATTCCCAACTTCTGATTCAGCTTGTAACGGCCAACGCGACCGAGATCATATTTTTTTGGGTCGAAGAAAAGTCGCTTCAATAGCGCTCGCGCATTCGCCACCGTCGGTGGATCGCCCGGACGCAATTTTCGATAAATATCTTTGAGCGCTTCCTCCTGATCGTGGGCTGGATCTTTCTTCAATGCTTTCACCACCGTATCGTCATGCGAAATGTCGATCACCTTTACCTCTTTGATGCCGAGGCCCATGATCTGACGAACGGTCGCAGCTGTAAGTGGTTCAAAGGCGCGCGCAATAGTCGTTTCGCCATCGCGAACTTCTGCCGTCAGCACTTTCGTTGCGAGTTCTTCTTCGCCGACCTTCTCGCTCAACTTCAATGTCTCGATGTTATAAAACAGTTTGATGACTTCTTCGTCGGAGCCATATCCAAGCGCCCGAAGAAAAGTAGTGGCGAGAAATTTCCGGCGGCGTTTGCGGCGGTCGAGGTAGATGTAAAGCAGGTCGCTCGTGTCGAATTGCACTTCGATCCAGGAACCGCGATCCGGAATGATGCGGAAGCTGTAAAGGACCTTGCCGTTCAGGTGGATGCTCGATTCGAACGCGATGCCGGGCGAACGATGCAGTTGGCTCACGACGACGCGCTCTGCGCCATTGACGACGAAAGTTCCCTGCGGAGTCATGAGCGGGATCTCGCCCATGTAAACTTTTTCCTCTTTAACGCCCTTTTCTTCGCGCAGCTGAAAAGTAACGTGAAGTGGCGCGCTGAAGGTTTGCCCTTCGCGTTGTGCTTCGAGGGAAGTTAGTTTCGGCTCACCGATTTCGTAGTGGCTGAAATCAAGGACTGCCTTTTCGTCGTAGCTTTCAATCGGGAACACTTCCTTGAACACAGCCTGCAATCCGGAATTCTTCCGTTTTGCGAAAGGCACGTTCTTCTGCAGAAATTCAACGTAAGAATTAAGTTGAACCTCGATCAGGTTTGGGGGCTCGATCCCCTCTTTAATAGTTCCGAATTCAATGCGTTCTGACATAGTTGGATCTCAACGACAAAACTTCTACGGGTGTCAAAGAGACAAAGCCGCGAAGTTCGGGCGGTTAATGGTTACGGCATTTCCCGAAGGCGAAGAGCGCAAAAATGGCAGCAAATCGGCGGTCTGTCAAATCGACCTCACCGTTTTGTTGCCTGGCCTGTTTACTATTCCGTCGTGCGCCGGGTTAAAAATAATTCCTATCTTTAACGAAAAGAGCTTTTGCCACACAGGGCGCGAGCGCGCAAGTTTTTTCTGCGCGCCGCTCGCTGCTGAAAATTTTCGCGCTACTTGATTTCCACCTTTGCGCCGGCCGCCTCGACCTTCTTCTTGATCTCTTCGGCTTCTTGCTTCGTCACGCCTTCCTTGATTGTCTTGGGCGCACCTTCGACAAGCGCTTTGGCTTCAGCCAAGCCAAGACCAGGCACTGCGGCGCGAACTTCCTTGATCACGCCAATCTTGTTTGCGCCCATTTCTTTAAGAATAACTTCAAAGGTGGTCTTTTCTTCGGCGGCGGGCGCAGCTGCTGCACCACCACCTGCGGCCGGAGCGGCCATCGCCACTGGAGCAGCGGCGCTCACGCCCCACTTCTCCTCGAGTTCTTTTACCAAACCAGCAATCTCGAGAACGGTTAATCCGCTGAGTTGCTCCACGATTGCATTTGTATCTGCCATTTTATTTTCTCCAATTGCCGCGCGCGAAAGCTTCCGCACAATTAAGATCGACAGCCGTCGATCCGGTTAATTTTCTGTTTTGTTGCTCGCAACACCATCGCGGCGTCGCGAAAATTCTTATGCGCTTGCCTCCGACGCCGCGGGCGGTTCTTCTTTCTTCGGTTCGGCCGCCGGCGTTTCCACGTTTGCTTCAGCGACCGGCGATTCCTGAGACGCGGCAGCTTCGACTGGAACTTCCTTTGCTTCCGGCGCCGGCGTTTCCATTTGCGCCGGCTCTGGCGAAGGCATCTTGCTCGCCCTTGCGTTCAACAATCTCGCGAACGCGGAGCCGGGTTCATTCAAAACTCTTACCAAACGCGTCGCGGGCGCAAGTAACAACCCGAGCAATTGCGCCAGGAGCACCTCACGCGATGGAAGATCAGCCATCGTCTCCACGTCTTTCCTCGGCAAAATCGCGCGATCGACGATTCCAATTTTCAGCGTCGCGATTTTGAATTCCGCGGCGAACGCCTTCAAAATTTTTGCCACAGGCGCAACGTCTTTTGCGCCGGTGACGATTGCAGTCTGACCCGTTAGGGTATTACCGACATCGGGAAGTCCGGAGTCCGCAATCGCACGTTTCAAAAAGCTGTTCTTGATCACATGCACTTCTGCTCCCGCAGGCGCGAGGCGATTCCTCAGTTCGCTGAACTGATCCACCTTCATCCGTTGATAATCAGTCACAAGAACGAACAGCGAATCTTTTAGCTTCGCGGAAAGATCGGAAACAATGTTCGCTTTTTCGGGTCTCATAAAATTTAAGTGGTGAGATAGGGTGACGGATCGAGATGCAGACCGGGAGACATGGTCGCGCTCAAAGTCATTCCTTCGAGGAAACGTCCTTTGGCTGTGGCCGGACGCGCACGCACCACCGCCTCAATTACAGCGGTCCCGTTTTCTACGAGCGCGTTTTCTGCAAACGAAAATTTGCCGACAGGGACGGCGACGTTGCCGTTCTTGTCGAGTTTGAATTCCACTCGACCTGCTTTCACTTCACCGACTGCCTTCGCCGTGTCATCCGTCACCGTGCCGGTTTTCGGATTGGGCATCAATCCGCGCGGACCGAGCACCTTGCCCAGCTTGCGGACTTCGGCCATCGCCGCAGGCGTAGCAACCGCGACATCGAAATCCTGAAAGCCTTCCTGGACCTTTTGGATCATATCCTTGAAACCGACAAATTCCGCACCGGCATCACGCGCATCTTTCGCGGCCTTGCCTTCAGCGAACACAAGAACGCGCACCTGTTTGCCGCTTCCGTGTGGGAGCGGGCAGGTTCCGCGCACCATCTGATCGGACTGCTTCGGATCAACGCCGAGACGAAAGGAGACCGTCACCGTTTGATCGAATTTTGGGGGCGGCAATTTTTTCAAAGTAGAAACCGCGTCAGGTAAGCTGTACGATTTTCCTCGGTCCACCTGCTCAGCGGCGGCGCGATAACGTTTGCTGCGATTTTTTGCCATGATGATTTCAGTTCCAACGAGCCCAGGGGAAGCTCTCCTGATTTAAACTTTCCCGCTTATCGAAGCGGACGCGTAAAGTAGATGACAGCGTTTCGCTGTCAAAGAGAAGTTTAGAACGCTATTGCTTCGTCGTGTTCTTTATGATCTGCCCTCTTACACCATGAAGGAAACGCGTTCCGTGCAGTAACGCTGCCCGTGGGGTCATCCTGAGCGCAAGCGAAGGACCTCACGAACGTCCGGTGTCGCAGCCTACTCCAGCGCTGAAAGTTCGCCCACCATGTCGACGGAAGCGGTTGGAGGCGGAGTCGCTGGACCATTGCGGATGATCTTGCCGTCCTTCATCACGAACGATACCCGTTCCGTCGCGGTAATGTCCTGCGTAGGATCGCCGGGCATTGCGATAACGTCGGCAAGCTTTCCCTTTTCCAGCGTGCCGAGTTTTTGCGCAACGCCTAACAAGTCCGCGTCGACCGAAGTAGCAGAGCGTAACGCATCAATCGGCGCCATTCCGAGCCCTGTCATTAAGGCAAATTCCTTCGCATTTTGTCCGTGCGGAAAAACCGCGGCGTCTGTGCCGAACGAAATTTTCACACCCATCTTCACCGCATTCCGAAACATCTCCGAACGCGCATCCGTCGCTGCCTGCGCTTTCTTCTGCACTGCGACAGGATAATTTTTCAAACGAGGTATAATGTATTCCGATGCCAACAGTGTCGGCGTCAGATAAGTTCCTTTACTCTTCATCAAGTTCAGCGTTTCCGGTTTCAAAAAAGAGCCGTGCTCAATCGAGTCGACGCCCGCTGCAATGGCGTCGCGACCTGCCTGATCACCGTGACAATGCACCGCAACTTTTTTCCGAAGCCGGTGTGATTCATCAACAAGCGCAGCCATTTCCGCGGGCGTAAGCTGCGGCACATCCACTTCATCCTTGGGCGAAAGAACGCCGCCTGAAACCGCGGCTTTGATCACGTCCGCGCCGTTTTTTACCTCGTAACGAATAGATTTGCGAATCTCTTCCGGCCCATCGGCAATGCCATCCGTCCAATCCGGTTCGCGTCCAAAAAGCATATCGCGAAATCCACCCATCCCATCGAAATGTCCACCGGTTGCGCCGATTCCGTGTGTCGCTACCTGCATCCGCGGACCCACAAAGATTCCGCGATCGATTGCGTTGCGGAGCGCGACGTCGAGGAATTCGTGCGTGTTTGTAACGCGGCTGCCGACATCGCGCACGGATGTGAAGCCGGCTTCCACCGTTGCGCGCGCGTAGGCGATGCATTCGTACGCCATTTCGGAAGCATTGTGTTCGAGTTCCTTCAAGCGGCGTTCATTGTAGTTACCGGAATAATCAAGTGTGAGATGCGTGTGCGCATCGATGAAACCGGGCGACAACGTTGCGTCGCCTAGGTCGATCACCTGCGCATCGGCGGGAATTTGCACGTTGCTGCCGACATCGGTAATCGTGTTTCCTTGCACGACCACAACCGCGTTACTCGTGAGCGTCTTCGATTTACCATCGAAAAGACGCGCGGCTTTGAGCGCAATGACGTTATCGGCGGCGAAAGAAATTGTCGCGATAGAAAAGAATAACGCGAAGAAGGCTCGCAAAAGACGAAGAGAATTCATTCAGCGCATATAAAACGCGCGGCGTACAAATCAAGCGCGGGTCTAATTTCCGCAATTCTCTGCGACCCAGCGCAGATATTCCGGCGAGCCTTCCCCGATACGAAACGAAATGATCTCCGGCGTTTGATACGGATGGAGCGATTTCAATTTTTCCTGGAACGCAAGGAAACGCGCGGCTGTCGTTTTGAAAAAGACGAGGACTTCACTTGCTGTTTCTACTTCGCCCTTCCATCGATAGATGGAATCAACGGCGGACGCGACATTGGCACAGGCGGCAAAGCGGCCGTTGACTAATTCTTCTCCGATCCGTTGCGCGGTGCCGCGATCGGGAAATGTGCTCAGAACGAGCAGAATATCCATTCGTTAGGCCGGAACAAGCGCCGCGCGTCGGCAAATCCAGCCGCCGCCAAGCACAACATCATCATTGTAAATTACCGCCGCCTGACCCGGCGTGACCGCTTTTTGCGGTGAATGCAGCTGCACCTGCGCGCGGTCATCACGTAAGATTCGAACAGTGGCTCCCGTCCCCGGATGACTGTAACGAATTTTCACCGTCGCCTCGAGTGTGCTCTCCGGTGCCCCGGCAATCCAGTTCACGCGATCGATTTCAAATTCATCGGAAACAACATCCTCCGCACTCCCAACAATGACGCGGTTTGTTGCCGTATCGATATCGACAACGTAACGCGGCTGCACTGATCCGCCGGGCAACCCCTTTCGCTGACCGACGGTGAACAACTCAATTCCGTCATGTTCGCCGAGAAAATTTCCCGCCAAATCGTAAATTGCACCGGGATGAAATTCGTTTTCGTCCAGATGCGAACGCAGGAACGCCTTGTAGTCGTTACCCGGCACGAAACAAATCTCCTGGCTGTCCGCTTTGTCGGCGACCTTCAAGTCTAACGAGCGTGCGATCTCGCGAATCTCCGGCTTCGACATTCCGCCGAGCGGAGTCAACGCGCGCCGCAACTGCGGCTGCCGCAAACTAAAAAGAAAATACGATTGGTCTTTGCGCGGATCGACTCCTTTGCGCAGGACCGCACGATCATCATGGTGTTCGATGATCGCATAATGTCCGGTCGCGATATAATCGCAGCCCAACGCTTCCGCCTTGTTCCAAAGATTGCCAAACTTCAGCTTCTCATTACACATCACGCACGGATTCGGCGTCCGGCCCGCCTGATATTCGCTCGAGAAATAATCGATCACGAGCTTCTCGAACTGGTCGGCTTCATCGACCACATAATGCGGAATGCCTAACGAATGAGCGACATTGCGCGCATCGGCCACCGCTTGCGGGCCGCAGCATTTATCTTCCGCGCGCGAGATGCAGTCCTGTGGCCAAACCTTCATCGTCACGCCGACTACCTCGTATCCCTGCTCGCGCAAAAGATAACCGGCGACGCTGGAATCCACTCCACCGCTCATGCCAAGTAAGACGCGCTGTTTTTTCATTTGAACGATCAATTTCAACGCATGCTCAGTCGAGTCAACGCGTCCTGTAGCCGTCGCCCTATGGGCGACGCCACGCTCGCACAGCGAAGCGGCTACAATCTGACCGGACGACTAACGAACGGACTGCCGTGAAGCGTAAATCGCCACGGATGTTCTTTCGAGCGACTGATTCCGATTCGCGCATCGGCCACGACCGAAACGTTTGTAGATTGGCGCGTGAGAAAATGATGACGCGAATCGCGACAAAGATCCATCTCATGATGCCTCGAGTTAATATCGAGCGCCTGGGTCAACTTGCCTGGACCGGAGCACAATCGTTTCACATCATCTAAACCGCGCCGTGCTCTCATCAAATTAATCCCGCGTTTCGGTTCGAGCGCGCGAATCAGGATCAGTCCGTTTTTTGGCCCGCCTTTCACGAGCACGTTGAGCATCCAATGCACGCCGTAATTGAAATAAATGTAACAGGCGCCGGGTTTGTTGCGGTCGACGAAGCTGCGCGCGCTCGGCCGGCTAAAAGTGTGTGAGGCCTCGTCATTCTCCGCGAGGTAAGCTTCCGTCTCCACGATGATGCCGGCACAGCGACCCCAGACCAAAGTCGTGCCGATCAATTCGGAAGCACAAGTGGTTGGATCGGTCTGGAAAAATTTCCGCGAAAGCACCAGGCAATGATTTTTAACAGACCCGCCTAACGAGTGGTTGATTCGCGCACTGCGGAATCAAGCGGTGCGACCGCAACAGTTTTTGTATTTTTTTCCGCTCCCGCATGGGCACGGCTCATTGCGACCGACCTTCGGCAGGCTGCGCCGCACTGGCAGATCGAGTTTCACTTCCCCTGCCCCATCGCCATTTCCTTCCACGTTCGCCATCGCCCCGACCGGTTGCGGCTGACGAATCCGATCCGGTGTCGCGGTCGGCGAAGTCGGCGCGTGTTCGCGCAAGAGGAATTGCGGCAAGGTGGCGAGGAAATTTTCGAAGGCCTGCAAGTTCGACGTGCTGCGGAAAAGATTGTGCAGCACTTCGTTCTTAATGTTCACCATCAGCTCGGTGAACATTTCGTAGGCCTCGGCTTTGTATTCTACGAGCGGATCCTTCTGCGCATAGGCGCGTAGATAGACGCCTTCGCGCAACGCATCCATGGCGTAGAGATGTTCCTGCCAGAGCCGATCGATGGCGTTGAGAATGATGTAACGCTCGAGACTTTTCACCGCCGTCGGTTCTTCATGCGAAGATTTCCGCTCGTAAGCGTCTTTGATTTTTTCGATCAGGAATTTCGCATTCTCATCCACGGAACGCGTTTCGAACTGCGCTTTTTCTTTCGTGAATCCGAGCGGGAATGTCGTGTTTACCCAGTGCAGCAAACCGGCGTAGTTGGGCTCTTCCGTCCGTTCGTCGCCAAGATATTCCTTCACCTTGCCCGGAACCGCTTCATCGATCACTTCATAAATGAGCGGGCGCGGTTCGTCTGACTCGATCACTTCGTTGCGATAACCGTAAACGACTTCGCGCTGATTGTTCATCACGTCGTCCATGTCGAGCGTGCGTTTGCGGATGAGATAATTGCGTTGCTCGACACGCTTCTGCGCCGTCTCGACGGATTTGTTTAACCACGGGTGCTCGAGCTCCTGCCCTTCTTCGAGACCGAAGCGCTCCATGATTTTCGTCATGCGATCGGCTGCGCCGAAATTCCGCATGAGATCGTCCTCGAAGCTGACATAAAAGCGTGAATTTCCCGGATCGCCCTGGCGCGCGCAACGGCCGCGCAACTGCCGATCGATGCGGCGCGATTCGTGACGCTCGGTGCCGATAACAAAAAGACCGCCTCTATCCGGAACGCCCTGCCCGAGCTTAATGTCGGTACCGCGACCAGCCATGTTCGTCGAGATCGTCACTGTGCCGGGCTGGCCAGCGCGTTGCACGATCTCCGCTTCCTGCATGTGAAACTTTGCGTTCAGAACGTTGTGCGGAATTTTTTCCCGCTTCAACATTCGGCTGAGCAGCTCACTCGCCTCCACGCTTACCGTGCCGACCAAAACCGGTTGCGACTTGGCGTGGCAATCTTTGATCTCATTAATAACGGCGTTGTATTTTTCCCGCCGCGTTTTGTAGATGCGATCGTTGTAATCTTTGCGCGCCACCGGCCGATTCGTCGGGACGACCATGACGTCGAGTTTGTAAATATCGTGAAACTCGTTCGCCTCCGTCTCGGCGGTGCCGGTCATGCCGGCCAGTTTGTGATAAAGCCGGAAATAATTTTGGATCGTAATGGTGGCGAGCGTTTGCGTTTCCCGATCGATCTGCACGCCCTCTTTCGCTTCCACCGCTTGATGCAAACCATCGCTCCAGCGTCGACCCGGCATCTTTCGTCCGGTGTATTCGTCAACGATAACGACCTTGTTCTCCTCGATCACGTACTGCACATCCTTTTCGAACAAGCAGTAGGCGCGCAGTAGTTGTGAGATGTTGTGGATTCGCTCGGCCTGCGCGTCGCAATGTTCCTGCCGCTCGGTTTTCTTCCGCTCTTTCTCGTCATCCGAGATCGCCGCGTCCAAATCGATCTCGGTGAATTCGCTGATCAAATCCGGGAGCACGAACGAATCCGGATCGTCGGGATTTAAAAAAGCGCGGCCTTGTTCCGACAAATCCGCTTCCTGGGATTTCTCATCGATCGTGAAAAATAATTCTTCCTTGAGCGCAAAAAGTTCGTCCTTGCGCGAGTCCTGGTAAAACTGCAGCTCGGCTTTGTCGATCGCCTTGCGCTTCTCCGGATCTTCCATCATGCGCAAGAGCTGCTTGTTGCGCGGCTGTCCAAGTTTGACCTTGAACATGAGCAGGCCGCCGCCTTCGAGGTCGTTCTTGTCCAACGCTTCCTTCGCTTCGCTTGCCATGCGATTGACGAGCATATTTTGTTTGCGCACCAGCTGCTCCACCAGCGGTTTCCATTTGTCGTATTGGTGCGTCGAGACTGTTGACGGTCCGCTAATGATGAGCGGCGTGCGCGCTTCATCGATCAGGATGGAATCGACCTCATCGACGATTGCGTAATTATAACCACGCTGGACCTGCTGGTCGCGCGTTGTGGCCATGCCGTTGTCGCGCAAATAATCGAAACCGAATTCCGAATTCGTCCCGTACGTGATGTCCATCTGGTATTGCTCGCGACGGACATCCGGTGGTTGGTCGTGTTGAATGCACCCGACCGTGAGGCCGAGAAATTTGTAAAGTTCGCCCATCCATTCGGCGTCGCGACGCGCCAGATAATCGTTCACCGTCACGAGGTGAGCGCCGCGTCCGCTCAGTGCGTTGAGATAAAGGGGCAACGTCGCCACCAAAGTCTTGCCTTCGCCTGTCGCCATCTCGGCGATGCGCGCGCGATGCAGAACGACGCCGCCGACTAGCTGCACATCGAAGTGGACCATGTTCCAGGTCATCGGTTGCTCGCAGACGTCGAAAGTGTGCTGCCGCTCCGTCAGACGGCGCGCGGCATTTTTTACGACCGCGAACGCTTCCGGCAAAATCTGATCCAGCTTGTTCCACTGTTCCTGCAAATCCGTAATCGCGCTGAGTTCCTGCTTCCAGGCATCAGTTTTGGCGCGCAGATCATCGTCCGAGAGAGCTTTAAATTGCTCGTCGAACTCGTTGATTTGCCGCGCCATCGGCATCAGGCGCTTGATTTCGCGCTGATTTTTCGAGCCGAGAAATTTCTTTAAAATCCAATTGACCATTGAATGGGTAATATTGACGAGATTCGCGCATTTGTCATTCCAAGCGAAGTCGAGGAATCTCTTACTGTTGAGAGGCTGCACACGAGTTGCGAGGTCCTTCGCTCCGCTCAGGATGACCCCGTGGACAACTTTCCCGGGATTGTGTGAACTATTTTTGCAGCTAGAATCAGCCCGATGAAGAAAATCATTTCGACAAACGAAGCACCGGCTGCCGTCGGACCTTATTCTCAGGCCGTTCGCGCCGGTTCCCTGGTTTTTTGCGCGGGGCAGATTCCTCTCGATCCGAAAACCGCTCAGATCGTGTCACAGGACATCGGCGAACAAACGCGACGCGTGCTTGATAATATTACCGCAGTTTTAAAAGCGGAGGGATTGACCTTCGAACACATCGTCAAAACAACGATTTTTTTAACGGATCTCAACGATTTCCAAGTCGTGAATGAAATTTACGGCTCGTATTTCAAACAAGCGCCACCGGCGCGATCGACCGTTCAAGTTTCCGCTCTGCCCAAAGGTGCGCGTGTGGAGATCGAAGCCATCGCGATGGCGGATAATTCCGCACCACGCAGCGGTCAATCGGTCGGCGACACTTCCGGTTAGTTCTTTTGTAGTGGCGGTCTCTGACCGTCGCTCGATACGAGCGAAACGATTGCGACGGTCGGAGACCGCCGCTACAGGAAGATAATGAGCGAGGATTTGTTGCAGCTATTCCGCGAAACCGGCGCGCTTTTAGACGGGCATTTCATCCTTCGCTCCGGATTGCATAGCCGGCAATTTTTTCAGTGCGCAATCCTGCTCCAGTACACCGATATCGCCGCGCGCGTGTGTGGCATGCTGGCCGATCGCTTGCGCGACACCGATTGCGACAGCGTCATTTCCCCTGCTCTGGGCGGAATCATCGTTGGCCAGGAAGTTGGCCGCTCGTTAGGCAAACGTCACATCTTTGTCGAAAAAGAGGCCGGCGGACTGGTGCTGCGTCGCGGATTCACGATTTCGCCTAACGAAAAGTTCATCGTCGCAGAAGACGTGGTGACGCGCGGCGGTCGGGTGCAGCAAACCATCGATATTGTGCAGGAATATGGTGGTATCGTTACAGGTGTTGGTGTGATTGTAGATCGCAGCGGCGCACACCAGCCAAATTTCGGATGTCCCTTCGAAGCTCTGATCAAGATGGACGTTGAAACTTTTCCCGCCGACTCCATCCCTCCCGATCTCGCCGCCATACCCGCGATCAAACCTGGCAGCCGGTAGCCACGATTCAGCATCTGAATGTCGAGCTGTAGTTGCGGACGCGTTCCGCATGAATCGTGGTCGTGGACGATCGCAGCAAGCAAGAATGCTCATAAGCGTCGCGTCGGGTTCTGGGAACACGACTGCAGCCACAAAAATTTCGACTTAGTGTCCATTGGGACAGTGGAAGGGATTTCGGTTGTCCTTTTCATAGCTTAATGCAACTGAATGTGGAGGCATGCGCAGCTGATAATCTCCTCGCTAATCTCGCTTCAGTCCCCGCGATAAAACCCCGCACCCGATAATGGCTTTCTCCGAATCACATTCAGAAGCAAACTTCCCACTCTGCATCGCTGGGGCGCACCGCTCAGGCACATCGATGGTGGCACGATTGCTTCGTGATTGCGGACTCAATCTAGGACCAGAAGCCGACCTGATGCCGGCTCAACCTGACAATCCGGACGGCTTCTGGGAAAACTTACGCTTCGTCGCGATCAACGATGAAATACTCAACTCGTTAGGCGGAGCATGGGATTTACCTCCCAAGCACGATGCAGATTTCTCGGATGAACAACTCGATCCATTACGCGCGAAGGCGCGTTCGCTCGTCGGCGAATTCGATTCGCAGAGAGTTTGGGGCTGGAAGGATCCGCGCAACAGTTTGACGCTTCCCTTCTGGCAGGCGGTAATTCCGCGGTTAAGAATTCTGGTGGTAGTGCGTAATCCCCTCGAAGTCGCTTACTCAATGCGGAAACGGAACGGTACTTCCTATGCGTTTGGTTTGCGGCTTTGGGAAATTTATAACAGGCGTCTGCTTGAGAGGACTAAGACAGATAATCGGCTCATCACCCATTACGATGCTTTCTTCGAAAATTCCAAAGCCGAGCTAGATCGCATTACCTCCTTCCTCGGCTTGCCCACAAGCGAAGTAACTCGAGTCGCCGCCTTTATAAAGCCGGAGAAGCGTCATACCCGCTTCACACACGAGCAAATGGTAGCGGCGAATGTTCCGCCCGAGCTTCTTCAAATGTATCAAGGCCTGGTCCGTGAGGCGCAGAATTCCAGTAGCGCTGCGCAGACTTCGCCGAACCAAATTGCTTTGCCCAAGGCAGGCGTTGACGCCGACATTCTTGCCGGCGCGAGCAGTAGGTTAAATGTTTCAATTCCGGACGCCGAGACGGTGCGACGCGAGCTGACGGCGGAAATAGACAAGCTTGTCGAAGAATTGAGGAAGCGCGACGATCAACTGCGTGAGTCGAAGCTATACCAGATCAAACTGCAGAACGAGCTGTCGATCGTGCGCGAACGATTCGCCCAGACAAGTCATCTACTTCAGGTTAGAAACGTAAATTTGGCGGAAAGTGAGGATCGTGTCGCCAAGTTAGTCGCGAGCGTGCGCCGTCATCTGCAGTCTATCAAAAAATTATCGCGCCTCTTACAGGATACTGACGAAGCGGCCGGAAAACTGCGCTCTTCCAGACGCTGGAAGCTGGCGAACCCGATCGCAGCATTGCGGGCCTCTTTTTCGCAAAAAAAACTTCGTGGCTATGGGCACCTCGAGAAGGTTGTATCGACCTACGGGGCGTGGCTCCGAGATCATCCCGAAGTTAGTCAGATCGACGATGAGATTTGCCGATTCGCATCGCCCGAAAGCGCTTTTTCTAAAGCGAAGAAATCTGCGATCAAACGCGAGCCGACCCCTCCCACCCATCCAATAGCATTTCCTCTCCAAGATAAGGTCGATGTTTCGATCGTCATTCCCGTGTTCAATCAGCTTCGTTTCACCGAGGCTTGCCTGGCATCTATTCAAGAAAATCAAGAAAACGAGTCCTTCGAGGTGATCGTCGTGGACGATAACTCCAGCGACGAAACACGGAGGCTTTCCCGAATCCCTGGCATCATTTATTTGGCTAACGAGAAAAACCTGGGCTTTATCGCATCTTGCAATTACGGCGCGGGAAAAGCTCGCGGCCAATACCTGCTCTTTCTTAATAACGACACCGCCGTTAGTCCGGGTTGGTTACGGGCACTGCGTGAAACTTTTGAATTCGAGCCAGAGGCAGGTGTGGTCGGTTCCAAGTTGGTTTATCCGGATGGGAAACTACAGGAGGCGGGGGGCATTATCTGGAGAGATGGCTCGGGGTGGAACCGCGGAAAATTCGATGATCCCTCCGACCCACAATACAATTTTTTGCGCGAAGTCGACTATTGCTCCGGCGCGTGCCTGATGATTCGGAAATCACTTTTCGAAAGTGTTGGTGGCTTCGATTCAAAGTACGCCCCCGGTTATTACGAAGACACTGACCTCGCGTTTAAGGTCCGGGGTCGCGGCTTCAAGGTGCTATATCAGCCTCTAAGTGAAGTTATCCATTATGAGGGCGCGACCGGCGGGACCGACTTATCGACCGGTGCAAAAAGGTATCAGGAAGTAAATCGGGAAACGTTTGCGGCAACGTGGGCTGACGAGCTGGCGGAAAAACCTGCGAATGGCGATGTGGTCAGCTACGATCAGCTTAAGCCAGGACAGAAACGGATTCTCGTCATCGACCATCACCTCCCCATGCCGGATCGAGATTCTGGTTCGGTTCGCATGTTTCAAATTTTGACAATTCTTCATCGCCTGGGGCATCGCGTTACGTTCGTTCCTGACAACGCGGCTAATATCCCACCTTACGCTGATGAATTACAAAAACGCGGGGTCAAGATCGTCTGCCATCCACATGTCAGGACTGTTCGGGAATTTCTTGAGCGCGAAGGAGCGAAATTCGATGTTGTCGTTCTCAGTCGCTGCGATTTCGCGCAGAAGTATATGAATGATGTTCGCATTCACGCGCCCCAGAGTCGGATAATTTTCGACACGGTAGATTTGCACTTCGTGCGGACGTCTCGCGAAGCGGAAGTGATGCAAGATTCCCAAATCCATCTGGATGCGCGCGCGATTGAAGCACGAGAATACGAGCTGATCGATCAGGCAGACGAAACGTGGGTTGTAAGCGAGTACGAGCAGCAACTACTTCGCAGCGAACGACCCGACAAATCCATCGAGGTGGTTTCTAACATTGTTGATATTCCAGGCTCGACGACACCGTTTTCGCTTCGTCGTGATTTCCTGTTTATCGGAAGTTTTCAGCACACGCCCAATATCGACGCCGTGCTCTTTTTCTTGAGAGAGATTTATCCTCTCGTACAGGCGCGGCTGACGGACGCGATTTTTTTCGTCATCGGTGACAAGGTGCCGCCTGAAGTGATCTCACTGGCAAACGAGAAAGTCATTTTCACGGGTTACCAGCCGGATGTGCGGTCTTATTTCGATAATGTGAAGCTAACAATAGCGCCGTTGCGTTGGGGAGCCGGAGTAAAGGGGAAGATCAATCAAAGCATGGCGTTTGGTGTTCCAGTAGTAAGCACGTCAGTCGGCGCAGAAGGAATGGCTTTGACCGACCGGCAAAATATTTTGATTGCCGACAAGGCGGAGGATTTTGCTCGAGCGTTGATCGAGCTTTACGAGTCGGAGGAACTCTGGGAGCAAATCTCAAGGAATGGAATTGAGAAAACTAAAGCCACCTATTCCGTCGAGGTCGCGACCAAACAGTTGTCGCATCTCTTGAGCGATAGTCACTTCAATCGCTCAACTGCATCGCGATTCCCGCGTGAAAGCCTCGCAGCGACTCGACTGGAACCCGGCGCGAGTCAGCATGGTATCGCTACGTGAATAAGACTGCCATGCCGGCGCGTATCACCGGTAAAATCACCGCGTCGCCGAACCCAATTCCCCCCTTGAGTGGCACCCCTACCCGGATTAGCTGGGAAACGAACGATCCGTTGGGAGCAGAGGTGCACGTTTCAACTGCGGCAGAAGGCAACAAGTTAGTCGCCCGTGGTTGCAGTGGTTCGGTCGAGGTAGACTGGATCCGCGGATCGACGCCTTACAATTTCAAACTCTACGGATTAAGCGAAGTCGACCGATGTCTTGATCGCGTAGCAGTTCGGCGGAGCGAAGGTTCGTTGGAAAACTCCTTGGACAAGGTGGCTAATGAAGCAGCCAAAGGGAATATTGATCTCGAACAACTCGCCCGCTTTGTGGCAAAGATAGCTCCGCGTTGTTTGAACAGTACGCGTTACCCAGAATTTTTCCGTCTCTGGGAAGAACACGGCCTGCATGTTACCCCGGTTCATTTTTATCAACCCATTCCCGATACGCGAAAACTTCCCGAATCCTTGTGGGAACGGCGAAGCGAACTCGCAGGAATCGATATGAACGAGGCGACGCAGTTGGATCTGCTGCGTAATTGTTTCCCGAAATTCCGCGACGAATACGAACAATTCCCGACCGCGCCCACCGAAGATCCAGCGCAGTTTTATTTCGACAACGGGCGCTTTGGTGGAACCGATGCGCTGGCCACTTACTGCATGGTACGGCATTTTCGACCAAACTTGATTATCGAAGTCGGCAGCGGTTATTCCTCGTTAGTCTCCGGTCAGGCTGCGGCAAAAAATGGTAACACGCCTCTTATCTGCATTGAACCGTTTCCTCTCGACTTCTTTGCGAAAGGCTTTCCCGGTTTGCGTTCCCTGATGGAACGAAGAGTGGAAGACGTGGACTTGGATTTCTTCTCTCAGCTTCAATCGGGCGACATTCTTTTTATTGATAGTTCCCACACGGTGAAGATCGGTGGTGATGTTAATTATCTTTTTCTGGAGGTGCTGCCGCGGTTAAATCCCGGCGTCATCGTTCACATTCACGATATTCTTTTCCCGCACGATTACCGGCGCGATTGGGTAGTGGACGAGCTTCGTTTCTGGTGTGAGCAATATCTCTTGCAAGCTTTTCTCATGTTTAATTCGCAGTTCGAAGTCCTGCTCTGCAATAGCTACCTGGCGGATCGCTACCTGGAAGACTTCAAGACTACCTTTCCTACTTCACCCTGGTGGGGTGGTGGTAGCTTTTGGATGCGCCGTAAACCCAGTTTGCTGTTAACCAAAAGCGAAAATGGAAACGTTGATTAAATGAGCAATAGCAGCACTCTGGAAATCACGAATCCACCAAGCGCAGAATCATGGGGTCCAGCCGCCTTAGCGGAGCGACGAGAGCGCACACGGCAACTTTTGGTTCGTTTAGCCGGTAAGCGCGACTACTGGATCGACCATAACCGGTACTATTATAAACTGTTGGCGCGCCTGTTTCAGTTCCTGGTTGAGCCAGGCAAAAGGATTTTGTCGGTGCGATCCGGCACAGGTACCTCGCTCGCGGCGATGCGACCCAGGGAGGGTAAAGGGATCGAAATCTGTGCGCAAATGATTGAGGTAGCGAAGCGCCGCCACCCGGAATTTAGCTATGAGGTCGCGTTCCCGGATACAGAGCAATTCCAGAAATGTTTTAAGGATTCGGAAAAATTTGACTACATCGCGTTCAATGAAATCGACGACACCGTGGACGTGCAACGCGCTCTCCAGAATCTCCGAGGACTTTGTGAGCGCCATACTCGCATTCTTATCACGACTTATAACCATCTTTGGGAACCCCTCGTCACTCTGGCAGAGTCGCTCGGCATGAAAGTGCCTCGAGTAGAACAAAACTGGCTTTCCGGCGCGGATGTTCGAAACCTGTTGACCCTGAGCGGATACGAGGCTCTTGAAACGCGGCGCATCATACTATGTCCAAAGTACATCCCCTTGCTTTCCGCATTTTTGAACGGTTTTTGTGCGCGCTTACCTGGGCTCAATCGCCTTTGCATGACGGAAGTGCATGTAGCTCGTTTGCTTCCTCCGCCAATAGACAAAGAGAAGTTAACTGTCTCGGTAATCATTCCGTGTAAGGATGAGCGTGGGAATGTGGCCGATGCGGTCAGACGGATTCCGCCTCTGGCCGGCCAGACTGAAATTATTTTCTGCGACGATAAGTCAACCGATGGAACTCCAGAAGAAGTTAAACGCATGCAGGAGATGCACCCTGAATGTGACATTCGGCTTGTCGCGGGACCGGGTATCAGTAAGGCACAAAACGTTTGGGCAGGCTTCAATGCAGCTTCCGGCGACATTCTCATGATTCTCGATGCCGACCTAACGACCATGCCGGAAGAGTTGTCCTATTTCGTTGATGCAATCGCATCCGGCACAGCTGAGTTCGTGAACGGCTCACGTCTCATCTATCCTGTGCCCCGAGCAGCTATGAAAGGAGCCAACATGCTCGGCAATAAGTTCTTTAGCCTTGCGTTTTCCTATCTTCTAAATCAGCGAGTTAAAGACACGCTCTGTGGGACAAAGGTCTTGTGGCGCAGCGATTGGGAGCGGATCAAGCAATTATTAGGAAGTTGGGGGATCGAGGATCGCTGGGGCGATTACGAGTTGCTCTTCGGCGCGTCTAAATTAAATCTCCGCATCCTTGATCTGCCGGTGCATTACCAGGAGCGAATCTACGGCACTACGAAGATGACCAGGGTTTTTCATAACGGCCTTGTTATGCTGAAAATGTGCTGGTACGGCTTCCTCAAGTTAAAGCTCGAGTATTAAAAGAGCATGGAAGCGCGACTGCAGCGCGAGATTGAGCATGGACGATATCTCGTTCGGTATGGTGCTGGAGAAATCTGGAATTGGGAAGGACCTGCCGGAAAGTTACGATGGAAACGACGGGTACAAATGTTAACGAGCCATTTGCGGCCCGAAATGAAGGTCCTCGAGCTGGGATGCGGCACCGCCTACTTCACCAAAGAGTTAGCACTCACAGGTGCTACGATTACTGCTATCGACATTTCTCCCGAGCTGCTCGCCCAAGCTCGCATTAACTGTCATGCGCCGAACGTCACATTTGAGGTGCAGAATGCCTATGCTCTAAGCTATCCCGATGCCAGTTTTGATTCGGTTATCGGCAGCTCCGTTCTTCATCATTTGGAAATCGAAGAAGCTCTGCGTCAAATATATCGTGTTCTAAGACCGGAAGGGATGATTTGTTTCACCGAACCAAACATGTTGAATCCGCAAATCGCGGTGCAGAAAAATGTGCCCGCAGTCAAAAAACGCCTGGGAGATTCGCCGGATGAAACTGCTTTTTTCCGCTGGCCGCTGCGCCGTCTTCTCGAACAAACGGGCTTTCGCGATGTGCGAGTAAGGCCCTTTGATTTCCTTCATCCGAGAACTCCAGAGAACTCGATTCCTTTTGTACGAAGAGCCGGCGAGCTTTTGGAAACGATTCCACTTCTGCGCGAGATAGCGGGCTCGCTTTTCATTCGTGCGACGAAATGAGTAGCGTTAGCCCTCCGACCGATCAATACGAAGAGGACCGGGCCTTAACCTTGCGCAACCGCGCGAAATTGGACGCGAACAAGAACCTTCTCTACTGGTATCGAAAACTCTACCAGGAACAATTAGCGCGCTTCCCAAATCCCTCTTCCTTGCGCATTCTCGAAATAGGCAGTGGTGTTTCGCCGTTGAAACGGTTCTATAAGAACGTGCTGACAAGCGATGTTCTCGAACTCGACTACCTCGATTACGCCTTTGACTGTCATGATATCGATCGATTCGAGCCCATACCGAATGAAAGCGTGGATGTAATCGCTCTCACGAATGTCCTGCATCACTTAAAGGATCCAATCGATTTCCTGAATAAGGCCGCCACAAAGCTCAGGCCGGGCGGGACGATCGTGGCGACCGAGCCTTATTTCTCAGTGTTATCGACGTTCATCTTCAAATATCTTCATCACGAGCCCATGGACCTTGAAGCAAAGGACCCACTATTATCGGAAATCCGCGGGCCCCTGCAATCTGCCAATATCGCTTTGCCATGGCTAATATTCGTTAGGCATGCAGCCTGGAGCGGGCCGCTGCGGAGTAATTTCGATTTCCAACCGAATAGTTTCGAACCGTTTAGTGCTGTTTCCTACGTGGCCACCGGCGGCATATCGCATCGTATTCCCATCCCCCCTTTCATTTATCGTTTAATTTTCCATCTTGATCTTGCCATCAGCCGCACGGTCCCCAGGCTTTTTGCATCTTTCTTTACGATTAGGCTTACACGCAAGTGATGACCTTCGTTACGCTTGGCCGCCGGCTTGGCAATGCACTTTATAAGGCAGCTTTTCCCGCTTACCTCCCTCTTTACTCTGCCTTCAAGGCTTATGCCGATCGCGCCGAACGGCAACTCCTCGCGCAATACCTTTCGCAAGGGACGGTAGTGGTAGATGCTGGCGCCAACATTGGGGTCTATTCGCGATTCTTGTCAGGCGTTGTCGGCGCGACTGGCCTGGTGCACAGCTTTGAGCCTTCACCGGATAACTTCGTTCGCTTATCTGCGGCAGTATCGGGGTTGCCCAATGTCCGGACAAATGAAATGGCGGTGAGCAACAAGACGGAAAACAAGCTCCTGTATATTTCCGAGGACCTGAATGTCGATCACCGCGCTTATCCCACGGAAGGCGAACCTCGCCAAAGCATTTCAGTTAAGGCTACTGCTCTCGACGATTACTTTGAACCAGGCTCTCGCATCGACCTTTTCAAGCTCGACATCCAGGGTTACGAGCTTCACGCCTTGCATGGAGCCGCGCGCGTGCTCGACGACAATCCAGAGATTAAACTCCTGCTCGAATTGTGGCCTTATGGCCTTCGCAAAGCGGGTTCGTCGGCTCAAGAATTGTTGGCGTTTTTACGAAGCCGCGGTTTCAAAATTTTTTCCATGAGCAACGACGATCTAACCGACGTGGAGATAAATGCGTTGAATGAAAGTCCCTCGAACTATCGTAATATTTTCGCTAGAAGACTACTTCTACCATGAAGCCAAGAGTTCTATTAAACGACTTTCGAGCGCAATGGCGCGACATTCGCGGTGCCGCACTCGAAGCTATCGACTCCGTTGGCGAAAGCGGCTGGCTCGTTTTAGGTAAGCACGTAACCCTGTTTGAAGAAAAGCTTGCCGCTGTAACGGGAGTGCAACACGTCGTTGGTTGTGCGAATGGGTTAGACGCGATCGAAATAAGCCTGCGCATCCTCGGGCTGAAACCCGGCGAGCCTGTTATAACTACCCCGTTAAGCGCGTTTGCCACCACTCTCGCTACGATTCGGGCGGGAGGCGTTCCGGTTTTCACGGACGTCGATGAAAGCGGTCTGCTCGATCTTGTCGCACTTGAGAAATTATTGTCGGACGATGCACAACCGTTCCGGTTTTTCCTGCCCGTTCACTTGTTCGGGCATGCGCTTGATCTTGAGAAGCTGGGTGAAATTAAAGAACGTTTCGGCCTTCACGTCGTCGAAGACTCTGCACAGGCAATTCTTGCCAGGAGTAATGGGCTTCAAGTCGGGACCGTCGGCGATCTTTCGGCCATAAGTTTCTATCCTACCAAAAACCTTGGGTGCATGGGTGATGGTGGTGCCATCCTTACGAACAATGACGATTTTGCAAACACCGCGCGGGCATTACGCGACTACGGGCAAACAAAAAAATACTTGCATGCTTACATAGGCCTGAATAGCAGACTGGACGAACTACACGCTGCAATACTCACGCATGCCTTATTACCTCGTCTTACTTTGGCGACAGAACGTCGACGCGCGATTGCCGCATCCTACCGGAGCGACATCCGATCTCCTCATCTCGTTATTCCGCCAGCTCCGCATCGATCGGATTCCGTTTATCATTTATTTCCTATCTTAGTTAAACAAGATCGCGCTGAATTTCAGCAACACTTACATTCACATGGCATCGACAGCGCTATCCACTACCCTGTCCTGATACCAGACCAACCGGCAATGGCCGGCCAAAACTCTGAAATAAGAGGCACTTTATTAAACGCACGTCGATTTGCCGAACAAGAAGTCTCATTACCGATGCACGCATACTTAAGCGACACGGATGTAGAGCGCGTGATCGACGCATGCAATAACTGGCGCGAAGCATGATCTATTCAATCATCGTGCCGGTGTATAAAAACGAAGGCTCCATCGAGCGCTTGCTTGGGGCCTTGCAGGAAATCAATCAGCAGCTTTCTGGAAACCTTGAAGTTGTATTTGTGGTTGACGGCAGTCCGGATGAATCCCTCGGACAACTTACGTCGATACTTCCAACTGCATTGTTCGAATCAAAAGTTGTGGTGCTATCTCGAAACTTCGGATCTTTCGCTGCCATTCGCGTGGGCTTACAGAAAGCCTCGGGCCAGTATTTCGCGATCATGGCGGCCGATCTTCAAGAACCGCCTGAGTTAATCCTAGGTTTTTTTGAAATCCTGGAACGGGACGAAGCAGATGTCGTTATTGGAACTCGTTCGGCCAGGGAAGATCCTTTAATCAGCAGGTTAGCCTCACGAATCTACTGGTTGATCCATCGCAAATTGATTCAACCGGAGACGCCTCGCGGAGGGGTTGATATCTTTGGTTGTAACCAGTTATTTCGGAGGGAGCTTCTCAGCCTGGATGAATCGCATAGTTCGTTGGTTGGCCTGGTCCTGTGGCTGGGCTTTCGGCGAAAGACAATATCCTACACAAGGCAGAAGCGGCAAGAGGGGAAAAGCAGCTGGACGCTTAGTAAAAGAATTCATTACGTCAGTGACTCAGCATTTTCGTTTTCAAACACACCCATCCAGGCACTCTTTTGGATGGGCTTCTTCGGCCTTACCATTTCTGCCGTATTCGCAATCGCCGTCATCTGGGCGCGGCTTTCAGGCAGGGTTCCCGTTCCCGGTTATTCCGCGGTTGTTTTGACAATTATCTTTTTCGGAAGCTTAAATCTTGTTTGCCTCGGGATTGTTGGATCCTATCTTTGGAGAGCATTCGAAAATACGAAACAACGGCCAGGTGCTGTGGTTATGCGTGAGCTCTCTTTCGGATCGAGAAAGGACAAATGACCTACTTCGTTCATCCTAAGGCAATCTGCGAAACAAGCGCGATCGGAACCGGAACCAGAGTCTGGGCCTTTGCCCATATTCTGGCGGGCGCGACGATCGGCGCTAATTGCAATGTCTGCGACCATGTTTTTATCGAGAACGATGTCGTCATCGGCGATAACGTTACGGTAAAATGCGGAGTCCAATTGTGGGACGGTTTGCGAGTGGAAGACAATGTTTTCATCGGACCGAATGCCACTTTCACAAACGACCCTTTTCCCAGGAGCAAGCAGCGCCCGAAGCAGTTTGCATCAACCTACCTTCGCCATGGCTGCTCGATCGGAGGGAATGCAACAGTCTTATCGGGAATTACAATAGGCCGTAATGCGATGGTAGGGGCCGGCGCGGTAGTGACAAAATCTGTTCCTGCCAATGCTATCGTCCGGGGTAACCCCGCGCGAATCTATAGTTACACCGCGTCAATCAAACCCGTGCCATTAACCGGGAAGCCGGAAGTGGATGACAAGCTCAAGAGTAGCTCGCTAAGTGTGCAAGGTGTTACTCTGCACCGAGTCCCTACTTTCGAAGATATTCGCGGATGTTTGGTTGCAGCCGAAATGGAGAAGGAGATTCCTTTTGTTCCCGTGCGCTTCTTTATAGTTTACGGCGTCCCCAGCACGCAGGTCCGTGGTGAGCATGCTCACCGTAAATGCCATCAATTTCTCATCTGCATTCAGGGAAGCGTACAGGTTGTCGTCGATGACGGAAATAATCGGCAGGAGCTTGTCTTGGATAGACCTGATGTCGGACTCCACATTCCTCCTCTCATTTGGGGAACTCAGTATAGGTACTCACCAAACGCGGCGCTACTGGTCTTCGCGTCACATCCTTACGAGGCGGACGATTACGTCCGCGACTACGATACCTGGCTTGCTCTGGAGAAGGCAGGTAAGTAGCCGGATTATTCTGCCTTTTCGCAACGTCGTGTGATTCTGTCAGCTCGGAACGCTAACTAGCCATGGAAGAAGGTTACTACCCTAAGCGGTCCCCCTCTCTTCGATATATCGAACGTTTCACGCAGCTTCTTACCGCGATACTGGCGTTGGCCTTTCTATGCTCTGGTATCGCGTCACATTACGCGGCACGTTGGACCGAGACGCGCGCCGACTTTTGGCGAATCTACGCAGTATGCCTCTTCCATTCGCCGCTGGAAAGTGCGCTCCTTAAGAGCAACAACCACTCGATATTTTTTCCCAGTCTCATCTGGCTAACTGACATTCAGTTCTTTCATAATAACCAAGAGATCTTGTTCTTCTTTGGGATATTTTTTCAAATAGCAACCGCAGCGCTTATGCTCGTGCCAGTGTGGCGCGAAAAATCGCTGAGCCTCACTGCCAGGCTGGCAGCCACTCTTATTGTTATCGTAGGCAGTTTTTGGATGGGGCGAGCATCGATCACTGCCTCGGGAGGTTTTAACTGCATGTGTTCCCTCGCGCTTGGCGGAGCTGTGCTCGCCTTTCTTAATCTCCCAGGGATGCAAGTGCAATCGCCGCATTACTGGCGGGCATTTCTAATGGTTGTCGCCGGCGCTTACCTTGCCTCATTCAGCTTCGGTAGCGGACTAGCAGTGTGGCCCGCTCTGCTCCTCGCAGCCTGGTCAGCTCGCGTGTCCTGGCGCTCACTCATTCTTCTCGGATTGGCCGGCCTTATCGCTGCCCTTATATACATATATTTGCCTGGCGCGGCTAACCCGGAATTTGGACCTAACGCGGGAAGCGGGCTAATCATGAAACTTGGCAAGGGAATTTTCCGCCTTTGCATGCTACTTGGCACGCCCGCTTTGTATGCAAAATCTGCATGGAGCTCAACGCCCTTGACTCCCGCGATGGCACAGTCTTCCGCGCTCTCATTGGTGTGTGGTGCAGTCGGACTCGCTTTCGCTGCATGGACGATCGGACCGCGACTCGTTCGAAGAGACCTATCGCGAAGCAATCTGGAAACCATGAGCGCTGCTCTCGTATTCTTCAACTTGGGAGCTCTGGTCTTGATAATAATAGGTCGTGTTGATGATTTTCGTGTCAATCCGTCAGAAGTAGCAGCAACCCGTTACATTTTTTGGAGCGCGATATTCTGGACCGCGCTGTTGATGATAGCGATTCTACGTACTGTCTCGAAGGTCTGGTTACGCTGGCCTGTTCTCCTGTTGGTTTTAGCTATCCCGATTGTGGTGTTACCAGAACACCGTCGTCAAACAAGGAATGGCATTTACGCTTCAGCGATGTCGCGAGCTGCCTCTACCAGCCTCATCAATGGAGTCGTTGATCCGCAATTAATTAGATTCCTTTCAGGAATACCGAGCCGCGTGTATAACCTTGTTCCGAAATTTCGCGCATATCGCCTGGATATGTTCGCCGACGGCTTGCAGGATTGGATTGGCCTTTCTGAGCATAGCTTTAGCAATGGCCATCCGCGAGCAGCGGCCCTGAAAGGTGTTCTTAGTGTCCAATCGTTGGTTAAAGGAGACAATGGCAATCCCGCTGCACGATTTCAAGGCTGGGCGGTTGAAGGTAAGGATGGCCCGCCGCAGCAGCTTGTCGTTATTAATCCCAGCGGCATCGTTTGTGGTATAGCGCGTCCCACCGCAATTCCTCCGCTTATCCATCTACGACGTAAGAAGAATAGGGTGCTTGACAACACACTTGTTGGCTACATTCGCGACTACGACGCTAACGTTAGCTACATTGCACGAAGCGCTACTCGTGAACAACTTTCGCAGGAGACAATCGTCGTGCAGGCACTAAAGTGAGGCGATCAATGTGCTTATCGCTTCACCGCTCTAAGCATAATCAGCCCGCCGTTGTTGCGCAACAAGGGTAACCTGCCTCCTACACCATCGGTCACGGACAGAAGCCCCGTGCCTAAGCGACTTCCCAAAATATTGACCAAATGCGGTGGTACAAATACGCGAGTACTAGTTTCAAGCGTCATTTCACTATTGTTGAACCAGTCTCGGATGTTCTTGTCGCCGATCAGAGGCTGCGCGCCAGCTTCTTCATGCCACAGGGGCAAGATCTTCATCAGCATATCGAAGATTTTCCGGAACACGGTTTGATTATTCTCTGAGCCAAAATAGATGCCGCCGGGTTTAAGGATACGCGCGACCTCCGCGCAGGTCTGAGCCGGATCAGGCAAATGATGCAGCACTCCATAAATAAGGACGTAGTCAAAGCTCTCATCCGCAAAAGGGAGGCTTGAGCCGTCAGCTACGAAAAACGTAGCCGTAGCGGCATGTTGTTTTCTTCGGTAGGTAGCGATCGCCTGGCGGACAAGCTCTTTGGAGATATCGAAACCGACGATGCTGATGGGCATTTCGAGAAATCGGTGACTGCTGCGCCCCTGCGCGCATCCTACATCAAGCAGCCAGCGCTGCGGTTCGATTTCGCTTCGCCACTGCGAGAAAATTTTCTCATCAACTGCGCGCCAAAAAGGCATTTGCTCATAAGATTCGTAAGTCTGCTGCTCGTTCGCCGCGTACCAATCAAAATGAGACTGCTGCTTCAGTTGCGACTGCACTGCATCGCGTTGTGAGTCCAACTCTCTCCAGGTAAGGCCGAGAGATAGCAGCTTCGCCTCGTGCGAATGCCAGAATGCGCGCCGATCGGAAACATAAGCGAGCTTGTCCGGCAATAACTCCAATAAAAAACCTTCGATTGGATACCAGCGAGAGCAATGGGAACACGATACGACACCGATCTCGACAGTGTCGTCGCTATCGCGCTTAAAAGCGTTGATGTCCAGAAGCCCGTAGCAGGCGGGACACCGTAACCGAGCTATAACGTCTTCCTTCATTCTATGCCTGGCTTGCTGTAAGCCGCGCGGCGCGAATCTTCCATCCGATCAAGGTGACAGCCAGTAGGACGAGTATTCCCCACGTCGCACGATTTACTATTAGCAATATCCAACAAACTGTTGGTCGATAAGTGAATTCGACGATATTGCGACCAGCTCGCACGGGAACACCGACCTGCCATTGGTTAGCGCGCACAGTTGTCTCCGGCCGACCATTTACACGAGCATGCCACGCAGAACTATACCATTCGTTTAGAATAACTACTCCCGGCCGGGTCAATTCAAGATGCGTTCGAATGCGATTAACCGAATTCTTTTCCAGCCGCAGCCGATCACCATTCGCCGCAGTCCCAGATATCTTGCCAGTCAGGAAGGGTGCCAATCGTTTTGCGTCGTGATCTTGAAGAAAAACGCTCTTTCGAAAATCGAATCCTCGATTCGCTCGCGCGATAAACTCTTTTTCATCCAAAGCCTTACCTGCCATGGCATAGACCAATGTTAATCGCTCCATGTAGGCAGGATTTTCGAACAGTGTGTATCCATTAATCTCAAACCGCGGCCTAGCGGCAAGGTCCAGCGGCTTCTGCCCTGCGCTGCAGAGTACATACCGACCGCCCATCACTTCGCGTAAGCTGGGCGGCTTGCGTTGCAGGCTAAAACGGAACTGATCGTACGGTTGTGGCGTGAGCCGGTTATAGAAGCTGGCGTAGCCGAAGTAGCTTGCGTTCATCGCCCATGTAAAAGGGGTTGTTTTCTGGTCGATAAAGTCAATGCGGAAATCGCCGCGTGGAAACTTCTCTTTAAGTTCGGACAACGTCTCCAGATTTCTGAGATTGTCGGCCTGGGAATAGTCGCCCTTCTGGATCGGAAAGGTTCGAACTGGTGAAATAGCCGCCGCGATCGAAACGAAAACCGCAGAGACCGCAAAAATATACGAAGCAGGAGTCCCCAGAAGTAGTCCGACAACGAGAACCGTGGGAGCCAGGAGCAGAACGAAGCTGCCTCCGGCGGCCAACGGCGCGTGTTTTACAAACTCCCACGTCGCGGCCGCAACGAAGACCAGAAGGAGTAAGCCAACTCCGAAGAACACGCTGCGACGACCGTATCTCGCGTTTGTTCTTTTACTCAGAAAGTTACCTAACTGGTCGCATCCAATTCCAGAGAGAAAGACGACCCCAACAACAAAGAGGACCAGGTACCGTCCGCCTTCGCGAATTTTGCTTAAGAACGGAAAATGATAATTTAAGTAGGCCAGACCCAGGTTAGTGCCAAAGGCCGAGACCAATCCGTAGAGACCGATCGCACCGAAAATTCCTACCAGTAATTTCCCGACAGAATCGAGCCGGCGAAAAAAACAGAACGCCAAGACGACGCCTAAGACCCCGAGAGGACCGACATACGGGCTTCCAACGATCTCCAGTTTTCCTGGGTCCAGCAGGATGGCAGGCAAGTTGTTGATCCCCATCTGCATTTGCCCGAATTTTTCCCAAGGGATTTTTTGGTTACCTAGAACAAAGCCGTTACCGATATGCCGAATCATATCCTTGATTCCAAGGGATACCGGCACGGCGGATACGGCTCCAATACCAAATGCGATGATTCCTGCCAGGACAAGAGAGATACCTAGTTGCAAAACCGGCCGCACACCGCCTTTCCGAAAGAGCCATACCGCAGAGGAGCCAAAAAAGACTAACGAGCAATAGAAAGCGTGTGCAACCGATTGCGAAGCGCTGGCAAGGGCAAGCAGTCCGGCCGACACTCCAAATAAGACGATACCGGTAATGCTGCGTGGATTTCGAAGGAGAATTATCCCGCCTCCAAGAAGTAGCGGCAACCAGGTGTAACTGGAAGCAATCGTAATCCAACCGGCGTAGACCTCGCTGTTATGAGCGAACACACCAATCGACGCGCCCACGAAAGAAGCCCACGGTGAGACGCGTGCGCATCGAAGCATGACAAAAAAATTCAGTGCTAAAATAACCAGGTGGAAAATGGCAAGATGAGTAAGCGTATGAAGCGACTGCAGAGGACCGCCATAGTCCAGTAGCCCAAAAAAGTAGAAAGGGTAGGAAGGGCAATAGTGCGGGCTTTGATAAAGCGGGAATCCGATACCAATACTCGGCAGATAAAACGGATATTCGCCATGTAACGCAATCCGCGCGGTTTCCGAAAACATCGGCCCGTAAATAAAGACATTGTCACGGTAGGGAGCGTAGAGGCGACCATGAACGATCGTTGGTAGAAATCTGAGGAAAAGAAGAAGGAGCAGCGAAACTACAGCGAGTAGATCGTGACTGTACTTACTCCGCCATCCATCACTGCGCATCGTGAAGCTAGGCCGTTCCCGAAGAGCGATCGGGCACGCTCGTCGATAACTGCTTGCGGGCATCCGCATACGCGTTTCGCAAGCTGACATCCACGCCGTACTCGGCCAGGCGCCGCGTGAGCAAGGCATCGGCAATCTGATGAAGCGACATGTCCAGCTCGTTCGCGTGTACAAGATGATCGGCCAGGGGCTGACCGAGATCGCGGATCAAGGCGTCGAGAATACTCTTCTCCGTCACAGCCTCGTTGTTAATGTCGGTCACATTTCGTCGGGTAACCATCAAGGAAATACCGGGAAATTTCCGCGGCAGGACCACCTGAGTCAAAGCAAGCCATTCGTTGTAACGCGCGACCGTGCCAACGAGATCCACCTGATCAATATTCTCGATCGCCTTTCGCAACAAGGCCTCGTTGCCCATATTCCTGCGGCTAGTCCATTTCGTGCGCGAACAGAAATGAACCTGACCGTTACACAACATCGTGGGGGCACTGGCGAGGCGCCATTCGACATAGCCTTTGAAATCGAGTTCCTTCGCTTTGAGCGCACCCGGTGAGCGAGCGTCCTGCCGCCGCTCAAACGCGTAAATGGAACGGATGCGCGCAATGGGATCGCGCAGGAGAATGCTGGTGATGACGTCGCGCCCGCGAATTTTCGGTGGCGGCAGTGTCGCTTGATGACTACAAATCACTTTCGCATCTCGAGCTTGCTTTACATAATCCGCGATATCGACGGAGGAAAGAACCTCTCCAGCCCCGGCTCCATCGTATCTCCTAAAGTTCTTCCCGAAAGCTTGCTCCAACGTCCATTCGAAGGAGGAACCCGCATTTTTGAAAATGTGATAATGGATCAGCAGCGGAGCCCGGCGTGACGTCGCCGATTTTTCGGATCGCAATCGTCGCGACGCGGCTTGCAGACGCATCAAGCCCACATCGAACACGCCTTTCGTGTACCGAAAAAACTCGACGGCATGCCGTGGAAGCCTCGTGAGAAAGTGAAGATGGTGATGAAGCATGATCGGTTTTCCCAGCCTGCAGGCCAGGAAATCTTTTTGAGTCAAAGCCGATTCGGGAGATGCGGCAATTAAATTTTCAACCTCCGGACAAGGTAAGGGCGGGAGTAATCTTGACACTCATAGCACGATTTATAGTTTCGAAGCATTCGCTCCTTCGAACGAGCGGGAAATTCATAGTGACCGCGCACGCCGCCTTCCATCAATCCTCCATCGGGAAAAAATTCATCGTTGCGATCACGGGAATCATTCTGATTCTTTTCGTCATCGGACATTTGCTCGGTAATCTGCAGATTTTTCTGGGGCCCGATTGGGTGAATGGTTACGCGCAGCATCTGCGCGACTTGGGAGCGCTGCTTTGGATTGTACGTGGTGTCTTACTCGTAACGGTAATTCTTCACATTTATTTCACGATCCAACTCGCGATTGAAAACCGGCGTGCCCGGCCGAAGGGCTACGCGAAAAAAGAACACGTGAAAGCAACTTTTGCATCTCGCCATATGGTCGTGAGTGGGCTCGTTGTTTTTGCCTTCATCATTTTTCATATACTGCATTTCACGGTTCGAAAAATCGATCCGCGTTTCCCGCTGCTGAAGAACGATCCGCTCAATCATTACGATGTTTATTCGATGATGGTTTACGGATTTCAGAACGTTTACGTCTCGACCTTTTACGTCGTTGGGCTTTTTCTGCTCACGCTGCATCTCACTCACGGCTCTTCTAGTTTCTTTCAGTCGTTAGGCTTGAATGATAAGAAGTTGACGCCGCGTCTCGCGCTTGGCGGGCGCATTTTTGCCTGGGCGATCTTCATCGGTTACACCGCGATTCCGGTGGCGGTTTTATTGGGGCTGGTGAAACCCGCGCAACAACTATGATCGGCGCATTCGAATCTCGCGTTCCGTCCGGACCACTGATGGAAAAATGGCGCAGTCACAAAGATCACTCGAAGTTGGTCGCGCCAAACAATCGCCGGAAATTTGAAATCATTGTCGTCGGGACCGGGCTGGCCGGCGGATCGGCGGCGGCGACGCTCGGCGAGCTAGGCTACAACGTTAAATCTTTTTGCTATCAGGACAGCCCGCGCCGCGCCCATAGCATAGCCGCGCAAGGCGGCATCAACGCAGCGAAAAATTATCAGAACGATGGCGACAGCGTGTTTCGTCTCTTTTACGACACAATTAAAGGCGGCGACTTCCGTTCCCGCGAAGCGAATGTTTATCGGTTGGCCGAAGTCAGCAATCTGATTATCGATCAATGCGTCGAACAAGGAGTGCCCTTCGCGCGAGAGTACGGAGGGTTGCTTGCCAATCGATCGTTCGGCGGTGCGCAGGTTTCACGCACGTTTTACGCGCGCGGACAAACTGGGCAATAGTTGTTGCTCGGTTGCTATCAAGCGCTCTGCCGGCAAACCGCGGCCGGCACCGTGCGAATGTTTCCGCAGACGGAGATGCTCGACATCGTTATGGTTGACGGCCACGCCAAGGGCATCATTACGCGCAGTCTCGTTACCGGGAAAATCGAGCGACATGTGGGCGACGCGGTGGTGTTGGCGACCGGCGGATACGGAAACGTGTTCTACCTTTCGACGAATGCGCGCGGCTGCAATGTCACGGCGACATATCGCGCCTACAAAAAAGGCGCGCTCTTTGCCAATCCATGCTTCACGCAAATCCATCCCACCTGCATTCCGGTCGCCGGTGATTATCAATCGAAGTTGACGCTGATGTCGGAGTCGCTGCGCAATGACGGGCGGGTTTGGGTTCCAAAGCGCAGGGAGGATTGCGCAAAGCCGCCTAACGAGATTCCGGAAGCAGATCGCGATTATTACTTGGAACGAAAGTATCCGAGCTTCGGAAATCTCGCGCCGCGCGACATCGCTTCCCGCGCGGCCAAGGAAGTTTGCGATGAAGGGCGCGGCGTGGGGCCGAGTGGTCGTGGCGTTTATCTCGATTTCGCGGATGCCATTAAACGGCTTGGCGAAAATGCGATTCGAGAGCGCTACGGAAATTTGTTCGAGATCTACGAGAAGATAACCGGTGAAAACGCTTACAAAGTGCCGATGCGAATCTATCCCGCGGTGCATTACACCATGGGAGGATTGTGGGTGGACTACAATTTGATGAGCAACGTTCCCGGTCTTCACGTCATCGGAGAGGCGAACTTTTCCGACCACGGCGCGAACCGTCTTGGTGCGAGCGCGCTCATGCAGGGTTTGGCCGATGGATATTTCGTTCTGCCGTACACATTGCCCAATTATCTTGCCGGCCAAATCAACAAGCGTCCCTCGATCGATCATTCCGAATTTGCGAAGGCAGAGGAGGAAGTGCGCGCGCGCATCCAGAGATTATTGAGCGGGAGTGGCAAGCGTTCCGTCGATTCAATCCATCGCGAGCTGGGTTTGATGTTGTGGGACAAATGCGGCATGGCCCGCAACGCCGAGGGATTACGCGAGGCGCTCGCGCGAATTCCGCCGTTGCGCGAAGAATTCTGGGCCAACGTCAACGTGCCGGGTTCGGGCGAGGAATTTAATCAATCGCTCGAACGCGCCGGACGTGTCGCAGATTTCCTGGAGTTTGCCGAACTGATGTGCACGGATGCGCTCACGCGGGATGAATCCTGCGGCGGACATTTCCGCGAAGAACATCAGACGCCTGACGGCGAAGCGAGGCGCGACGATGAAAACTTCGCATCCGTCTTCGCTTGGGAATTTGAAGGCAATGGACAGATCGCGCCGCCGAAGTTGCACCGCGAACCGTTGCATTTCGAAACCGTCCAGCTGTCGCAGCGGAGCTACAAATGAGAGCGCGCGAGCTGACATTCCGGGGAGCGCACGCGCCCGCCTAACGAATAATGAATTTTAAACTCAAGGTCTGGCGACAACAAAGCGCGAAGTCGAAAGGGAAACTTGTCCAGTACGAGGCACGCGACATTTCGCCGGACACGTCGTTCCTCGAAATGCTCGACATCGTGAACGAAGAGTTGCTGGCCCGCGGAGAGGAACCGATCGCGTTCGATTCCGATTGCCGCGAGGGGATATGCGGCACTTGTTCGCTCACGATTAACGGCGAAGCGCACGGCCCCGATCATCCTGGAGCGGCATGCGAACTTTACATGCGAAAGTTTCGCGATGGCGCCCGAATCATTGTCGAACCGTTTCGTGCGCGCACTTTTCCCGTAATCAAAGATTTGGTGGTCGACCGCGGTGCGCTTGATCGAATCGTCCAGGCAGGTGGATTCATTTCCGCGCGCGCCGGCTCGGCGCCGGAAGCGAATTCGATCCCGATCCCGAAGCATGATGCCGATCTCGCGATGGAAGCAGCGGCCTGTATCGGTTGCGGTGCATGCGCCGCTGCATGTCCAAATGCATCGGCGATGCTTTTCACGTCAACTAAAGTTTCGCACCTCGCGTTGCTGCCGCAGGGCGAGGCGGAACGGGGCCGGCGTGTGCTAAAAATGGTGCAGGCGATGGATGCCGAAGGCTTTGGCAACTGCACCAACACCTATGAATGCGAAGCAGTTTGTCCGGCGGAGATCAGCGCAAGTTTCATCGCAAAACTGAATCGCGAATATGCGCGCGCAAGGCTGCGGAAAAGCGCGGGCGAATAAATCTCAAATCGTCTCGCAACTGCATATCCAAAGCCGCGGATCGAACCCAACAAGCGCGCGTTTTGTTAAAGCGTCCGCATCCGCTGCATTCTTAAGCACCGCAAAAAGGGTCGAACCGGACCCGCTCATCAACGCCGCGCTAACTTCGGGTTGCTGTTGCAGCCATCTTTTCATTTCCGCCAGAAAAACAAATTTCTCGAAAACCGGCCGCTCGAGATCGTTGACGAATTGCACACCGTCACGTTCCTGAACGGCGTAGAAAATAGTGGGAAGCTCGCGCGAATCTTCCCAACGCGAATAAGCCCACGGCGTGGGAATTGAAAATTCCGGTTTGAATAGCAACAACGACAAACGTGATTTGAGCGCCGTTGGCGTGACGCGTTCACCTCGCCCACGACAAACCGCTGCGCTTTGATGGATAAAAAACGGTACGTCGGAACCGATTTGCGCGGCAAGGTCGCTGAGCTCTTCACGAGAGAAACCCGCGTCAAACAATTGGTTCAAACCAAGCAGAGTGGACGCAGCGTCACTGCTCCCCCCACCCAGGCCGGCGCCGTGAGGAATGTTCTTCTTTAGCGCGATACTGAGCGCCGGTTTCGTCCTCTTCTTGTTAAAAAATAATTCAGCTGCGCGCACGACAAGGTTATCAGTTAAAAGCGAGGGTTCGTCGCAATGAAATCGAATGCCGGACTCGTTAGGCTCAAGCACAATTTCGTCGTAGAGCGAAACTGGCGCCATCAACGTTTCGATTTCATGAAAACCATCGGGACGGCGATGATGGACACGAAATGAAAGATTTATCTTCGCAGGCGCCCGAAGTTGCATCGTTTGCAATTTGTCCTGTCATTCCGAGCGAAGTCGAGGAATCTCTTACCGTCCTCGTTTAACGATAAGAGATGTCTCGACTCCGCTCGACATGACAAAGGCAGCTGACAGAATCATCGTCGCACTCGACGTCGCTTCTAAAGCGGAAGCGCTCAAGCTTGTTACGCAATTGCGTGAGCAGATCTCTTTTTTTAAAGTTGGTTTACAGCTTTATACCGCAACCGGGCCTGACCTAATTCGCGAGATGGCGACACACGGTGCGGGCGTATTTCTAGACCTGAAATTGCACGATATTCCGAACACGGTGGCTGGTGCGGTTGCAGCCGCCGGAGAACTAGAAGTGCGAATGTTAACAGTGCACCTGAGCGGTGGGCAGACAATGATCGAGGCTGCTGTTGGCGCAAAACCGCCGAAGATGAAGCTGCTCGGTGTTACTGTCCTGACCAGCCTTGATTCCGCGGCGCTGCACTCGACTGGTGTAGCGTCGAGCGTCGAAGAACAAGTGCGGCGGCTTTCTAAAATCGGATGGACAACTGGAATTACCGGGTTCGTGGCAAGTCCTCATGAAGCGAAACAATTACGCAAGGAATTTCCCGAAAGCATTATCGTTACACCCGGGATTCGACCGAGTTGGGCTTCGAGTGATGATCAAAGTCGGTTCATGACGCCACGGGAAGCGATCGAGCGCGGCGCTGATTATCTTGTAATCGGAAGACCGATCACGGCGCACACTAACCCGCGCGAGGCCGTACGAAAAATTCTGGACGAAATCTCCGCCTAACGAATCTGGTGAGCCCGTTCGATCGTCTCGATGTTTATTATGATGAGGCGCGGTCGGCGGCGTTAAATATGGCCGTGGATGAAGCATTGCTCGAAACCGCCTCCACGGCAGCGATTCGATTTTATAGCTGGGTGAGGCCTTCGGTTTCCTTCGGCTATTTCGGCAAATTTAAGGAGGCGCTCGACGCAGGGGCCGACCGCCAGCTCGTCCGGCGCTGGACCGGCGGCGGAATCGTTTTGCACGGAACGGACCTGACCTATTCCATCGTTGTCCCGGCAACGAACCATTACCTGGTTCGTTCGCCGCTCGACTTGTATTCTGACGTTCATTCCGCAATTCGCGAGGCTCTGCTTCAGAATGGCGTGAATGCGGTTTTAGCCGATTCCGCTTCGCAAAAAATTTCCGATGCGTGCTTCGCCAATCCGGTGCGCTCCGATGTTCTAATCGATGGCAGGAAAGTCGCGGGGGCGGCGCAACGCCGCACACGTGCCGGGCTGCTGCAACAAGGAAGCATTCAACTTGAAAATCTGGGGTCGGATTTCGCGGAGCGTTTCGTGCGTGCGCTTTGCGCAGGGGCAGAGCAACGATCGCTCAACCATGAAATTACCGAACGCGCCCAGGAGATTGCGGAACAAAAATACGCGCAGAAGGCGTGGCTTGAGCGGCGTTGATTTTCCCCGTGAATAATTGTTTTTCCCACGTCTGCAGCTTTGACATCGCAGGCTGCCCCCTTTTATTCTGTGTGCGTGGAAGTTTTCACACACTCGGCCGCGGCCCCCGCGCTTCCGGAAGGACCGCTGACCCGAGTGGCTCAGTTGGTTCAACCGCAACTCGACGAAGTTGAGGCGCGCATCGCAGAACAAGCCGCTGCCTTCGACCCTGCCATCGAAGGTTATGTTTCCTACGCGGTAGGGAGTCGTGGCAAACGCCTGCGGCCGATGCTCGCGCTTCTCAGCGGTGGCGCGACAGGTCCGGTCAATGGGGAACATATCGATCTCGCGGTCGTGGTTGAATTGATTCATCTCGCCACACTCGTGCACGACGACATCATGGATGAAGCGGAACGACGCCGTGGACAGCCGACGATCAATGCGCGCTGGGGGAATTCTCTCAGTGTCTTGTTAGGCGATTGCCTTTTCGCGCACGCGCTCAATTTGGCGACGAACTTCGACAATGCGGATATCAGCCGCGTCATCGCGCGTGCGGCACGCGAAGTTTGCTCGGGCGAGATTATTCAAACACAACATCGTTTCGATTTGCATCTCGCAACGGAAGATTATTTGCGAATCGTGAAGATGAAGACCGGGTCGCTTTTCGCGGCTGCTTCCGAATTGGGCGCGACGATTAATGGGGCTGAGCCAGCCATAATTTCGGCGCTGAAAGAATATGGAATGAAAATCGGCGCGGCTTATCAGATTTACGATGACTGCGTGGATATCGCCGGAAGCGAAAAAGAAACCGGCAAAACACTCGGGACAGACCTGCGCAAGGGCAAGCTGACGTTGCCAGTTCTAATGCTGCTGCAATCGGCGCCGGCGATTGATCGCGAACGTTTCTGCGCGTTGATACTCGATGATAAATCCGAGGAGATTGCGCAGCTCTTAACGTCTTCAAATAACAATGGCGCGCTGGGCGCGTCAGTTGAGCTTGGCCAGGAGTTGATTCGTAAAGCGCAACACGAACTTGATCGTCTGCCTTCCAACCCATACACGGATGCTCTTTTGCAGTTAGGCGATGCGTTGCGGGAATTGATCGATCAATTTCACGCCTAACGAACGTGGAAACCCCGAAAGCTTTCGGGGCGACAAAGCAGAGCGGATGAAGCAGAACGATCGCGGCACTAAGGCCGCTCCCCCATTAAAAATCCGCGAGATGCCGCTGGATGAACGGCCGCGGGAAAAACTAGTCGCGCGCGGAGCGGCCGCACTGAACGATTCGGAACTGATTGCAATTCTGCTCCGCACAGGATTGCCTGGAGCGAATGCGGTCGAAGTTGCCCGTAAACTTCTTGCACAGTACGGTTCGCTCAGCGGTCTGAGTCGCTGCACGGTCAAGGAAATCGCAGCCATTCGCGGTATTGGCCCGGCAAAAGCGGTGCAATTAGTCGCGGCCTTCGGTCTGGGTCAGCGGCTGGCGCGTGAAACGCTCGCGCGCAGGAAAATCGACTCGCCTGAATTAGTTTGCGATCTCCTCGCCGCAGAAATGCGCATGCTGCACAAGGAATCTCTGCGCGTGATTCTCCTCGACACTAAATATAATTTGTTGCGCATTGAAGAGGTGTCGCTCGGCAGTATCAACGAAAGTATCGCGCATCCCCGCGATGTCTTTCGGCCGGCGATTATCTCTTCGGCGTTTGCGGTTATCGTTGTGCACAATCATCCTTCGGGCGATCCATCCCCCAGTCAGTCGGATCACAGCCTAACGAGACGTCTAAACGAAGCGGCTGAGCTCTTGCAGATTCGCTTGCTCGATCACATTATCATCGGCGCGCCGGCAGAGGGCCGCGCCCCTTACTTCAGCTTCAAGGAAGCGGGCGTATTGTGAGCATTCATCCGACCGCGATTATCGATCCCAAAGCGCAGATCGCGGCAAACGCCGATATAGGTGCGTATTCCGTCATCGGACCGCAGGTTGTCGTTGGAGAAAAATGTCTGATTGGCTCGCACGCCGTCATTGAAGGTGATGTGCAAATGGGTGAACACAACGTGATCGGACATGGCGCGGCTATTGGAAGCGCGCCACAAGATTTATCGTTCGGTTTCCAAACCCGGAGCGGTGTGCGCATTGGTGAAAACAACACAATCCGGGAATATTGCACGATCCATCGCGGGACAGCCGAGGGAAGCGTGACCACGATTGGCGACAAGAATTTCCTCATGGTCGGCGCGCATGTCGGCCACAACTGCACGATTGGTAGCAGCGTCGTTATCGCGAACAACTGTCTTCTTGGCGGCTATGTCGAAATTCAGGATCACGCATTTCTCGGAGGCGGATGCGTCTTTCATCAGTTCATTCGTGTCGGGCGGCTCGCGATTACACAGGGAGGATCCGCGTTCAGCGTAGATATTCCGCCATTCATCATGGCGGCGCTGCTGAATTACTCGATTGGACTGAATGTCGTGGGCTTGAAACGCGCCGGGTTCACGCGCGAACAACGTGATGAGCTCAAAGCCGCATTCAAGTTGGTTTACACGAGCGGGCTCAACACCACTCAGGCGCTAGCGCGGGCAGCGGAAAAGAATTGGGGTACGGTCGCGCGGGAGTTTTTCGATTTTATCGCGAGCGCGAAGAAGCGCGGAATTTGCGCGTATCGCGGGAACGATCGCAAGCGCGCGGACTAGACACGCATCCAATAACGCGGTGATGTGAGTGGCTAGTCGAGGGCGAGCAGCGCGAGCATTCGGCCGGTTCGCGCTTTTTCGGCACGATAAGAATAGTAGTGCTGCAGGTCGCAGGCGGTGCAGACATTGCAATCGTGCACGTTTTCAACGCCCGCGGTTCGACATTGCCTGACAATCTCAGCCGCAAAATCGATTCCGTAATGCGGCGGGCGGATGCATGGACTCAATTGCACGATCAGATCGGAAGGTTTGGAGTCGAAGCGCTCCTCCATCAATGCGATCGTCTCCGAAACAATTCCAAGTTCCGTTCCTTTCTTTCCGGAATGTACCAGCCCGATGGCTCTGCGAATTGGATCGGAAAGAAAAACGGCGCAACAATCCGCCACGTAAATTCCGAGACAGACATCGCGCTGATTAGTGACGAGCCCGTCGCAAGCATCGAAGCAGCGATCGATTGAAATGGGCGAATCGATTACCGCCACCTTTTTGCTGTGAACTTGTTGTGCGGTCAGAAATGCCGCCGCTCCCAGGCCTAACGAGTCACGCATCTGCCGATGGACGGCGTCGAGACGCGCGAGCGCTTCCGCTTTGTCGTATGAAACCTCGATCCCAGGCACGCGACGAACAAATGCGTGACGGCAGCCTGCGCGGCGCAACGCCGGGAAGTACTCGAGCGGCAGGTCGCTATTTTCCAGACGTGGAGTGCTTGAAAGTGGTGGTGGTCCGCGTCGTTTCCTGCGGCTCGTTTAATTCCAGCGGCGTTGGTTTAGGCGCGGGCGTAGGAGCAGCATCAGTTTTCAGCTTACTCCTCGTCGACGGTTCATCGAGTCTGGCGGAATACTTTACTTCGGTCGCGGTGACGCGGTCGAATTCGGCAACCGCTGCATTGTAGGTGTAGAGAGCCTGAAGTTGCGTGGACTGCGCGGTGGTCAATTGCACGCGCGCATCCAAAACTTCAAGTTGCGTTCCCGCTCCGGCGCCGAGACGCGCGCTCGCCAGACGCAACGCTTCAGTCGCCTGCTCGACATTTTTTTCCTGGCTTTGAATCAGCTCACGCCCCTGTTGCAGGTTCGCGAACGCCTGTTGCACTTCCAGCTCCACCTGTCGCACGTCGTCATCGAGAGTTATCTTCGATTGCTCAAGAAGCGAGCGGGCCTGTTTTACCTGGCCATACGTTGCGCCCCAATCCCAAATGGCCCAGGTGCCAGTCGCGCCAAAAACGTAGCCATTGTGCGATTTGCGAATGTTATCAGTGAATGGAGAACTCCGCACGTCCTCCGCTGCGGTCGCGTTAAATTGCGGAAAAAATCCGGAACGCGCGACGCCGACCTGCGCACGATTGGAGAGGACGGTCGCCTTCTGCTGTTTAAGAAATGGCCTGTTTTCTTTTGCAAGCGTAATCGCTTCCGTGAGCGGCATCGATCGCGGGACCTGGGTTAGTTCGCCAATGACTTCGAGTGGCGCGGCGTCGCCTCGATGCGGATTGAAATCGAGTCCGAGCGTTTTGGCGAGCTGCAACTGCGCAATGCGATAGTTGTTTCGCGCCGTGATCAACTGCGGAATTTGGTTGGAAAGCGCGACCTGTGCCTGCAGCACGTTGAAACGCGGAACCGTTCCCGCTTCAAACCGATTCTGCTGGTCCTGCAGCTGACTCTCCAAAAGTTTTACTGATTCTTCCTGCACGCCGATTAACGCGCGATCGAGCTGCACAAGGTAAAACTGTTGCCGAACCGTAGAGACGATCACATCGATTGTGTCGCGAAATGCGTAGTAGCTGCTGTCACGTTGAAAATCGGCCGAGCGGATCTGGGAAATGACCCTGCCGCCGGCAAAAACAACCTGCGTTACTCCCAGCTGCAAGGTATAGCTGCGCTCCGTGCCGACGTTAGTATTAAAATCAATACCGTTGGCGAAGCCGAAGTTTCCCAGATGAGGATCGGTATCGGTGAGCTGTGCGTTAGCACCGAGTTGCGGCAAAATGGCCGCGCGCATCTGGATGTAGAGACCTTTGGTTCGCTCAATATCTTCGCGCGTGCGCATGATACTGGGATTGCGCTGCAGCGCGGTGAGGATCGCCTGATCAAGGGTAAAGCGCGGAATACCAGCCTGCGATTTAGCGTAGGATTCGGTGGTTGTTGTCGTTGAGGTCGTCTCGCCTGCGCTCGCATTTATGGCCGAAAGCAAAACCGTGAAGGCCGCAAGACAATTTATACCGGTGAGTCGCATGATTCTTTTGAAGGATCGGGCGGAAGCGCGCAATTTAGCGGGCGCGCCGGGAATTGACAACAAACACCGTTACCGCCCCGCAGTCGCCTGTTCCGCCTGACAAACGCCGTAAATCTTTGAGTAAATTTGAACCCATGCTTTCTGCTCTTCCGGCGTCAGGTGCGCCATCACCTTCATCAGGTTGCCGACCATGTCTTCGCGAATGCGGCGGACGAGCGCAGTTCCTTTCGGCGTAATGCAAACCATGACTTTACGCCGATCCTCCCGCGCACTGGAGCGCACGACGTAGTTGAGATTTTCCAGACGCGCCACCAAACCACTTGCCGCTGCGGTGGTGTGTCCCATTTTCTGCGCGATAGCGGACATGGTCGAGACTTCCTTTTGGTCGAGAAATGCCAGCAGAAAAAATTGGGGGAAGGAGACGTTGCCTGGAGCGAGTTCTTTGCACAGATGAAGCACGAAGCAGCGCTGCAGCTCCATGATGATATGCGACAATTTTTCCGCGTCCGCCCGGACTTGGTCGGGTGGGGATTGGGTGGAAATTGTGGCCAACGAAGTATTCAACGCGCGCTTAAGCTAAAATGCTCGCGTGGGGTGTCAACCAACTCATTCAATTCCATAAATACACGGAAACGATGCTCCCAGCAGGAAACTTTTCCCCCGGGGCAAGGCGCAGGAGCGCGTTCGAGCGACTCAACCCGTAAAGCGCGTGCGATTCCTGACGACCTACGCAATTAAACTCTTCATCACGTAATAATCCGCGGAAGTAATGCGTGCGAGCGCCGTCATTGCTCACCTCGGCACTGAGGCGGGCGTGCGTCGTGCGCAACGGCAGCTCCTCTTCGTTCGCGCCCATCATTTTGAGAATCGCCAGCCTAACGAAAACGAGAAAAGTAACGAACGCCGAAACAGGGTTGCCGGGCAAAGCAAAGATGGCGCAGTTCGCTCGCCGCCCGAACAAGAATGGCTTGCCCGGTTTGATGGCGACTCTCCATAAATCGATTTCTGCGCCGAGTTCTTTTAAGAGCGGCCGGACCAGATCGCGATCGCCGACCGACACGCCGCCGCTGATTATCAACACATCGCGTTCTAATCCCTCAGACAGCGCTGCTTTCAAATCCTCTACACGGTCGGGAATGCTGCAAACGAGTTCCACTTCCGCTCCAGTCCCTGCGACCAATGCGCGCAGCAAGACGGAATTACTTTCGTAAAGTTGTCCGGGCTCGAGCGGTTTTCCCGGCGGCACGAGCTCATCCCCCGTGGAAAGAATTGCCGTTCGCACGAGACCGCCGACGTCGATTTCAGCAAATCCTTGGGCGGCAAGGAGCGCGAGATTTTCTGGCCGAAGGCGCTGACCAGCAGCGAGGATTTTCTGCCCTTCGCTCAAATCGCACCCGCGACGTCGAATAAACTCGCCAGCCTCAACCCCCGCGTTCACTACGATCTGATCGGAAGCGCGCGCCACATCTTCCTGCATCACGACCGCATCCGCGCCCAAGGGAATTGGAGCGCCGGTAAAAATGCGCACGGCTTCCCCGCTCCGAACACGAAGTCGTTGATCAAGGCCGGCAGGCTGTTCGCCCACGACACGCAGTTGCTTATTCCGTGCGGAATCTTTCGCGATGACGGCGTACCCATCCATCGCTGAATTATCGAAGAGCGGCAGGGACAACCGCGCAGCAACGTCATGCGCCAGGAAACATCCACATGCGCGCTCGATCGAGAGCGTGCGCGGTGCTAACGCTGGGGTCCGGTTCAGAATTTTTGCAAGCGCTTCTTCTTCGGTAATCATCTACAATCAATTCCGTTGGCAAATGAAAATTGGCAATCGACAATTCATGCCATATTTTCGCACCCCATTGGTGAGGTGGCTGAGTGGTCGAAAGCAGCGCTTTGCTAAAGCGCCGTACCCCAAAAGGGTACCGAGGGTTCGAATCCCTCCCTCACCGTTTTCAACCGGGCTTCTTTTCGGCCGCCAAAACAGCGACCGCAATTCGTAGATTGCGAAACGACTACGAAGTCCTCGGATTAAATAAGACGTCGGGCTGACCTTAGTCAGCCGGCCGGCTGGCGACAGTGATTCCCGTGAGGAAAAAAATGATCGCGGCCGAAAACAAACAGTAGCGGCAGAAGGCGTGGAGCAGGAACGCCTGCACGAAGAGCAGCCAAAGTGTGGCCGCAAACATTGCCCACACAGTCAGCGAAAAAAAAGTGCGAGCGCGATTCGAACCGAAAGCGGTGAAGGTAGCGAAAGTGAACGCAAAAAAATACGCGAGCGCGCCGAACGCTGCCACAGGCATTCCGGCGATGCGTGCATAACGACTCCCCAGCACTTCAAAGCAACCTGAAGATCCCGCGCAAACAATAGTTTCGCCCGCGAGATACTGCACCGTGAGGTAGGTGGCCTCGGCGAGACCGACCAGCGAAATTACTGCTGCGAAACTGTAAATGATGATCCGAACGCGCGACGCAGTCACTTTGTTTTCGGAGAAGATTCCTTGATCGCTGAATCGACAGCCGCCCGCAGCCCCGCCTTCGTCAGCTCAGTTGGGGCCAGGCCCAGGTTGTTGATAAAAATAGTGGGCGTGCTTTTGACACCACGTTCAGCTCCTTCACGGTGATCAGAGTCCACCGTAGTTTTTACAGCGGCGCTCTGCATATCCACTTTAAAACGATCGATATTCAACGCGAGCATACCTGCATAGGCGTTCAGTAACGTGCGCGCGTCTGCAGCTTTGTTCCAAACAGCCTGCTCGCGATAAAGCAGGTCGTGCATTTCCCAAAAACGACCTTGTAAACCAGCGGCCTCGGCCGCATACGCCGCCTCGGCGGCATGGGCGTGCATCGGGAGCGGATAATGTCGGTAAACGATGCGCAACCGCGGATGATAATCGCGCTCGAGCTCGTCAATCAGAGGAGACAACGTGCCGCACGGAGGACATTGGAAGTCGCCGAACTCCTCCAGGGTTATGGGCGCGTTGCGTTCGCCGCGAATGTGAAGTCGATCAGACTCAGGCTTCTTTGTGGACGCGACAGGACTCTTAACGCTGACGGGTGCCATTGGTCGCCGGCTGCGGTAAAGCATTGCGCCACTCCCGACAGTAAGTAGCGCTACGACGACAACAATTACAAAAGGAAGGTATCGTTTCATTCGGCAAAATCGTAGACTATCCGGGTCGAGCGGCCACGCCAGACAGAATGTCGATTATTTCGCCTTAGGGAAGGGCCGTGCCCGATTGTACCTTCACGGTCGAGACATCGGAGCTGTTAATCAGACCATTAATGGTTACATCCTCGCGGAAATTTGACATCGAGGCTGCCGTTCCGCTTTGCACCTTCGTCTGACTAATGTCCGAGGAGTTTACACTCCCATTGGCATTAGTGTCGCCAAGAAGCACACTCATCGGGACCGACACATCACCGGCATTCGTGCCGTCGTTCACGCCGAACAAGGTGATCGTGATAACTTGAGCGTTAGTAACTCCGGTAAGATTTACCGTAACCTGATTCCCGGCAACCGTAGTACTCGAGACTGAGCCAGTGCCGGAAGTTACACCGACAGAAGAGACGGTGACCGGTAGTGGGAATGTGACCACAACTTTGTGAACCCCGCTTGCGCCACCGGTACGGCATTCAATGCCATGCGTGCCGATGAGCGGCAGCGGAACGTCGAAGTCTCCTACTCCTGTATGCGTCTTCCTGGAAACAGCGCTTGTCGGCACCGGTGGGACTGAGCAGGTAGTATTACCTACAACGGTATAGGTCGCCGCCGGTGAGCCGTTATCGCGTTGCGCTTTCACGAAGGTATGATCAATCAACAAAGTAGAACGTTCGAGATTGAAGGTCTGGGGCGTATCTCCGGTAAACGTCCTACCATTTACCGCTCCTAGCAGATAACCGACAGGCGGATTGCCGACGACTGATTTCGGAACGAAGATGGTAATCGTGCCATCGGCATTCATGTTACTCGCGGCCAATGCAGTTCCCTTTTTTGTTTCAATAGGAACGCCTACCAGTCCTATCACCGGCGGGATAGCTCCTGTCATTACTTCACCGTAATCAAAGGTCGGCGCTCCCGTACCGGTCGTCATGCCGACATAGTATTGCTGCCCGGGCGAGGTGAAGGTGTTCCAGACGATCCGCCACCTGCTGTTCGGCGGGACGGTTTGAAGGCCGGTTACCTTCATCTTGAATACGAAGTTACTCGTCGACGGCGGCTCACCCACGGCGATATAGTCAATTGCCAGCGCAGCCGGAGCGGCACCTTGCGATGATTGTTCGGGATGGCCCGGCGGGGTGCGCTGCATGACAAGGCCAGTGCAAGTGTCGCCGTTATAAGGCAACGCTACTTCGTTGTTACCACATGAGTTTCCGATTATGTTTACGGCGACAACCTTGTAGTAGTAGGTCTTACTGTTGTCCGTCGCCGTCATGTCATCGTAGGTCGATTGAGTCGCGGGCACAGTCGTCAGAGGAGCCTCTGCGTTACTGGCAGTTCCTTTTAAGATCTGATAACCAGTAATAGGCGAATTCCCGTCATCGGCTTCCGACCAACCAAGATGAACTACTGCACCGCTTCGGCGCGCGGTGAGCCACGGCATCCCGGGCGCAAAGGTCGTGCCGACTGGATCGTTCGCGGCAAAGAGGCGGCGGCCACTCGATTGTCGCGCAATAACTCCGGTTGCGGTATAGGCGTTCCCATGGAAGCTCGCACTATTCGCTGAATGCTCGCAATCGAATCCGGAACATCCATTCACGTATCCCACGATGACGCGACCTTGCTTGTCGACTGACATATCGAAAAAGTCGAGCAGGTTACGACAAATACTGACACCGCCTTGTTGCCAGATGCAACCGCGTTGGACTGGCGAATCCGGCGTAATGTCGTTCGTGGTCCAATGTGCGCCGCCGTCGAATGTGCTGGCAACGTAAAGGTGCCACACACCATTGAAGGTAGGCGATTGAGTATCTCCGGCTGTCGTTGTCCCGAAGAAGCTAACAGCCGCGCGACCCGCATCCCCTGCGATAGCGGCCGGGTAGGCAATGTTTTGTAATCCGTAAACCGTTCCGACGTTGAAAAGGTTCGACCACGTAACGCCTTTATCGGTCGAGGTAGCAACTACGGCATCGGAGTTATTGCTTGCCATAGCGAAGTAGGCTTTACCACCAGCATCGATAGCGACTGCTGGGTCCTGAAGATTGGTTGCAGCAACGGTGGTCACACTCGCGGTGTGAACAGTCCGGATATTCCACGTTATGCCGTTATCTACGGAAACTACTACTGCGCCTTGTCCGCCGCAGTCGTTGTTCGGAAGGTAAACCGTTCCATCCGGCGCCACCTTCACATGTCCATGCAACCCGCCGCACTCGGTCGTGTAGGTATCACTAGGACCGAAATTAAAATTAGCGCCGCCGTCATCGCTACGGAAACAAAAAGCAGCCGCCAAATCCTGCGAGCAGTAATAGACCGCGTTTGCGTAGGCAGGATGCGGAGGTGGCGGTGGAATCGCAGCGTTGTTATATGGACCGCCTCCGATCGTCTCATGGTCGATACCTGACCCAACTGGTCCGGTCGTGCCGACCCAGCCCGTGGGTCCGGGATTGCCTAACGGATTTTTACCATCAGTGTCGGTGAATGAAATCTTACATCCGGGCGAAGTCAGCGTCAGTTGTCCCGCAAACGTGCGTCCGGTCTGATGATCGGTAAAACCGATCGGATCCGAATCGATTAACTGCGAAGTTGGCGCCTGGCTATTATACCACGACGAGCTTTGACCATTTGCCGGACAAGTATCATTAAACGTAATGAAATCGGTTTGCAGATCGGATTGAAAAGCAACGACGCCTGCCGCCGAATTTGGCGCGGGAGAATTCCAGTTTACGCCAACCGAAGGTTCCCCTGCGTCGTGACCAATATATTCCACCGTATTGGCCGCTGGGCCCTGACTGCTCGAAGTAACGTTAATGAGTGTTCCAGGCGCTTGAAAGTTTTGAAAACCAATCTTCGGGCCGGAGTCTACGGGCGCAGGAGGAATCGCTGCCGCGATTGGACCTAATCGAGCCGGTTTGCGCGACGCTTGCGTTGCGCCCCCGAGATTCTTTTGCAGCGCGCCATAACGCTGCGGACCCACCAACAATGCGCGCCACGGTTTGCCCAGACTATTTTGCGCAAACGTGCCGGCTCGCTCCAGCGAATTGCCATTGAAGGCTAAGGCTGCGAGAAAAACGCTTCCTGCGATTAAAAATGCGGCGACGACAACGCGCGCTACGAATGCAAATGGGTTCTTCTTCATATTGAAAACTTTTGTGAAGCACGACCGTAACTAGTAAGTCCGACTAGACCATAATAATCACATTACATTTTTATCATGTCTCGACCGACTTCTTGCTCCCCGCCGCGTGGCCAACTCCTTCTTAACTGTTCGAGGCCTGGGGAAACGCTCACACCTTGCTTGCACGCGGCCAAAGGCAAAAGCGCCTGTAAAAATAAGAGAACTAAAACCTTCATTCGCACAATGTTTGCTGCAGTGATCACGGTTAAAGCCTTCCCTGATTGAGCCTGATGCCCAAATTTCCTCTTTCGCTTTGCGCTCCTTTCCTGTTGAACCTGCCACCGAACGCATTACTATCCGCGCCCTTGTGATCCCGAATCGCTCCTATTTCCGAATCTCGCTTGGCCTGTCGGCGTTGCTTTTATTTACGAGCTGCGCGGAGCTGCAAACCCAGCTGGAAACTCAACGCCGGGTTGTTTCGGATGCTCTAAAGACCGCACTCGCCGCGCCACATCCCAAGCCTGCTTATTGGCGCGATGACGATTATACGGGCACGCCAAAAATTGTCGTCCACCTTCACGAACAGCGCGCCTATTTTTATAAAGGCAAACATCTCATCGGTGAATCCAACATTTCAACCGGACGAAAAGGTTACGAAACTCCGCCTGGTAAATATCGCGTCATTCAGAAAGACGCGGACCACGTCTCCAGCGAGTATGGCGATTACGTCGACGAAGACGGCACGATCCTGGAAAAGAACATCAGTGTTCGAAAAGATCCCAAGCCGCCCGGCGCCGTTTTCGATGGTGCAAAGATGCCCTACTTCCTGCGCTTCACGCGCGGCTACGGCATGCATGCGGGTTTTGTCCCGCGGTATCGAGCATCACACGGTTGCATTCGCATGCCGACCGAAATGGCCAGACATTTCTTCGGAGCCGCGACCGACGATACGCCTGTAATCGTAAAGGAATAAAGCTGCTGCAATGTGGGAGCGGCCTTGGCGCCGCGACTTCCCGCCGTACTCGTTGCAATCGGGACACTGAGGTCCCTTCCACATTTAACCCGGCGGCCAGGCCAGGGCGCGCTTGCCGAGCAGATGAACGTGCAAATGCGGAACGCTTTCGCCTGCATCGGGTCCATTATTAATCACAATGCGATATCCACTCGTTAGGCCGAGTTCGACCGCGATTTTTTTTGCCGCCAGAAGCAGCTTCCCCAGTAACGCTTCGTCTGATCCGCTCGCGTCCGCCAGCCGTGCAATCACTTTCTTCGGAACGATGAGGACGTGTACCGGGGCCTGCGGATTTACATCGTGAAATGCCAGAACGTCGTCATCTTCGTGAACGATCTTCGCCGGAATTTCCCGGGCGATTATTTTCTCGAAAATGGTCATTGCGCGGCCGCAAACTGCCTAACGAATAGAGCAGCTCAGTTCCTGTAGAGCCGCCGAGGCCGTAAGTTTCTCGCGGACAAAACAAACCACTTCTTCGCGCAACCGATCGCATCCGCGCGACCACGCTTTTGCTCCCTGCAGATGTTTGATGCACGGCTGCAGCCCGCGAAATCGCAAGCTATCTATCCCGAGCCCTACGAGCGCGTTGATCCGTTTTTCGAGGTGATCGAAAAATGCCAGCTCATAACCCGCGCCCGCTTGTTGCGCGATCTCTAGCAACGAAACCGTGATCGGCGGAAGCGCCGGCTCGAAATAGGGAACGATTTCTTTGTAACCGATCACTTTCAGAACGTAACGCACGGTTTGCGACAGCTGACTGAAGGCAACAACGGGCTCGTCGCTCCGCAGTCGCAGATAAAAAGCGATGCTCTCGGTCACATGATCCGTTAACCACCAGCTCGGATAACCCGCGCGATCTGCCGCGCGCGTGATCGCCTCGTGCAGCCACGCCCGGTCGAATTCGAAGAGCTGCCCCGATTCGCAACGCAAATATGGAAATTCTCCCTTAAACGCGACCATGATGTGCAGTTTCCGGCGGAAACAATTCCTTTTGCAATGCATTCGTCTTGATCCTGCGCCCGAGCGCTTGAATCGCCTCAACGAACTCATCGACCTCTTTGAAATGCTGGTGAATAGAAGCGTAGCGCAGGTATGCCACCTCATCGATCTCCCGCAATTTCTCCAGCACCTTTGTTCCAATGGCCACTGAAGTCACCTCGCGACCGCTCGTCTCCAGCGAGTGAATGATCTCATCGACCGCCTGCTCCAGGGCGACCAGACCGATCGACCGTTTCTCGCATGCCATTGCGAGACTCTTTACGAGCTTTTGGCGATCAAACATTTCGTGCGTGCGATCGCGCTTGATCACGCGCAGATCGGAGCGCTCGACTTCTTCGTACGTCGTGTAGCGATATGAGCACTTCAGACAGACGCGCCGGCGACGAATCGCATTACCATCTCGAGACTGGCGCGAATCGATGACCTTGTCGTCACGAAATCCGCACTTAGGACAACGCATATTGTGCTGCGCTTGCTACTAACACACCATAACTTGTGGCGTCAACTATCCATTGTCATTTCGAGCGCAGTCGAGAAATCTCTCATTATTACACATCACATCATCAACTCCCGGAACTCAGATCCTCTCGAGGACCAAATTTGGTTTGCCATTCAAGCGGCAACTAAATTATAACCGCGCACACTTATGTTCCCTCATCGCTACTTTCGCCTGGCCGTACTCTGCTCATTCGCCTTCACGTTTCTTGCCGCGCCCGGGTTCTTACCGGCACAAGGCATACCCATTCCGGTCAAGGCAAGCCGCGACATGGTCTTCGATTTCGCGGGCCAACGTCTTTACATCAGCACCTCAGACGGATTCATTCAGCGCTACAACGTTTCCACTGGACAATTGGAAACACCTTTCAATGTCGGCGGCTCGCTTAACGGCATCGACATCGCTCGCGATAATTCGTTTTTGCTCGTAGCGCAGAACGCGGTTGGCGTTACACAGGGAACAGTCCACAAAGTAAATTCATCAACCGGCGCGGTAATCAACATCAACTACACGCGTAGTTTCAGCGAAAGTGGCGCCTGGGATGTGGCCATCGCATCAAATGGCCTCGCCTTCGTGACGACGAATTTCGAGGGCTCAGGCTGGACGCCTCTGCACCAGATCAATCTGGCGACCAATGCGATCACCGTGCGCAGCGATGCGCCAGGCTCCGGTGGCGACGGAGAGGTGAGAGGCTCCTCCGCTATTCACCGCAGTGCCGATGGCACTCGCCTTTATTTTCTGGAAGGCGATATTTCCAGCGGGCCTGTGTTTACCTACAGCGCCGTCTCGGACACGTTCGGGCCCAACGCGGAGACAAACTCATTTGGAAGTAGAGGAGCAGTGAATCGCAACGGCACGCTCGTAGGCACACTTCTATTTTCAAGTGGTGCTTCCATCGATACCGCGCCCGCCTTTAATTACGTTCACAATTTCAATGCCGCTGATGGCGCAGTCGCCTTTGATGCGCAGACGGACACTTTTTACGCCGTCAACACCTCCGCGAATCAGATCATTGCTTATGACACCAATACTTTCGCGGAAAAATTTCGACTCGATATCGGCGATGAGGTGCAATTCGGTGGTGGCGAGCTTGTCGCGAGCCCCGATGGCATCCACCTCGCGCTGCAAACTGACTCCGGTATCAGACTTTATGATGTGAGGCAGGGAACGCCAGCCCTTCCGCCGGTATTCGGCACGCCGCGCGACATGGTGTTCGATCACGCCGGCCAGCGTCTTTACATCTCGACTGCGGAAGGATTGGTTTGGCCCTACAATCTTTCCACCAATACTTTCGGGACTCCATTCAATTTCGGCGGCTCACCTTACGGCCTTGATATTACCGCCGATGACTCGGTTCTGCTCGTTGCCCAGGGCACCGGCGGCCTTACGCAGTCAGCCTATCAGAAACGGACTCTCGCTACAGGCGCGATGACAAACATCGTTTATACGCGACCATTTTCTGGAGGTAGTCCCCTAGATGTTGCAGTAGCGTCGAACGGCCTCGCGCTGGGAACATCGAACATTGTCCACCAAATTAATCCCACGACGAACGCCATTAGTGAACGGACCGATTCACCTGCGGACGGCTTCAGCTCTCTCCTGGTCCATCGCAG
>JBBRYI010000010.1:0-143792 GCA_038237805.1 Chthoniobacterales bacterium | reverse complement strand
GGCGGTCTCTGACCGTCGCATTCTTTGCTGTTCGATGTGCGACGGTCAGAGACCGCCGCTACAGAACGAAGTTTTTTCCGAAGCCATTTTACAGGCACGTATTCATTGTCACCGAACACGGTCGCGAGCGGGACCTCGCGTCCATAAATTTGCTTAGCGCGCAGTTTGCAGAGATTGCCAAACCCGCGGCCATCCAGCATGCGTGGAATACTTAGCGCAGGAAGCCAGCGATCTTTTTCCCGCACGAAGCTATTGCCGAGCGAGACATTCGTTACGGGAGGTTCTTCTTCCCATTCCTCTTTCGAGTTCAAAATTTCGGTGACTGGGCGCCTAACGAAACGAGCTCGTTCCGCGTCGACCCACAAACCGCACGGCCTTGCTCCCGTAGTGAGCGAATGTTCGGCGCCGATAGAGATGGGCTGCTGGCTAAAGAGGGAGAGGCTTAATTTTACTGCCGCAGAAAATGGTTCTTCGCCACGCTCCGCTGCACCGTGCATCACGCTAATGAAACTCGGCCAGTCGACCTGTGCCGCGCGTTTGAGTTGACGCGCCCTCGCATCCCCAAGCCGCGGAACGTCGGGCAGAAAGAGGACGTAACCCGTTTCGTCCAATCCGCGCCGGCCAGCGCGCCCAAACATCTGCAGCAATTCATCCTGCTGCACCTGCCGTTGGAAATTTCCCGCCATGTAACGCGTGTCGGTTACCAACACGGAACGCATCGAGAAATTAATGCCCGCGGCCAATCCCATCGTGGCGACCACGACATTGAGCTGTCCGGCCTTCGCCAACGGTTCGATTAATCCCGCGCGTACGGCATAGCTCAAACCGCTGTGATGGTACGCCACGCGATTGCGCAATAATTTTGCGAGCCGTTTTCCGGCAAGCGCCTCCTGCGCATGCGAGAGCGAAAGCGGATCGCGCATTGGCAGCGCGCTTCCAATCGCTTGCGCGATTTCTTCACTCGCGTTGCGTCGCGGGGCGAAGATGAGAACAGGTGCTAGATCCGCGCGTAACGTTTTGCCGATCACGCGCGTCCACGGATTTTTCGATTCGACGAATTGCGAATCGGGCAGGCGTTGCAAATCGACTTCCTCCAATGGCACAGGCCGTTCGCGATGTTCGACAAGAACGGCGTCACGGCCCATGCGCCGGAGCCAGGCGACGACGTCCTGCGGATTTTGCACACTGCCGCTAAGCAAAAGCAGTTGCGTCGTCGGCGGGGCAAGCGCAAGCGCGAGTTCGTAGTGCACGCCGCGCACCGGATCGGCGATCATTTGGTATTCATCCACCACTAGCAGCTTCGGCCCTTCGCGTCGAAGAAATCGGGCGCGTTGCGTTTCGAGCGTCGCGACGACAACCCGCGCCTCGACATTCATCGCCAGATCGCCTGTTGCAATACCGATATCCCAACCGCGTCCGCGCCACTCCGCGAGTTTGTCGTTTGCGAGGGCGCGAGTCGGAACGGTAAAAATCGCCTGTCCTTTCAGCGTCGGATAGATCAGCTCGAAAATGTAAGTTTTACCCGAGCCCGTCGGCGCCTGGACGACGACGTCCTTTCCTTCGCGTAAGGCCCGCACGGCCTCTTGCTGCCAAAGATCGGGAACGATCAATCCAATCTCGAGTCCACCGGCCATTTGAAGAACATGTCCCGCTCAACCGCCGCTTCAACTTCGAGCGTCTTGCGCGCGAGGCTGCGTCGAGGTTTAGTTGAAGATGAAAATTTTCGTGCTTTTGATTGCGTTTGCGCTGGCCGGATGTGCAGACCTTCCTTCCGACCAAGAGATGCGGCAGGAGACCCAGAACCGGCCCACCTTTAATGGCGACAGCTGGTAAGCGTCCGCGGTTGTGCATGCTTTCTTGATGAGAAGATTGCTGCTTTTAGGGATGGCATTCGCTCTCGCCGGCTGTGGCGATCTGCCGGATTCGAGTGATGTTCAGGACCAACAAATGCAGCGAAGCTTTTATGGCACCGGCAATCCTGCGCCAAACAATCCGGCGCCCGACAACGAGCCCAAGCGCGAATCGGTTCCGGGCGAAGTTGTGCCGGACCATTAAACGCGAACGCAATTCTCCATCGCCATGGCTCTTTCGGAAACAGAAGTGCGCGACGCTTTGCGCGCGGTGAAATATCCGGGCTTCAGTCGCGATATTGTTTCGTTCGGTTTGGTAAAGGACGTGCGCACGACGGACGGCGAAGTCACCGTCCAACTCGCGCTCGCCACGAACGATCCTGCCATTCCGCAGACGATCAAAAATGATGCGGAGGAAATCTTGCGCGGTCTTTCCGGCGTGAAGAAAGCAAAGGTGTTGATCGATATTCACGCGCCGCCAGCGGGGGCGGGAACAGCGAGCGGGATTGCGACGGAAATCCCCGGGATAAAACATGTGATCGCGATTGCGAGCGGAAAAGGCGGTGTGGGTAAATCGACCGTCGCAGCGAATCTCGCCGTCGCTTTGGAAAAAACCGAAGCACGCGTCGGGCTTTGCGATTGCGACATTTATGGGCCGAGCATTTCGCTCATGTTTGGTACGCGCGATCGACCGATGGCGACGGAGGACAATCGCATTATTCCAATCGAGCAATATAACCTGCGCCTGATGTCGATGGGCTTTCTGCTCGCCGACGCGTCACCCGCGATTTTGCGAGGCCCCATGGTGACGCGCTACACGCAGCAATTCTTGCGACAAGTAGAATGGGGCAAACTCGATTTTCTCATTCTCGATCTGCCGCCCGGCACCGGGGATATTCAGCTCACAATTGTGCAAACAGTCGCGCTCGCGGGCGCGATCATTGTCACCACGCCGCAGGAAGTTGCGCTCATCGATGCGCGCAAAGCGGCGACCATGTTCGAAAAGGTTAACGTGCCTGTGCTTGGTTTGATTGAAAACATGAGCTATTTCCTTTCGCCGAGTGACGGGAAACGTTACGACATTTTCGGAGCGGGCGGCGGCGAGCGCGAAGCGAAACGATTGCGTGTTCCCTTGCTCGGCCAAATTCCGATCGACATCGCCACGCGTGAATCAGGCGACCGTGGAATGCCGATTACAGCGGAAGCAAAAGATTCCCCCGTGACGGCGGAGTTCATGCGCATCGCGCGGCACCTTCGGCACGAGTTGCCTAACGAGTAACAGGTGGACGAATAGTAGAAAATTTAAATAGGTACAGCCGATGCTACGTCTATATTGCAAGTCAGTAATTGGGTGATTGACCGATTCGCGATTTTATGAAAAACAATGGCGAGGTGGACTCTTCGCAAGAAGAACAATCTCAGTTCGTTAAGAACTCCGTGCTCTACAAGGAATTTTTGGCCGAGCGCGAGGAAATTTTGAAGCACAAATGGATCGAGAGCGAAAAAGCTGGAACCGATATCGGTTTCGAAAAAGCGTTGCTCGACTGGATTTTGAAACATCGTTCGAACTGGCGCGACAAGCGCATGAAGGAGGCTAAGACCGAAAAAGCGGCTTAACCTTCTCCAGTTCCTTTAAAGCGATCCTGAGAGATCGAAAAGGAGACGATGAAACCGAAACCTACTCGTTCACCTGCGAGCTTCGCGCCGATTCTGGATGCGGAAGCCATTCAGCGTGCGTTGCGTCGCATTGCGCACGAAATTATCGAGGCAAATCCGGAACTCGATTCCGTTGTTCTCGCCGGCGTCCCTTCGCGCGGTATCGAGATTGCAGAACGCATCGCTGATTCCATTTCTTCGATCGCGAAAAAGCAGATCGAAACCGGCGTGATCGACGTCGCCATGCATCGCGACGATGTCGGTTCCCGCGCGCAGCTGCCGGTTGTGCGTGCATCGAGACTGCCCGCGCCGCTCGAAGGGCGCACACTCATTATCGTCGACGACGTTCTCTTTACCGGTCGCACCGTGCGTGCCGCGATGGATGCGATCAGTTCCTTCGGCCGGCCGGCGAAAATCCAGCTCGCGGTTCTCATCGATCGTGGTCATCGCGAGTTGCCGATCCGCGCTGATTATGTCGGCAAAAATTTACCAACGGCAGTGGATGAGAAAATTCGTGTGCGACTTCAACAAACCGATGACGAAGCGGACGCCGTCTGGTTGGAGAAAAATTGGTGAGCACTCTCTGGAATCGAAAAGATTTGCTCGGCATCCGCGAAATGTCCGCCGACGAAATCCATTTCGTTCTCGAAACCGCCGACGCGTTCAAACAAGTCGGAACTCGCGAAATCAAAAAGGTCCCCGCGTTGCGTGGCAAAACGCTGGTGAATTTTTTTGTCGAACCGAGCACGCGGACGCGCACTTCCTTCGAACTTGCCGCTACACGTTTGAGCGCGGATGTCATCAACATTTCCGCAAGCACTTCGAGCCTAACGAAAGGCGAAACGTTAAAAGATACAGCCAAAGTTCTCGAAGCGAATCATGCCGACATTATCGTCCTTCGTCATTCTTCGGCCGGCGCACCGCAGTTTCTCGCGCAACGGGTGAAGTCGAGCGTGATCAATGCCGGCGACGGCGCGCATGAACATCCAACGCAAGCGCTGCTCGATCTTTACACTATTCGAGAAAAGAAAAGCACGATCGCCGGCCTGCACGTCGTCATTGTGGGCGACATCTTGTTCAGTCGCGTGGCGCGCTCGAATATTTTTGGCCTAACGAAACTCGGCGCGCGCGTCACGCTGGTCGGTCCAAGCACGCTGGTGCCGCGTGAGTTCGAGAAGTTAGGTGTCGCGGTCTCTCATCGCATCGATGAAGTCCTGCCCACAGCCGATGTAGTCAACCTCTTGCGCATTCAACACGAACGTCAGCGCAAGGAATATTTTCCGGGCTTGGGGGAATACAGGCAGCTTTTCGGCCTAACGAATGATCGCGCGAAGTTATTGAAACTGGATTGCCTGATCATGCACCCCGGCCCGATCAATCGCGGGGTTGAGATCGACAGCGAAGTCGCGGACGGGTTGCAGAGCGTCATTCTCGATCAGGTGACCAACGGTCTCGCTGTGCGTATGGCAGTTCTCTACTTATGCGGAGGGATCGCGACTTCGTGAGCGCCCTCGTTATCCGCGGCGGACGCGTCATCGATCCGGCAAACAAACGCGATGAAGGCGCCGATGTTTTTATCGCCGAAGGGAAAATTGTTTCGTCCCTGCCGGAGAATCAGAAATCAGAGCATGAAATTATTGACGCCGCCGGTTTGATCGTCGCTCCCGGCTTGATCGACGTCCACGTGCATCTGCGCGAGCCGGGGTTCGGTCACAAAGAAACAATCGAATCGGGCGCGCGCGCGGCGGCGGCGGGTGGATTTACGACCGTCATTTCCATGCCGAACACGTCGCCGACGGCGGACACGCCGAGCACAATTGCGTGGATCAAAGATCGTGCGGCGAAAGTCGCCTGCGTAAATATTCTGCCGAGCGGCTCGATTTCAAAAAATCTCGGAGGCGAAGAACTCGCTCCGATCGGTTCGCTGGCGCAAGCGGCCGTTGTCGCGATCACCGATGACGGCCATTGCATTCAGAATCACGAATTGATGCGCCGCGCGGTGCAATACGCACGCATGGTCGGTGTGCCCGTGCTCGATCATTGCCAGGATTACAATCTCGTCGGCAATGGCGTCGTGCATGAAGGATATTGGAGCACGTTGCTTGGATTACCAGGTTGGCCCGCGGCCGGCGAAGAAGCGATTGTGATGCGCAATATTCTGCTCGCCGAACTTTGCGATCATCACATTCATTGTCAGCACATCAGTGCGGCCGGAAGCGTACGATTGCTGCGCGAAGCACGTGCGCGCGGCGTGAAAATCAGCGGTGAAGTTTGTCCGCACCACATCGCGCTGACCGACGAAGCGATTCAAGATTTCGACACGAACTATAAAATGAATCCGCCATTACGATCGCAGGAGCACGTGGATGCGTTATTGGAGGGAATCGCCGACGGCACGATCCAGATTCTGGCGAGCGATCACGCGCCGCACGCGCAATTCGAGAAAGAAGTGGAGTTCGACATGGCGCCATTCGGCATTGTTGGACTCGAAACCGAGCTCGGAATTTTCATTGACCTTCTCGTGCACAAAAAGAAGGCAATTGATTTGCCGCGCTTGATTGAAATGTTCACGGTGAATCCTGCGCGCTTGCTGAACATCGACGCTGGGACACTTTCATCCGGCGTTGCCGCCGACTTCACATTGATCGATCCGAATCTCGAATGGACGGTCAACGCGGACGAATTCCAGAGCGCCTCGCGCAACACACCGTTCAATGGCTGGAATCTAAAAGGTCGCGCGATCCGTACGATTGTCGGCGGAAAAACCGTCTGGCAGCTGTAGCGGCGGTCTCTGACCGTCGCACTTTTGCCAGCAACTAATGCGACGGTCAGAGACCGCCGCTACAAAAGACGGTTAGCCCGGCTGTCCGTAAATGTAGTTTTCCAGGTGCGCGATGGTCGCGTGTTGCGCGGAGATCACGAACTTCACCAAATCGCCGATCGAGATCACGCCGCGCAACTTTTCACCATCCATCACCGGCAAATGACGAATGCGCTTTTCCGTCATGAGTCGCAGACATTTTTCCACGGGCTCGTGCGGATGAGCGACGGTTAACTCACTTGTCATGATCTCGCGCACCAATGTTTCGCGTGAACGCTTTCCGCGAAGCACGATTTTGCGCGTGTAATCGCGCTCCGAAATCATCCCCACGAGCCGATCGTTTTCCATCACGATAAGTGCACCAACATTCTTGCTGTCCATCAATTCGATGGCTTCGAACACGCTCGCCTCCGGAGGAACCGAAAAAATTTCGGTTCCCTTCTGGCTTAAAATCGCGTCGATCGTGCCGCTTACTTCCATACTCGCACCCTGTGTCGTGGCTCGCCGACCACGAGAGTGCAAGCATAAAGCAATTGGCTGCAGCGAAGCAATGTTTCTCTTGTCCTAAATTTTCCTGGCGCAGGCGAAATTGAATTCGCATTGTTGCGCGCGCACCAGGGGTTGCGGCTTTATCAATGCCAGCCTAACCGCGCGCAGGATCTGCAGCCCACGCTCGATCCGGTCTGGCCGGACGGAATACGGAACAGGCAGCAGATTGCGGCGACGATAACGGTTTGAATAATGTTTCATCCCGCTACCTTAAGAGAAGGGGTAGGACAAAGGCTGTCCTACCAATAAAGATTTTTAAATTTTTCCTGCCAACTCGATTCAATGAAAACCACCCAATCTTCGCGACCGCCACTGGAGCGAATGATGCAGATCCATGCTCGCTTGAAGGACCGGCATTTTCCGAACTGCCGCAAAGTGGCCGAGTCTCTCGAGGTTTCGCCGAAAACAATCCAGCGCGACATCGATTTCATGCGTTACCGTCTCGGGCTTCCGATAGACTACGATCCGCTCCAGTTCGGCTTCTATTACTCCGAGCCAGTCACGAGCTTTCCGAACATCGAAGTTTCGGAGGGCGAGATCACAGCGCTTTTCGTCGCGCAAAAGGCCCTCGCGCAGTACAAGGGAACGCCATTTGAGCAGCCGCTCCGCACCGCTTTTCGGAAAATTACAGATGGCCTGACCGATCGCGTCTCGTTTTCCTGGAGCGAACTCGACAATGTCATCTCGTTCCGCAGCGCCGGCGCGAGTCCAGCCGATCTCGAACTTTTCGAAGAGGTGAGTAAAGCCGTGCTGCGCTCGGTGGAAGTTAGTTTCAAGTATCGGAAGTTGCGCGGACGCGATTTCGAATTGCGGCTCGTCCAACCGTACCATCTCGCCTGCCTGGAGAATCAGTGGTATCTCTTCGGCCACGATCTTGAACGTGGGCAGTTGCGTACGTTCGCCTTGCCGCGCATGCGCGACATTCGCCTAACGAGTAAACGCTTCCATCGTCCGGCCGACTTTTCGATCGCCAAAATTTTGCGCGGAAGCTTCGGCGCTCACTCCGGCAAAAAGAAACATCGCATCAGATTGCAATTCGATCCTTTCGCCGCGCGACTGGTGGCAGAACGGATCTGGCATGAATCGCAGCGCATTCATTCCAAGCGCGACGGTTCAATCATTCTGGAGCTTGACCTCGCTGGCCTTGAGGAAATCGAGCGCTGGATTCTGAGCTGGGGCGGCCATGTTCGTGTGCTCGCTCCACGAGAGTTGATCGAAATAATTCGTGATTCGGCAACTGCGATTGCGCAGCTCTATCCAAATTGAAGTGGTTTTTGGATTCACGGTCCCAAAGTTTATTGACGCCAGCCGCGAACAGATAACTCTGGGGAGCGCACGCGCCTCGCGTGCCGGTTTCGGCGCCTCGCCGAAACAATCTTTAGATTTCCGACTTTGCGACTAAGGCGCGATGGCGAGGGCGCCATCGCCAGCACGCGAGGCGCCTGCGCTCCCCAGAGTTCCTGCGATGCAAAAAGTTCGCGCGCTCGTCAATCACCGCGCAAATTTCTCTTGTATTAGCTGATGCAAATGCGCTGAGATCGCCGGTTGATCGAGACGTTGAATCACTTCGTTCAAGAATCCGGTGACGATGAGGCGTTGGGCGGCTGAAACGGGAATGCCGCGGGTGCGGAGATAAAAGAGTTCGTCTTCGTCGATCTGGCCGGAGGTGGCGCCGTGAGTGCAGCGGACGTTGTCGGCGAGAATTTCCAGCCCGGGCATCGAGTTGGCTTCGGAGTCGTCGCTCAGGAGTAAATTGCGCACTTTTTGATATGCGTCGGTGAAATGCGAGTGAGGTTCCACGCGAATGAGACCGCCGAAGGTGCAGCGGGCGCGATCGTCCAGCGCGTTTTTATAAAGTAAATCGCTCGCCGTGTGCGGCGAAACATGATCCTGCAAAGTGCGCGCGTCGAATTCCTGATCGCCCGTCGCAACAGATACGGCAAGGAGATCACTGCGCGCGCCTTCACCGATGAGGCGGCTGAGACTTTCGAAGCGCGAATATCTTCCGCCAAGATGCAGATTGAGACTCATGGCCGAAGCTTCGTGATCGACCGTGGTCGTGTTCATTTGCAAGGCACGCACGTTTTCACCCCAGGTTTGCGCACAAACGTAAGTAACCTTCGCGCCTGGACCGGCGATGAGATCGTTGACACCGCAAGCGAAACCCGCGGCATCTTGATCACACGAGCGGAAATGCTCGACTACGGTAACCTTCGCCAACTCGTCCGCGACAAGGAGCAGATGCGGAAAAACCGAGACATTTTCGCCACGCAACCAGTGAAAGATTTCGATCGGCAGCTCGATCTCGACGCCGCGCGGCACGAAAAGGAAGGTTCCGTTCGAGACCAGCGCCTTGTGCAGCGCCGCGAATTTGGCGGAGCCCAGCACCGCCGGCTGCGACATGAAATGTTTTCGGAAAAGATCAACGTGCTCGACCAACGCGCGCTCGAGCGGCTGAAAAATAACGCCGCGCTTTTTGAGTTGTTCGGAAACAATGTCGCGCTCGACCAACTGGTCGCCGGCAAAAATCATTCGCGCGGCGAATTCATCGAGACCGCGCGAATACTTCAGAACGTTGGCGCGATCATCATCGGAAAGCGGAGTGCTGTGTCGGAACGACCTTAAATCGAGAAGATCGACATTCGAAAAACGCCAGAGCTGATCTTTGCGCGTCGGCGCCGGAAGCAATTCGAATTGTTCCCAGGCTTCGCGCTGTTGTTCGCGGAACCAATCGGGAAATTCGCGCGAATCGACCGGGCCGGAAAGAATTCCTTTCGAGCCAGTCGTTTCAGCAACTGCAACTGACGATGACATTTGTTCCAGACAGAAACGGCGGTTTGGAAACCGCCGGTCCTTGAATTCAGTTACGCAAAATTTATCCGACCGAGCCTTCCATCTCCAGCTCGATCAGGCGTTTCAGCTCAACGCTGTATTCCATCGGGAATTGCCTAACGAGATCGTTGACGAAACCGTTCACGCTCAAACTCATGGCTTGCGCTTCGCTCAGGCCGCGCTGTTGCATGTAGAAGATCTGCTCGGCGCTGACCTGGCTGACGCTCGCTTCATGCTGCACGGCGTTGCCGGTGCCGCGCACGGTGATGGCGGGATAAGTGTCGGTGCGCGAGGTCGAGTTGATGAGAAGCGCGTCGCACTCGGTGTTGTTCTTGCAATTTTTGAGATGCTTCGGCACGTGCACCAATCCGCGATAAGTGGCGCGACCGGTGCCGATTGAGATCGATTTCGAAATGATGTTTGAGGTCGTTTCATCGGCGGCGTGAATCATCTTAGCGCCAGTGTCCTGGTGTTGCCCGTCGTTGGCGAGTGCGATGGAAAGAACTTCTCCGCGCGCTCTGCGCCCTTTCATGATCACGCCCGGATATTTCATGGTCAGGCGCGAGCCGATGTTGCAATCGATCCATTTCACTTCCGCATCTTCGTGCGCGATCCCGCGTTTGGTTACGAGATTGAAAACGTTCGCGCTCCAGTTTTGGACGGTGATGTATTGAAGCTTCGCGCCTTTCATCGCGACGAGCTCGACGACCGCGCTGTGTAGCGTAGCGGTGTTGAACTTCGGCGCGGTGCAACCCTCCATGTAAGTCAGCTCCGAACCTTCATCGCAGATGATGAGGGTGCGCTCGAACTGGCCGAAATTCTCGGCGTTGATGCGGAAATAAGCCTGCAATGGGTGCTTCACTTTCACTCCTGGCGGCACGTAGATAAACGAGCCACCGCTGAACACGGCGGAGTTGAGCGCGCTAAATTTGTTGTCGCCGATGGGAATGACTTTGCCGAACCATTTCCGGAATATTTCCGGGTGCTCCTTCAATCCATCGGTTGAGCCGACAAAAATGACGCCCTGTTCGCCCACTGCTTTCTTGATGTTCGAGTAAACGGCTTCGCTGTCGAACTGCGCCTCAACACCGGCGAGAAACCGGCGTTCCTGCTCGGGAATGCCGAGCCGCTCGAATGTGCGCTTCACATCTTCGGGCACATCTTCCCAACTGCGTTTCGGCTGCACACCGCCGCTCAGGTAATAACGAATCTTATCAAAATTTATTGCCTCAAGATCCTTGCTTGCCCAATGCGTCGGCATCGGTTTCTCGAGAAATGTCTTATAGGCCTTGAGACGAAACTCACGGACCCAATCAGGATCCTCTTTGATGTCCGAGATGTAGTGAATCGTCTTCTCCGACAAACCAACTCCGGCGTCGTAAGTGTGTGCAACGTCGTAAGAGAAATTCCCGACATTCCGGTCAATATCGACTGCTTTAGTTTCCGTTTTCATTGTGGGTGTAATCGCTTCTTATGTTGTCGCCATTTCCCGCTCGTCCTCGCGCGCCCAATCGTAACCGCGCTCTTCCAGTTCGAGCGCGAGCTCTTTGCGTCCGCTGCGCACGATACGCCCCGCTACCATAACATGGACGTGATCGGGCACGATGTAGTTCAAAAGCCGTTGATAATGAGTGATCAAAAGAATACCCACGTTTGGTCCCCGCAAAGAGTTAACGCCATGGGCGACGATCTTGAGCGCATCGATATCGAGGCCACTGTCGGTTTCGTCAAGAATCGCGTAGGTGGGTTCGAGCATGGCGAGCTGCAAAATTTCCGTGCGCTTTTTTTCGCCGCCGGAAAATCCTTCGTTGACTGAGCGCGATGTGAACGAGCGATCCATCCCGAGCAATTCCATTTTCTCGTAAAGCTTCGCGTAATATTCAGTTGCCTCCAGGTCTTCACCCTCCGGCAGGCGCGCCTGCACCGCCGCGCGCAAAAAATTCGCAATCGTCACACCGGAGATTTCGCTCGGATATTGAAAGGCGAGAAACAAGCCTTTACGGGCCCGTTCGTCCGGGTCGAGCGCCAGGATATTTTCACCGTCCATCAAAACCTCGCCCCTCTTGACGTGATAATCCGGATGACCGGCTAACACCTTGGCCAGCGTGCTTTTGCCAGAGCCGTTCGGCCCCATAATGGCATGTACTTCACCGCGAGGAACCGACAGGCTGAGACCGCGCACGATCTCCTTTTCGGCTATCTCCACGTGTAAATTCTTGATGGTCAATTCCTGCATAATTGGGGAGGAGAAATATACTCCGATTCGCTGAATTAGCGAACGGCCGTTTCGTCAGTTTCATGTTCCTGCTTGCAGATTAAAATCCGCAATCGACAATCGAAATCGTTCCTCGGCATTACCCCGTGGTGTAACGGTAACACAGCGCCCTTTGGAGGCGTTATTCATGGTTCAAATCCATGCGGGGTAGCCACTCTCTAAAAAAAGACTGTCTATGAATACGGTAAACCGAGAAAGAGCAGAGCCGCATCCGTAGAAAGGCTTGACGGGTAGGGAAGAAATTGGTACAAGGTTAATTGTGACTCTACGAAGGGCTTCGGAGGTGGCCGTGGGAATAGGACGCTATCTATTGGCGATTTGCGGTGTGTTTATACTTACCGAGCTCAGCGCCGCTACAGCCCAGGCGGGCACAATAAGTTATGACTTCACCAGCCCGATGGGCGTCTTAGGCAATTCACAGGGTTACAACGTGAATGGCGTAACGATTACCGCGTACGGTTTCGCTTCAGGTTTGGCGGCTAACCTGTACGGCAAAAACTCAGGAGCAGACGAGACAGGACTCGGTTTAGCCAACGATTACAGTGGAGACCATGAGATTTCCCATGGAAATTTCGTGCAGTTAGACATAAGCCAATTTTTGGCTAAGGGCTACAACACCGCGTCCATTTTCGTCAATAGCGTTCAGGCCGGTGAATCGTGGGATCTCTTCGCTTCGAACACTCTTGGACAATTGGGAACGCTCGAAATCAGCAACAGTCTCGTCGCCGATCATGCGGTTGATATCAGCTCGCTCCTCCATTTTAAGTACGTCAGTCTCACCGCTCATTATGCCGGGATCCAAGATGATATCCTGTTAGGTCTGGTCACGGCTTCCAGTGGCGCGAGCATTCCGGAGAACGGCAGCACGGCAATGCTTCTTGTTGTCGCCGTGTGTGGACTTTGCTTCTTGCATAAGAAGCTGAGCTGAGACTTGGGTCGGGGTTGCGACCCCGCATCCGAAATGGAGTAATCACTGCTGATTCTCCGGAACCTTCGGCAGCTTTTCGTGATTCTCCTCGAGCTTCCCTTCAAACGCTTTGATGAGCGAATTTTTAAAAACGTTCAGGACGGTTGTGATGATCGCAGGTTGAGGTTGATCGAAGCTGCCCGACGGAGGCACGCGCGTGCCGAAACGATCTTTCGGCTGATTGCGAATGATTCGCGTTAATCCGCCAACAATGCCCTGCCAGACAAAATCGATTGGATTTTTCGAATCATGAGCCGGGTCGAAAATCGACATGTGCTCAAAAACAGGTTCAACGAATCCGGTAAAGCGGCCGTCATTAGCATCCAGTTCGGTCGCGACGCCCAGAGTTCCGGATTCGAATGTAATTCCGGCATAAGCCTTTGCGAAGTCGTTTAGTTTCACTAAGGGCACGCCTTTCATTTCCAGCTGTGTGCTGAAAGTCGGCTTCGTCGCGTAGGGATCGAGATCGATCTTGGAACGCAGATCGCCTTCGCGCAGCGGGCGACATTCGATCTGCACGTTTGCGTGGAGCGTCTTCGATAGTTTTTCGCTGTTCGTTAAATTCTTCGCCAGCATCCGCACGCGATCGAACACGACATCGACTTTCGGCGTCTTGTGGAAATCGCGATAATGAATCTGGCCGTCGTGCACGACGAAGCGATTGATCTTGAGCGGGAATAGCTGGCGGATTTTGTCGGTCCAGGGTTTGTCGACGCCGATTTGGGCGTCTTCTTTGCTCGGCGCGTTAACAAAATTTAGTTGTGGTCGATTGAAGTAAATCTCGCCGACGAGCGTGCCGTTGAAGAGCGCTTTCCATTCCACCGAAAGATCGACCAGGGGCGCAGAAAAAAATGGGACCGGAACGTCGCCTCCGGTTTTCACGATATCAACTTTGTGAATCTGATAAGCGCCCCGCCACAAATGCAATGTTACGGCCGCGACGTGACCGCGATATCCAGGAATTTCTGAGAGCTTGCGATTGACGTAATCGCGCACCCAGATCGCGAGCATGAAATGGACAACCAGAATGGCGGCGAGAATGACCGCCACAACCCAAAACCACCAACGACGCCAAATTGTTTTTTTCATTTATTGCGAATGTCGGACAAGCCTTTCGACATTCGTGTAACGCGTCAATCGAGCCCCGCGGCTGTGCGGATCATCGTTACGGTGCAGGCGATTGCACGGTTTCCGGCGGAGTTGGGCTAGTGCTCGCCGTCGGCGTGGGGAAAGCGAAAGTCGCGGAGGGCGAAGCTGTCGGCGACTCCGATGGAGTCGGGGCGGGCGAGGGCGTTGGTGTTGGCGAAGGCGTCGGAGTCGGCGGAGGAGGAATAATATTTTCCCAGTGATGCAACGGAGTGGTCGCGCCACCGATGTCATTTACGAGCGCTTCGCAACGCGCTCGAAGCTTTTCCAAATCCGGCGGACCTGGCGGATCGGCTGTGCCGGGAAAAATCAAATACGTCACCTTGAGATCGCTTACCGGTCGGCTGTATGCGGTTGAAAGCGAGTTAATTTCTTTCGCGATGCGCAATGACGCTTCGCCCACTTTATCCGGCGGACCCGCATCGCCGACGATCGCCGGATAGAGTTTATTCCCGGCCACAACGACCGCGTAGTCACCGATTTTGGCGCCGGTTCCTGAGGCAAAACCGGTGGGGATGACGATGTAAGGATCGGTCGCGCCGATGAGGAAGCTCCATTTCTTCAGCGTATCGACGTCTTTGCGCAACTGCGTGCGTGCATTGCGCAGTTCGTTTTTGCGTTCTGGAGTCGTCGACTTTGTCGCTAACTCAGTCTCGACGCGCTGCAAATTTTCCTGCGTCGCCGCGAGGTAGGGATTGGGAGCTTTCGTCTTCTTCTGCCAACGGAAACTCGTGAACGGTTTAAAGTTTGTCGACACACCGCTGCCAGCGGGCAATCGATCTGCGTCCGAACCGTCCGCATCCACGTCCATTTCCGCCTGGAGCAAAACGACTTTGCGGTTTGTCTGCGGATGCTTCAACTGCATGACCGTCTGGCAGTCGTAAAAATTGTGCCGCGAAAGAAGCAGATCGAGCCGGCCGAGATTTTCGCGCAACGTTTTCACTTTCATTTGGTAAAGCTGCGCGAAAAACGGAGAGACCGATTCGGGCGTCACCATCGTCGCGAGGCGTGGCAGGAGCTTGGGCAATTCCGGATTCACTTTCGCCAGTTCGTCGATGGTTTTGTTTGGTGTCGGCACGCGCGCTTGCAACGTCAAATCGATGACGTAGCTCCGCGGATCGAGGCGTTCATCCGACGCTGCGGCGCCAGTGGGTGCCTCGACCTCCGCGTGCACCGTGATTCCGTTGAACAGCCGCGCGGTGTCTAGTTTTCCCGAGATGATTGGCGTCCGGGTTGGCTGCGGCTGGGGCGACGGGTGAATCGGCACCGCCCACTCCGATTCCGGTCCGGTTAGCTGGATCAAACGCCAGCGCCAACGTTCGAGCGAAATCCAGCGATAGACGATTCCCGTCGCGATCAGGAGAAAGAGCAGCAGCACGAAGCCCCGCAACGTGCTCAAACGAAGTTTTCGCACGCGACTTCTATTTTTTAATCCAGGTGACGATCGCCGTGATAATACCGATCACGCTCAAAATCGACATCATCCCCGCCGGCATCGCTTTCCCGGTCTGAATAAATTTCGGAACGAATTGTCCAGCGAGCAAAAGCGACACAATCAATGCAATCGCCAGCCCGGCGACGAAATGATCGGCAAGCAGAAATGCTCCCAGCAATAAAAGTATTCCCGAGATCGACCCAGCAACAATGGACGCTACGCTTCCCTTGCTGGCGTAGCCGATGATGCCGCCCACAATCGTGAGCACGCCGAAGACGATGAAATAAATTTTCGCTGCGCCGATCATCTATCCTTTTCTGGCGAATGGTTAAGCCAGCTTGCGGCGACTGTCCAATCGCCCGCACTCGTTAGGTAATAAGGGGGCCATGATATCGAGGTAGGGCGATTGACTCAATCGTCCGGGCGGTTCGGTGAACCTCCCCTACCTGTCTCCTCTAATAATCGCCTAACGAGTCGCATTTTGCGCTGCACATTTCTGTTAGTTGACAACTGTGACATGGTCTGGCGCATGCGCCGCGTCCAGTTCGCCGACACCGCCATGCCGGGCGTGTTAAAACGGTCCATACGCGCGAGCAGATCGGTGATCATGACGATGACGAGCCACGAATTGGCTGCAAAAAGCGCGCGCATGAGTCGAGGGTAAATATCCCTCTTATAATCGAACGGCTCCGCTTGCGGCTGGATCCCAGCGAAGCTGGCGAGCTTTTCCAACTCCTGGCGGGATTGCTCGCGCGTGTCGGCTGCCTTTTTTCCGAAAGCCTCCTCCCAAAGCAAACGCAGCGGTTTGTGATCGTGCGTCGCGTAGGTCGCAACGCTTAATCGCTCGTACTCCGGGCCCGGAGTGATACGTCCATCATAAACCTCCCATTGCGGAATTTTGAAACCGGCGATGCCTAACGAGTGCAAACTTGGTCGCACATATTTGGGAACAGTTCCCAAATCTTCACCCACGACACGAGTGGCGCCCGATTCTTCCAGGACGACACGCAGATACTCCTCGCCTTCGCGGCGATTCGCCTCGCAATTTTCTGTCGTCGAATCATCGCGCGGCGAAAAATGTGGCGCTCTTCCGCTTGTGCGTTGCAACATTTCCTCCTGGTTGAGCGGCAAAAATTCCTGATTGCGTGTGGGTCGCCACGGGAACGCGTAAATGCGATAAAACCCAAGTACGTGATCGATGCGGAAAACGTGAAAGAAATTCTGCACCCCACGCACACGTTGACGCCACCACGCGAAGTTGTTCGCGCGCATTACATCCCAGCGATACAGCGGAATCCCCCAGTTCTGTCCCCATTTTTGCGTGAACTCGTCATCCTTGAAGTACGGTTCGGGCGGCGCCCCTCCGGACCAATCGAGCGCAAATTCCTCCGGACGCGCGAACACATCCGCGCTGTAGTAACTAACACCGAACGGTATGTCGCCCATGAGCGCGACACCGCGGTCCTCCGCATGGCGCTTGGTCGCCGACCATTGATGGTGCGCGATCCACTGCACGTAGCGAAAGAAGCGCATGCGCCTCTCGAAATTTTCCCGCCTCCTCGGTCCCAGTGCCTGCAGCCAGGCGCGCGCCGCGCCTAACGAGCGATGTTCTTCACGCCATTGGTCCCATGTCTCGCGTCCGCGATTTTTTTCCATGAGGGCACGGAACAAGGCGTAATCATCGAGCCAGCTCGTATGTTCGCGGCAGAAATCAACGAATGATTGGGAAGCGGTCTCGTTATTTGCCGTCCTCTGTTCAAAATGCGCGAACGCTTTTTCGAGCAAAGCGCCCTTAAGCTTTCGCACGCGTCGGTAATTCACGTCGCCGCGTTGTAATTTCTTCGCATCGACAGTGGCCACGACCGCGTCGAAATCTTCCTGCGTTAAGTCTTGGGGCGAACCCGGTACGAGATGCAACGTCGTCGGTTCGATTGCGACCGAGCTGATCGCGTTATACGGACTGTTGTCGCGCCCGGTTTCGTTGATCGGCAACAGTTGAACGAGCTTAAATCCAATGCCTGCCGCCCAATCGATAAATTGCCTCAGCGCTTCCAAATCGCCAATTCCAAGATCGTCCTCCGTCCTAATCGCAAAGAGTGGCGCGAGGATCCCGGCGAAGCGTTTATCGGAACTTAAATCCATTTTAGAGTTCGCTTCGCTCCGCTCCGTTCGGAATGACAACTAGGCGCGGCGCACCTGCCAGTCTTCCACGAGATTTGTCGGAATCTCTTTCAGAAAGCGCGAGGGCCGCTGAAAGATTTCACCGTAACCAGCATTCAAGCGCATGTGCGGATAAGTGAGATAAAGTTCATCGCGCGCCCGCGTGATTGCCACATAGAAGAGCCGGCGCTCCTCTTCAATCGCATCGCGTGTTTCGAGTGAGCGTGAGCTCGGAAACATTCCGTCGGTCAGCCAAATTACGAATACCGTGTGATACTCAAGGCCTTTGGCCTGATGAACCGACGACAAGTTCACGGCTTCCTGATCGGCGGTCTGATTGGGCGCAGCCTCCGCGTCTACGTTGCTGATAAGCGCAAGCTGCGAGAGAAATTCCTCCGCGTCTTTGAATTGACGCGCAAACGCGGCCAGCTGATTCAGGTCCTCGCGCCGCAGCTCGTAGTTCGTAAAATTTGCTTTGGCATAGTCGTCATAGATCGCTTCCACGACCGAGGTGATCATCTCCGATGGCGGATTCGCTCGTCCGCCGGGTGCAATTTCATCGAGGGTGTGCGCGAGTTGTTCCCAAGATTTCTTCGATTTGGCGGTCACCGGCATCGTGAGGAGGCGTTCGCTCCACGACGAAATATCGCCGCGCTCGTTCAGCGACGTTTCCCAAGTCCGCCACAAAGTATCGGCGCTCTTGTTCCCGATACCGGGCAGCAATTTCACCATGCGCTTGAACCCAACTTCATCGCGTGGATTGACCACGAGACGAATGAAGGCGGCCACGTCTTTAATATGCGCCTGCTCGAAAAATCGCACCCCGCTTGTGATTTGATACGGAATGCCGCGGCGCGAAAGTTCGAGCTGCAATTCCACGGCGTGGAAATGCGAGCGATATAAAACTGCGATCTCGTTCAGGTCCACGTTTTCATCGCGCAGCTCCAAAATTCGTTGCGCGACAAACTGCGCTTGCTCGCTGCTGTCATTTAGCGCTACGAGCGCCGGCCTCGCCGAATGTGAATGGCGCGTCGCGCTCAGCTGTTTGCGAAACTGCTGCACGTTTGCCGCAATCGCCGCGTTCGCGACCGCGAGAATTTCCGGCACGCTGCGATAATTCAGCTCAATCTTGAAGACCTGCGCATTTGGATAGCGCTTCGGAAATTCGAGGATGTTTTGGAAATTCGCGCCGCGCCACGAATAAATCGATTGCGCATCGTCCCCCACGACCATGACGTTTTTGTGTTCCGCCGCGAGCGTGTCGATGAAATCCGCCTGGATCTTGTTCGTATCTTGATATTCATCGACGAGGATGAATTTGAACTGCCGCCGATAAAACGCCGCGATCTCTTCGTGTTCGAGTAGCATGCGCAGCGTTTTCTCGAGCAGATCGTCGAAGTCCATCGAGTTCGTCGATTTCTTTTTCTTCTCGTAACGCGCGTGGACGTCTTTGATTTGCTCTAGCAACGGGAGGAAGTACGGGAACTTTTCCGCAAGCAACTCCTCCATCGGTTTCTCCGTGTTAATGACGAAACTGAAGATGTCCGCGAGTACATCGCCTTTTGGAAACCGCATTTCCTTAGGGTCGATTCCAGCCGCTGCGACAACGGCGTTGATCAAATCCTTCTGATCTTCGCGGTCCATGATCGTGAATCCGCTGGAATAACCGAGCGCGCGTCCGTGTCGCCGCAGCATGCGATTTCCGATCGAGTGAAATGTTCCGCCCCAAAGTCCGCTCGCATCGACCGGCAAAAGATTCGCGACGCGATCGAGCATTTGGCGCGCAGCCTTGTTCGTAAAAGTGAGCAGCAAAATGTTGCGCGGATCGATGCCGTTCTCGAGCAGGTAGGCGACGCGATAAGTCAGCGTGCGTGTCTTTCCGCTGCCCGCGCCCGCGATGACCAGCAACGGCCCGGGCGATGCCGTCACGGCGGCGAGCTGCTGTTCGTTCAGCTCCGCCGCATAATCGATATTGATCGAAGTCGCTGACGGGCTGCGCTCCAGGGTGTACTCGCGGGACATGGTCGGTTACGCTCCTGTCGCCGGCCAAAGTTGCAAGTGACACAAAATTTATTGAAACCGAATCGGGAGGTAATCATGATGCCGCATCTTGCCGCGGTTCAGATTTCTTCTCTGTATAACATTGTGCGGAGCGACCCTGCTCCGGGCGGCGACCGCCGATGTTTCCAAATTGCGCACGCAACTTTCGGCCGCGCAAGAGACGGACGATAAACCTTCGATTATCGAGTTGAGCCGCCGCATCGTGGCGGCATCGCCTAACGACTCAGGGACATGGGAAACTCTCGCGCGCACGCAATTGGAGATCGAAGACTTCGATCGCTTCGCGGAAACGCTCGCCGCCTGGGAAAAAGGGGTAAAAAAACTGCCGGCCGGGATCGAAGATTTTCGCGGCGATTTAAACGCGCACCAGAAAGATTACAAGGGCGCAGAGCGACATTATCTCGCGTTCATCGCACGGAAACCGTCTGCCTCCGATGCGGCCGATGTCTACGACAAGCTCGCGGACCTTTGCGTTGAACAAGATCGCTGGGCTGACAACGCCGCGTATCGAAGCAAAGCGATCGCGGCGAAGGAGTCGTCCGCTCGCCGTGTCGATTACGCTTGTGCGCTTTTGCGCCTGCATAAATGGAATGCCGCTTACGCCGAGATGGCGAAAGCGAACAAGCTCAAACCCGATGGCGCGGAGGTGAAAGAATGGATGCCGCAATTCGAGAAGCTGCAGGATTTTCTGCCGCGAATTAAAGCGATCGAATCGCGAATTGCCAAATCGCCTAACGACTTCAATCTTTTGCTGGAGCGCGCGCATTTGTTCACGCTCGCGCAGCGACCGCTCCTCGCGCTCGATGATTGCGAGAAGGCCGCAAAACTCGAACCCACCTCGATGCGCGCGCGCATTCAAACGGCGGAGGCTTTGCTCGATTTGAGCCGCGATGATGAGGCAGCCAAATTGCAGGTGAGCAAGAACCTCGTCCGCGAGCAAGCCGGCCATCTCAGCGACCAGTCGTTAGGCGAACTGGCGAACGAAGATTTGCTCATCGCACAGAACGCTGACAACCCCGAGCCGTTGGCGGCGCGCTCGAAAACTTTGCGGCAATTGAATCAATTCACGCTCGCGCTCGCCGACGCACGTGCCGCGCTTGCGCTCGATGACAAATCCGCGGCCGCACATTTCGAAATGGCGCATGATCTTGATGGCCTCGGCCGAATCGCGGAAGCGGTTAATCACATCATCAAAGTGACAGAGCTTACGCCGACCAATGCCGTGATGTGGTATTACCGCGGCGTCCTCGAAGCGCGGCGCGCAAATTTGGCCGCCGCTATCGAGTCGCAAACGCGCTCACTTGCCATTCGCGAATCCGCGGTGGCGCTTAAGGCGCGCGAAGAGGCGCAGCGTCGCGTCGGCAAAGTTCAGGAAGCGGACGCCGATCTGCGGCGTCTGAACGAATTGGAACCGCCGCGCCAATGAAACGCGCAGCTCTTATCTTCATTTTTGTATTCGTCGGCGCGACTCGATTGATCGGTGCCGAAGACGAATCGTCGAACACAAAACCGGATGCGGGCGGTATCGTTATCGAACCGAGTCAGGGTAACATCACGCCGGGCGACGAAATCACGATCACATTTCCAAACGCGATTGTTGCGACGGATCTGATCGATGTTGGAGATCAACCCTGTCCGTTTGTCAGCGAGCCCAAGGTTGAAGGAACCTTTCTTTGGAAAAGTCAGACCGAAGGCGTTTTTACAGTGCGCGCGGTTGTGCCCGGTGCGCATCATCGGCTGACGCTTGTTCCAAAACTCGCGGATGCCACTGGCAAACGAATCGAGACGCAGGATTGGAGTGCGGAATTCACGGCGCCGCAATTTTCTATTTCGACCGATTTTGAGCAGCGCGAACATCTCAGCGTGCGACCGCAGATCGGGCTCGACTCCACTTACGATGTGCTCCTCGCCGAAGTGGCTGAACACGTTTATTTCCAGGATCGCGATTCGCAGGCGCGGTTTTCGGTCGAAGTGATTCAATCAACCGACGAGAAAGTCACGGACCCGCCCACGGGGAAATCGTTTCGTGCCACTCCGCGCGAACCCCTGCCGGTAGGTCACACTTACGATCTGGTCGTTAACGGTCTGGCTGAAGCGAAGAGCCGTCGTCCGCTGCAGTATTTAAAAGTTTTGCCGGCAGGCAAAACAGAGCCGCTCAAGATCGATTGGGTCGGCGCGTTCAATCATCCGCTCGATGAGCCGGCCATCCGAATTAAATTTACCGACGACATCGATCCGAGTGAAGCCACGCCGGCAAAAATTCGGATCGAACCCGCAGTCGCCGAAATGCAGCTCCTCGCGAGTGGTGATGAAGTGGCGGTGAAGGGGAGGTTCGATCTGACGAAGCGTTACAGCGTCACGATCGCGTCGGGTTTGAAAGGCGAGCGCGGCTACGGCCTAACGAGTGAGTCACATTGGAATGCGACGTTTCATCCGAAGGAAGCAGCAATCATTTTTCCATCCTCGCAGATTTTCATGCGCGCACGGCAGGAACTGCGCCTCTCGTTTTTCCAAATCAATGCCCCGGCGGTGACATGGAAACTCGCGCAGATTCCGATGGAAAAATTGGGGCCTGTGACGGCGCGCGCGCGCGAATTTGAGAGAGATGCGACCGATCCTGTGACGGGAAAAGTCGTCAACGATCCTCGCACCGGTTTTGCGAAGCAGTTGCAAACTGAGCTGCTGGTGGACGCATTTAGCCTGCCCATAGTCGGCAACGGCACGTTCGATGCGACCAGTGGCGACGCCAATGTGCGGCGCGACATTCATTGCGCCGCGCCTAAGAATGGAAACTTCAGCGGTGCTTATATTTTGGAAGCGAGCGCACGTCTCGGGGACGGCAGAGTCATTGGTAATCGCTCGATTGTTTGCAGCAGCGATTTCATCCTCACGCAAAAGCGATTACCGGCGAGCGTCGTCCTGCATGTGGCGAAAATGTCGGATGCGAGGCCGGTGTCTGGTGTGACGGTGCGCGCGGTCACGAAGGAAAACATCGAACTTGGGCGGGCGGTGACGGACCAACAGGGTCTCGCCACATTTGCGCGCGACAAGATTTTTCCTGCGAAAAATCCCAGCATTCATCTTTTCATTGCCGACACGGCGCAGGGACCAGCGCTGCAATTTGCCGACGGGCAAAGCTATTCTTCGCCGAACGATGACGTTCGCCTAACGAGGAAAGCGCGCGCCGAAATCATCACCGATCGCAATCTCTATCGGCCTGGACAGCTGGTGAAGATGAAAGGAATGATGCGCCTCAACACCGCCAGCGGTCTCGCCATTCCGGCGGCGACCGATGTGCGCTGGAAGGTAATCGAGAGCGACGGCGATCGCATTGTCGGCGAAGGAACGGCCACGTTGTCGGCGCATGGTGGATGGGAAGCCGAGTGGAATATTCCCGAGAAAATAAAACTCGGCAGTTACCAAGTACGCGCGCAGGTCGGTGGCGAGAATTACGAGGGGACAACGTTCCTTCGCGTCGACGAATATCGAGTGCCGATTTTTTCCGTCGTTGTCGAAGCCGAGCCGGAAGTCGGCGTGACGTCGCATGCGCATGTTTCGTCGGCGTATTTTCATGGCGCGCCAAATGTGGGCGCGCGCATTCATTGGAAAGCGACGTGGACGGCATCCCCGGAATACGGCAGCGAGGAGGAGAATTACAAAAAGCGCTTCAACGGTTACGCCCAGCTTGGGCCGCATCTCGATTTGGATAATGAAGAACTGAAATCGATCGAAGGCGACGCGAAGCTGGATGAGCACGGCTTTGCTGGCCTCGCGTCCGAATCACCATTCAAAGACAATGCAGCGATCAGTCGCGCCGATGTTATCTGGCGCGCAGATGTAACTTCGGTCGATGGCCAAACGATCGCCGGCGGAGATTCGGCGAAAGTTTTCCCGGCACAGTCGCGACTTGGAATAAAGGTTACTGAGAGGACGGAGAAACCTCGCGGCGTTGATGTCAGTATTGATGCGGTTGATAAAGACGACGCGAAAGTCAGCGGCGTCGTCGCTCACGCTGACTTGTTTCATGTCACGACCAAGACGGTCAAGGAACAGCTGGCGCCTTTCGTTTATCGGTATCGGAACACCGATCAATTCGAGAAGGTCGCGACGAAGGAATCAAAGACGCCGGCCGAATTCGATTTTCCCGTAACGACGACTGGCCGCTACGTCGTCGCGGTGACGCCACCGGGTTCGAAAGCACCGATGGTCAGCGATGAGGCGACGGTTTCGGGCGAAGAATTGGCCGAGCTGCCCGTGCAAAACGAAACGAGTTTCAAAGTGGAACATCAGGCCGGTCCGTTTACTCCGGGGGAAAAGGCGATCTTGTCGGTGCAAGCGCCATTCGCCGGCATTGCGTGGGTCTCAGTCGAGACGGATGAAATTCTTGATACGCTTCTCGTGCCGATGTCGGGAAACGCCGGCCGCATCGAGTTGCCGATTAAAAAAGAGTATGCGCCGAATGCAACGGTGTCGATTTACCTCGTTAGGCCAGGCGGTGAGAAGTCGTTGCCGCTCGAGCGTTTTTCCTCATCCGAGATTCAGGTGCGCCGGCCGGATCGCGAACTGAAAATCGAGCCGCATCTCGCCAGCGTTTCAGTGAAACCGGGCGATACCGTGCGCGGCGACGTGCGCGCAACCTCGGAGGGCACACCTGTTGCAGACGCGGAGCTTGCTGTCTTCGCAGTGGACGATGCGGTTTTGAAACTGGGCGATTGGCTGCTTCCTCACATCCTCGATGATTTTTATCCGCGAAATCCTTTCTCCGTTCGAAACTATCAATCGCTCGAAAACTATGTCGAAGAGATTACTGAACGGAGTCTGACGCAAAAAGGTTTCACCATCGGCGACGGTGGCGAGGAAGCCGTCGGCAATGTGACGAATGTGCGAAAGGAATTCCGCACGCTCGCGTTCTGGCAGGGAAGTTTGAAAACGGATGGGAACGGCAGCGCTGCATTCGATTTCACTGCGCCAGATAACCTAACGACTTATCGTATCGTTGCGGTCGGACAGACGAAAGCGCATCAGTTCGGCGGCGACGCGAGCGCGACCGTAAAAGTTTCGAAACCGCTACTTATCAATGCCGCGCTGCCGCGTTTCCTGCGCGATGGAGATGAAGTCGAATTGCGCGCTGTGGTGCAGGAGGATTTCGCGGATTCGGAAGAAATCACCGCGCGCTGTGTGACGGATGCGAATTGCAAATTGCTTGTCAGTGATCGTGCAACACAGACCGCAAAACGCAATGCGCCGACAGTTTTCAGATTCAAAGTAAAGGTGACGGATCACGACCTTGCGCCGACGAAAATTCATTTCGAAGCGGTAGCGAAATCAAACGCGAAAATGTCGGACGCGATCGAGATCACGCTGCCGGTGCAGTCGCCGACGATCGTGCGCAAAGAAAGCGTGGCGGGTCCTTTTAACGGACCGCGGTTCGATGCTCGCGCCGCGATGCCGGAAAATTGGAAACGCGGTCGCGGAAAATTCAACGCGACCGTGTCCACTTCGCCGTGGCTTCCAAAAATCGCGGGTGTGCCGGTGATTCTCGATTATCCGCACGGATGTTTCGAGCAAATTTCGACGAAACTTCTCGGCTACAGTTTTCTCGCGAATCTCGTCGCGTATCTACCTGATATCGATGCGCGGGATGCGGAATATCGCGCCATGCTCGAACGCGGGATGAAACAGCTTAACGACTCGCTTCTCGCCGACGGAATACTGCCGTATTGGCCGGGTGGCGATACTGGGAATCCTTTCGTGACTTGTCAGGCATTTTGGGCGGTGAACGAATCGGTTAACGCCGGATTTCAAGCGCCCGAAGGATTACGCGACAAACTGGCAGGCGCACTGAAGAAAATTGTGAACGGCCAAACCCCGAGTAATTCCTTCGAAAAATGCTTCGCGCTCTTCGTTCTCACGCAATACGAGCAGAACGACGATTTCAAATCGGTAGCGCACGAACTCTATTTGCGTCGCAACGAGAATGGCGACGAAGGCCGTGCGTTACTTGCGATTGCGCTGCATCGGCAAAACATTATGCCGAGCGAAAAGGAACAACTGCTGCGAGAAATCGACGCGCCGATCAAAGCACGTGCATTTGATCCGAGGACTTTGAGTTCAGCCACGCGCGCGGAAGCGATCTGCGCGCTCGCTTTCGATACCATCGCGCCGAAAACTTGGACGGCGCAGAAGAAACAGCGCATACGCGATCGCATGCTTGTGCTGATGGACTCATCCGCCGCGCTGTCGACGCAGGAAAATCTTTGGTTGTTGCTCGAATTGAAATCAATGATCGGCGCGGAAAAAGCAGAATCGTTGAACAGCGCGGAACCAAAAGGCATCGTTTCAAAAAACGGCCGGTCAGCCTCGTGGATCGATCGCAAGATCGGCGAAGAACTTATCGTAAAAGAACTGAACAAAGGCGCGCTGAATTTTTTGTTACAGGTTGAGTATTCGACCGATGAAGTGGAAACCGATCGGGTAGATCGCGGGTTTCGCGTCGAACGTGTTGTCCGAAATTTAACAGATGCGAAGCGCACCGGCGCGAACAACGCGCCCTTTAAACTCGGCGATCAAATTCTAGTCACTTACCGGATGAATACGCGGAAACTGCAAAATTATGTCGCACTCGAAGATTCGCTGCCGGCTGGTCTTGAAACAGTGAATCCGAATCTTGCGATGATCGGAAAGTTTTTCGAACTTCCGGCAACTGACGAGCATGATCGCACGCTTTTCCTTTCGCATTCGGAAATGCGCGATCGTTCGACTTTGCTTTACTTCGATGCGTTCGAGCCGGGATCGGGGACGTACTCCGTGCTCGCGCGTGCGACTGCCGCCGGAACATTCCGCTGGCCCGCGACACAAGTCGTGCCGATGTACGACAGCCTTTTCTCCGGCCTTTCACCGTCGAGCTTATGCGTCGTTTCCGGCGACTGATTTTCGCGATTGCAACGACGACCCTTGTCGCGAGTGCGATTTGGGTGTGGTGGATGCCCTTGCCTAACGAATTGGAAAAGCCAACGCTCGGAACTCTTACTCTGCTGGATTGTCGCGGACGTGAGATTGCTGAGCTCGCTTCTCCAGGGGCCCGTGCACAATTTCCGCGCGCGGTGAACGAGATGGGAAAATGGCTTCCGCGGGTGACGATTGCGCTGGAAGATCATCGTTTTTACGAACACGCCGGTGTCGATTGGCAGGCGACGGCCGCAGCAGTGGCGCGCAACTTAAAATCAGGGCGCATCATTTCCGGCGGCTCGACCATTACGCAACAACTGGTGAAAATTGCGAGTGGTCGCCAGCGCCGCAGCTGGAGCGGAAAAATTTACGAGACAATTTGTGCGTGGAAACTGGAGCATCGCTGGAGCAAGCAGCAGATCTTGGCCGAGTATTTGAATCGCAGCAGTTACGGCAATCGCCGGATCGGGCCCGAAGCGGCCGCTCGCGCTTACTTCGGAAAATCGGCGCGTGATCTAACTCTTTCTGAATCGATTTTTCTCTCCGGTCTGCCACAGGCACCGACCCGCTTCAATCCGTGGAAACATTCCGAGCAGGCAAAGCAAAAATATGAACGATCGCTCGCGCGTCTCGCGCAATTGCATGTGATCACGCGTGACCAATACCTGCTTCTGAGCAGATCAACGCCGATTGTCGCGCGTTTTGATCCTCCACATTTTGCGCCGCATTTTGTCGACGCAGTGGTCACGCAAAATCCGAGGCTGCGCGGCACAGTTCGTACATCGCTCGATCTCGATCTTCAACTCACAGCCGAGCAACTTCTACATTCGCATCTCACCGCACTGAATCGATACGATATCACGCAAGCGGCCATGGTGATTCTCGATAACGATACTGGAGCGGTGCGCGCGATGGTTGGCTCATCGGACTACGCGAAAAACCAAATCAATGGCGCGACGCGCGCACGCAGTTGCGGCTCGACCTTGAAGCCGTTCGTTTATCTCAGTGCGATCGATCGACGTTTGCTGACCGCGGCAAGCTTGCTGCCGGACACTCCGGATGCGATTCGCGGCGAATATGCCGACTACGATCCGCAGAACTTTAATCATCGTTATCTCGGGCCGGTGCGATTGCGCGAAGCGCTCGGATGTTCGCTGAATGTTCCGGCCGTCTTCACGTTGAGCCGGCTCGGTGCGCGTCCAACGTTTTATGAGTTGCGAAAGTGGGGCTTCCAATTTTCGCGGGAACTCAGCGACTACGGTGCCGGTTTCGTTTTGGGTAACGCCGAGATCCGCCTGGTCGATCTCGCGGGAGCTTATGCGGGTCTTGCGCGGAATGGGATCGCAATGCGCGCGAAACTCTTGTCGGCCGCACATCATCCGATGACGCGCATCGCTTCGCGCGAAGCAACCGAGATCGTCACCGATATTCTCTGCGACAATTCCGCCCGTGAGAAAAGCTTCGGCACGCGCTCGCCGCTCGTCTTTGAGGAGAGGGTGGCGGTGAAAACGGGCACGAGCAGCGGCTTTCGCGACGCCTGGACGGTCGGCTTTAATAAAGAGCACACGGTCGCGGTTTGGGCGGGGAATTTCGATGGGCGACCGATGCGGGACACATTTGCCGTGCGCTCGGCGACGCCGCTGTGGGCCGCGATGATGCACGAACTGCTACGCCGCGATCATCCGCTCGATCCGCCAGAGGAAAGCGAGAGACTCGTGCGACGCGAAGTTTGCGTGGAGACCGGACTACTGCCCTCACTTCACACGTTTGCGAAAGTAGACGAGCTCTTCGTCGCGGGAACGGAACCGAAGGAGAGGTCCGACAGTTGGTTCTCCGACGACGGGAAACTGTTGCTGCCTAACGAATATGCGAATTGGTGCGCCAGCAGCAACAATACGCGCAATGCGCAAGTGCGCCCGGAGCCGCGAATCACAAATCCCGTGGCAAATGCGCATTACGAGATAGATCCAGTGTTGCCGCGATCGCAGCAGATGATCGAACTGACGGCAACGCTCGGGAACAATGCGAAATGGTTTGTGAACGGTACGCCGCAATTGGCGCAATCCGATGGACGTTTCTTCTGGCAGCTAGCGCCGGGCGAATGGAAGTTGCGCGCCGCGGATAAAAACGGAAGCGCCGAGGAAACAATCTTTGTGGAATGAAGGTTCTTGAATATGAGTGACGAAACACCAGCGATCGGAATTATTGGCGGCAGCGGCCTCTATCAAGTGGAAGGAGTGACCGAGCCTTCCGAACAAAAGATCGAGACTCCATTTGGCTCCCCCTCGGATGCGATCATGGGCGGAAAACTGTCTGGGCGGCAGGTTTATTTTTTGCCGCGGCATGGACGCGGCCATCGCATTTTGCCGCATGAGTTGAATCATCGCGCGAACATTTATGCGCTGCGTTCGCTCAATGTGCGCTGGATTATTTGCGTGACGGCCGTTGGCAGTTTGCAGGAAAAATATGCGCCGCGCGATGTGCTCTTGCCTTCGCAATTTTACGATCGGACGAGTCAGCGCAACGCACACACATTTTTCGGCGAAGGCATTGTCGCACACATCAGTTTCGCAGAACCGATCAGCACGAATTTACGGAATCTGCTCGCGGAAGCGGCGCGCGAATTAAAGGTGAAAATTCACAACGGCGGGACCTATGTGAACATGGACGGCCCAGCGTTTTCGACACGCGCCGAATCCGAACTCAACCGCCGTAATGGTTTCGATGTGATCGGAATGACGAATCTGCCGGAAGCAAAACTCGCGCGGGAAGCGGAGATCGCGTTGGCGAGTATGGCGATGATTACCGACTACGATTGCTGGAAGGTGGAAGAGGAACCTGTGTCAGCGGAAGCTGTTTTTGGTCACCTCACGGCGAACGCGGAGACCGCGAAAAAGATTCTGCGGCAGGTGATCCCGAGGATCCCGACGAAGCCAGATTGGTCGGAACATCGCGCGCTGGACTCCGCACTGGTAACCGACCAGAAGCTTTGGCCAGATGAAATTAAGCGTAAGCTTGGGCCTATATTGGAGCGGTTTGGCGGGTAGCGTGTGGTTTTTCGCATTTCTGAGTCGCGAAAAGCCAAAGCAAAAATCGTACTTGCGTTCAAAAGCCGGAATATGGTAATTATAAAGACCGTCGGCGGAAACGTTATTCTGCCCTCGTAAACATCGCCAAAACATGATCATCAAAATCGCTACTTGCCTTCTCGCAGTCGGGTTGTTCTCCAGCTGCGCCTCCACTCAGGTGACCAAAAAAGGAACGCTTGAACAGCGGATGCAGCGGCAATACGCCAGCGCCAACACTGCGGCCGAACCGGCACCTCCAGCTGAGGGACCAGAAGATGTTCCAGCTGAGTCGCCCTCGGACGTGCATCGCAATCCGGCATTGGTGCCCTCTCCATTACTGCGAGCCTCGGCGGCTTCCGGCAGTCCGTAGTTCCGGGAAATCAATTTGTCGCCGCGCGCGACTACGCTTCACCAAGCGCGCTGAAATGCGCGCTGAGCCTCTCGCGACGCCCGGAACGAATCGCCGGGACCCGCCGGAACCCGGAACCTTGAGCGGACTCTTAAGCTGCGTAGCGGCGATCGCTGCTACATCCAGAGCGCCCAGGAAAGCAGCGCGGAAGCATCCTTCCAGATGCCTGCTTTACCGTCTCCGAGAACGACGACAATCACATCGCGGCCGGGACGCGCGCCACTTGCAATCAAACAATGACCGGCTGCTTCCGTGTAGCCGGTCTTCATTCCATTGCAGTAGGGCAATCGCTTCAGAACCTTATTCGTGTTTTCTAATTCGCGCGTGCGGCCATTGGCATAACGAAAGACCAGCTGCGGCAGACAAACGATTGAACGAATCGTCGGATTTGCGTAGGCCGCGCGCGCGATAATCGAGAGATCGCGCGCCGTCGAAAACTGTCCCGGTAAAGGCAAACCGTTCGGATTCAAAAAATGCGAATGGGTCGCGCCGAGTTGCCATGCTTTTCGATTCATGACATCGGCAAATGCCTCGATGCTGCCGGCATGATCGCGGGCCAGACAACGCGCCACGTCGTTGGGGCTTTTTACCAGAAGCGCGCGCAGCAAATCGATTCGCTGATACACCTCGCCGGCCTTGATGTTGAGCTTCACGGGCTCGGCATACGTGTCTACCGGCGCAACTAGGACGTTTTGATCCAGAAACCCTCGCTCGGCTATGATGAGCGCCGTCAGAAGTTTTTGCGTGCTCGCAGCGGCGCGCTGTTGATCCGCGTTTTTTTCGTAAAAGACATGGCCCGTCAATGCATCGACGACCAAGACAGAAGCAGCGCGGTTAGGTGGAACTTCAGTAATACCGAAGCTGGAGCCGCTGAAAACGAGGCTCAGCGCAATCGCGATTTTCAGCATTCGGATCATGAAGAAATCTTAGAACAAACGGTTGCTTTATGTTGAATCATTCGCCGCGTCCGCGCTGAATCAGCTCGATCTCATAGCCTTCCGGCGCATCGATAAACGCAATCGCGCCGCCTTTGCCGTTCTCATGGGGTCCGTCCGAGAGCGGATAACCTTTCGCTTTCGCGTGCTCCGCGAATTTTGTCATATCGTCAACCTCAAAGGCGAGGTGAGTCAGATCCGGTCCTACCATCACCGGTCCGCTTTGGTCGAACTTGCAGATCTCGATTTCTTCCTCGCTCCCTGGCGCCTTGAAGAAGACCAGTTGCGAGCCCCGACCAGAGGTATGCCGGCGTGTTTCCTCCAACCCGAGCACATCTCGGTAAAAGCTAACAGTCTTCTCCAAATCCTTAACCCGATAGCGCGTATGCAAGAGTTTCTTTACCATGGCGGTAGTTAATTGGCGCGGTTGCGGTCCAAATTCAAACGGAAGTCGGGTTTAATTCTAGAGCGAAGGCGCGAGTTGTGTTTGGTTAGGCGCGTGAAACTTGTCATCGCGGCTACCGGCGCCAGCGGCACGATCTATCTGCAGCGGTTACTCGAACAGATCGACTGCAGCGCAAATGAAGTGCATCTGGTTATGAGCGCGCATGCAAAACAGGTTGCAGCGCAGGAGGTCGACAGCTTCAAAGCGCCGGATGGAATTTTGCAACATCCCGAAAATGATCTCAACGTTCCCTTCGTCAGCGGCTCCGCCAAATTCGACGCCATGGTCGTGGTGCCTTGTTCGATGGCGACGCTGGGACGCATCGCTTCCGGTTCAAGCGACAGCGCGTTGCTTCGCGCCGCAGATGTTTTTTTGAAGGAGCGCCGTAAATTGGTGCTCGTGCCGCGGGAAACACCGTGGAATCTCATTCACGCGCGGAACGTCGTTACGCTTTTGGAAGCGGGCGCAGTTATTTTGCCGGCGATCCCATCCTTCTACAGTCGCCCAACATCGCTGAACGATGTCGTCGACACCGTTGTCTGGCGCATTCTCGATCAAATCGGACTGCCGAGTGCGCGTGCCTATCGCTGGGCGGATGACAAAAATCCGCGCGCAAAAAATTGAAAATAGAAGGCTGGCGCGCGCGATGGCTGGTGGCGATCGCATTTCGGCTCCTGAAACTGTGGGCCACTACGCTTCGATATGAAGTGGATGATCGATCGGCTTTAAGCACCGCACCGGTGACCGAGAACTATATCGGAGCGCTCTGGCACAATCGATTGCTGCTTATTTGTCTCGTGCTCAAAAAATTTGTCCCGCATCGACCGGGTGTCGGGCTGGTCAGCGCGAGCCGGGATGGAAATCTTATCGCGGATTTGACGCAACGTTCCGGGTTCGGCGTCGTGCGCGGATCTAGTTCGCGCTTTGGCGCGAGTGCGATGCTGGAACTAACCAGTGTGCTCTCGTCCGGTCTCGACGTTTTGATTACACCGGATGGTCCACGCGGGCCAGTTTATGAAGTTGGAGCCGGCATCATTTTTCTCGCGCAAAAATCCGGCGCTCCCATCCAACCAATTCACATGGAGTTTTCCAGCTGCTGGCGGGCGAAGAGTTGGGACCGATTCATTCTGCCGCGTCCTTTCTCGAAGGTACGGATCACCTTCGGTCAACTCCATCGCGTCTCACCGACGACGACGGCAGAAGAATTCGAACGTGAACGACTGCGCTTGCAGGACGTGATGATGGCGCTGGTGGAACGGCGCTGATTTTTATTTGGAAATGGTCTTGACCGCGGGATGGCATTTCAGGTAAAAAGCCGCCATGAAAATTTCCACGGTCCCGGCGAAAAAACCTGGTTCGTTTGATAATCGCTTGGCTCTTTATGGCTTGGTCGCCGGCGCCACGCTTGCTGGAGCTTCGCAAACAGATGCGATGTTAATTACATTGGACTTGACCGGCCTTGCCCCAGCCACGCGAACTACCCCAGTTGGAGGATCACTCTATTTCGATATTAATGCTGTTACCGCCGCGGCGGCGGTCGGCGGGGCTGCGTTTGCGGGCGCAGATTTTTTCTTATCCAATGCGCCTGGGGCGAGCAGCACCAAGGCCAATGTTACGCGCTCGGGAACCGTCAATGGGGTGGCGGGAACTGGCATAAAGGCGGATCGCTTCGCTCAGGGCGATACCGTTGGCCCGGCTAACGTCTTTAACACCCGCGGAAAAATCGGCAGTCGCTACAGCACCAGCGCTGGCACGGGCACGTCGGGAAACTTTGCTGCGGGCGATACCGGTTATCTGGGGTTTCGCTTTGCCATTGGGGGGCCGGCCGATCTTCATTATGGCTGGGCGAATATCACTTTAAATAGTAATTACACGGTCACCCTAAACGCGGTTGGTTACGAAAGTGATGCCAACACGCCCGCAGCGGTGCCGGAGCCGAGTGCGATCGCGTTACTCGTAGCGGGCGCGCTCGGAGTGGTTGCGTTTCGTCGTCGCGCGAACAAGGCTGCCTAACGAATCGGCGGCAGGCCTAATTGACTGCTGCGACCTTCTCCATCCGGCGGGCGGAAGGGGCGGAAAGCCGCCGTGCGGAGCGGATACTCCTATCACGCGCTGCACACGTCGATGCGGACGTTTTCCTGGCGAGCGAATGCGGCGAGACGACGCCCATTGGAGCTGGGGCGATTTGGTTTTTGCCGAGCCGCCAGTTTCCGCAACGCGCGCTCTGCATGATCCAGGTGACCGAATCACAGCGACGGCATGGCGTCGGGCGCGCGTTACTCGACGAGTTGATCGCAGCCGCTCAGGAAAAAAAAGTCACAGCGTTAGGCTGCGTGCCGCTGAATGAAAACTCGTCCGGCTTCGAATTCCTACGCAGCTGCGGCTTTCAGGTGCAAGCGCGATCAATTAAGTATGAGGCGCCACTGGAAAATTTTGCCGCTGTTACTGCTCCTGTTTACGAGCGACTGGTTCAGCGTCGCAAAATTCCGGAAGCGGCGCACATCATCCCGTTGAGCGAGTCGCGGCGCGATGAAGTCTGCCGGCTCATTCTCGATAACTTCGGATTTGCATCGCAACAAGTCGCGAACCGATTGCGCGGAACCGAGCATGGATTTTCGCAAACGCTTTCACGCGTAGCGTTGCTCGAGGATCAGTTGGTGGGCGCGCTGTTGATCTCCTATCAAAACGCGCGCGCGTCCGTTGATGCAACTGCCGTTGTTCCGGAGCATCGCCACACCTGGGTGAATGCCGCGCTCAAGCATTCCGCCGTTCAGGAACTGATGGCACGCGGTGTGGCGTTGGTTTCCTTTAGCGCAAATTCCGAGCAGCATCGAGACACCGTGAAACTGGCGCAACGCACCCGCGCGTCCGTCGTGAAGACGGTCGCGACCGTTGCCCTGCCTTTGCCCGAGCGCGCATGAGCAAAGTTCTTCTCATCGGATGGGACGCGGCCGATTGGAAAATTATCGATCCGCTTATTGAGCGTGGTGAAATGCCAGTCCTCGCGCGTTTTATCGAGGAAGGCGTGATGGGTGACATCTCGACGCTGCAACCAATTCTTTCGCCCATGCTCTGGAATTCCATCGCGACCGGCAAACGTGCCGATAAACATGGCATCCTCGGTTTCGCCGAAGTTTCGCCTCGAACGGGAATGGTGCGTCCGGTCACGAGCACTTCGCGAAAAGTGAAGGCTCTTTGGAATATTGCGAGCCAGTCTGGTTTGCGTACGAATGTCGTTGGCTGGTTCGGCGGTCATCCGGCGGAGCCGATCAATGGCGCGTGCGTTACCGAAATGTTTCCGGTGCCGACTGCGCCGCCGGGCGATCCGTGGCCGCTGATGGCGGGCACGGTTTATCCGGAGCGTTTGCACGCGGTGCTCGCTGATCTGCGCATTCGTCCGGATGAAATCACAGGCGAAATGTTGCAGTTGTTTGTGCCGGGTGCGCACGAGATCGACCAGGAGACCGATCGCCGTCTCGCCATGCTGGCCAAGTTACAATCGGAATGTTTTTCGCTGCACGCGGCCGCGACTTATCTGTTGGAAAACGAAGCGTGGGATTTCAGCGCGATTTATTATCCATCGCTCGATCATTTCTCACACGCTTTCATGGCTTATCACCCGCCGCGCATGGAACGGGTGAAGGAGGAAGATTTTGAATTTTATCGCGACGTCGTAAACGGCGGCTATCGGCTTCACGATCTCATGCTTGGTCGGCTTTTGGAATTGGTGGGACCCGATACGACGGTCATCATTTTATCGGACCACGGTTTTCATTCCGATCATTTGCGGCCGCCCGGAACGCCGCGCATTCCTGCCGGTCCCGCTATCTGGCATCGGCCCCACGGTATTTTTTGCATGCGCGGCGCAAACGTAAAACGCGATGACCGCATCTACGGCGCGGGTCTGCTTGATATCGCGCCGACGGTGCTTGCTCTTTTCGATTTACCCGTGGGGCGCGACATGGAGGGTCGCGTTCTGGTCGAAGCGTTCGAGACTCCGCCCAAAATAAAGTTTATTCCGAGTTGGGAAGATGTGTCGGGCGAAGCCGGGATGCATCCGCCCGGCACCGAACCCGAAGCCGATGAATCCGCGGCCTTGCTCGATCAATTCGTTGCGCTCGGTTATCTCGATCCGCTTGATGAAAATCGAGACCGGGCCGCCGCCGCTTGCTTGCGCGAACAAAAATGGAATCTGACGCGCGTCTATCTGGAGTCGTCGCGTTTCGCCGAAGCGCTGGAGCTGCTCGAGCAACTTCATATCGAAGCGCCGGAACGAGCCGATTTTGCTCTTATGCTTGCGCGCTGCCAGGCGCGTTTAGGATTGCTCGACGAAGCGGAGAAGACCATTGCGCCGCTCGTGGATGCGGCCGGTGGAGAAGCGTTCGCTTCTCTTGTTCGCGGCAATATTGAATACGATCGCGGCAATTACGCGAAGAGCATCGAGCTTTTATTGGCGGCGGAAAAAGCCGAACCGCGTTTGCCCGATCTTCATCTTGCCCTTGGCAGCGCCTACCTGCGGATGTTCCGTTATGGGGAAGCGGAACGCGCTTTCATGCGCGCGGTGGAAATCGATCCGCATAACCCGCATGCGCGACAAGGTCTGAGTGTGGCTCTCTTGCGCCAACGCCGCTTCAAGGAAGCAGCGGGCGCGGCCATTCTCGCCGTCGGTTTGCAACATCATTTGCCGCCCGCTCATTTTTATCTTGGCTGCGCACTCGTTAGGCTGGGATTGCGCGAGCGTGCGATCCAGGCTTTTGAGACCGCGGTTAGTCAACGGCCGCCCGTCTTTCTCGCCCATCGATGGCTCGCGCGGCTCTATGCGGAGAAGGAGGATAAGGAACGCGCCAGCTATCATCGCAGCGCCGCGCGGAAAGCGGGCGAGCGGCATCAGAAAATGCTGAGTCAATTGGAGACGCTGCAGAAAGAAGCGCGAGCGCGCGCGGCGCAACGTCCGGTCACGGTAGCGGCCGAGCCACCGCCGCAAATTGCTGCGAGAAGCTTCATCATCGTCTCGGGGCTTCCGCGCTCCGGCACTTCACTGATGATGCAAATGTTGCAGGCTGGTGGCCTTGATTTGATGACCGATCATCAGCGCTTCGCAGACAAGGATAATCCCGAAGGGTATTTCGAGTGGGAGGAAATCAAGCGCATCGGAAAAAACCCGGATTTGCTCTCCCGCGCCGAGGGCAAGGTGATCAAGGTTGTAACACCGCTGATCCCCGCGCTACCCGCCAATGATCGCTATCGCCTCATTTTCATGAATCGCCCCATCAGCGAAGTCGTCGCATCACAGAAAAAGATGATCGACCGGCGGCACACCAAAGGTGCGAATCTTCCCGCGGAAAAATTAACCTCAGCCCTCGAGCAACATCGCGCTGCGATTCTAAATGGGATTCGCAACGCCCCGAACTTCGAGTTGCTGGAAGTAGATTATCCCGATCTCGTCGCTCAACCCTTGGCCTGGAGCCAGCGCATCGCCGAATTTCTGGGCTCCGATTTGGACAAGCCCGCCATGGCCGCGTGTGCGAAACCGGTTTTGCACCGGAATCGCGCTTCCGCTCTTGCGGTCTCCTGACGCGCCTCGATCATCTCGAATGCCCACGCTGATCGACGGTCGCGTTGTTGCCGGGAAAGTTTACGCCGAGTTGCGCGGCGAGATCGCGCAACTAAAAGCTCGCGGCAAAACACCCGGCCTCGCAGTCGTTTTAGTCGGCGATAATCCAGCGTCGCGCGCCTACGTGCGCTCGAAAGACAAGATGTGCGGCGAGCTCGGATTGTATTCCGTGAAACTGGAATTGCCGGCGACAACAACACAAAAGGAATTGCTCGCCCGCGTTGATGAGTTGAATCGCGATCCTGCGATTCACGGGATCCTCGTGCAATCGCCGCCGCCGCCGCAAATTGATGAACCGACTATTGTGCGCGCGCTCGATCCCGCAAAGGATGTCGATGGCTTTCATCCGTTGAATGTGGCCAAGCTTGCCATGGGCGATTCGAGCGGATTTGTTCCGTGCACCCCGCTGGGCTGTCAGCGTTTGTTAATCGAAAGCGGAATTGAAATCGCCGGAGCGCATGTAGTCGTGCTCGGCCGCAGCATGATTGTAGGCAAACCGCTCGCGCTTCTTCTCATGCAAAAGGCGTCCGGAGCAAACGCAACCGTCACGGTTGTTCATTCGCGCAGTCGAAATCTCGCGGAGATAACGCGTTCCGCAGATATCCTGATCGCTGCCATCGGCCAGGCTCAATTCGTTAGGCAAGAACATGTGCGGGAAGGCGCGGTCGTGATCGATGTTGGAATTAATCGCGTTGACGATGCGACCGGCCAACGCGGCTATCGACTCGTTGGTGATGTAGCGTTCGACGAAGTCGCGCCGAAAACGGCAATGATCACGCCAGTCCCTGGCGGAGTCGGTCCGATGACGATCGCGATGTTGATGGCGAACACAGTGAAGGCCTGTCGCGCTACGGCCGGCGTGTGACCTTCGTAGTCAACAATCGCAGAATCGCCGGTTGCAGACGGGCCATCGACAGAATGCGCGAAGCAATTCGCGGAGACAAAACGGCAGCTCGCGCGAGGCGATTGAGCCACAGCCGGCCCGAGTACATTGAGAGCTGCTCGCGTTCAAACTCGCGTTTGGTGTCACGTTCGCTCGCTCCGGCAACAAATTTTGCAATGGCTTGGGCCGCTAATTCGCCAGAGCGAAGCGCATAATAAATTCCTTCGCCGGTGAACGGCTCGACCACTCGCGCGGCATCGCCGATCAGAAAGAGCCGCGAATGCGCAGCATTTAAAGGTTTGCGCGTGAGCGGCGTGACAGTCCGCCAGGCGTGACCGCGTTGAATCCCAAATTCCCTTTCCGCCCATGCTTTCAGGTTCGAGATCGAATTCGGTTTGCCGACGAGACAAAGATTCAATTCCCCGTTTCCCGTTGGCGCCTGTCCGGAATAACCTTCGCGGATGAATTGCAAAACCACGCGTTCGCCAAAGTCGTTAGGCAAAGCGATGTGAGTTTGTAGAGCAACGCGTTCCTTGCCGACGCGCGGGAGCAAATTGCACAATCGCGCCACGGTCGAATTTCTGCCATCGGCTGCGACGAGCACGCGCGCTTCGAAATTCTTTTTATTAGCGACAATTTTCCAATCTTTGTTCTGCTCCAGTTCGGTCAATGTCGTGGCCTCAAGAACTTCCGCTCCGAGCGTGCGCGCTCGGGAAAGTAAGAGTTCATCGAAAAGGCTTCGCTTAACTGCAATCTCAGCCCCTTCCGGTAACGTAATCGAAATGGATCGACGATTGATTCCAATGAATTCGACTGTACGAAGTTCTCCGTATGGTAATGCGCGAACATGTTCTTCAACTTCAAGCCGGCGCAGCACCGGCCAGCACGATGGATTCAGACAATCGCCACAAACTTTTTCGCGCGGAAATTTTTCACGTTCGAGCAGTAACGTGCGCAGCCCGGCCTGCGCGCAAAATGCGGCGCAACTAGAGCCGGCCGGTCCGCCTCCCACGATGGCAACGTCGAACATTTGCGCTTACTCTCTCAGGAGTGTGCCGCTGTCGAAAGAAAAGCCTGATCTGAATAAGAAAGTGCACGAGGTCCCGCACAAACCGGGCGTGTATCTCATGCGCGATCGTTTCAATCGCGTGATCTACGTCGGCAAGGCGCGCGATTTGCGCAAACGCGTGGCGTCGTATTTCATGCCTTCAAAGATCGCGGTCGCCGACATCAAGACGCGCGCGCTGCTCGACGCGGTTTGGGATTTCGAAACCCACGTCGTGCAGAGCGAAGCGGAGTCGCTCTTGCTCGAAGGCAAGCTGATTAAGGAATATCGACCGCGCTACAATATTTCGTTTCGTGACGATAAGCGTTTTCTCGTTGTGAAAGTGGATCCAACGGAAGACTGGCCGCGATTTCGGCTCGCGCGATTCAAAAAGGACGATCGCGCGCGTTACTTTGGCCCTTACGCGCACGCGGGCGCGTTGCGACAAACGCTGAACTTTATGCGCAAGAAATTTGGCGTCCTGACGTTTGGGCGCGGTGCGCCCACGGAACGCGAATTGAAATCCGCGACCTACCAGGTGCCGACGCGCTTGAGCGAAATCACGGCGGAGCAGTATCGCGATCGCGTCGATCAAGCGTCGGATTTTCTCGAAGGGCATTCGCGCGAAATGATCACGGCACTGGAAGAGGAGATGCGCAAGACGGCGGAGAAAATGGATTTCGAAAAAGCGGCGGAACTGCGCAACATGATCGAGGATTTGCGGCGCACGACAAAACCGACGCGCCGTTTTACCCGGCACAGCTTGCCCAGCGCGATCGATCCGATTGCAGATGTGCAGGCGCTGGCGGACGCGCTGCAACTTCCGAAGCTGCCACGGGTGATGGAATGTTTTGATATCTCGAACATTTCCACGACACATGTGGTTGCTTCGATGGTTTGTTTCCGTGATGGCGTGCCAGATAAGAATTGTTATCGCCGATATCGTATTCGCACCGTGGAAGGTCAGGATGATTTTGCGAGCATGGCGGAAGTCGTTAGGCGAAGATATTCGCGCGTGCTTTTGGAAGCGCGTGAGGTGAATCCGGACGCAGCTGAGTTCTCGCAGGAAAATCCAGCCGAAATGATGGAGCGATTAAACGCGGGTCATCATGAGCGGAGCGAAGGATCTCGTGAATTAGAGTCAGCGTCGTTGCTCCATGGATCATCGGAGGAAGTTCGTGAAGTCCCTCGCGCCGCTCGGGATGACATGCAGCAGCGCTATGTGCGTTTGCCGGATCTCATCATCGTGGATGGCGGTAAGGGACAGCTTTCGTCGGCGTGCCGGGAATTACAGCGACTCGGTCTGCATGATTTGCCGATCATTGGTTTGGCGAAAGAGTTCGAGGAAATTTATCGGCCAGGACGCCCGTTGCCACTGCAACTGCCGCCCGATTCCGGCGCGTTGCGCTTGCTCCAGCGTATTCGTGACGAAGCGCACCGTTTCGCCAACACGTATCACCAGCTGCTGATGAAAAAGCGAATCGGGGAAAGCATTCTCGATGATTGTCCGGGCGTGAGTCAAAACCGCAAAAAGATTTTGCTGCGACACTTCGGTTCAGTAAAACGTTTGCGGCGTGCGAGTGTCGAAGAGATCGCCGCCACCGAAGGCATCGGCCCAAAACTTGCCGAAGAAGTGCATCGGTTTCTGCAACGGCATTGAAATTCCTGTCATTCTGAGCGAAGCGAAGAATCTCCCATCGCTTAATTCGTGAGAGGCTACGCTACGCTCAGCATGACCGCGCTCTTCGCGCTGGCGACCGACATTTCGGTATCGCCCGCGCAGGAGACGCCGGCCCCGAGCGCAACGCCCGCCGTCGACGAGACGATCCAACCGACATTCGAAACACAAAAACTCGCGCGCACGTACGTGCTCGATATCCCCGCACCGCGCGGACAGATCACCGATCGGAACGGGGAACCGCTCGCGCAAAATAAACTGGGTTACACGCTCGCGATTACTTATCCGACGCCGCTCGATTTTTCCGACACGCAGGTGTTGGACTTTGCGCGTGAGAAAATCGAGAAGGCAGAAAAGTTTCTCGGCCGCAAACTGAAAATTTCGGACGAACTCATTCTCCGTCATTATCACAACCGCGGTGTGCTGCCGTTCGAGATCGCGCAAGGGCTGACCGCTTCAGAAAAAGATGATCTGAAGAAAGCTCAAGGGATGATCGTGCGGCCGATTTATCTGCGCGTTTATCCAAACGGCAATCTTGCCGGGCAAGTCATTGGTTACAGCGGGAAGAAAGGACGCACCGCCGACGGGTTCATCGAGAATCACGAAACTCTGTGGCCGGATACGGAAGGGCGCGAAGGACTCGAGCAAACATTTAACGACTCGCTCACCGGACAGCACGGCGAATATGTCCTCACGTTCGATAAAGATGGTCGCAAAACTTCGGAGAAGGTCGCGACGCCGCCGGTGCCGGGATACAACGTTGTCACCACTCTCGATCTTCATTTGCAGGAACTGGCGGAGAAAGCGCTCGAAGCGAAAGCAAAACGCGGCGCGATTGTGATCATCGATCCGAATACGGGCGATATTCTCGCGCTCGCTTCGTGGCCGACATTTAATCCGAATGCATTCGTTCCGTCGATTTCCGCGCAAAAATTTCAGGAACTACAGGACGACCCAAACATTCCGCTTTTACCGCGCGCTTACCGTTCGGCCTATCCGCCGGGATCAACCTTCAAAGTCGCGGTCGGATTAGCCGCACTCGAAAGCGGCACAGTTACGCCTAACGATTTGTATCGCTGCGTGCCTGCGATCGATGTGGGCAACGTCACTTTTCACAATTGGAAGAAGAGCGATCGCGGCGATCTCAATTTCATCCAGGCGCTGACGGAATCATGCGACACATGGTTTTATCAAGTCGGAATTAAGACGGGCGCGGAACCGATCATCGATTGGGCGCAGCGACTCGGCTTCGGGGCGAAATGCGGAATTCCATTAAAAGGCGAAGTGGAAGGCCGCGTGCCTAACGACCAATATATGAAGGCGACGCACGGCCGAAAATTACTCAACGGCGACATCGCCAATCTCTCGATTGGTCAGGGCGACTTGCTCGCGACGCCGCTGCAAATGGCGCAAGCGATGGCCATCATCGCGAACGGCGGAATGTTTTATCAGACACGACTCGTGCAGCAGGTGCAAACGGTCGATAACCAGATCGTTACCGCGTTCACAGTGCGCGAGAAAAAGACGCTGAACGCATCGCCGCTCGCGATAGCGCAACTTCATACCGGTTTGGTGGAAGCGGTGAATGGCGGAGCGGGCACGGCGCACCAGGCGAGTTTGGAAAGCGTGGAAGTCGCGGGAAAAACCGGCACCGCGCAATGGGGACCGAAAAACAAAGAACGCACGGCGGCATGGTTTGCTGGTTTCGTCCCGGCTGATCATCCACGTTATGCTTTTGCCGCTCTTTACGAGAGCGAAGTTGGAAGCAGCGTGCACGGCGGGACGGTGGCGGCGCCGATGATCGGAACAATTCTTCGCGATATTTATAGAGAGCCGGAGAAAGGCCGCGCGAGGAAGCAACCGCCGTCGGAAGAGACCGACGTATCGGATTAGGGGTAGGGCGCGTGTCTCTCGCGCCATGGCCAGTGTCCCGCTGGCCATCTATTAATTTTTGCGGCGAGACGCCGCAAAACACGCGCGAGACGCGCGCGCTACCCGGCAGCAGTTGTGGCTTCGCTCAGTTCCATCGTGCCTTTGAATTTCGGGGCATCTTCTTCGACGCCGAAATTTTCGGAATGTAGGTCAGCGATTTGTTCCATCTCATCGCTGCTGAGGGCGGAAGAGTCAGGCGCTTTCGCGAACTCGAGGAGTTGTTCTTCGTTGTAGATATTCGGCAGCGTGGATGCGACGCGATCGTCCGCGAGCAACCATTGCAACGCGGCCTGGCCTAACGAGCGATCTGCATTCTCCAAAAAACGCAGGCGGTCGACCTTCTTCACGCCGTTCAACAGCCAACTGCGCGGACGATGACTGCGGTGGTCGTTAGGCGGAAATGTTGTCTCCGCGGTGTATTTTCCTTCGAGCATTCCGGACGAATGCGTGACGCGGACAAGAAACATGGTGTTCTTGTCCGCTTCGGTCGCGGCGTCGTGCATGGCGCGCCCGGGATGTTGCTCAAGCATGTTGTAAATGTGCTGGACGCTCGTGATGTCGCGCTCGCGAATGCAGTTCACGCCTTCGTAAAGCCAGCCGATGGCAGGTCCGAGAGCAATGCCGTAGTAGCGAATCTTCCCGCTCCCTTTCAATTGCTCGAGCGTCGTCCAGAGCGCGTCGTCATAAATCTGTTCCATCCGAATGTTGTGCAGCTGCAATAAATCAATCCGGTCTGTCTTCAGTCTCTTGAGCGCGGCGTCGGTTGCCCGCACAATTGCATCCGGCGAAAAATCCTGTGGGATTTCGCGTTGACCGCGCCCACGCGCTTCGCCGTGCGTGACAAAATCGTAGCCAACCTTTGTCGCGATAACGATTTCATCGCGCTGTTTTGGAAAAGCTTTTGCGATGAGCTCCTCGCTCAAACCATTTCCGTATGTGTCAGCCGCATCGAACAACGTGATCCCGAGATCGAATGCTTTGTGCATGAGCGCGATCGCTTCGCCTTCGGTGAAATTCCCCCACCAGCCTGTCGAAATTGTCCAAAGGCCAAAGCCGACCTCACTTACTTGGAGGTGGGTGCCTTTGTAGGTGCGAAAGCGCATGTTGAATAGTAGCAGGCGGTGTCGAGCATCTGCAAGCGAGGCGTCCGTTTTGTCATTCCGAGCGCAGTCGGCGAACTGTGAGAGATCCCTCGACAAGCTCGGGATGACAAACTGATGGGTCGAGAACTAGGTTATGATTAATGACAGGTGATCGCGCTCATTCTGCGCTCTTAATTGTCGGGCACGGGTCGACCGTGAATCCAGACTCAGGCGCGCCGAGTCTCGCTCACGCTGCGGAAATCCGGCGGCGCAATTTATTCGCCGATGTGGCCTGCGCGTTTTGGAAGGAGGAACCGAGTTTGCGTGATGCGGTTTTCTTGTTCGAAGATCCGGCCATTCGAGAAGTCTTTGTCGTTCCGAATTTCATCAGTGAAGGATATTTCACCGAAACTGTCGTTCCACGCGAACTGGAGTTGAGCGGTCGATTAACGACCCGCCGGAGCGGCCAGATTTGGAAATATTGCGAACCGGTTGGCAGCCATCCGCTCATGACCGAATTGCTTTTACAGCGCGCGCGAGAAATCGCGCCCAACATCCCGGAGAGTCAGACTAGTTTGCTCATCGTCGCTCACGGGACCGACCTCAATGACAAGAGCGCGGTCGCAGCCAAGCGCGAGGTGGAAAAAATCCGGGCGCTTAATCGCTACACTGCGGTGCTGAATGTTTACATGGAGGAAAAGCCACTCGTTTCGGATTGGGCGCGACTGACCAGCACTGAAAATGTTGTGGTTGTACCGTTTTTTATTTCCGACGGATTGCACAGCTACCAAGACATTCCCGCATTGCTCGGGATCGCAGGGATATCGGAGAAATCTTCCGCAACGAATCCTCATCAACTGCACGCGCGCTCACTTTATTACGCGAGTGCCATCGGCACTGACCCGCGGGTCGCTGATATCATTCTTGAACAAATTGCAGCCTTTAATCGAAGCGATTGCGTTCCGGTCCGGGCCGCGCAAAGTTCTCGGGCTAAAATGTAGTTCGAGGGATGAAGCAGTATTGCAAGATGTTGCAGGAACTTGGGGCATTTGTCCTTGCGGGCGCTCACGGCCCGGCGCAATTGAAACAAATGGCGGAGATGATCCGCGCGGCTCGCAACTACCGCTGGGTTGGCATTTATAAAACGACAAAGACTGAATTTGTCATCCTCGCCGGAACGGGGGACTGCCCCGTGGCCTATCCGCGATTTCCCATTACCCAGGGACTTTGCGGCGCTGCGCGCGAATCGCGCGAGACGATTGTGGTCGGCGATGTGCATAAGGATCCGCGCTACCTGCCAACCTTCGGGAGCACGCAATCGGAAATCATTGTGCCCGTCGTTGATGAACACAATCATGTCATTGGCATTCTCGATGTCGAAAGCGAAAAGCTAAATGCTTTCAAAGAGGAAGATCGCGAATTTCTCGAGCGCGCGGCCTTTCTTTTGTCGCGCGCGTTGCCCGGTTCGCATTGAATGGCCCCGGACATCGAGCACGCGCTCGAATCGTGGTGTGCTGGCGGCCGGCGCTACATTGGTGAAATTTTCATCGAGAGATTAGCGGAGGGTGAATTTGTAGTTTGTCATCGTGATGATGTCGGTGGAGACGGTCTGGCGGTTTCGATTGACGCGGAGAATGCCGTCGAAATCGCGAAGTTTGATGACGCGGGAAAATATCGTCCGCTAAAAACGGCGCCGAATTTACGCCACGGATGGCGGCTGGAGTTAAAAGATGCCCGCGCGTTGCGTCGGGCGCTTGATCTGTTGTATCCAGGACGACTCGCGATGTTTTTTATCTTCGAGAAAGGCAAACTGCACACGACGCCTCTGCGCGAAACTTTGGAGCGACAAACAGGAATGTATCGAGTTGCTGCCAGAATTTCAGACGACCAGATTGATGAGCTTGTTGGAAATTTTTGTCGCTCTGACGGCGGGTGTTTGCGCACGATTTTATGGGAACGTGATGCGCAAGGCGCGGTAGCTTCTTTAAAATTGCCGCCAGAAAAATTCGATCCGGCATTCGATCAAACGGGAGGCGGAGAATCATGTATTCCGCTGCTTTGCCAGGAAGCGTGTAATTTGCTCGTGAATGCAGCCCGCGAAGTCGTCAAACACGAACAATGATCCTTCGTGCGCGCAACGTCGTGACGATGACTGGCGCCCCGATAGAAAACGGTGCGATCGCCATCTCAGACAACCGGATTACTGATGTCGGAAGTTTCGCTGAGATAAAAGCGCGCAACGCTGGCGAAATCGTCGACCTCGGCGAACAAGCGTTGCTGCCGGGTCTGATCAACGCGCACTGTCATCTCGATTACACCTGTCTGCGCGGGAAGATCGCGCCGCAAGAATCTTTCACGGCTTGGATTCAAGAGATCAATTCCGCGAAAGCGAAACTCTCTGAAGGCGATTATCTCGAATCCATCAAAGAAGGTTTCGCTGAAGCGCAAAAATTCGGAACGACCACTCTAGTTAATCTGGAAGCTTTTCCAGAACTGATTGAGCGAATCAAGAGCGCGCCATTGCGAACATGGTGGTGTGCGGAATTGATCGACATTCGTTTGCCCGGAAAGGCGCGTGAAATTGTCGATCGTGCCATGCAGCAGTTGCGTCATATGGTAGATCGCAAGAACGGTTTTGGACTCGCACCGCATGCGCCGTTTACGGCTTCGGATGATCTGTACCAACTCTGTGATGAGACCGCGCGCGGCAAAGATATTTTGCTTACAACGCACCTCGCAGAATCGCGCGAGGAAACAGAAATGTTCCGCGATGCGGCCGGATCGCTCTTTGATTTTATGAAAGAGTTTGGGCGGCCGATCGACGACTGCGGTCACAAAACGCCATTGGAATTTTTATCGGAACAAGTAGAGCTCGACGAGCGGTGGATAGTGGCGCATGCGAATGAACTAAGCTTTGCCGATCTGGAGCGGTGGAAATCCCATCAAACAAAATTTCACATCGTTCATTGCCCGCGCAGTCATCGCTATTTCAAACACGCGCCATTTCCATTGCAGAAGTTGCGGTCAATCGGATTCAACATTTGTCTCGGAACCGATAGTCTGGCGAGCAATTCGAGTTTGAGTTTGTTTGCAGAAATGCGCGCGTTGAGAGAAATGGCTCCCACCTTGTCGCACGTAGAGGTTATCGAAATGGTGACACTGCATGCTGCTCGAGCCTTGCGACTTCGAGACCAGCTCGGTCAAATCGCCGTCGGTTTTTTCGCAGACCTGATAGCAATTCCAAATGCGGAATCTGCGGACGGCATTTTTGAAGAGATCGTTGCCTGCGAAGATCCAGTCTCATGGATGATGGTAGACGGGAAGATTTCTGCCCATAGCACCAGCTAAGGTTTTTCTCGTTCCTGCATTGCCATCTCTCAATCTTGAGATATTCTCCGCTTTGCGAATATGGCCAAAATCATAATTATCGACGACGAACCCGCGATGGTGGAAGTGATCGTGACTATCTGTCGTGATAAAGGCCACGAGGCCTTTCCATTCAACTCCGCGACCAAAGCAGTCGCACAACTCGACACGATTCAGCCGCAGGTTGTCATCACTGACATCAAGATGGAAACCATGAGCGGTTTCGATGTTTTGCGACACGTGCGCGAGCATCATCGTCAAACCTCGGTCATTTTAATCACGGCCTACGCTTCCGTGGATACGGCGATCGAAGCGATGAAGATGGGCGCTTACGGTTATGTGCCGAAGCCATTCAAGATCGATGAGCTCCAGTTGACGATTCAGCGGGCTCTCGATTTTCAAGCAGCGGTGCGCGAGAACACATATCTCCGCAAGGAGTTAAAGAACCGTTACCGGTTTGAAAACATAATCGGCACGAGTCAAAAAATGCAGCAGGTTTACAATTTAATTAACAAAGTTGCAGACACCGATAGCACGGTGCTCATCGTCGGCGAAAGCGGCACCGGCAAGGAACTGGTCGCGCGCGGATTGCACTTCAACAGTAACCGACAGCATCACCCGTTCGTTGCGATTAATTGCAGTGCGTTGCCGGAAAACCTGTTGGAGTCGGAACTTTTCGGCCACAAGAAAGGCGCGTTCACCGGGGCGGTTGCAGATAAGCGTGGGCTTTTTGAAGAAGCGAATCTCGGCACTATTTTTCTCGACGAAGTAAATTCAATGGCGCCGCAGTTGCAGACAAAATTACTACGCGTGCTGCAGGAGCGGGAAGTCCGGCACGTTGGCGATAACAAAAGTATTCCAGTCAACGTTCGTGTGGTCGGCGCGACGAACGAAGCGTTGCAGGGAAAAATCAAAGACGGTTCGTTTCGAGAAGATCTTTACTACCGGCTCGCCGTTATCCCGGTGGAAATTCCACCGTTGCGCGATCGCCTGGAAGATGTCCCGCTTTTGACCAATCACTTTCTGCAAAAACAGGCGAGCACGACCGGTGGCGAACCGAAGAAGATCGATCCCGAAGCGGTCGATTATCTCTGTCGCTATGATTATCCGGGGAACGTGCGCGAACTCGAGAACGCGATCGAGCGGGCCTGCGCGTTGTGCGATAACGATATGATTTTGGCGAGTGACCTTCCGCCGCAAATCGTCAGTGCTGCTCAAGGGGAAAAGGCGCAGGAGGCGGTGAGCACGATGCCTGTGGGGCAAAAGCTGGATGAATTTATTCAACAACAGGAGCGCGGCTACATCGAGGCCACTCTCGGACACTGCAATGGCTCGCGGGAAAAAGCCGCCGGCATGTTGGGTATTAGTATGGCGACGCTCTATCGCAAGATCGAACCGAAGAGCAAAAAATAGCGCAATGGCCTAGCCGCGCTTGCTAAAGATCTTGACCTGGTCGGCTTCTTTCTGGAGCTCGTCCAAAGCCTCTAACGTCGCCTGCTGCTTTTTCAGGATTTGTTCGTTTGCCGCTTTTAACTCGCGCAGCGATTTTATTGTCGCCTGCATGGAGTCACTATTGATTTCGGCTGCAGCTACCACTGCCGTTGGACTTACAATCTTAGCGACAACCGGCGTAGGGGATTGCGAGGACGCAGAATCGAGCGCCAAGGTCGCGATCGCAACGCAGAAAACAACGAACAATTTGCTAATCATAATCAATGACTCAATGACCTGCGCGGCTGGAAAAAATTCTCGCCTCTCGGATCGTGTCGCCAAGCGTCATCAATTTTTCGTCGATCTTTGCTTGATTGTCGGAGATCGCCTTTTGCTGTGCTTGTACTTCGCCGGTTAACGCATTCAGCTCATCAGCTTCTTTCGGACTCGGCGTCTGCGCAATGACAGGTCTGAGCAGAAGCGCGCCCAGAGTAAGAAATGCGATAAGGATGATGCGCTTCATAAGCAGGTTGCGGCTAAAGTTAAAAGCAAGTCGCATTCCTTCATAATTTCGCATCTTCCGCGAATGAAAATCTGATGTCGGCTTGAAAACTGCTTGCCTCGCCTCGCGAGGGGTTTACCCTCGAAATAATATGGCCGGTCCTGGGATGCATCAGTCGCAAAACTTGTCGCTTCAGCAAGTTCTAGCACCCCAGCTTCAGCAGAGCTTGCTCATTCTCCAGGCGCCTTTGCTTGAGCTGCGCAATCTCGTGCAGCAGGAAATGGAGACCAATCCCGTCCTCGAAGAATTGGCGACCGACCCGAGTGAGGAGGCAGCGGCAGAAAAGACCGCGGAAGCGGACAAGGAATTCAAGGAAGAGTTTGATCAACTGGCGAAACTCGACAGCGAGTGGCGGGATTACATGGCCCAGTCGAGCAGCTACAGCGGGCGTTCGCAGGAAGAGGAAGATAAGAGGCAATTCTTTTTCGATTCCATCGCCACGCAGGAAACGCTGCAGCAGCATCTCATGGGACAGCTCAATCAGACGGCGTTGGATGCTAACGATCGCAAAACCGCTGAGCTCATTATTGGGAACATCGATGACAATGGCTTTCTGCAAACGACGCCGCTAGAAATGTCGATGAATACCGGAATCGCGCAGGAAGACTTCGAAAACATTCTCACCCTCATCCAAAGTTTTTATCCGCCAGGAGTAGGCGCGCGTGATCTGGGCGAATGTTTGCTCATTCAGCTCAAGCGCGAAGGCAAACAGAACAGCCTCGAATACAAAATTATTTCCGAACATATGCCGGATCTGGGGAAGCGGCGTTTCCCAGAGATCGCGCGGCGCATGGGAATCAGCGTCGAACAGGTACAGAAGTGCGCCAATAACATCGCGCAGTTGGATCCGCGACCAGGTCAGGTTTTCGCGGCCGCGCCCCAAAACTACGTGCTGCCGGATGTGACCGTGGAAAAAATCAATGGCGAATACCAAGTGATTCTGAACGGCGAACAGATTCCGCACTTGCGCATCAGCAACACCTATAAAGACATCATGGCGCAGGATGGCAATGGCAGTGAAGTGAAGGATTACATTCGCGATAAAATTCGCAGTGGAAAATTCCTGATCAAATCAATTCATCAACGACAGCAAACGATTTCGAACATCGCGCATCAGATCGTGTCACGGCAGCTTGAATTTTTCGACAGAGGCTCGGCCTATCTGAAACCGATGACGATGGTGCAGATCGCCGATATTGTCGGCGTGCACGAGACGACCGTGAGCCGCGCGATTTCCGGCAAGTACATGTCCACGCCGCAGGGTGTTTTCGAGATGAAATATTTTTTCACGCCGGGTTATCAAACCGCGACTGGCGAATCGATGAGCAATACGAGCGTGAAAGAGGCCATCATGGATTTGGTCAAAGGCGAAGACGCAAATTCGCCATTGAGCGACAAAGAAATCGTCGAGATCCTGAGCGAGCGCGGCATTCCAATCGCGCGACGCACCGTCGCCAAATATCGAACTGAGCTGAACATTCTGCCGAGTAACATGCGGCGCAGGTATTGATTGTTGACCGCACACTTCTAATTCCAGACCAAGACTTTGTTTTAGCGATTCCCCCTCGCGTTGAAGCCATTTCAAGAATCTTCGCCCAATCGTTATTGTCGGCTTTTCCCGCCATCTCAACTCCCGGCTGTTCTTGATCGATATTGCGATGCGCTGCGCGAACTCGGCGGCGCAATGGTCGATAATGGCCGGCGCGTTTCCGACGAGCGCCCGGAGATTCTGGTGGAATGCGGTTACACCTACTTCGGCCAGTTCGTTGCTCACGATTTGACGAAGGATGTCAGTTCCGTCAACGAAGCGTGGCATAAAGAACCGGCAGAACTGGAAAACCTTCAGACACCACGGCTCGATCTTGGCGTGTTATACGGCGGCGGACCAATCACCTCACGCGAACTTTACGAAGACGGCGCTCGGCTAAAAAACGGCAGCTTGGGGAAAAACGGGACGTCGTTTGATATTTGCGTTGGCAGACAGGGAGAAAGGATTTTGGCCGACGATCGCGGCGCAGAAAATTTAATTCTGCGACAAATGACGGCAGTGTTTGGCCGGTTGCATAATTTTGCGGTCGAGCAATTTCGGCCGCAGTTCGCGGATGAAGAATTGCTCTTCGAGCGTGCCCGGCAGCAAACACGATGGCAGTTTCAGCATCTCGTTGTGAGCGATTATCTACACACGCTGCTCGATCTGGATGTTTACAGGAAAATATTTGTGCAAGGTGGAGCGAGGATAAAATGGAAGACCTTCTCGGTGCCGATTGAGTTCTCCGCCGCGGCGATGCGCTTCGGACACGCTATGGTTCGGCCAAATTATCTTTTTTCTTTTGGTCACGAAATGCGGTTGCCTGGTTTGCTTGGACGAACGCCGGAGCGCGGCCCCATCAGCGATGAGTTAAAAATCAACTGGGGGTTTTTCTTTCAAGGCGCCGGCTCGGTCAGCGCTGTGACCGCGAGACCGATTGATACGCGATTGGCAGAACCTTTTCAGAAGCTTCCGTCAGAGCTGATCGGTGCGGCTGAAGCGACTTGTCCACACTTGGGTAGATCGGAAGCTCCGCCGCAGTTGGCAGTTCGCACATTGCTGCGCGGTACCGCATTGAAATTGCCATCCGGACAAGTCGTGGCGCGTGCGTTGGGCGAGCGGGTGTTAAGTGAATCAGAGATCACCCAAAATTCCAACGGTAGCGAAACCAAACAAGGTCGAATCATGCGCGAAGCCGGATTGGCGAAAGAAACTCCGCTCTGGTATTACATCCTCAAGGAATCGGAGGTCCGACACAACGGCAACCGTCTTGGCCCCGTGGGAAGTCATCTCCTTGCCGAAACAATTTTCGCTGCGCTACGCAACGATCCAGGTTCCTATGTAAATAGATCGCATCACGATGAATTTCCTCCCGTCTGGAACTTTTCCAGCCGAGAGCGGCGGATTCACGGACTTTCCGAACTCTTTCGGCTGGCCTCGATCTTGTAAGATAACCAAACCCGTCAGTCGAACGAAGGATCGACGTCGTAGATGGGCCAGGTCCCGATCCAGTATTTGAAGGGATCGATATTTTCAGTTTCGGACCCTTCGGGAGGCAATACGATGACGATGTGTCGGTCTCTTTCCTGCGTGCTCGGCCCAACGCAAATCACTTCGACATCGTCAGGAAGATCGATGTCACCTTCTTTTTCGAGCGCTTGATGGGCCGCTTGCCGATCGCTTAGGACTCGCGCGCGCACTTCGGGGTCGGTGATCGTTTTTTTAAGGAACGCCGTCACGGCATCCCGTCTGTCTCTCTTGGAATTCCAGTCTCTCATTACATTCCTCTCGTTGATTTCACTGCGGAGAGTTTGATGAGAGCTGCTGCTTTAGCGAATTGACCTCGGCCGCGAGGCTGGACAGGATTTTTTGAAATTCCGGCGTGTTCGCCACGGCATCGAAACGCGGATCCAGCCTGGGGGAACGGTAGTCGCACCATCCCGCCGTGATGCTCGCCTGGAGATAGGTTAAGGATTTCACCGTATCCCCACGAGTCGCTTCTTCTGCGGACAAACGATAAAGAACCTCGGGATGGCGGGGCGTTTTCGCCAATTTGGCCTGATCATTCGCGATGCACTCGTCAAGGAGCCGATTTGCAGAACGAATATCGCCACGAATCATCTTCAACCTTGCCAGGGCCGAAGCGTTAGTGAGGGCGCCATATTGATCTACGGACACATCATTAGCATTAGCTTGATGGAGCTCGTCATAAAGCCGCTCCGCCTCCGAAAAGTTACGTGCGAAAAATTCGATTTGCGCCTGAAATGGTTTCGTTGTGTGGAAATCTTTATGTTCCGCCGCGTGCTCTTTAAACAAGCTGCGAGCTCCGTTAAAATCGCTATTAAGAACTTTGAGATGGCAAAGCCCTGTCCATCCTTCGGGGAGATCGGGCCGGAAATTAGCCGAGATTTCATATTGCCGCCGCGCCCGCTCGTCGTCGGCAAGCAGCATCCACGCGTCGCCGAGCGTGGCAGCAAGATCACTAGTCAGCGTTTCACTAGCTCCGGCCTTTTCAAACCATTGGACCGCCTTATCGGGACGTCCTAAATGCTTCCAAGCTTCAGCGACATAGGATAGCGCTCGCTCGCTTGGGTCTCCCGCTTCCAGGGAGCATAAGCTGTGTTCGAGCGCTTCATCATGGTGGCCGATAAGACCACAAACGAAGGCGAGCGCACGATGAGCGTTCGCATCATGCGGCGAAAGTTGCACAGCTCTGTTTGCGGCGTGATATGCGTTTTCGACATCTGCGGGATTAGACAACAAATAGTTCCGGCCAACGTAGGCGAGAGCCAAATAGGAGTGTGCGGCGACAGAATTCGGGACGGCGCGAACCGCGTGTTCCAAACAATTGATTGAGCGATCCATGTCCGGAATTGTGCGCCGACCCATTAATTCGCGACCGGCATGGAAGTAGGCGCGTGCAGTCGGATCAGCATTTACGGGGTCGAGTTGGGACTCGTTAGGCGACCGAGTAGGAGTGTCGAGAGAATTGTAAATCGCCGCCCCTACGTTTGTAGTGACGAACGCATGGATTGCACCCTGCAGCGTCTTGGCTTCAAGCGTCCATCCGCCCAGAACATCGGTCCCGTTTTTGCTTAGAAGACGAAGTGACAGGCGCACGTTCGGCCCGACCTGGCGAAACATGCCGACCAATACAGCGCGCGTATTTGCTTGTTGCGCCGTCAATTGAACTTCGGTGGCATTCCCCGTTCCGGTCCATTTCGCGAACGGCTTCCGAAAGACATTCGTTTTGCCGGGTCCAATAGCGGACATGCGTTTTTCGAGCGCATCATTTATTGCCTGAGTCGCCGACGGGTCGGGAGCAGGCGCATCGAGATTTAGGAATGGCAGCACTGCGACCGAATGCGCCGCGATGATTTCCTTACGAAGGCTCGCTTCCAATCGCCAGTTCTTCCCTTCCCAGATCAAGGCCGCGCCCCCTAACAAGAGGCATCCTGCAAGGCTGCTCGCAAGCGCCCGGTTTCGCCGGCTCCAGCGCCATAAACGCGCCGGCGGCGAGATTGGTCTGGCTATGATCGGCCGGCCTTCGAGATAGCGCTCCAAATCCGCCGCGAGCTCGTTCGCAGAGTGGTATCGCGCGCCTACTTCGCGCTCGAGGCAACGCGCACAGATTGTTTCCAAATCACGATCCAGACCCGGGACGATCGAACGCAGTTTTGGCGCGGACTGTTCTCCCGCCTGCTTGATCACAGCCAGCGCGTGTTCTCCCAAGAAAGGTGGCTGGCCCGTGAGCAGATCGAAAAGAATTGCGCCGAGACTATAAACATCGGCCGCGGGATTAAGGCCTTGCTGGTGCCCGAGCGCTTGTTCTGGAGCAATATAACCCGGTGTGCCAAAAATTGTGAGCGTGCGCGTGAGATCGCTCGTGGCATCGAGCCATTTGGCAAGGCCAAAGTCGCTTACGAGCGGCTCGCCCCGGCCATCCAGCAAAATATTTCCTGGTTTCAAATCGCGATGAATGATGCCTTGGCCGTGTGCATATGAAACACCGCGAGCAACCTTGGCCATGAGCGCGACGCACTTCCGCGGCTCATTGCGAATCGAGCGCGCAAATTGCAGAAGGCTTCCGCCGGGCGCGAATTTCATGCTGAAAAATGGCATCCCGTCGCTTACGCCCACTTCGTAGATCGGCAGAATATTCGGGTGATCCAAACTTGCAGCGGCTTCCGCTTCCCGGCGAAAGCGCGCAAGCGTTTCCTGTGAATCGGCGTGATAATTAAGAACGCGTTTTACGGCGACGATTCGCCGCGAATGTTTTTGCCGGGCGCGATAGATTACGCCCATCCCGCCGCGTCCGATCTCTTCTAAAATCAAATAATTTCCAAGACGCCAATCGGTGTCGCGCATCTGCACTTCGGCCAGAAGTGCCTCAAGAGAATTCGTCTCCTCTTCATTGGCCTCTAATCCGCCGCGGAGGAGGCAGCTTACGCATAGATCATGTCGTACCCATGAAACCGACCCGCATTGCGGACATTTCTCGGCGGAATCTGCGATCTGGGCACACGAATCCGCTAATCCGCAAAAATTCATGCCGACTGTCCCTCTGCGGCGGCGAGCGCAGCGCACAGATATCGAATTTCATCATCGATGTCGTGGAGATCTTCGACTGTTTGTGCAACCTCCTCGCGCAGCAGAATGCGGTAGCGCACCCGCAACTGGTGTACGAGGCGGCGCACGGACGAAATAGGAACGCCTAATAAAAGGGCGAATTTCTCATACGACACGTCCCTTCGATCCGCCGTAAGGCAACTGCTCAGAACATCAAAAACGCGCCGACGCCCGCGGCTTTCGCATTCCTCCGACAAGCGACGCAATGCTTGTTCCGCCACCGTTGCCGCCCAACGCAAATCGTAAAGCCGCTCCGCCGGCCAGGCTTCCAAAACGCGCGCCGGCACGGACAATTGCGACGGTGCCTCCGCCATCCAGTCATCCCAAGAAACAAAATCGATGGCGCCGCCGCGCTTTCGAGCGCGACGCTTTTGATTCGCGTCGATGAGAAAGTTTTGCAGCGCCTTGAGCAAGAGCGATCGGAACCGCCCGCGATTAGGATCGGCGTGATGCAACAAGTTGCCGCTGAAAATCATGAGAAAAAAATCCTGGGTCAGATCCTGGGCATCGTTGACGGAATAACCCCGTCGGCATACAAAAGTGAAAATAGGTCGCCAATAAGTGCGGCAAAGTTGACTCAGCGCCGCCTGTGCTTTGTTTTCCTTGCCCTTGGTCGAAGCACAGGAAAGAACTACGCTCCAATGAGTTGTAGCGAAGTTTCTCGATCCGCCGACCGAGTCTACGGCGCCATTTGGTTTCACGAAGCGTCATCGTGTTCTCCAGTCCGTTATACCTCAAGCGTAAAAAAATGACTTCTCTTGCTTCGCATTGGGCGTCACCGTTTTTCGGATCGATCCTGCAACCAATATTTAGGAGCCTGATCGAGCTTACTGTTCTGGGGGGAGCAGCCAGCCCTCGTTCACAAGCTTCTACGAAAAGCGCGCGGCGGAGTTCTCAAAAATTTGCCGGATACAAATCCTCGCTGAGCAGGCGAAAAATCGATATTTCATCTCTCCTCATCTGTGGCTAAGTAAAACGATGAACTCCACTCTCCGCGCTGCCGTGATCGCCGAATGGCGAGGACTGCCGGAGTTCAAACAACGCCCCGATCGTTGGCAAAGGGCCTCAGACGTTCTACCGAAATTAATGCAACGCCTCGGACTGAGCGAGCGATTGCACGAAAACGAAGTGATCGAAGCGTGGGCGCAAATTGTTGGCGAATTTATCGCCGCGCACTCTGCGCCGGTCAGTCTGCGCGAAGGTGTGCTTTACGTTCGCGTTCTGCAGCCGGCACTGCATTACGAGCTGGAGCAAATATCGAAGGTGGCCATTTTGCGAAAACTGAAGCAGCGCTTCGGCGGCAAGACCGTTCGCGATGTGCGCTTCCGCGTCGGATAACTTTCGATGCGAACGGCCATCGGTGGATTTGCTTCGGCATTCCGATCCGGAGTGGCTAAATGTTAGGATAGGCCGCGGGGAAATTCAGCTGCGTGCGTGACCCATCGGGACAACATTCCAAGCTTCCCATGGTACTCCTCGCATTTAGCAATCATCCCACCTTTTACGGTGGAACTGACGTGCCCGTTTTTGATTTTACCAAACTGACATCCGAACTGCTAATTGCGCCACTGACATTAACGTCCCTCCGGAAATTCGCGGTATTGATCACTTCTCCTGAGCTCGCCTTAGTCTGACTAACGTCCGAGCTGTTGACGGTGCCGTTGCCAGTGGTGTCGCCCACGAGAACGCGCATCTTTACGGCGACATCGTCTGTATTCCTGGAATCGTCTCGGCCACGCAAAGTCACTATGACCGCTTGCGCATTGCTGACACCACTAAGATTTATCGTTAGCTGTTTTTCATCTGCACTGGTGCTGGCGCTATCTACCACGCCTACACCTGAAGTCACCGCCACGCTACTCGGGGCGATGCCTGGTGCGGTCACGATAATTTGATAAGCATTGCTGGCGCCGCCCGTGCGGCATTCAACTCCGGCTGTTCCGGTGAGAGGCAGATTGATATCGAAATTCCCGGCTCCTCCATGAGTTTTGCGGGAAACAGCGCTGAAGCCGCCGCCGATGCGAATCGCGGAGTTAATGGTATCGGCTACATAAACATTACCCGCGCCGTCTACCGCCACACCGTAGGCGAATGAAAACCGCGCGTCGCTCCCTGTGCCGTTGGCGCTGCCGCCGAAGCCAGGTAAACCTGCGACCGTAGTCACAACCCCACCGGCCGTAATTTTGCGGATGAGAAAATTATTACTATCCATCACATACACATTGCCCGCGCTATCTACCGCTACGCCAGTGGAAAAGTCGAATCGCGCAGCGCTCCCGGTGCCATCGGCGCTGCCGGTAGCGCCGGGCGAACCTGCGAGAGTGCTCACTGCGGCGGCTGGTGTGATCTTGCGAATGGTGGCATTACCGGAGTCTGCGACATAAACATTGCCCGCGCTGTCCACCGCCACACCATAAGGAGAAGAAAACCGCGCTGCAGCGCCGGTGCCATTGGCGCTGCCGACGACGCCCGGCGAACCGGCAAAGGTGCTCACTACGCCAGCCGGTGTGATCTTGCGGATGGTTTGGTTACCGGTATCTGCGACATAGACATTGCCCGCGCTGTCCGCCGCCACGCCATTGGGATAGTTAAACCGCGCCGCACTGCCGGTACCATCCGCGCTGCCAACGGCGCCGGGCAAACCGGCGAAGGTGGTGACAACTCCAGCGGATGTGATCTTGCGAATAGTCTGGTTATTGGTATCTGCGACATAAACATTCCCCGGGCTGTCCACCGCAACACCGCTGGGATTATTGAACTGCGCGGCACTCCCGGTGCCATTGGCGCTGCCAATGACGCCAGGCGAACCGGCGAAGGTGCTCACGACGCCAGCCGCTGTGATCTTGCGGATGGTGGAGTTATTGGTATCCGCCACATAAACAGTGCCCGCGCTATTCACTACCACGCCGTAGGGATTATAAAACTTCGCCGCTATCCCGGCGCCGTCGTCGCTGCCCGCAAAGCCGACTGAACCCGCGACGGTGCTGACAACTCCAGCGGATGTGACCTTGCGAATAGTTAGATTATAAGTATCTGTCACAAAAACATTGCCCGCGCTGGTTACCGCTACGCCATAGGGATTATTGAACTGCGCGGCGCTCCCGGTGCCGTCGGCGCTACCCACGATGCCGGGCGAACCCGCGAGAGTGCTTACCACGCGAGCCGGTGTGATCTTGCGGATGGTAGAGTTAGTGCTATCTGCCACAAAAATGTTGCCCGCGCTGTCCACCGTCACGCCATAGGGATAATAAAAAAACGCCGCGTTGCCCGTGCCGTCGGCGCTGCCATTGACGCCGGGCGAACCGGCGAAGGTGCTTACTACGCCGCCCGGGGTGATCTTGCGGATGGTGGAGTTTTGGGTATCTGCCACAAAAATGTTGCCCGCGCTGTCTACCGCCAAACTATTGGGATAGTTAAACCGCGCCGCGCTGCCGGTTCCGTCGGCGCTGCCAACGACGCCAGGCGAACCCGCGAGAGTGCTGACAGCTCCCGCGGGTGTGATCTTGCGAATAGTCTGATTACTGGTATCTGCCACATAAACATTGCCCGCGCTGTCTACCGCCACGCCATAAGGATGAAAAAACCGCGCTGCACTGCCGGTGCCGTTGGCGCTCCCATTTACGCCGGCCAAACCCGCGAGAGTGCTCACAACGCCAGCTGGGGTGATCTTGCGGATGGTGGCGTTAGTGGTATCGGCCACATAAACATTGCCCGCGCTGTCCACCGCCACGCCATTGGGAAAATAAAACCGCGCCGCACTGCCGGTGCCGTCGGCGCTGCCAAAGACGCCCGGCGAACCGGCGAAGGTGCTGACAACTCCGGCAGGTGTGATTTTGCGGATGGTGTCGTTATAGGCATCTGCCACATAGACATTACCCGCGCTGTCCACCGCCACACCATTGGGATAATTGAACTGCGGCGCCTTGGCCACCCCGTCATTGCTGCCGTGGTCGCCAGGGGTCCCCGCAAAAATGGTGAAGGAATAGGGTTCGTAATTTGATTGGGCCTGAGCAACGTTGGCTCCGCTGAAACCGGCGAATCCGAGGAGCGATGCCAGTATCAATGTTTTAAGAGGATTACTGACTTCTTCTGCCTGTGAGGGGGTTTTTGCTCTGTTTTCCGGTGCTCGCCACGACAAGGCGCGCGCAGGGAAATTCGATCCCCATTTGGTTGAGGTGTCGATCGTCGCACTTAAGATTTTTCTTCGTGTTCTCATAATAGTTTCATCGGGGATTTAGATTGGGGGTTCATTCTCGCCTTCTACGGGAAATTAAATGCGCTGTATACAAAATTATTCTGGAGGATTTTTTCGGCTCGTTAGCCAACCAGACCTACGATAGCTTTTAGTGGTTTCTCGCTTTTTTCATAGCACGTTACGATCGTGAATTCCGATGACGCAATCCACGTCGAGCAACTGGAGATGTTTGCGCATGTCGGTGTGCCCGATCATGAACGCGACAAGCCGCAACGGATCACCGTCACGATCACGGTCTGGCCAAAAGCGGGCCTGCACGCTCTCGATGACAACATTGGCAGCACGATCAACTACTCCGCCATCGCTCGCTTGGTGCGCGATGTGGTGGATGAACGGCGCGACAAATTGATCGAGACACTCGCCGAAACAATTGCCGAACGCTTGCTGCGAGATCTTCCCATTCGCCGCCTTCGGATCGAACTGCGTAAATTCGTTTTGCCCGATGCCGCGCACGTGGCCGTCATCATTACGCGTGACGGACTGGCGAATTGATTAGGAGTCATTCGCCCCTACTCTTTCCGGCGATGAGTCAGAATGATGAATGGAAGACAATTTCCACCGAAACCCATTTTACGAATCGAAATCTTCGCGTCGTGACCGAAGAAGTTTGCACGCCAGCGCGATCCGAACCGCGCTCGTGGACGATCGTGCAACGCAAATCAGCAGTGATCATCGCGCCGATGACACGTGACGGAAAATTGCTCTTGATTCGACAGGAGCGAATTCCGATCCGCGCAGCCATATGGGAAGTGCCAGGCGGCCAAATCGACGACCCTGTAGCTGGGGGCGCCGACCCCGGCCGCTCCTTAGACCAGGAAACCATCAAAGCTGTAGCGTTGCGAGAGCTGCGCGAGGAAACTGGTTATCAACTCGCGAAAGATGGAGAAATGATCGCGCTCGGCGATTATTTTTCTTCACCCGGCTTTACGGATGAGCGCGGTTATTTTTTCCTTGTCCGGCCGATCGAAGAAACGCCGGATGGCCACGCCCGCGACGAATCGGAATCGATTTTGGATTGCCGAAGTTTCAGTCCACCTGAACTCGCGCGAATGATCGCGGAAAACGAGATTCGCGATGCAAACACGCTCAGCATCTGCGCGCGCTTAGTTGCGCGCGGATTTCTTTCCTTGGATAAAATTTCCCCACGATGACGCTCCGAAATCTTTTTAAATTTCGCAACCTGCCCGAAAGCGAATCGTCGAAACCGCTTCTCGAGCATCTGGAAGACTTGCGATGGACCATCGTAAAAATGGCCATCACCCTGATTCTGGCGATGATCCTATGCTTCAGCTTTCGCACTTCGCTTGTGCAAATCCTGCAGCGGCCACTGCGCGAAGTGGGCTCGCAAGTGGGCGTCCTGCGTGCGTTGGGCATCACCGATTCCATTACCATATCGTTCCATCTCGCCTTCTACGCCGGCATCGTCATTTCGTTTCCGATTCTGCTCTACTTTCTTGCGGAGTTCGTCCTGCCCGCGCTTACGGCAATGGAAAAGCGGTTTCTCCTGCCAGCGATCTTCGTGAGTTTCGCACTCTTCCTGACCGGCGTGTTCGTTTGCTTTTTCTGGCTCTTGCCCAAAACGATCCTCTTTTTCTTTCACGACACGCAATCGTTAGGCTGGGCGCCGATGTGGACGGTGCAACAATATTATTCTTTCGTGACAAGATTCACGCTCGGCTTCGGTCTTGCTTTTGAATTACCCGTGGTCGTTCTCGCTCTCGTGCGGTTTGGTTTAGTCACCTACGCTTTCATGGCGCGCACTCGTCCTTACGCCATCGTCCTCATCTTTATCCTCGCCACCATCATTACGCCGACGCCGGATGTGCTTACGCTAGTCGCGATGAGCCTGCCGATGTGTTTGCTTTACGAAAGCTGCATCTGGATCGCGTGGTTCATGCAACGTCGCGCAGCACGAATCGGCGCCGCCTAGAATCGCGTGGCTTTTTCCGATCGTTTAGTCTTCGAGATTTTCGCATTCGTTCTCGGCGCGGTCGTCGGTTCGTTTCTCAATGTCTGCGTCTATCGCTTGCCGCGCGATCTTTCCGTCAATCAGCCGCGCCGATCTTTTTGTCCCTCATGCAAAAAGGAAATTCCGTGGTATCAAAATGTGCCCCTCGTCAGTTGGATCGTCTTGCGCGGTCGTTGCGCAAATTGCGGAGGCAAAATTGCGTTTCGTTATTTCGCCGTCGAACTCGTTACTGCTGTCCTTTTTCTCGCCGTTTGGCGTTCTTTCCCGTGGCCAATCGCGATCGCCTATTGGATTTTCGTTTCTCTGTTGATCGTCGCGACCTTTGTCGACTTCGAACACTTCATCATTCCGGATGAAATTACCCTGGGCGGAATCGCTGCCGGCCTCATCGCGAGTTTCATTTTGCCGGCGCTCATGTCGACCGATCGGCGTCTGCTGGCCGTCGCTATTTCGGCGGGCTCGGCTGCGCTCGGTTACGCAATTCTTTGGCTCGTTCTGGAAGGTGGCAAAATCGCTTTCGGAAAAAAAAGAATTCGATTCGAACAACCAACCGTCTTCACCTGGGCGCGCTCCGGCGACGACGCGGATTTTGTCGTCGGCGAAGAGCGAAGTTTATGGAGCGATCATTTTGCGCGGGAAAAAGATCTCCTCTTGCTGCATTGCGATGAGGCTGTGATCGATGACCGCATGCTGGGGAACGTAACGTTGCAGTGTCATTACGATCGCGTCACGGTCGCGGGGGAAACGCTGCCTCTGGACAAGATCGACCGCATCTCGGGAATCGTGCGCGAATTGCAAATTCCGCGTGAAGCAATGGGCCGTGGCGACTTGAAATTTCTCGCGGCCATCGGCGCTTTTCTCGGATGGCGCGCCGTTCTCTTCACCATCTTCGCCGGCTCGCTCCTTGGGTCGATCGTTGGCCTAACGACATTGATGATCGGTAAGCGCGTTTGGTCGGCAAAGCTACCATTTGGACCTTATCTTGCCGGTGGCGCGTTGATTTGGGTGTTCTTCGGCAATTCGCTTGTGCGCTGGTATGCCGAATTGATTAACCCGTAACCGACTCCTCCACTTCGCTCGCGCAGTAAGTGGAATAGAGCGCGCCGCTGACTTCGACGAGGCGTTCCTGAATATTTTCCAGATACTCGTGCAATCCGAATTCGAAGATGTCGGCGATGGTGATGTAATCGAGATCGGAACGTAAGCGCCCGGACAAACGCTCCACCTCATTCGCGTAGTTTGCTTCGCTCGATCCCGAAATCCGATGCAGTGCGGCATCGAGCGAATCGACGCTGAATCTGATTGAGCGTGGAAAATCAGCGTGCGTGATGATGAACTCGGCCACCTTCCACGGCGCAACCTGGTCGACATAAATTTTGCGATACGCTTCGAGTGCGCTGCAAGATTTCAGCACCGCCATCCATTGAATGGTATCGACGTTGCCGCCCACTCGCTCGCCCGAGGGGAGGAGAATGTGATACTTCACATCCAGAATCCGCGAGGTGCAGTCGGCCCGCTCGAGCAGTTTGCCGATGCGAATGAAATCCCAGCCTTCGCCATGCGTCATGGTGGCGTCGGTGATGCCTTGAAAAAGATGCGAGCCGGCGACGATGCGCTTGAAAAATTCGTACGGACTCTCGCGCAGCAGCTCCTGGCCGGCTTCGCTTTGCACAAAAAGATAGAGCCGGTTGATCTGTTCCCACATCTCACTCGACATCTGTTCTCGAGTGCTGCGCGCATTTTCGCGCGCGAGTGTGAGACAGGACGAAATGGAATTCGGATTTTTTTCCTGCAGACAGACGAAATCGATCGCGGCTGTGCCATCGAGGGTGGCGTAGAGCGAAGCAAACAGTTCGTTTTCTTCCAGCGAACTGATGATCGGATTCCACTGCTGTTGCATGTCCGCATTGGGTTGGTTCGCCAGATCGAGCAGCAACTGCAGATTCACCTCCGCGATGCGCGCATTGTTTTCCGCGCGCTCGATGTAGCGGCTCATCCAATAAAGAGAATCGGCGACGCGACTAAGCATTTCGGTCTCCGTTTTCTTCGTCCAGAACCCAGGTGTCCTTGCTGCCACCACCTTGCGAAGAGTTCACCACGATCGAACCTGCTTTTAACGCCACACGCGAGAGACCGCCCGGGACTATCGTCACCTTTTCGCCGTACAAAATGAAAGGCCGCAGATCGAGGTGCCGCCCTTGCATCGATGTCTCGCAAAACGACGGCGCGCGTGAAAGCGGGACGACCGGTTGCGCGATGTAGTTGCGCGGATCTTTGCGCACCCGCTCGCGAAAATCCTCGATCTCCTCTTTGGTCGCCTGTGTCCCCACGAGCATTCCGTAGCCGCCGCTTTCGTTCGCAGCTTTCACTACCAGCTCGGAAATATTTTCCAGAATGTAGGAAAGGTCTTCCTTCACCGAGGCGAGATAAGTCGGAACATTCGGAAGAATCGGATCTTGATCGAGATAGTAACGAATCATTTTCGGCACAAAATGGTAAACGACTTTGTCGTCGGCCACACCGGTGCCGATGGAATTCGCCAGACTAACATTCCCGCGACGGTATGCCTCAACCAGACCTGGAACGCCGAGTCCGGAATCTTTTCGGAAAATTCTTGGATCGAGAAAGTCGTCGTTGATTCGCCGATATATGACGTCGACACGACTCAATCCTTTGGTTGTCCGCATGCAAACTTTCCCATCGTGAGCGACAAGATCGCGCCCTTCCACGATTTCAATCCCCATCGAGCGTGCCAGAAATGAATGTTCGAAGTAAGCCGAGTTGTAAGTTCCCGGCGTTAGCAAAACGACGGTCGGCTCATCACTGCGGTCCGGTGCGATGTAGCGCAGCACATTGAGCAATTCCTGACTGTAATCTTCCACCGGCCGCACGCGATGTTTTGCGAAAAGATTCGGAAAGACGCGCTTCATCGCCTGCCGATTTTCGAGCACGTAGGAAACACCGGAAGGGCAACGCGCATTGTCTTCGAGCACGAGATAATTTCCGTCGCGATCGCGCACCAAATCGGTCCCGCAAATGTGAATATAGATATTCTTTGGCACATCGAAGTGCATGAACTCCGGCCGAAAATTCGTCGCTTCCCAGACGATGTGTTTCGGGATGACGCCATCGCGCAGGATGTTTTGCGAATGGTAAATGTCGTGCAAAAACAAATTGAGCGCAGTGATGCGCTGCACCAGTCCGCGTTCGATTAGATCCCACTCTTTGGCGGGAATGATTCGCGGAATCAAATCGAAAGGAAAAATCCGTTCCGTGCCCTGTTCGTCGTTGTAAACTGTGAAAGTGATTCCCTGTCGCAAAAATGTGGACGCTGCCAGCTCGCGCTTGCGATCGAATTCGCTGCGCTCCATTTCCTTGAATCGATCGAGCAATTTACCGTAATGAGGACGGACCGCGTCTGGGCCGGCAAACATTTCGTCGAAAAATTCTCCGACTTCGTAATCGGAGAAGAAATCACCCATGAATTCAGTCTGGCAGCGCGAAAAATCGACGCAAATGAAAAACCGAAACGACCATGACGAAGCGTGCCGGCGCGTGACCGCGCGTTTTCAATCGCGTTTCTTGCATCATTACGTCGCACGCAAAATCCGAAGCGATCCGGCTTATCCCGCAGTCTACGAACAGGTGCGTTCTTCGAAAGAGCCCTTGCTCGATGTCGGTTGCGGTGTCGGGCTGCTTGGGTTCTACCTGCGCGAACGCGGATTCGAAAATCCGATCATCGGTCTGGATCGCGACGCGCGAAAGACCGGCACGGCAAAACAGATAGCGACTGCTTATCCTGAGATTGATTTGCGTACGCAGGATTTGCGAGACCGGCTCCCGGAATTCTCCGGCACCATCGCGATGCTCGACGTTCTGCACTACTTGCCGCCGGCTGATCAAAACAATTTGTTGTCTCGTCTCGCCGAACAAATTGCCCCCGGCGCGGCCCTGGTTTTGCGCGATTGTCCCGCTGATCCCGGAATCCGGTATGCGGCCACGTTCCTCGCCGAGAAATTCGCGCAACTGATTTTGTGGAATCTGTCAGCGCCTCTGCACTTCCCTTCGCGCGACAGCATCGCCGCAAGTTTTTCGCCTAACGAATTCACGCATGATGTGGAACCGCTTTGGGGAATGACTCCGTTCAACAATCACCTTTTTACGTTCTGGCGGCGCGTGTCCGCAATTGCATCGTCCGCGGAATGACGAACTCGTAGCCGAGCTCAACCAGGCCGCGGAGCGTTTGTTCGACACACGCCGGATTGTATCCCGGATCGTTCTCGATTTGATGTCCTTCATGCAGCAGCACGATCGCACCGGGCCGAACGCGTTTGAGAATCCGTTCGGCGACCTGGCCGGGATGGCGTTTCCCGGTATCGAAGCCGCGCGCAGTCCATCCGATCAAGAGCATGTCGCGTCGCCGTAAGACACGATGAACGAAGAAATTCTTAAGTCCGGCTGGAGCGCGAAAGTAGGTGCGGGAGGCGCGGCGTTCGCGCGCGAGCACATCATCGCAGCCATCGATTTCAGCAAAAATCGTCGCCGGCAACGCACGCCAGAAACTCCTGCTTGGATGCGCGAAAGTGTGGTTTGCAATTTGATGACCGCGCCCAAGAATTTTCTCGATCAGCTCCGGATGTTTCTTCGCGCGCTTCCCGATGACGAAAAATGTGGCGCGCGCGTGATAACGATCGAGCAAATCCAAAATCGTTTCCGTATGCTCCGGTGTCGGCCCGTCATCGATCGTGACCCAGACTTCTTTGCCGGAGGTTTCAAACGAACGCAGGACAGGTCCCCACCATTGCGACTGCGGGACGAGCGTTGGATACAGGATGAGGAGATGGGAAACGAACAACGGAACGAGCGCGATGACCAGATCGATCTGGAGAAAAATGATGGTCCAGATCGGAGCGACGATTCCGAAGGCAAGAATGCCGTTTCGCAACCAATTATAACTGGCTCGGCTCGTCATGGAAAAGCGCCAGCAATAGTGCGGCCGCGAGATTTAGTGCAACGCCAAGGATCCACAATGCACCGATCGCGCGCAGCCACGGACCGGCGGTCAGCAACTGCGCGGCGAAAACGGTTGTCAAGATTCCCATCAAAACGCTTTGCACGCGCCGGCGTGGCAAATCGGCGCAGAGGCCGATGCGTTGGCAACCCGTTGCGATCAGCGAATTGATGTACAAGACGATGAGCCAACCAATCCACAGACCGAAAAGCAGCAGCGGTAGGACGATTGCAGTCTGCCACCATCCCAACCTGGGAAGCAAAAGATTCGTGGTAAACAGATAGCTGATCAGATAAACGACAGAGCCCATTGACACGGCTTCCGGCCAATTGCTCTCCGAAGGCGTGGCGTCACCCCCGCTTAATTTCCGAATCAAGCGTGGCAGCGCAAAATAATTGCTACGCGCCTCGTTAGGCGGAACGTTTTTCATTTTTTAGAGAACGTCGGGACGAACGCATACCACTGGTCCCAATGGTGCATGATCATCTCTTGCAACGTGGCAGACCATTGTTGCAGGGACGCACTAACAATTTCTTCACGTGTGCCGCCGCTTCGTTCGCAGACGATCGGCTCGCGCACAATGATCCTATAGTGACGATACCCCAGGCGAACGATGAATAGCGGGAAGATCGGTGCCTCGGCGATTTGCGAAAGAATGAATGGACCAGTCGGAAGTTTCGCTTCGCGTCCGAAAAGCTTCGTCGAAGCGAGTGCGGAGCCCTCAACCGCGCGGTCGCCCTGAATCGAAACGATCTGGTTCTCACGCAACGCCTGCAGTAGATCGAATGAGATTGAGGTAGCGTTCGTGGTGTAATCGACTCGCACCGCACCGGCCCCCGTTTTCTCGAGGGTTTTGTCGAGATGGCGCGCGGTCTGCCGGTCCGGTTCGGGCGCGCGCACCATTCGAATTTCACGCTGAAATTTTTCCGCAAAAAGGGCCGCCCCCAAATCGTAATTCCCCATATGGGCGGTGAGAACGATCGCGCTCTTAGCCCTTGCCAGACGCTCCAGAGCGTGCGTGCCGTCAATGTCGTAGAGGAAATGGCTTTTGTTCAGTTTGTAATGAGAACCTTCCGCGATCGTCCAGGCGAAGTTGTACATGGTGAACCAGACGCGGAGATAATTCATGAGCCGGCTGGAACCGGGCAGAATTACTTCAAGGTTCGAGAAGACGGCGCGCCGCGCCGGTGCCGCAAAAAAGAAAAAGAACGTTGTCCAAAACCAGACGAGAACCGGCAGAAAATAAAAGGGAACGTTAAACAGCGCCCAATCGAGATACTGGCGCCAGAAGACACCGCGGACGGCAAAACGACGCATCCATTCAGTAATCACGCGCATGACTTAATCGAATCTAAGACATGCGATGTCTTAGATAACACAATTTCAGATGCCGCGTTCCCTAACCCTGTCATTCTGAGCGAAGCGAAGAACCCCTCAAATTACCCCAGGCTTAGTCGTGAGATCCTTCGCTGTCGCTTAGGATGACAAGGCCCTGCTGCGGGCGGCCTCGGCCGAAGTTTCGTCGCCTTTTACCGTGGCCGTGGTGAAAGTTGGCAGATGTTTCCGCGCACGTAACATCAGCACAAGATTGATCAGCTCGCATTTCCACCAACGGAAAAGTCCTTTCTGGATCAATTTGCGCAAACGGATGTCGGGCACAAAGCCATCATATAATTCGCGCCATCCGGAATTTCGTCGTCCGTAATATCCGGTCGCGAGCCTTCTGTGTGCGAGTGTCACTAGTCGCCGATTATAAAATTTCATCACGCTCGCAAACCAGCGCCCGGTCTTTCCCTCGAACGGCAGACGCGCAAACTCGCGTTCCGGATTTCGGTAAACAGGAATGACGAGGCCGAGAAAATAAGTTCCGACATCGAGGAGCAACGCGGCCGACATCAGTTCGGCGTCGCCCATGTAATAATACTTATCCTTATACAACGTCTCGAACCATAACCGATACGAAATCGGGAACTGCTCGTTGTAGTACGCGATTTTGTCGGAAACGTCTTCGCCGCCGAGGTTTCGCGCGACCAGTTCGCTCACGTAGTAGCTCGTGTAGGAACAGAAATCGAGTCCCGGGCTATAAAGCGGATCGATGAAACTCGCTGCGTCGCCTACCACCGCCCATCCGTCGCCGGCAACTTTTTCGCTGTCATACGGGAGCGCGGAAAACGCATGCACGTCATTTTCGATGATCTTTGCTTCGCCAAAAATCTCGCGACCGACCGGATTGGCCACGATGTGAGATAGCAAGCGTTCGCCGAGATTGCCTCCTTCGGGGAGCGCAAAAAGTCGCGAGTCGTAAACAATGCCCGCGCTGACGTCGCCGCCACGCAGGGGAATGATCCAGCACCACCAGCCGTACCCCATGAGATGATTCGTCGCCCATTCACGACTCGTTAGGCAAGCGTTGGCGTATTTTGGGAATCGCTCGCGCCATTCGTAGCTGTCCCACTCTTTCGTTCCGGTGAAACGCGCCCAGACGGCGTTGATCGGATGTTCGGTGTTCGGGCGGAAGTAACCGAGCTTGCGTGGAAGAAACGCAGCGCGGCCGCTCGCGTCGATTACCCATTTTGCGGTCGCATTTCTCTCTTCGCTATCAACCAGAGCAGAAACTTGCTGGCCGGCTTTTCCGGTGAGTTCGCATTTCGTCACTTTGGCCGGTCGCCAAAGATCGCAGCCCGCCGCAACAGCGAGATTTAAAAGATGCGAATCGAGTTTCGCGCGATCGACCTGGAAAGTTTGCAGTCGCGTCTGATAACGAGCGCCAAGCTCCACGCAATCGTCGAGCGATTGATCGGCGCGATTGCAAAACCACATGCGCAGGCCTTGCTTCGCGAGGTGTTCGTGGCCGAGGTAGCTGTTCAGACCGAGGATGCGCGTCATGTAGCAACTGCTCACCTCGGTCGTTGATTCGCCGACCTTGCGATCGAACTCCTGCGTTTTTTCGATGATTAAGACACGCGCATGCGGTTGCTTGCGCTTAAGTATGAGCGCGGCCGCCGCCCCGGAAAACGCGCCGCCGATAATGACGACGTCATAGTCATAATTCATCGCAGCAGAAATGATGGTGTCGCGTCGCCCGAAACGCAATTAGTTAGGTTTTTCTGTAGCGGCGGTTTATGACCGGCGCACTCTTTTTCCCAGCGGGCGTTCCTCAGAAATTAATGCGACCGTCATAGACCGCCGCACTCTTTTTCCCAGCGGGCGTTCCTCAGAAATTAATGCGACCGTCATAGACCGCCGCTACAATCGTCTGCATGATTTTCCGAAACGGACGCCTGATTTTTCCTGATGGAATTCGCGAGGGGCTCGAGCTTGTCTCGCGCGAAGGGAAAATCGTGGAAGTTCGCGAATCTCGGTTCAGCGATGATGATGAGATCGTCGACCTTGGGAAAAATTTTCTCGCTCCGGGTTTCATCGATCTGCATCTGCATGGCGCAGTCGGGCGCGACACGATGGAAGCGACGGCCAACGCCTTCCGCGCGATCTGCGAGTATCACGCGAGCGGCGGAACGACGTCGCTTCTTTTGACGACAGTCACGGCGCCGATTCCGGAGATTCTCAAGATGTTGCAAGAAGTCCGGAATCTAAAGGGACAAATTGCGCAGGTAATCGGTGTTCATCTGGAAGGTCCATTCATCTCGAAATCAAAGCGGGGCGCGCAGCGAGGAGAGTTCATCGTTGAACCAACCGGCGAATCCGTTGATCAGCTGCTGCAGTTTGACGATGTAATCCGGCTGATGACGCTGGCACCCGAAGTTCGCGGCGCACCGGGACTAATCGATCGACTGCGCGAGAAACAAATTCGCGTTAGCGGCGGACACAGCGACGCCAGTGATGAAGAAGCGCAGAAGGCGTTCGAACGCGGGATGCGACAGGTTACACATACGTTTAACTGCATGTCCTCAGCACATCGCGACGGAATTTATCGCGTTGCCGGTCTTCTTGAATTTGCTCTGAGCGAACCCGGAATTCTTTGCGAACTTATCGCCGATGGCCACCACGTGCTGCCCACCTTGATGAAGATGTTGTACCGTGCCAAAGGATCGAATGGAATTTGTCTCGTCACGGACGCGACTGCGGGCGCCGGCCTGCCTAACGAGTCGCGCTTTTCACTCGGTGGCCGCGAATGCATTGTCCGCGATAATGTTTGTTTATTGGCGGACGGGTCCGCACTTGCCGGCAGCGCCTCGCGCATGATCGATCTTGTTCGAACGATGGTCGAGAAAGTTAACCTGCCGCTGCACGAGGCGGTCAAGATGGCGACAGAAAATCCCGCGCGGTCTCTCGGGCTCGAGAAAAAGAAAGGTTCGTTCGCAATCGGCGCAGACGCTGATCTGATTGTGATTTCTCCAACACTGGAAGTGCTGCAAGCGTTTTCCTGCGGCAAACCTACCTTTAGAGCGAAAGGATAAATCGCGCGATATCGAGAGAGGCATTTGGCCGTCCGAGCTGGCGGATGTTGGCAAACCATTCGCGCCACAATTGTTCGTCATTTGCAAATGCGCGCTGCACTTCAGCGGCAACAGCTTCCGGAGAAGTGGCCACGACACCCGAACCGGTCTGTACGATTAGGCGCGCGTTTCCTTCCTCCTGGCCGGGCACGATTTGATTTATGATCATCGGAGTACCGGCTGCGATTGTTTCCTGAACGGTCGCGCCACCCGCCTTGCCGATAAGCAAATGACTTGCCTGCAGAAGACGTGGCATCTCCTCCGTCCATCCGACAATCTCAAAAGAGCGTGACGCCGTGCGGATTTTTTCCAACGCGAGACGCAGTTTTTCGTCGCGTCCGACGGTAGCGGTGAGTTCGATTTTCTGAAGAGCAACAAGCCGTCGCACAATCTCGGGAGCGGTCGCTTTTCCGGCGTTGATCATATAGAGAACGCGAGGACTCGAGTCCGGCTCAGATTTCGCAGCGCAACTCAGATCTGCAAACTTCACGCTGACAGGGAAACCAAGCGTTTTGATCTTTTCCGGATCTACTCCGGCCGCGCGCATGACCTGAGCGGTCTGTTCGTTTGCGACCAAAAAATAATCGGCACGGCAACGATACCAGATGGTGTTGATCGTGATCGAATCGGTCACAACGACGATGCGTTTGCATGCGCCATCATCGCCCGGGCCGAGGATCTCATCGAGAAGGTGCGGATACGCGGGATACACCGAAACGATGACATCTGGTTTTGTGCGAGCGATAAGCTGAGCGAGATGCTTCTTCAGGGCGAAGAGCAGCCGGAATTCGCCCTCGAAATTTTTCTTCCGATCGAGCCAATTATAGATTGTAGCCCAGGTCCGTGGCGTGCGGTTGATCATGCCGAGGTAGGCTTTGCGGGCCCAATCGTTGAGCGTGCCGTAAGTTTCGGCGAAAAGATCGTGCGGTTCGACGTCGGCCTCGGCGAGAGCGACATGCGCGAGTCCTTCGCGAATGCCGCGGGCCGCGGCGTTATGACCTTCTCCGAACCCGGCGGTGAGAATGAGGATTTTTTTCAACTCGTTAGGCAACTCGCCCGGGGGTTCGGCGGAGAGTTTAATGGATATTTCGTTCGCGCAAAGTAAACTTCCCGCCGGCATGAAGCGTCTCGGATTTGTCTGGAGAATTTTTCGCCGGCTTGTCTGGGAAACCGCCACCGACAATACGACCGGGCTGGCTGCGCAGATGGCCTATCAATTCCTGTTCATGCTCGCACCAGTGCTATTTTTTCTCTGGCATTTGCTCGGACTTTTCGGCACCGACCCGGCAAAGCTGCACCAAATGTTCGCCATCTTGCAAAGTTTTCTCCCCCCCGATCCGAAAGTGCAGGATATTCTCGAGGCGCAGGTGGCGAGTGTTGTCCTGACCGGTTCCGGGGGAATGCTCGCGAACCTCGGTATCGTTCTCGGCATTTATTTCGGTACCGTCTTTATCTCGACCATTTCCCAGGCGCTCAGTCGCACGCATGGCGTCCATGAGGACCGCAATTGGTGGTCGAAATATATCATCTCATTTTTCCTGCTCTTCTGGTTTGGAATTACGATCCTGCTCGCCTTCAACATCACCGTCTTTGGTGAAACGCTCGCTGGAATTGCAGAAGTAAATTTTCAATTGAAGGTGCCGCTGCAAGAATGGGTCACCGTGCTCAATCTTCCTTTTACTGCGATCGCCCTCATCATCCTCGCGCTCGCTCTCTATCTTCTTACCCCGGAAAATTATCTGACCATTCGCCAGGCATTGCCCGGCGCGATTTTCTTCTCGTTAGGCTGGATCACTCTCACGAAACTTTTTCAAATCTACGTCGCGCGCTACGATCGCTATAACCCGACGTATCTCGCCCTTGCTTCGCTCATTGTTTTGCTGACCTGGATGTATCTCACCTGCCTGCTGCTTCTGCTTGGCGGAAAGTTAAATGCGATCCTCCGGCGCGAGCGCAAGCGCACCGGACAAATTTCTGAGGCTGTGCCACAGCCGGCGTGAATCGAATAGCGCCTCGCCCGTCTAGTTCTGTCATGGCGCGTCTCCGCTTCTGGATTGTTATCGCGCTTCTGGCCGGCGGACTGGCTGGTCCGATTCTTCGTGCGCAATTGAGCGACGAAGAAAAACGAAAACGGGAAGCTTTTCTTAAAACGCGCGAGGAGATGCGGACCGTTTCCTCGCCGACGCCCTCGCCTTCATCGCATCGCAAGCCCAAACCAAAAGCGGCCAAGCATCCGCCAAAGAAAAAAAAGTCCGCTAAAGCGAAAGCAAAAGAAACGCCCGAGCCGGAAGAGACACCGAAGAAATCAAAGGCGAAGCCGAAGGAAACCCCCGAACCCGAAGAAACGCCAAGGCCCAAACCAAAAGCGACCGCCGTTATCGAACGTGAACGCGAATCGCCGCCGCCGCGGACAAGTGTTACGCCCGCTTCATCGCCAGAATCCGCGGATGTTTTCGTGCAGAAATCCGGATTCCAGGAAACGGATATTTTACCTGAACCGACACCGGATGAACATCGATTCCTTTTTTGGAAATGGGGCAGCAGCAAATCAAGCGGGCACTACCGCTATCTTTCGCGTTCTGTCCGCTCCGAGATCGATCGCGCGCGAGTTTTGCGGCGCCGCTGGCAATACATCGTTGTGCACAACAGCGGCACGCGGCAGGGCAACGCGCGCATTTTTGATTATTACCATCGTCACGTTCGCCGCATGACCAATGGACTGGCGTATCATTTTGTCATTGGCAACGGCACGTCGTCGGACAATGGGGAAATCGAAATCGGCGATCGCTGGCGCCGGCAGATCAATGGCGGGCATGTGCACAGCGATTATCTGAACAATATCGCGCTCGGCATTTGTCTGGTTGGCGATTTCAATCGCGATCAACCGACGCGTGCGCAGCTCGAGGCGTGCGAAGAACTGATTCGATATCTGCGCATTCGTTGCGGCAAGATCGATGCGCATTACGCGATTGTTCGTCCGCATCGCGAGATGAATCCACCGCGCTGGGCAACTGACTGTCCGGGCGACGCGTTTCCCTACAGTTGGTTTCGCAGGTTTCAGGAATGATCGATCCGTTGGGATTTCGGCAGCCTGCTGCTTCCCCGAATTAAAAGAAACACGCAAAAAATATTTCCGCTGCGATTTAAGGTGACTTGCGGCAAGCGGCGCGCAAAATGAACGCCCTGTCGCTGAAACAGCGGCAGCTACTTGCAGAATATTTTTTGGCGTGGGAAAAAAGCGCCGCGCAAATTCATGACTCCGGTAAAAATCTGGCTTGGCTATCCGTATCCGCTCGGCGCGACCTGGCTCGGCAACGGCGTGAACTTCGCCATCTTTTCCGAGCACGCGACTTCGGTTGATCTTTGCCTGTTCGATAAACAGGACGCGCCACAGGAGAACATTCGCATCCCGATGACCGAACACACCGATCAGGTGTGGCACGTCTTTTTGCCAGATGTGAGGCCGGGACAACTCTACGGTTTTCGTGTGACCGGTCCGTACGATCCGGAACGCGGCATGCGCTTCAATAATTCCAAGCTGCTCATCGATCCATACGGCAAGTCGATTGCCGGTGAGATCAATTGGGCGGACGAGATGTTCGGTTATGTCGTCGGTGGAGAGGGCGAAGATTTGACGCGCGACTTTCGTGACGACGCCTGGGGCATGCCGAAAACTGCAGTGATCGAGAATGCTTTCGATTGGGGAGACGACAAGCGCCCGGGAATTCCGCTGCATAGCTCGATTATATATGAGATGCACGTCAAGGGTTTCACGAAGCTGAATCCAAAAGTGCCGGAGGAATTACGTGGGACGTATGCGGGCGTTGGAAGCGCGAGCTCGATTGAATATCTTAAAAGTTTGGGCGTGACCGCGGTGGAACTCCTGCCCGTGCACCATCACGTCGACGATAAAGTTTTAGTCGATCGTGGCCTGACCAATTACTGGGGCTACAACACGATTGGTTTTTTTTCGCCCGAGGCAAAATATTCCAGCAGCGGCGCGACCGGCGGCCAGGTGACCGAGTTCAAAACGATGGTGCGCAATCTGCACGCTGCGGGGATCGAAGTGATTCTCGATGTCGTTTACAACCACACGGCGGAGGGAAACCATCTTGGGCCGACGCTGAGTTTCCGCGGCGTGGATAATCCCGCGTACTACCGGCTCCATCCCGAGGATCCGCGTTTCTATCTGGATTTCACCGGCACGGGAAACACCTTTAATCTTCTGCATCCGCGAACGCTGCAGCTCGTGATGGACAGCCTGCGCTATTGGATCAACGACATGCACGTCGATGGATTTCGTTTCGATCTCGCATCGACACTGGCCCGCGATCAAAGCGGCGTGAACAAGCTCCACGCCTTCTTCGAAATCATTCACCAGGATCCGGTCATTTCGCAGGTGAAATTAATCGCGGAACCGTGGGACGTGGGCGAAGGCGGTTATCAGGTCGGCAATTTTCCCATCCTGTGGGCGGAATGGAACGGTAAATATCGCGATACCGTGCGCAGTTTCTGGAAAGGCGACGAGGGAAAGATCGGGGAGTTCGCGTATCGATTAACCGGCAGTCCCGATCTGTATCAGACGAGCGGCAGGCGTCCCTACGCGAGCATCAACTTCGTCACGGCGCACGATGGTTTCACGCTGAACGATCTCGTGGGCTACAACGAGAAGCATAACGAGGCCAACGGCGAGAATAACAACGACGGTGAGAAGAATAATCTCTCGTGGAACTGCGGCGTTGAAGGTCCGACCGATGATCCGGATGTGAACCAACTGCGTCGCCAGCAACGCCGGAATTTTTTGACAACGCTATTTCTTTCGCAAGGAGTGCCGATGCTTTGCGGCGGTGACGAGTTTGCTCGCACGCAGAATGGGAACAATAACGCTTACTGCCAGGATAACGAAATCAGCTGGCTGAACTGGGAGCACAGCGACGAACAGAAGCAGCTGCTTGAATTCACAAAGCAGCTAATCCATTTGCGCAAAAAACATCCGGTGTTTCGCCGTCCAAAATTTTTCCAAGGGCGACGAATCCGCGGCTCGGAGATCAAAGACGTGATGTGGTTCAATCCCGGCGGCAACGAGATGAGTGATGAAGAATGGGCCTCGCCGTTTGTGCGCTGCCTTGGGATGCTTTTGAGCGGCGACACGATCGACGTGCTAAACTTCGAAGGACAGCCGATCCGGGACGACACATTTCTGCTGCTGATCAACGCGCACTACGAAGCGATTCCTTTTGTCCTGCCCGGTCAGGAAAATATCGATTGGCAAATGATTCTCGACACGACGGGCGAGGAAGGTTTCTTGAAAGAAGAGAAGAAATTCGCCTCCGGCGACGACGTGCAATTGCAGGATCGCACGACCGTATTACTGAAACTGGTCGGCGGTTCGCAGGCACAGGCGCGCAGGGAATCGTGGAAAAAGCGTCAGGTCGAAATTCCGCGAGAGGCAAAGACTCCGCCGCCAACGAAAAAGAAAAAGGATGCAACGGCCGGAACGTAGAAATTTGACCGCGCAATTATCTGCGCAGGCGCGAACTTAGAGAAGCGAACTGCGCGTTTAGCCATGACACCAACATCATTAATTCTCGTCGCCGATCGCGGCACTCTCAAAGCGTACAAAGTCAATCAAACCCCCAACCGTGGAGTGAGTTTGAAACTGACCCAGGCCTTCAACATTACGGACGCGCACGGCCGTTATGATGACAAGCTGACGGACGAAGCGGGACGATTTCCGGTGAGCGACGGTTCGGCCGCGAGACATGCAAATTCTATTGCGGAACGGACAGCGCTCGAGACGGAAACTGATCGACGCATCTGCAAACAACTGGCGGAACAAATCGAAGCGGAGGTTAAGCGCGACGGTTTGGAGGGATGGTCTTTTGCGGCGCCGGCTTCTATTCACGGCGCGATTGTCGATTTGCTGCCCAACGAAATCCGCGACCGCATTGTCGAGCACGTGAAATCCGATCTGGTGAAGATCGAGCCGGCGAAATTGCCGAAATATTTTCGTTCGCTGCAGCCGCTTTGAGCGGCGGCGCTGGTTTTTAGCTTCGCTCAACAGTACGGATGTCGCTACTATCTGAGTAATCATGCAACTGCCAGTCAACATCACCTATCGCGGACTCGAGAAATCGGAGGATATTGAAACGTTAGTGCTGACAAAAGCGGCGCGACTTGATCATTTTTGCGATCACATCAGCCGTTGCGATGTCGCGATCGAACAACCAAACCACACGCATCACAAAGGAAATCAGTTTCGTGTGCGGATCGACGTGACTGTCCCGCCGGGACACGAACTCGTGGCGGATGAAAAACAATTGGATAACGGCGCGCACAATCCGCTGAGCAAAGTTGTGCACGACGCTTTCAAAACGATGGAGCGACAGCTCCGCCATCTCGTGGAAAAGCAGCGCGGGGAATAAATCCAGCCCGCGGCGGTAACCTGACTACGCCGGTGCGCCGCCTAACGCGCCGGGAAGCGGAGGCCCAACATCGGGCGCTTGCACGACTTGTTTCGGTGGCTTTTCCGGCGGCATCTTCGTAGTGGAAGGAGGCGGCCCTGGTGGGGGATTGATCAAGCGGCCGTGCTTCAGGATTTCTTTAAGCTGCAACCCGTCGAGTGTTTCGTACTCGAGCAACGCTTTCGCGATTGCTTCCAGGTGTTCACGATGCGCCACGAGCACGTCCTTGGCTTTGGCATAGGCGTCGTCGAGCAGACGGCGAACTTCGCGATCGATCTCTTCAGCTGTCGCTTCGCTGTAATCGCGAGCGCGCGAGATGTCGCGACCGAGGAAGACGTAATCTTCGTGTTCGCCGTACTCGACCATGCCCATCTTTTCGCTCATGCCCCATTCGCAAACCATTTTCCTCGCCATCGCTGTGGCCATGCGGATATCGCCCGTCGCGCCATTGGTGACATCGCCAAAAACAATTTCCTCGGCGACGCGTCCGCCCATTTTTACGGCGAGACTCGCGAGCAATTCGTTTTTGCGGTTGGTATATTTGTCTTCCTCCGGCAACCACATCGTGCTGCCTAACGAGGGGCCGCGCGGAATGATCGTGACTTTGTGCAGCGGCTCAGTATGCGGCAACAACTCGAGTAGCAATGCATGACCGGCTTCGTGATAGGCCGTGTTCGTCTTTTCTTTTTCGCTCAAGGCAAGACTGCGACGCTCTTTGCCCCAGCGAACTTTGTCACGAGCTTCTTCCAGTTCGTGCAGCGTGATTCCTTTTAATCCGCGCCGCGCTGCCAGCAGCGCCGCTTCGTTGATAACATTTGCCAGCTCGGCGCCGGAATAGCCGGGAGTGCCTCGCGCCACGACGGCGAGATCTACGCCTTCGGCCAACTTCACTTTTTTCGCATGGACGCGCAGGATTTCTTCGCGGCCTTTTACATCCGGCAGATTAACGGTGATCTGGCGATCGAAACGCCCAGGACGCAACAACGCCGGATCGAGAACATCGGGGCGATTAGTCGCGGCGATGATGATCACGCCTTCCTGCGTATCGAAACCATCCATCTCGACGAGCAATGCATTAAGCGTCTGTTCGCGCTCGTCGTGTCCGCCGCCAACGCCATGTCCGCGATGGCGTCCGACCGCGTCGATCTCATCAATGAAAATAATGCAGGGCGCGGATTTCTTTCCTTGCTCGAACATGTCACGCACACGCGAGGCGCCAACACCAACAAACATCTCAACGAAATCGGAACCGCTAATCGAGAAGAATGGCACGTCCGCTTCGCCTGCAATCGCGCGCGCGAGCAACGTCTTGCCCGTTCCCGGAGGACCAACCAGCAACACGCCCTTCGGAATTCTACCGCCGAGCTTCTGAAATTTTTTCGGATCGCGCAGAAACTCGACAAGCTCCTGCACTTCGTCCTTCGCCTCCTCCACTCCGGCTACGTCGCGGAATGTGATCTTGTTTTTGTCGCGCGCGAGCATGCGCGCCTTGCTCTTACCGAAATTGAGGGCGCCTTTGCCTGCCATTCGAATTTGCTGACGAAAGAGCAGGTAAAGAACAACAAGAAAAACCGCGATCGGAGCGAAACCGAGGATGGTTTGGGCGAGAACGTTTGATTCTGTCTTAATCGCCGGCTGAATCCCCGCGGCCGCCAATCGCTCCTGCAAATTAGTGTTGTAATTCAAGTAAATTGTCGTGCGAAACGGGACCTGCTGAGTTGGCGCGCCGCCGGTTCCCTGTTTGACGTAAAATCCGCGTAACGTTTGCGTGGGTCGGCCATCCTCGACCACAAGTTGGAGCGGATAGTTCTTGTCGGTAACAATCTGTTTGTTCTCCATCAACTCCAGAAAACGGTTGTAGGGAACGTCTTCGTAGGCTTGATAAGCGCCCCCGCGGAAAAGCACGGCGAGGCCGATCAAAGCAAAGGCGATCGCGATCAGAATAACGCCGCGCCAATTAAAATTGGGCTCGTTTCCGCGAGATTTGTCTTTCTGATTACGATCGGATGAAGCCATGGAATGAAGTCGGCTCTTATTGGCCGGATGGAAACGCTATCATGAACATGTTGCAATGCAATGAGCAGGCCCCGCGCCTGCTGTGATCTCTCTATCAAATCGTATCATCATCCCTTGTTGAGTGTTGTTTGACTCCCGGCTAATTGCGCCGTTCAACCGATGAAGTTACTATCTTAGTTCCAAAGCTTTCATGACAGAACTGGTCACATCGGTCGCGGACAGAATCGATCGCGCCGTGCAGCTGGTAACGCCCTTGGCGTATCGCCTGCGCCGGCGCAGTCGGCGTCTGCTGCGACGAGCCTTGCGCCGACCGCGCAGTGTATCTGAGGGACCGAATCTATTGCCTCTCCTGATCCAGGTGCTCGCCAGTTTTTCCAAGGCCGACGGCGTTTTGCTCGAAGAGGAGATCGACTCCAGCCTCGGCTTCTTGCGCTACGATTATCCCGAAGCGGTTTATTCCGAACTGCGCAAACTTTTCCGGCAGGCGCTTTACGAACAACAAAATCTCGCCGCCATGGCGCAGAAGCTCGCTGCACAGCTGAGCACCGAGCGAAAAATCATGCTCGGCGTGCAGCTCTACGATCTGATTTCGCAAGCTGGACTGAAACAGGAACAAGTCGTCGCGTTTTATTCGTTTATGTCGCAACTGGGCATGGCCGCTCAGGCCATCGATATCGTTTATCAACTGAACGCTTCGGAAGATTCCGATCAGTCGATTTTTCAACGCGGCGCGTCTCCGCTGGAGTCCGTTTCGTTCGGTAACAACGGCTCCTCCGACGTGATGTTGAAAAGTTTAAGCGAAACGGATCGCCTCCTTGCCTTTCGCTATCACGATTTGATTTTGCTTAAGAATTACAGCGATCAGGTTGTTTCCGTTCGCGGACGTCCGTTAGCGCGTGGTGGTTTTTGCCGGATTTATCCTGGGCAACGCATCCTCATCGGCGATCAGGTGCTGACCTATCAGGAACTGGCGACCTATTTCAACGCCAAGAAAAACGTGTCCATGCCGCAGATTTTCATCCGCGTGAACAAGGACTCGGATGAAGTGGAACTGGAGCGCTCACGCACACGGGAGAGCGCGTTGGAAGTAACTTTCGGACTCAAGGTGCAGGTGCGCGCGTTGCGAAATGTCGATGCCGTGCTGAACGGCGTAAAACTGAAAGCCGGCAAACAGGTCGAAGCGACGCTGGAAGACAAGATCGTTTTTCACAACGACAGCGAGATGGACCTCATCGATTTGCGGCGGCGTGCTCGTGCCATGGGCGGCCGGTTTCAACTCAAAGCTTCCAAATCAGAATATCTCGTTTCCAACAATCCCAGTTTGCTGCAGGCCGACGACATTCTCCTTTCGCCGGGCACGAGCGGCGATGTCTTGCTCAAGATTCTCTGCGATTACGACAAACGCATCGGCACGCTTGAAGTGATCGAAGCAGATCGGCCGATCATGGTCGGGGACACTTCGGTGCGCACAACGGCGCCGCTCAAAGACGGCGACACCATTCGCATCGACGTCGGGCAGTTTCTGCGCTGCAACTTTTCCGAGCGCATCATCGAAGAAGAGCGCAACATCATTCGCAGTCTTGAGGCGAGCGATATCAGTCATCGCTTCGGCAACAGTGAAGTTGGTCTTGATGGAATTTCGTTTGCCATCAATCGCGGCGAACTCGTCTGCGTGATGGGTGCGAGCGGTTCCGGAAAAAGCACGCTTATGAAAGTTCTTGGTGGCCAGCTCGAGCCGACGAGCGGTCAGGTCTTGCTGAATGGGCAGCCGCTGTATTCCAATCTCGATCAGCTCAAGCGCTACATCAGTTACATTCCGCAAGAGGATGCGTTCGATGAGCATCTGACGATCGGCGAGAACCTGCAGTTCGCCGCCGCCATTCGTTCCCCGCATCTTTCGCGGCGCGATCGCACCCGCCGACTCGAAGGTAAACTCCTCGAGCTTGGTCTGAGTGAGCGACGCGACAGCATCGTGGGCAGTCCGGTAAAAAAAACGCTCAGTGGTGGCGAACGGAAGCGCCTCAACATCGGTCTCGATATGATCGGTTCGTCCGACGTCTATCTGTTCGACGAGCCGACATCGGGACTTTCCTCGAAGGATTCCGAACACGTCATCGAGATCATTCGCGGAATGGCGCACAACAAAATTATCATCGTCACGATTCACCAGCCGAGCTCGAAACTTTTTCAGATGTTTCACAAGGCCATCCTGCTCGATAAAGGTGGCCGGCTTGTCTTCTTCGGCACGCCGACGGACATGCTGCGTTATTTTGCCGAAGCGGAACACCAGCATCAATTCGGCGCCGATCTCGGCGCGTGCCCGTCGTGCGGAACGACGCGGCCGGAATTTATTTTCGATGTTCTGGAAACACCGCTGCGCGATTTGAGCGGGGACATCATTTACGAGGAGAATAATCGCGGGCAATTGGTCGCGGCGCGCCGTTACTCGCCGGAATTCTGGCGGGATAAGTACGAAGCGTTCCGTTTGATCCAGGACGTCAAACAAGTTTCGCTGCGAAAGGAAACGGTTCCGGCTCTGCCGGCTGCGCCCACGCAAGAGGGTCGCATGCCCATTCGCTGGCACGATGAATGGACACAGTTACGCACGCTCCTGCGGCGCTCATTCATGAGCAAACTGCGCAACCGCGCGAACCTCGTGATTACGATTGGCGTCGCGCCGGTGCTCGCACTCCTCATTGCCAGCATCCTGCGTTATTCGGACAGCGGCCACTACGATTTCGCTTCCGCCTATCACATTCCGACATTTCTTTTTCTCGCCCTCATCGTGGCGATGTTCCTTGGCCTAACGAATAGTGCGGATGACATCATTCGCGATCGCGCCGTCTTGCAACGCGAGCGCAATCTCAACGTTCGTCTTCACTATTACGTTTTTTCGAAGACGGCTTCCCTCGCGGTGTTTGCGCTCGTGCAATGCATCCTCTTCGTCTGGCTCGGCAATTACGTGCTCGAAATTCGTGGAATGTTTTGGATCGATCTCGGTATCGTCTTCATGACCGCGATGAGCGGCGTCGCGCTCGGGTTGGTCGTTTCATCTCTCGTCGGAGATCCGAAGACGGCCGCCAACATTGTCCCACTCGTGCTCATCCCGCAGATCATCATGGGCGGCGCGCTCATTAAGTATGAGGACATGAATCGCAACCTCGCGCTTCTGCATACGTTTTCGCGCTGGTTCAACGAGCATCCCAACGCTGAGGAAGCAATGAAGATGGACAGCAAGTTGCAAGTGCCGCTCATTTGCCAGTTCGTTGCCATGCGCTGGTCGTATGAGGAGATCGTTGTCGCGCAGGACAAGTTGAATCCGCTGACGCGCCGTCAGGATCGAGCGAACGATTTGATCAAGGAAACGGCGAAGCACGCACAGACGCCCACGGAAAGGAAACGTTTGGACGATCTTAAGGAATCGCTCGCTTTGCTTTCGGGACTGGAAGCAAAATCTGCCGCCGAGATCGACAATTATCTCTCTATTATCGACCAAATTCTCGACGGCAGCCGCTCATTTGATCGCGCGCTCTTTAAGGATGCGGTCGGCCCCGTGACGGCTGATCAACTTTACGTAAATCAGAAAATCTCCGACTTGATTTCCAACGCCGAGATCGAGCAAAACGATTATCGGCGCGGTGGAAAACCAAATGTTTTCTTTGGTGTGGAGAAGCGTTATTTCGGGGTAAAAGTTGACGTATTTACGTTTAACACCGCGGTCCTGATCGGGTCGACTCTGGTGCTACTTGGTTTTCTGCATTGGATTCTGCGTCGCCAATTGGAAGTGCGCAGGAGCTAACCGCATCGCATCTTCCGCCTGTCATCCTGAACGAAGCGAAGGACCTCGCGAAAGATCTTGGCGATTTACGATCACGCGGGCTCCCACCACGGCATCTTTCATGTCGTCGTGAGGTCCCTCGCTTGCGCTCGGGATGACACGTTGGAGAAAAAGGAGTAAGGAAGTGACACGATGAGCAAATCGAAAAGCCAAACAAAACTTATCGTCGCTGCGAGCGAGAACGATCCCGACATGCTTTATGCAACGCGCTTTTTCGCGCCTGATCCGTTTATCTTTCTCGAGCAAAAAGGAAAGCGCACGCTGGTTTTGAGCGACTTGGAAATCGATCGCGGACGCAAGAGCGCGAAGGCGGACGAATTTCTGCCTTACAGTAAGTTCGAACGCGAGATTCAAGGCACGCGAAAGAAATCGCCGCCATATGAAAAAGTGCTCGCGCATTTTTTGCGCAAGCGAGGTGTGCGTTCCGCGACTGTGCCCGCGAATTTCCCGCTCGGTTATGCGCAGGAACTCTCGGCAAATAAGATCCGACTGCAGACCACGAACGGACTTTTTTGGCCGGAACGGGAAGCGAAGACGGAAGAGGAATTGCGTTTGATGCGACGCGCGCTCGCCATCACCGAAACAGGATTGGCGCGCGGGGTTCAAGTGCTGCGCGCATCAAAGCCCGGTCGCGGGAGAAAATTATTCTGGTCGGGCAAATCGCTCACTTCGGAAATTTTACGCGCAGAAATTGACACTGCGATTTTGCGCGCCGGTGGTTTGCCAGCGAACACAATCGTCGCCGGTGGCGATCAGGCTTGCGATCCGCACGAGCGCGGCTTTGGGCCGCTGCTCGCAGATTCACTCATCATTCTCGATATTTTTCCGCGCGATGCTGCGAGCGGTTATTTCGGCGATCTGACACGGACAGTCGTGCGCGGGCGCGCTAACGAAAAACAGAGAAAACTTTGGGAGGCAGTTCACGAAGGGCAGGACCTCGCTTTGAAAAAAATGAAACCCGGCGTGGATGGTTTGAAGTTGCATAACGAAATTAGAAAGTTTTTTCACGATCGCGGTTATCCGACGGAAGTCCGCAAAGGCCGTCAGGTGGGTTTCTTTCACGGCACCGGACATGGGCTCGGTCTAGAGATTCACGAGTACCCACGCTTTCAAAAGACCGTTTTCAAAAAAGGTCAGGTACTGACGGTGGAACCCGGTCTTTATTATCCGGGTTTGGGCGGAGTTCGCCTCGAAGATGTAGTCGCTCTGACGCACAATGGCGTTCGCCTGCTGTCACGTTTCGAAAAACGCCTGGAGATATAATTTCGATCAGCAATCAAGGAACGGCGGTTCCCAGCTGCAGCGGGCGCTCTGGAAAGCGCCCCTCCTTGAGGCACCCTCGAAATCTGAACGAAGGAGCCAGTGTGAAGTCTAACTAGAGTCAAACTATGTACTATTACGGTTTTGGGCATCACTGGCTGCTACTGATCGGTGTGCCTCTCATTATCGGGTTATGGGCGCAATTCCGCGTGAGTTCCGCCTTTCGCCGCTGGGGCGCGGTGCGTGCGAGCTCGAATATTAGCGGGGCGGAAGCGGCGCGTGAAATTTTGCAGGCCGCGCAAATACACGATGTCGATGTCGTCGAGACGAATGATTACCTCGGCGATCATTACGATCCGTCGAAGAAACGCCTCTGTCTTTCAACGAACGTTTACAACACTCCTTCCGTAGCAGCGCTTGGAATTGCGGCACACGAAACCGGCCACGCCATTCAACATGCGAAGGCTTACGCGCCGCTCATGGCGCGCATGAGCATCGTTCCCGTGACCCAAATCGCTTCGCAGCTTTTGCCGCTCGTAATTTTCGGCGGGCTCTTCTTTCACATCACCGGCCTTATCACGCTCGGCATTTGGTGCTATGCGATTCTGCTCGTTTTCCAGGTCATCACTTTGCCGGTAGAGTTCGATGCATCCCGCCGGGCGAAAATCATCTTGCAGGAAATGCACATCATTCAGCCGGGCGAAGAAGCTGTGGGCGTGAATAAAGTTTTAAATGCAGCCGCGCTCACTTATGTGGCCGCCTTCATCGCCGCGCTGGGAAACCTGCTTTGGCTGCTTTCCGTGCGCGACCGTCGCAGTTGATTTGCGACGCATTTGAAACGTATGTCATCCATCGCGCTTCCGTCACCTCGTCGCATCTCCGATTTGCTATCGTCGGGGGAACAACCGCGTGCTAAGTCTAAACGCGACCCGATGGACCGGCCACGAACGGATGAAGATCAACCGCTGGTCGCGCGGACGCAATCCGGCGACGCCGCCGCCTTTGATGATCTCGTCGTGAAATACACGCCGCGCCTTTACGGCCTCGTTTACAACATGACCTCGAATCACGAGGACACGAACGATCTGTTGCAGGATGTTTTTGCCAAGGCTTACAAATCGATCCGCGGTTTTCGCGGCAAATCATCGTTCTATACCTGGATCCATTCGATCGCGGTGAACATGACTTTAAATTTCCTCAAAAAACGCGGCCGCCGTTATCATCTCAGCCTCGACGACATGGACGCGAGTGTGCAGAACGACAAAGAGTTTCTCGAGCTCACGGCCACGAGCAGTCCGGTGCGCGAAGCCGACCTGGGCGAGCTCCAGCGAAGATTGAACGAGGCTATGATGAAATTGTCTGATGAACACAGGGCAGTCGTCACCATGTTTCACATCCAAGGAATGCCTCACGCCGAAATCAGTAAAATCTTGCGCGTTTCAGAAGGCACGGTACGTTCCCGGCTCTTTTACGCGAATCGACAGCTGCAAAATTATCTCGAAGAATTCCGCAAGAACCCTGTTTCATAATTCCAGACGGCATGGACGAATTTAACGAAAACGACATCGGCAAGTTGCTGCGCTTGAAAAAGCACGAGCAACCGCCTCCGGCCTACTTCGAAAATTTCCTCCACGAATTTCATCGCCGCCAGCGGGACGAGCTTTTGCGCCAACCGCTCTGGCGCATCTGTCTGCAACGCTCGCACGATTTTATGTTCCGATTGAATGTGCCATCGCTCGCTTCCTATCCGGTCGCGGCCGCGGCGGTGCTGGTTTGCGCGGCAGTGATTTCGTTTAAGATTTACCAGACCCCGCAGCCGGCTAATTTCGCGCAACAAACGCCGAGCGTGCTTAACGTTTCGTCGGTACGCCGTGCCGGCGACTGGACTTTGGCCAAACCAATCGCAACGCGTGATTTTAGTTCCCCTCTTCGCCGGAATTTCAGAGGAAGCGCCAACGCTCAACGCGCCGCAGCAACCCCACGCTACGTGCTCGACAGTACTCCCGTGAGTTATGAGCCGGCTTTCAATTTTTAGGGAGCGGCCGGAGTTATCTTTCCGGCATTCGTTCGCTAGTTTTTCTGGGGTTTTCGCGCTGACATTCTTTGGCGCGGTCGGTTTGCTGCGCGCGGAGGACATGCCGTCGAGCTCGATCGCTCACGAAGTGAGAGGGGTTTTCGAGCGCTGTGCCAAGGCGGTGGTGAAAGTTCATGCTTCCGATCAGCACGGCGACCTTTCCGGAACCGGGTTTTTCGTCGATCCCACCGGCACCATTTACACGTCTTATTCGGTTGGAGGCGACGCGACTAATTTCACCGTCGAGATAGAAGGCAAGAAATTGCCCGCGCGCCAGGTCCTCGTCGATCTCCGCAGCGGTCTGGCCATGCTCAAGGTGGACGCGACCACGCCCTACTTGCCCATTGGTCATTCGGATCAACTGGAGGTGGCGACACCCGTAGTTACGATCGGTTTTCCACTTGATCTGCCGCAAACGCCCAGCTTCGGGATGATCGCAGGTTTTGATCGGAAGTATCTCGGTCGATATTTTTCCACTACGCATCTGCGCGTTAATCTGCCGACGCAACGCGGGGAAGCGGGCGCGCCGCTGCTAAATTTCAAGGGTGAAGTGGTCGGTATTCTCGTGAGCAGTCTGGAAAACAATTCTTCGTGCTATGCATTGCCAATCGATGCGGCCGAAAAAATTCGCAACGACTTCGTGCGTTTCGGCGAACCGCGCCATGGTTGGGTTGGAATCAACGTGTCGGAAGCGCCAGCCGCGTTAGAAGGTTCGCGCGCCGAGATGACGAAAATTATGAGGGGAACCCCTGCGGCCGATTCCGGTGCGAAGGAAGGCGATATACTCTTGCAGGTCGGCAAAACGAAAGTGCGCGAACCGGAAGACGTGCTGGATGCGTCGTTCTACATTAGTGCCGGCGATACTGTCCCCATCACGGTGATGCGCGGGAACGAGAAGTTGACTTTCAACGTCCAGGCCGATTTCCACCCGGCGGCGCAAAACTCTTCTATCGCCACTTCAACCGGCTCCAAGAATCAAGCGGGGCCGCTTAAACTCGACTCGATCGTACTACGGACGCCGTAAAATGTAGAGGCGCTTGGCATGAGCGCGGCTACAGCATCTTACGAAACTTCTCTTCGTCGAGGATTGGGATGCCGAGCTGCTTTGCTTTTTCCAACTTGCTGCCTGCCTCCTCGCCCGCCAGCACATAGTTCGTCTTCTTGCTTACACTGCCGCTGATCTTGCCGCCGCGCGCAACGATCAGCTCTGCGATCTCATCGCGCGGTTGACTCAACCCGCCGGTCAGAACCCACGTGGTTTTTTTGAAACCGGGAGCTTCTGTTCGTACCTTCGCCTGACTTGTTAGGCGCAGACCCGCGCGCTGCAGCCGCTCAATCATCTTTCGGTTCCGGCTTTCCTGGAAGAATTGCTGAATGCTCGCGCCCACTACTTCCCCGACATCCGGGATGCGCTGCAATTCCTCCGGCTTGCTTTTCATCAGCGCGTCCAGGCTGCGAAAATGCTCGTCCAGTGCCCGGGACGAGGTCACACCAACATGCAGAATACCGAGTGCGTAAATAAGACGCCAAAGCGGGCGCATTTTGCTGCGCTCAATCGCCCCCAGCAAATTGCTGATGCTCTTTTCGCCCATACGCTCGAGCTGCGAAAGCTTCGTCACATCGAGATCGTAGATGTCACTAATCTCGCGCACGAATTGCTGCCTAACGAGTTGTTCGACCATGGCCTCGCCGAGCCCCTCGATGTCCATCGCGCCGCGTGAAGCGAAGTGTTCGATCCGCCGTTTCAACTGCTTCGGGCATTGGCTGTTCACGCAGCGGATCGCGACTTGTTCGGGATCTTTGACGAGTTTGCTGCCGCATTCCGGACAGATGGTCGGCATGCGAAATTTCTTTTCTTTCCCGGAACGCAAATCGGTCCGAACACCGACAACCGCGGGAATCACTTCGCCCGCTTTCTCGAGCAGAACGATGTCGCCGAAACGAATGTCTTTACGTTCGATTTCCTCCTGATTGTGCAGCGTTGCGCGCGAAACGCGGCTGCCGCTCACGGTCACCGGTTCGAGTGCCGCCACGGGCGTCAGAACTCCCGTGCGGCCGACTTGAATCAGAATATCGAGCAAGCGCGTCTCGACGCGCTCGGCCGCATATTTGTAGGCAATCGCCCAACGCGGTGATTTTGCGGTGAAACCGAGCGCTTCGCGTTGCGAGAAAGCATCAACCTTCACGACAGCGCCGTCCGTTTGATAAACAAAATCATGACGGACCTGATCGAGTTCACGAATCGCCGACAAAATTTCCTCGATCGAGTTAGCCATCCACCAGCGCTCGCTTGTTGGCAGTCCGAGTTTTTTCAGTAACGGGAAAAGCTTTGAATGCTTTTCCAGTTCCGCGTCTTCGACTAAACCAGTCCCGTAAAGAATAATGCCGAGTGGACGTTTTGCGGCGGCGGCAGGATCGAGTTGCTTGAGCGAACCGGCCGCGGCATTTCGTGGATTTGCAAACGGCGGAAGACCTGCTTCGGTGCGCTCCGCATTTAATTTCGCGAAGCCATTCTTGTTCATATAGACTTCACCACGCACCTCAAGCGCATCGGGGGCCGAGCCTTTTAGCTGCATCGGAACGGTTTTGATTGTGCGAATATTTTGCGTGATGTCGTCGCCGGTCGTTCCATCGCCGCGTGTGGCCGCGTAGCGTAGCCGGCCTTTTTCGTACAGCAGCGATACGGCAACGCCATCCACTTTTGGCTCAATCACGACCGGAATCTTCTCGTTAGGCAAAAGTTTCTGCATACGCCGATAAAAATCCGCGATCTCGGTTTCGGAATACGTGTTGTCGAGGCTGAGCATCGGCACGCGATGCGTCACCTGGGCGAAGGCTTCGAGCGGTTTTCCACCCACGCGTTGCGTTGGCGACGCGCCGGAAGCGAATTGCGGGAAGCGAGCTTCGAGATCAACCAATTCGCGATAAAGTTTATCGTAATCGCGGTCGCTGATCGTCGGCGCCGCTTCCTCGTAATAGCGCCGGTTGTGCGTCTCAATCTCGTCGCGCAATTCCGTAATTCGTTTTTCTGCGCTCGCCTCGTTCTGCGGCATGAAGCATGATACAAACGTCTGTAGCGGCGGTCTATGACCGTCGCACTTTTTGGAGAGAATCTTGCGACGGTCATAGACCGCCGCTACAAAAACAGTGTTCTAATGGAACGCATCCTCGGCGTCGAAGGCGGTGGCACCAAAACCGCGTGGGTTTTGGTCCAACGGGAGAACGCTGACTTGCAAACCGTCCAACAGGGCAAGCTTCCACCGTCGAATTTCCGTCTCGCCACGCCGGAGCGTTTGCGTGCAATTTTCTCCGAGCTGCCGAAGGAGATCGATCGCGCCGGCGTATTCCTGGCCGGTTGTGCCACTGAGGAAGATCGAACAGCACTTTCACATCTCTGCTCGGAGATTTGGCCAAACGCAAAAATCATTACCGGCAGCGATCGCGATTCGGGTTTCGCCGCGGCGCTTGGGAACGCGGATGGAATTGTGGTGAACGCCGGAAGTGGTTCATCGGTAACGGGACGTCGCGGCGACCACATCGAAAAAGCAGGGGGATGGGGACATATTCTCGGAGATGCAGGCGGGGGATATTTCATTTCCATCCAGGCGCTGCGGCTCATTCTGCGCGAATACGATTTGCATCGCGGCGAGGCGCAATTTGCCGCGAGTATTCTTCGCGCACTTTCGCTCAATAATTTCGACGAGCTCGTGCGCTGGGCGCAGACAGCGGACAAGATGGAAATCGCCATGCTTGCTCCCGTGGTTTGTGAAGCGGCGACAAATGGAGATCAACGCGTGATTGAAATTCTGGAAGAAGGTGCGCGCGTTTTGAGCGAATACACCGAAGCAGTTGCGACCCGGCTGCATTTGCTCGCGCCCAAGGTCATGCTCATCGGCGGGCTCTTTCACCGCGACTCGATTTACACGCACACTTTTAAACGAAGGCTGAAAAAAATTCTGCCGGATGCACGCGTCTCGACCGTAGAACAGTCACCCGAATCAGGCGCGGCGTGGCTCGCAGCGGAAATGAGCGAGCATCCGATCACATGGCAGAAAAAGTTCAGCGAGAAACTTGATGATCTCGCATCCGCCATGACCGAGCAGCGCAACAAACGCTCGGAAAATTTGGAGCAGATGAGCGCGAACCAATTGGTCCAGCTTTTTGTCGATGAAGAGAAATTTGTCGGGGAAGCGTTGCGTGGAGCGAGTGCCGATCTGACCAGCGCCATCGGAATGATCGCGAACAGTCTGCGCAAAGGGGGCCGTCTGTTTTATGTTGGTGCCGGCACAAGTGGCCGCCTCGGCGTTCTCGATGCGAGCGAAATTCCGCCGACCTTTGGCGCTTCGCCAGAGCTTGTGCAGGGAATCATCGCGGGCGGTGTGACTTCGCTTTTTCGGAGTGTTGAGGGTGCTGAAGACGAAGGAAGCAACGGTGCACTCGCGATCGACGAGCGCGGAGTGAAGGATTCAGATGTTGTTCTCGGAATTACCGCCAGCGGTCGCACACCGTTTGTCCTGGGAGCACTCGCGCGGGCAAAGTCCTTAGGCGCGAAAGCGGTTCTTCTCAGCTGTAATCCAAGCACTGACGGAAATGCGGCGATCGATCTGCGTATTCAGCTTGCCGTCGGACCGGAAATTGTCGCGGGCTCGACGCGACTAAAAGCCGGTACCGCAACAAAAATTGCGCTCAACATCATCAGCACCGGCGCGATGGTCGCGCTCGGCAAAGTGCGCGGGAATCGAATGATCGATCTCGCAGCCTCGAGTAACAAGCTGCGCGATCGTGCGGCGCGGCTCGTGGCAGAGCAACTTCAGTGCGATTATGCCGAAGCGGTCGAACGACTGCAGAATCATGATTGGAATTTGCGTGCGACGATAAACTCGGCCAAATGACAGCCCCAATGCCCGAATCATCCAAAATCTTTCGCGACGCCACGGAAGCCGCCATCGCAACGACGCGGTCGCTATCCGCATTGGAAGAGCCGGTGCAACGCGCGGCAAAGTTGATCGAGGAATGTCTTGCCACTGGTCACAAGTTGCTGGTTTGCGGCAATGGTGGGAGCGCGGCCGATGCGGCGGATTTCTCCACTGAGTTTACCTGCCGCTTCATGCGCGATCGCCGTCCCTATCCCGCTCTCAATCTCGCGCAGGGCGGCAGCCTAACGAGTGCGATCGGTAATGATTATGGTTTTGAGGAAATATTTGCGCGGCAGGTGACAGCGTTTGGTGAACGCGGCGACCTGCTTGTTGCGATCACGACGAGTGGTAATTCGCGAAATGTCACGCGCGCGCTGGAGGAGGGACGAGCCCGCGGTCTAACGAGTATCGCGCTGCTCGGTCGCGACGGCGGCGTAACGAAGGGAATGGCCGACGTCGACCTGATCGTTGCCGGAGATTCGACAGCGCGCATTCAGGAAGCGCACAAGTTTCTTCTGCACGTTCTCTGCGAGACGGTGGAAGCGCGACTCCCGCGCTGATGTAGCTGCCGCTGTCCTCAGCGGCAGGCGGGACTGCCGCCAGACGGCGGCAGCTACACCGGCAAAAAAATCTCGGCCATCATGCAGCGCGCACTTCCGCCGGCGAACTCAATCGTCGGCAACGAGAGAGGAAGAAGGGTTGCTTCTTTCTCGATTGTTGCGCGTTGATCGGTCGATAAATTTGCAACCGCTCTTTCGGAAAGAACAAGAACTTTTCCATTGCCGCGTAGTTCCAATGCGTTCCCGGCAAAATTTTCGATCTGATTTCGGCTAAGCTCGATCACTTCCCTTCCGGTTGCCTGCAAACGGTCGTGAACTTTTTTTCGCGCTCTCGGATCGGTAATCATCTCCAAGCCGGCTAGCGCAAAATTCGAACCCACGCAGAGCATTACGTTCGTGTGATAAATCGGCCGTCCGTCGCCGCTTGCGCTTTCAAAAACAACCGACTCATAACCAAAGTCACCACAGAATTTTTCGACGAGTTCGCGATCGGAGCGTTTCGACAGCGAGACGTAAGCGATGCGGTTCGGATGGTCGAGGACCATGCTGCCGGTGCCTTCGAGAAAGCGATCCTGTTTTTCGTAATCGGAATAATCGACTATTTCAGTGACACGGTAATTTTTTCGCAACGTGTCGATGACGTCGCTGCGTCGTTCGCGTCGACGCGCGGGCGAATACATCGGATACAAAACGATTCGGCCATCTGCGTGGGTAGAGAACCAGTTGTTAGGGAATATGGCGTCTGGTTTTTCAGGTGAGGGCGTGTCTTCGAAAACATGAACGATCACACCCGCGCCGCGCAGCGATTGCGCTGCGTCATCGAATTCTTTTTGCGCGCGGCGTGAAATGTCATCGGAATCTTCCGCCGCGATTTCGCGTTGAAATGCATTATCGGCGGCTGTTTCCGGATTGGAGAAGAAACGGTGCGGTCGAATCATGACGACCGCACTGGCGGCTTGGGAATGAACCAGCATCTAAACCGCGACAGGTCGCGCTTGGGCGCGCGGCTCACTGGCGGTGCGCGTGCTCGTTCGGTAACGCCAGATCGCGAAACCAACGAAAAGCAGATCGAGAATGACGAAAGTGGCAACATAGGTTTCGCCACCGATGCCGAACCCGTAAGAATGCAAGCCTTTGCCGAGGACAAAGTTTACGCCGTACCAAGCCATCAAGACGGCGAGAAAGCAGACGACGCTAGCAACGACCAAACCGAATTGCGTCCACCATCCAGCGAGCCGGCCGTGCAAGGTGACGATGTAACAAAGTAATGCGATCAGCGCCCAGGTTTCCTTTGGATCCCAGCCCCAGAATCGGCCCCAGGAATAATTCGCCCAGACGCCCCCGAGAATTGTTCCAGCAGCAAGCAACAGAACGCCGAGCTGGAGGACGCGATATAGCCAGAAATGCATCGGTTGATCCGCGCGCGCAGTTGCTGGGTTTCGCGCGTAACGAAAAAGCAGAATATGTCCGAAACCCATGGCAAGCGCGAAGGCCGCGTAGCTCAGCGTGATTGTGAGCACGTGAATCGTAAGCCAGAAATTATCGCGCAAGACCGGAACAAGTGGATCGATACTCGACGGCATTGCGATCGGCATTTGATGGACGAGCAATAGCGCAATGAGCGTCACAGGCAGCGCCGCGAGCAAGTAAACCGGCGTGCGATAGCGCGCGAAAAAGATCATGCCGAAAAACGAAACGGCGAACGAAACCCAGATGATCGATTCATACATGTTCGTTACCGGCGGACGTCCCGCGATCATGCAACGCATCGCGATGGCGCTGCCGTGAAATAGAAGGCCGAGAATGGCGACGGCTACGCCGATGTTTTGCAACCATCCCGCTCGTTTGCGCAAATATGCCGCGATCAAAATTAGGAGCGCAATTCCGTAACACCAGGCTGCGCGATAAAATCCGTCGAAGTGGTTGTAGAAATACTCGATGCGCAGTTTTGATTCGGTCGGATAAATTGTGGGGCTGAGCGCACGCAGATTTTCGCGGAACTGACGAGCTCCGGAACTAAAATTGAAAGCATCGCCATCAGCGTACGCACGCATCACCTGCTTTAACGCGGAAAGGGCCGGCGCGGATTTTGTCTCGTTATAATATTGTTCCGCGCCAGCCGGATCGGGCACGAGCCAAGGATCGGTTTCGTTTTTAGGTGCGGGGACAACGAGAAATGAGCTCCCATCCATAACATGTGCGAAAAGCGCCAGCCGATCGCTCACGCTCAGCGCCTCCTGTTGCAATCGATCGATTGATTTTTCCGCGCGTTTAAGCATGCGCGCTTCATTCGCAATACGCTGTAATTCCGCGGAACCGCTCAACTGCGCGAAAGAAAAACGATGTTGAGTTGTGTCCAGACGGAGCTGTTCTTTCAATTTGCCGAACGAAAGAAGAACCATCGGTTCGTTTTTCCAATCGTGCGTTTCGAGCAAACTGGAGAGAAGAAAGTCGTTAGGTATCCATTTCCGGCCAGCTTTGTCCGTGTAGCTCGATCGTCCGTTAATGCGGATGAGCGTTTCCTTCGCGAATGTATCGACCGGTTTGCGCCGGCCATTATCCTGGATTGCGAGAAGGCCGAACTGTTTGAAATCCAAATTGCCCGTATCGGCTGACGGCATTTCGCGCGATTGCGCGAAGCAATTTCCACCGAGCGCAGCTAAAAATAAAATCGCCAACAAGCGATACGGCTTCATCTGCGCGCACCTTACCGGCATAGCCCGTATTTCACAACGCCAGACCTGTTTAGTTCGGCATTCGAACGCCCTAATCAACCCTCGCCTGGCATCCTTCTCGCTGGTTAGGGAAGGTTGGGATGCGCCTTTCCGTTTACGCGATCTATTTTGCAGCTGCCTTTCTCGTCGAGAAACGCGCGCTCGCGCAGGCAACGATTGAGGGAAAAGTGGAATTGCCTCAGCTATCGGCTGCGCAACTGACCACCCAGCGATATCAGAATAGCGCGGAGACTCCGACGGGGCCGCCCGATCCGCTTATGGCCGTCGTTTATCTGGAAGGAAATTTTGCGACCACCGTGCGCTCGCAGCCTTCGGCGGAAATGGCGCAAAAAAATATCAACTTCGATCCAGGTTTGTTGCCGATTCGCGTGGGCACGACGGTGACGTTCCCAAATCTCGACGACACCTATCATAACGTCTTTTCGTATTCGAAAACGAAGCGGTTCGATCTTGGGCGTTACCGCAAAGACGAAAAGCCAGAGTCAGTTTTGTTCGATAAGCCGGGCGTCGTCACGCTTCACTGCGAAGTGCACGGCACCATGCGCGGCACGATCCTCGTCCTGGACACGCCGTTCTTTCAAAAGACGGATGTGCGCGGTGGATACCGGCTGCGTGATTTACCGGCAGGCCACTACCGGCTCAACGCGTGGGTGAGCGAAAACGATGTTCGCAGCCGCGAAGTCGATTTGAAATCCGGGACGACTCTCCACATCGATTTTTCCGCGAAATAACCGAGCTGTGTAGTGGATCTAAAAGGCATTTTTACTTTTCGAGTAAAACTCCTCATCGCCTTGATGCTTATCGTGGTGACGGTGACGGGCTCGACGCTTTACCTGGCGGAGCGCAACGTGCAAGGGCGCTATCAGGAAAGCCTCGATGCCCAATTCCAGGCGCAAATGCGTCTTTTCGCCGCGCTGCAAGATGCGCGCCTGAGCGAGATCACAGGAAAATGCCGGGCACTTTCACATTCGGTCCGGTTGCGCGCGGCCTTGGAAGAAAGGGACGTGGATGACTTGTATCGAAATGCGCTCACCGAATTGCAGGGAATTTTTGGCGGCGTCGCGCAAGACAAGAATGTTTCCGACACATCGCGCGCGGCCTTTTGTCGTTTCCTCGATGCGGAAGGAAAGATTCTACCGCCGGCGCAATTTCCGGCGGGTTTGATCGATCGGGAATCGCTCGACCAGATATTGACGCCGATGGCTCAAGTAGCGCGGAATATCGATGAACAAACGGTCGGTTACATTGCGCTTGCGCGCGGCAACGAGCTCTCGGCCTTGCGCGAAGTCGTCGTGACCAAAGTGCTCGACTGGGATGGAAAAAATCTTGGCGCTCTCGTCCTTGGTTTCGCTGTGCCCAATATCACGGGTCTTGAGCCGGAACGCAGCGACGCCATCAACGTCGGCATTTGGTTGCACGGACAGCTCTACGTCAAAGGAATGAGCGCGCCGGATCGCCACATGTTGGCGCAACAAATCAGCGCGGTAGTGACGACGGAGACATCCGGACATTTTCCAGTCAAGCTGGAGACTGGTCCGCATCTTCTCTTCTTTAAAGCGATCGATCCCTCCACGCAGCTCGCTCCCGCTTACGAGGTTTGTCTTTATCCACTCGCTTCCGTGCTGCGCGAGCAGCAGGAATTGCGGTGGAAAATTTTGGCGCTCGGTCTTGGTGTTTTGGTTGTCGGTTTCGCTGCCAGTCTTTTTATCGCGAAAGGACTTTCCGAACCGGTGGACAAAATTGTCGCGGGCTCTGTCGAGAATTTGACCAGGCGCCGGCGCGCGGAGCAGGATTTGCGTGAAGCCAATCGCGAACTCGAAAAAGCGCTGACCGAGTTGAAGGCGACCCAGCAACAAATCATCCAACAGGAACGTCTCAGCGCGATCGGACAAATGGCGAGCGGCATCGCCCACGATTTCAATAACACGCTCACACCGATTCTCGGCTTTAGCGATTTGCTTCTCGAAAAACCGGGGATTCTTGAGGACACAGCTCAAGCGCGGAAGTTTCTCGGGTTCCTGCGCACTTCGGCGCAGGACGCCGCCAGCGTGGTCGCGCGGCTGCGGCAATTCTACCGGCCTCTCGATAAGGATGAGGAATTTCCGGTCATCGATCTCAACAACATTATCACGCAATCGATCTCGCTCACGGAACCAAAATGGCGACGCCAGGCCCAGGCCGACGGCGTGACCATTCAAGTTGAAAGCAAGCTGCAACCCATTCCACCGATCGCCGGCGAAGAATCGGCGCTGCGCGAAGTGCTGACAAATCTCATCTTCAATGCTGTTGATGCCATGCCGACGGGCGGTACGATCACGCTTGAAACGGCGACCGAAGCTGAGCACGCGATTATTCGAGTTTGTGACACCGGCGCCGGTATGACCGAAGCGGTTCGCCAGCGTTGTCTCGAACCTTTTTTCTCGACCAAAGGCGAACGCGGAACCGGGCTTGGTCTATCGATGGTCTACGGAATCATCGAGCGGCATCGCGGGAAAAATCGAGGTGCAATCGGTGCCGGGAAAAGGAACCACATTTATTATTCGGCTTCCGGTTGCCGATCCCGCGGCGGTGAAAGCCATTGCGCCGTTCGAAGTGAAATCGAAAGCAGCCTTGAAGGTTTTGTTAGTGGATGATGAATCGCGCGTCCGCGAAGTGATTACTGCCTTCTTGCGCGCGGAAGGCCATACGGTAACGACGGCGACGAGCGGGCGCGAAGGGATCGAACAATTCCGCGCGCAACCCTTCGACTTGGTCGTGACCGATCGCGCCATGCCGGAGATGAGCGGCGATCAGATGGCGAGTTTAATCAAACAACTTCGTCCCGATGTTCCGGTGGTGTTGCTGACCGGTTTTGGCGCGCTCATCGAAGTGACCGGCTCACAACCCAAAGACGTGGATGTCGTGCTGAGTAAACCAATCACGCTCAACGCGCTTCGTACAACCATCGAGAGCCTGCTTCATGCAGCCTGAATATCGGGCTTCTTCGTTCCGCTGCGCGAAAACACTGATCGGCGTTTTTTTGCTGGGCGCGATCTTACATGTCGCAGAAGCCGATTTTCTCGAGGATGCCAACGAAAAACTTTCGCTCCACCTTTTCCACAATGGCGTCCGCGTTCAATTAAGCGGCACATTCGATCTCGAAACGTACTTCCTCGAGCAGCCTCCGCCCGGACTCATATTCACAGATGATAAATTTCTTTTCAATCCGCGACTCACGCTGTTTCTCGATACTCAGATTGGATCGTACGTGTCGACCTTTGTGCAAGCGCGCCTGGATCGCGGTTTTGATCCGAGCGATGGCGGAGCAGAGGTGCGGCTGGACGAATACGCAATCCGCGTCTCGCCGCTGAAGGACATTCCTCTCACCGTGCAATTTGGAAAGTTCGGGACGGTCGTCGGCACCTGGGTGCCACGGCACTACTCGTGGGACAATCCGTTCATCAATGCGCCGCTGCCCTACGAAAATGTCACAGGCATTTGGGACATTGCCGCGCCCGAAGACGTCGATGAACTATTGGAGTGGGCGCACGTCCCATACGAGGAATACACCAACTTCGGAGGCTATGATGACAAATACTTACGCCTACCCGTTATCTGGGGGCCAAGCTATGCCTCCGGTACTTCCATTTCCGGTTCAATCGGCAAATTCGATTATGCCGCCGAACTGAAGAACGCTTCGCTTTCGTCGCGGCCCGAGTCGTGGGATCTCACGCAGATTGGTTTCGAGAACCCGACTTTCAGTGGGCGCATCGGGGCGCGGCCGAATGAAATGTGGAACGTTGGTTTCTCCGCCAGCGTAGGTCCGTATTTTCGTCCAGAAGCTGCGGCGACATGCCTGCCGGAAAAGGTATCGGGGATTATCGCGAAATTCTTCTCGGTCAAGACGTCAGCTTTGCCTGGCATCGTTTTCAGTTGTGGGCGGAAGTTTTTGAAACGCGCTTCGAAGTGCCCAACGTAGGAGATGCCGATGTGCTGTCTTATTACATCGAGGCAAAATACAAAATCACGTTGCAGCTTTTCGCCGCCGCGCGCTGGAACCAGCAACTCTACGGCACTGTCCCGGACGAAGAGCAGCAATTAAAATGGGGTAACGATACTCTTCGTGTCGATGGCGTTCTCGGCTATCGCTTCAACAATTATCTGCAGCTAAAGTTTCAGTATAGCTTTACACATGACGACGCCGGACAAACCGGCGAACATCTTTTCGGCGGCCAATTCACGATAAGGTTCTGATCTTTGTCGCCTGTTGTAGCTGCCGCCGTCACTGGTGGCAGTCTGCCGCTGAGGACAGCGGCAGCTACATTTGGCGAGGCAAATAGAACAACACCAGATTTTGACAGCCAAATAAGAAGTGCGAATTTTCTTCGCGCTGAGGTGGCGCGGTTTTCAGCGTGACCTCTTCGGGGTGAAAAGGATTTCTATCGTCAGCATTTTAACCGGCCAATCGCCGGTAACGGCAGGTTTTTGTGTGTGGGCAAACCCTCTGAGCACACGAGTTGCTTTATTACTTCTCGTTAGGGCAAAAATGTGAAACCGCTGGGTCCAATCGCTGGCAAACGAATCGAATTGCGGCGCGCAAAGGCGCCGTTGATCGAACAGCACTTTCATTCAGGCGGAGGCGAGCCTTTTGGCCGCGCGATGTCCGGGTGGACACCGGGTGAGCCATCGCGCAAACGGTCCCTTTATCGGATGAGCGGCGAATACTTTCAGCACGAAATGCATCGCGAGTTTTTTCTGGAAGGGATTGCCTTCACGATCATTGTTTTGGTCTCTGCATGGCCGTTGACCTCAATGGTTCTCATGCTCATGCGGTTGATCAAGTAGGCGATCAACGCGCCACATTCGCGTGCGATTGCGCGCCAAGGTTTTTGCTGACACGGTGGGGCGTGTCTCACTTTCGCCTTTTCTGTTCATTCCTTTCGATGCTCGCGCTGGTGCAGTTTGCCTATGCGCAACCGCCGCGCGAAAGCCCTACGCCCACACCTTCACCGTCGGCAACGCCGGTCATTTTCTCTCCCCAAACGCTGGCCGAACTGAAACAGCTTCAACAGGCGGCCTTGAATAGTGACTATGCGTATCGGCAGGTCGCGCATCTGGCGAACAACATCGGGCCGCGCCTGACTGGATCGGCCCAGGCGGCGAAGGCGGTCGAGTACGTCGCGGCTGAACTAAAAGCGCTCGGCTGCGAAGTGCAGCTGGAAAAGGTAATGGTGCCGCGCTGGGTGCGTGGAGAAGAAACCGCCGCGCTCGTGCAGTTTCCCGGACAGGCAGAAGGGACGACGCAAAAAATTATTCTTTGTGCCCTCGGTGCCAGCATAGCGACACCGGCTGATGGCATTACGGCCCCGGTTATTGCGGTGAAAAATTTCGATGAACTCAAATCGTTAGGCCGGGAAACGGTTGCGGGCAAGATCGTGCTTTTCAATTATCCATTCGATAAGCAAATGGCGGCCGAAGGTCACGGCGGCGATGCTTACGGCGAAGCCGTCGTTTATCGCAGTGACGGAGCGAGCGCCGCGGCACGCCTGGGCGCTGTGGCGAGCCTTATTCGGTCAGTCGGTGGCGCTGAATATCGGCTCCCCCACACCGGACAAATGAAATATGCCGATTACGCTCCCAAAATTCCGGCGGGAGCAGTTACAGCAGAGGATGCTGACCTGATTGCATCACTCGTTAGGCAAGGTCCTGTGCAAATGCGATTGGTGTTAACGCCGCAGCAATTGCCTGAGGTCGAAAGCTTCAATGTGATTGGCGACGTTAAAGGGAGCGAGCATCCGGAACAGCTCGTCGTCGTTTCAGGTCATCTCGACTCGTGGGATTTGGGGACAGGGGCGATCGATGATGGCGCCGGCGTTGCCGTGTCGATGGAAACAGCGAATCTCGTGCGCAAACTTCGTCTGCGGCCGAAGCGGACCATTCGTGTCATTGCGTGGATGAATGAAGAGAATGGCCTCATGGGCTCGAAGACCTATGGCAAAGATCACGAAAATGAGATGTCGAATCATTTCGCCGCCCTGGAAACGGACGGGGGTGCGGGTCACCCCCTAGGACTTCATCTGAAAACGAAACCGGAAGTGAAAGCGATGCTTGCGCCGGTCGCGGCGATCTTGCAGGAATCAGGCGCCGGGGCGCTCAGCTTCACCGAGCATGCAGGCGCTGACATTGAGCCGCTCGACAAGGCCGGAGTGCCAACATTCGCGCCTATCCAGGACAATCGCTTCTATTTCAATTATCATCACACCGCGGCTGACACCTTGGACAAAATCGTTCCGAAGGAGCTGGCGGAAAATTCTGCTGTTGTCGCGGTGGCCGCGTACGCTCTTGCTAATAGCGAGCAGCCGTTACCGCGATGATGCTGCTGGGACTACTTGCGATGCCACACCAGCATTACGTTTTTGACCCGGACCTGGCATTTATCGCTTATGCGAGTGAAGCGCAGTGTATCCCGTCCGCGCGTAAAACGGTAAACACCTCTTCCGTTGCAACCCTTCGGCATCGTACCACCTGTTCCCCTGACAGTGATCGTATCGCCATCAACGGTGTAATTGCCCCATGCGTCGCGTTTCCCATCATGATTGAGGTCCACATCGAACGTGCCATTGCTGTTAAGCATCCAGACCGTGCCGAGCGAGTTGATCCAATCACCCAAAACTGCCTGCGAACCGGAACGCGGGGTGGTTGCGCAAGCGCACAGAACTACTGAAAAAATTCCGATGAGAAGGATCCGAAATGTAAACGCTGTTTTCATCGCGTTAAGAATGACGATGTCCGATAGGCGATGCAAGCCGTATCACTGCTGAACCGACAGGGGCAGATTGAAGAACAGAATCATAGAGAGCTATAGTATCACGTTAAGTTTATGAGTAGCTCATACCAGTTACAAACGGCCATCGGCCTCATCGCGGGGATAGTTATGTGCACAGCATGGTGGTATGCTGCAATAAAGTTTCCGCGCGTCTGGATCTTCAGCGGCCTCGCCATAATCGCAACGATCTCGATTTTAATTCACGCTGGCGTTCTTCTTTTGATCGCGAGTGGCCAATCGTCTGGAATGGTTCTTCACCTTTCGAGTGTTCAGGTAATCCTTCATTTGGCAGAAGCGATTCTTTTCGTCCTGCTCGTTCGGTGGTTGGCGGCGAATCTTAAAGAGCAGGGCAAGTCATGAGTGTAAAGGTTTACGGTTGTAACCACGTCGTCATTGAAGTGGATGACATCCGCAAGGCAGTGGCGTTCTACAAGGATGTATTCAGCCTGGAGAAGCTCGATAGCGGTGAAGGCGACGCCTTCTTCAAATTAGGCGAACATCAATTCCTGGCCATCTTCGAAGTAAAGAAGCTGCAGCCGGATCGCATGCGGCATTTTGGTCTTATCGTGCGTGACGAAGAGCAGCTCGCGGAAGTTCGGAAGAAGATAACAGGTAAGTATGGTTTAAAACTGCAGCCACCGTTCCGCTGTGATTTTCGACATCCATGGGGCAATCGCATCCAGGTCGTGGATCTGCACGATGAGTCGCTTATCTGGCTTTTGCCTTATGCCGAAGTGCAAAAAGCTGGAGTTAGATTCTCGGAAGAGTAATTGGCGCGGCCCGTGGTCAGGATTCATCAACTAACGCTTGAGGAACAATGACGCTTTCGTTCATTGTGCCCGCACATAACGAAGAACTGGAGCTTCCGAATACTCTGGAAGCGATCAAACATGCAGCCCTAGAGGCTAACCATTCGTTTGAAATCATCGTGGTGGATGATTCATCAACCGATCGGACACCTAAGATCGCGGAGGACTTCGGCGCGCGTGTGGTGTCGATTCGGTGCCGGCATATCGCGGCGGCGCGGAACGCTGGAGCAGAGGCCTCCACCGGAGACGTTTTGTTTTTTGTCGATGCTGATACGCGAATCAATGCTGCGCTCGTCGACGGAGCGATCGCGGCTCTGGCTGAAGGAGCTTCCGGTGGCAGTGCCCAACTGCGCTTCGATCGCCCACTGCCTTTCTGGGCGCATGTTTGTTTTAAAATCTTTTGTGTGACCTATTTCGCGGCGAATCTCGGCGCGGGTGCGTTTTTGTTTACGAGTAGAGAAAATTTTTTTGCAGCGGGAAAATTTGACGAACAATTTTTTGCGGCGGAAGAAACTTATCTAAGTATGGCGCTAAAAAAGTTCGGTCGGTTCCGAATTTTGCGCACGCCGGCAGTCACTTCTGCGCGGAAGATGTGCATGCACCGGCCCGGTCACGTGCTGCGGCAATTTCTCGCAATCATTTTTGGCGGGCCCAACGCGTTGCGTTCACGAAAAAAACTCGATCTCTGGTATGACGGTAAGCGAGAAGGAACCAAGGCGTGATATGGAAAAGCATGGAAAGCGATTCAACGTGCAGTTTGTCATTTCGAGCGGAGCGAATGCGTGGTCGAGAAATCTCTTGCTCTTGGTTCGTGCCACACTGCTCATTCGATAATGAGAGATTCCTCGACTGCGCTCGGAATGAGACCCCGAAAGGACGGTCTTCGTATCGCCATTGCGCGAACGCCTGCAGCAATCGGCCGGTGCTATGACGTAATGCGTGAGTTGCGTCCACACTTTACCGATCGGAAAAAATTTGTGGAGCGAGTGCGTCGGCAGCAAGGCGATGGTTACCTGCTCGCGTTTGTCGAGGCCGGTGCTGAAGTTCGCGCGGTGGCCGGTTATCGCTTCCTCGAGTCATTATACTCAGGGCGTTTCCTGTATGTGGACGATCTGGTCACACGCGAAGGCGACCGTTCCGCGGGGTACGGCGGTAAACTTTTCGATTGGCTTGTGCAGCAGGCACGCGAGAAGAAGTGCGCTAGTTTCGAACTCGATTCCGGCGTGCAACGCTTCGACGCGCACCGTTTTTATTTCGCGAAACGAATGAAAATCGCGTCTTATCATTTTTCGATGGCAGTTGCAAACAAGACGAAGCCGAGGAAAACAAAAATATGAAAAACGAAAATCCCGAGATCGAAATTTGTCCCGGTATCACTCGGCGCACGATCGCCAACGGCAAGACGATGTACCAGATGATGGCAACATTGGCGGCGGGAAGCCGCATGCCCGCACATCAGCATACGCAGGAACAGCTCGTTCATATTCTCGAAGGCAAGATGCGACTGATCGTAGAGGGCATGCCGCACGAGCTTTCCACCGGCGATTCGTTTTATCTCCCGAGCAATGTTGCGCACGGCGTCGAGACTCTTTTGCAAACACGAGTGCTCGATACCTTTAGTCCGCCGCGCGACGATTATCTGGCGATCGACGAAAAAGCGCGGCAGGCGCATGCACGATGATCATGAGTAGCGAGCCCGCGGGACAAAACGAATGGTGAAGACGCGCGATTTCTGCAGCGATGCCGAGGTGCAGGAACTGGTCGACGCATTTGAGACGGGAACGATCGCGCCTTCACAGTTCGACCATGCTGCGCACATGGCGACGGCGCTAAAGTATCTTTCCGCCCTCGCTCTTTCCGAAGCGCGGACGCAGATGCGCTCGTCCCTACTTCGATTTTCGACACGTCACGGCATCAATGTTTATCATGAAACGATCACCACCTTCTGGATCTTTTTGCTTCATCATCTCGCCAGTGGTCCTTACCGCGATGTGCCGCTTTGGTCGCGCATCAATTTGATTGTGAAACGTTAGGAGAGCGCGGGCGCAATCGAAGCGCATTACTCACATGAGCTGATCCACTCCAAGGCCGCACGTGAGCAATGGATGCCGCCGGATCGGCTTCCACTTCCGTTTTGATTTAGTGCTCTTACAGAAATAGCGACACGGTCATCCCGAGCGAACGCGAGGGACCTCACGACATGAAAGAGTAGCGTGGCGCGAGCGCGCGTGACCGTTAATTGCCGGCGAAGACGTGCTCCTTGCCAAATTGCGATCTTCAACTAGAGTCCCGCTTCGTTTATGGCAGATGGCAGTGTAACGATGGACATGAAGGAGTTCCAGCTCCACGAAAAAGATACCGGCAGCGCAGATGTGCAGGTTGCACTTCTCACTCGCCGGATCGCGCAGTTGACGGAACACCTCAAGACCAACGCCAAGGATCATTCCTCGCGCCGCGGCCTCCTGAAAATGGTGGCGCAGCGCCGGAGCCTGCTCGATTACCTGAGCAGGTCAAAGTCCGATCGGTATAAAAACCTGATCGAGAAATTGAACTTGCGTAAGTAGCGCAAGGATCCGCGGAATGGTTGTCCGCTCGTTTCAGTTGTCGTCGCCGATTCGTTAATTAAAACAAACCCGCGAAATCCGGGCCGAGAAAGCACCTTCGGTTTTTAGGTTTTAGCCCCGAAAAAGTTTCGAGGTTAAAACCTACAAAACAGGGTGACCGGCCTGGGTCCTAGCGACATCCAGGAAAGTAGTATGCAACAAAAGGTCACGGCCCAAATCGGGGCCACTCAAATCTCAATCGAAACTGGCAGAATCGCCAAGCTTGCCGATGGCTCGGTCGTCGTCTCGTGCGGCGATACCATGGTGTTAGCGAGCGCGGTCTCGGCTACCACTATTAAAGAAGGCCAGGATTGGTTTCCACTCACAGTCGACTACCGCGAGAAGGCGGCGGCTGTCGGGAAATTTCCCGGCGGTTATTTCAAACGCGAAGGCCGGCCTTCGGAAAAGGAAACGCTCACTTCGCGCATGACCGATCGGCCGCTGCGGCCGCTTTTTCCAGCGGGCTATCTTTACGATACGCAAATCATTTCCATTTTGCTCAGTGCAGATGGACAAAACGATCCGGACATTCTCGCGATCAACGGCGCTTCCGCGGCGCTTTGCGTTTCCGACATTCCGTTCGCCGGCCCCATCGGCGCGGTCCGTGTCGGTCGCGTAAACGGTCAATTCGTCGCCAATCCAACTCATGACGAACGCACGGACAGCGATCTCGATCTCATTTACGTCGGGACGGAGAACGACGTTATCATGATCGAAGGCGCGGCCGATGAATTACCGGAAGCCGAATTCGTGAAAGCACTCGAGTTCGCGCACGGACACGCGCGCGAAATGATTCGCATTCAAAAAGAGCTCGCATCGCAAATCGGGAAACCGAAACGCGACATGCCGCTTATGACCGTGAATCAGGAAATTCTCGAAATTGCTTATCGTGTTGCCGGAGATCGAATCGAAGGCGCACTTTACACCGAAGGCAAAGTTGCCCGCAGCAAAGCAGTCAGTGCATTGCGCGAGGAAGTAAAAACCGCCGTGCTCGAAAAACATCCCGAAGCGGACAAGTTCGCGATCTCGCAGGCGTTTGATTACGTGCAGAAAAAAGCGTTCCGCATCAGCGTTCTCGACAAACAGAAACGCATGGATGGACGCGGCTACGAAGATTTGCGATCGATCAGTTGCGAAGTGAGCGTGTTGCCACGCGCCCATGGCTCCGCCATTTTTCAGCGCGGGGAGACGCAGGCGCTCGCGCTTGTCACTCTTGCTCCCATTGAAGAAGCGCAGAATATCGACGCCTACGGCGGCGGCGAACAATCGAAGAGCTTTATTCTTCATTATAACTTCCCGCCATTCAGCGTGGGCGAAACGGGCCGCACCGGCGGCGCGAGTCGACGCGAAATTGGTCACGGCGCATTGGCCGAACGTTCGCTCGAACCGGTCATTCCCAACGTCGACGAGTTTCGTTACGCGATTCGAATCTCCAGTGAAGTCATGGAATCAAACGGCTCGACTTCAATGGCGAGTGTGTGCGGAGGAATGCTTGCGCTCATGGATGCCGGCGTGCCGATCAAAACACCGGTCGCCGGAATTTCTGTCGGCCTTGTCACTGAGTTTGGCGACAATGGTGAACTCAAGCGCTACTCGCTCCTGACCGACATCATCGGATCGGAAGATCATTTCGGTGACATGGATTTCAAACTTTGCGGAACTGAAACCGGCGTCACCGGATTTCAGCTCGACCTGAAACTTCCCGGTGTCAGCCACAAAATCATGGCCGAAGCAATTTCACGCGCAAAAGAAGCGCGCACGAAAATTCTCGGCATCATGACCGCCACGATCGACCAGCCGCGATCGGATTTGAGCAAATACGCACCGCGCATCGAGACTGTAAAAATCAATCCCGAAAAAATCGGCGCGCTTATCGGTCCCGGTGGCAAAACGATCAAAGGCATCGTCGCCGAAACCGGCGCGGAGATTAACATCGAGGACGATGGTTCGGTGCACATATATGCTACCAGTCCCGAAAGCATGGCGCGCGCGAAAGAAATCATCGGCGGCATGACCAAGGAAATCGAGATCGGCCAGACCTATCATGGCCGTGTCGTCTCGATCAAAGAATTCGGCGCATTCGTGGAAGTGTTCCCAGGCAAAGATGGTCTCGTGCACATTTCCGAACTTGCGGATTTCCGCGTTAAACGAACCGAAGACGTCGCCAAAGTTGGTGAAATGATTTGGGTCAAATGCATCGGCATCGACGACAAAGGTCGCGTGAAACTTTCGCGCAAAGCTGCGCTGAAAGAACGCGCCGAAGTAGAGACCGGCCAACCGGCGGAACCCGCCGCGACGCACTAGCGTACGTTGTCATTCCGAGCGGAGCGTAGCGAAGTCGAGGAATCTCTCGATCTTTTTGAGATCCTTCGCTTACGCTTAGGATGACCGTTACTTGAACGCCGGCTCCACCAAGCTCCGATAACGCTACTATTCCTCGTTGAGAACCAGTTGCCCCCCAGCTTTGTTCTCTTCAAGCCTGGCGCTGACCTTCTGGATTTTTGACTCCTGCTCCTTCAGGCGCGCGACGACAGTTTGCATTTCTTTTTGCAACTGTTCGACTTTACGATGTTCCTTGAGAAACTCGTTGAGCAACATCGCATTTACCTGGTCGTAGCGCACCGTGTACGGTTTTCCTTCTTTATCCAGGACGACTAGACCTGGATTTACTTTTTCGACCTCTTCAGCTACCAGCCCCAACTGCGGTGTCGCTGTTGGATCAAGTTCTTTCTTATAATGGAAGCTGACCGGCTTCAGCGCGTAGAGCGCTTCACTGGCTTTGTCCATTGGCTTGATCTGTTCCTTGAAGCGCTTTGAAGAAGTGGCCGTGCCAAGTCTGCCCGCCGAATTAACGAAAACCGCCACTCCGGTCGCGGAAGTTTGGCCGAAAATGCTCGCGATGTAACAGGCGTTGCTTTCGCCGGCCACGCCAATCATGTTCGCGCCGATATAGACGTTGCCACTGCCCGTAGTTGCGTTGCTACCGGCTAAATCGCCTATAGCTGTGTTTTGGTCGCCGGTGCTGGAAATTAGCGCTTCATCGCCTATGGCGTTATTCCCGAAAGAGGTTGTGTTCGCGCTAAGTGCCTCAACGCCCATAGCATTATTAAAGTCACCGATGGTATTGCTCGTGAGTGCACCATCGCCGATGGCATTATTGCTGTCGCCGGTACCGTTGCTACGAAGCGCTTTAAAACCCACAGCCGTATTGCTGCCACTCGTGGTGTTGCTAAAAAGGGCCTGAAAACCGACGGCGGTGTTTTCAACCCCGGTGGTGTTGCTATAAAGCGCTTGGGCACCGGTAGCAGTAAGGGTGTTGGCGGTGGTGTTGTGAAGAAGCGCTTGAAAACCATCGGCGGTGTTGAGAGCACCCGTGGTGTTGTAATAAAGCGCGCCAGTACCGGTAGCGGTATTAGAACTGCCCGTTGTATTGTGATAAAGCGCTTGAGAACCGTTGGCCGCATTATTCAATCCGGTGGTATTGGCATATAGAGCAGTTATACCGACGGCCTCATTGTAGATGCCGGTGGTGTTGCTATAGAGTGCCTGGACGCCAGTGGCAGTGTTCCGAGAGCCACTAGTGTTACTGAACAGAGCGCGCGCTCCCTCGGCAGTATTGAAAAACCCGGTAGTGTTACTAAAGAGCGCGCCAAAACCAAGAGCGGTATCGAAGGTCCCATTCGTCAGACTTTGAAGAGCCTGAGTTCCCTCTGCGGTGTTAGCACCGGCGTATCCTCCGTCGGGTGCCGGGGTCACAGCGTGAGCGCTTGGACTAAGTGCGAACCAGCCAACGAACAATGCTGTGAGCAATGCGGCGATGGCGCAAATTTTTTGGGATAAACTGTTCATAGATTGAATCCTTTTCTTTCCCCGACTAGTTGATTCTTCGCTGCCTGCGAGCGCGAACATGAAGAGAAAACCCTCGGGGAAGGGATCCCTCGACCGATTCGCGCTTTGTTAGGCGCGATGGTTGTCAGAAACCTTGCCGCAAGGTCAAGCCAAAAGCCTTCGGAAAACTATTTCGGCAAGAGTACAAATTCGCTTGCGCGACGAATCGAACGGCACGCAAGCGCTAATGCTTACAACTTTATTTTCTAGGGCAAGCGGTTTCCGATTAGTTGCTGGAAACCATTTGTGGCGCAGCTCGCTTCAATTCGACCTGGGCACTTACTTTCTGGATCTTTGCCTCCTGCTCCTTTAGCCGAGCAACCACAGCTTGCATTTCTTTTTGCTGCTGGGCAACGAGGCCGTCGAGCTTTTGCGTGAGAGCTGTGTTTGCTGTACGGAGGTCCTGGTTTTCGCGCGCAAGACGCTCCAATGTCGGTGCCACCAGATTGTCGCGATCAACACCGACAACCGCATTCACAGTTTTGAGTCCTTCCTTGTCGGAAGCTTCCCAGGCGCGGCCGACGACGCGGTGCATCGCGGAAGGTGGGATCTGCGCCGCAGGCATCGCGATGCCTGTTCCGTCGCCTTTTTCCGAAGCAAGAATGTAGTCACCAGATTTGACCGCGCCGCGCACCTGAACGGGCACCTGGCCGATGAACGCCACGAGGCTGCGCTTCGCGAGATCGGCCTCGTCTTCGCTCGGCCGGTTACCAGCGACGATTGCTTGAGCGGTTACAACCATAAAGTGATCGGCTTGCGCGCCCCGAGCAACGATCCGACCATCGCGCACGCCCACGATTTCTGCAGCCGCAATGTGCGCCGAAGAATCGACCTTCGGAAGATATTCCGCGTAATCACTCCCCGCGCCGCTGAGTTGCACGCTCCCGGCGTTATTGCCTTCAATGGAACCGAGCGACGCACCAACAGAATTGAAGAACGTGATGAAATTGTCGTTGTTGTCGTGGGTGCCGCTCCAACCGCTTTGCAAGGCAAGGATGGTTGTGAATGCTGATTCGTCCTTGATCAAGGCTACGTGGCCAGCGGGGTTCGTATTAACGCCGCTAAGTGCAGCTACGTGGAATGTGGTCGCCGGTGTCGTGACGCCGATGCCGACCTTGCCGGCCAGAAGCGTTGTTGTGTGCGTCCCGGGCGTGCCGATGCGGATCATCCCGGATTCTCCCGCCACTCCCTGGTTCCCAATGTCGATATTATTATTCCCGACTGTCAGATTAAAACCGGCTTTGCTACCGAGAGCGATGTTGCCGGTGCCGATGGTGTTGTGATAGAGCGCTTGATTACCATCGGCCGTGTTGAAAAACCCGGTCGTATTGCGGAGGAGAGCCTGGAAGCCATGCGCCGTGTTAGCGTTGGCGGTATTCGTGTAGAGCGCTCCCACGCCAGTAGCCGTATTAAAGTTGCCCATGGTGTTGAAGAAAAGTGCTTGAACACCGTTAGCAGTGTTATCGCTGCCCGTAGTGTTGCTGTAGAGGGCTTGAAAACCATCGGCCACATTATACCGGCCGGTGTTATTACTATTTAACGCAAAGCTGCCGGTAGCGGTGTTGAATACGCCGCCGGTGTTGCTAAAAAGGGCGCGAACACCCTCGGCAGTGTTAAAACCCCCGTTGGTATTACCAAAGAGAGCCTGAAAGCCAATCGCCGTGTTGTTGATGCCGGTCGTGAGACTTTGCAGGGCCTGAGCTCCCTCTGCCGTGTTGTTTCCCGCGTATGCTCCGTCCGATGGCGGAACAACCGCGTGAGCTTTTGGGTTCAGCGCAAAGCAGGCGATTAATGCCGTAAGCAGAGCGAGAACGATAAGGCTCGGAATTTTCGTGAATGAACTTCGTGTGTACATGGTTGGATTCTTTCGTTTTCCCGATGGGTTGTTATCCTATCCCTCGTGGCCCAACTGAACGAGCCGAAGCGCTCTCGGGGAAAACTACCCCGACCAGTTCACGTTATTCTTCTCCGCAGGTCTTTGCCAAAAATCTCGTAAAGCCGTCAAGGCAAAAGAAAATTCCCGGCGGCTAATGCCGTTACTTCATGCCTTCGATTTAATGCCGCAAAACGTTGGCTGTAGCGGAACCGAAGCCGCGGCTACAGTAGTCGCATGTTATGAAATCCGGTTTCCTCGAAAAGTTGATTGGGCGATTGGGTCGTATCGATCCCGAGGAAGTGCAGAACTACCTGCTCCGGCTCGCGCAGGAGAAAGGTTTTCTCGAGACAATTTTCAATTCCATCCAGGAAGGAATCATCGTCACCGATTCGAACGGTCGCATTACGTATGTGAACGAAGCCGCCTGCGAGATTTTCGGAATCGACGCGGAAAACTCGATTGGCAAGAGACTGGACGAACGTGTGCGCGGCCTGGATTGGAACTCGCTTTCGCAATCCTCCGGCGCGCTCAGTCGCGACATGGAGATTTTTTATCCGTCGAATCGCTTCATCAATTTTTACATCGTGCCGTTGATCATCGAGCGCCGCGTGAAGGATGACGAAAAAGAGACCGGCGCAGCGGAGCCGGTCGGCCACGCCATGATTCTGCGCGACATCACGGAAAGCCGGCGCACAACTCAACAAACGATTGAGTCTGAACGATTCAATGCACTAACCCTGCTTGCGGCCGGCGTTGCGCACGAAATCGGGAATCCGCTCAATTCATTGCATATCCATTTGCAACTAATGGAGCGCAAAATCCGGGAACTTAGCGGGAAAGACAAAATCGAGCTGCAAGAGTCGATCGATGTTGCGCGTTCCGAAATTAGCCGGCTCGATTCCATCGTCACGCAATTCTTGCGCGCGATTCGGCCATCCAAACCGGAACTGCATCCTGAAAATATCAACGCCATCATTGAGGAAACGCTGCGCTTCCTTGGCCCGGAAATAAAAGACCGCGACATCGTGGTCGAGCAGGAGCTGCGTCCCGACCTGCCATTGATCGAGCTGGATCGCGATCAGATGAAGCAGGCTTTCTATAATGTGATCAAAAACAGTTTCGAAGCGATGAAGCGCCGCGGCATTCTGCGCATCCGCAGCGAGATGGATGCGACACATGTGCTTGTCAGTTTCACCGATACGGGCGGTGGTATTTCCGCGGAAAATCTCAGCCGCATTTTCGAACCGTATTTCACGACAAAAAATTCCGGCTCCGGTCTTGGTTTGTTGATTGTTCGTCGAATTGTGCGGGAACATGGTGGAGAACTGGCGATCGAAAGCAACGAAGGGCGGGGCCTGACACTCACACTCCGCTTGCCATTTCTAGAAAAACGAGTTCGGATGCTCGAAGCCGGAAAGAATCGGGGGGAACTCCGATCAACCTAACGAGCAAGCGCATTCATGAATTTCCATATCGTATCGCATTTTTTGCCCTTAATCGTCGCTGCCAAACTAATCGGCCAGACTCTGCCGCCGATGGCCTCGCCCACGCCAAAGGAATCGCCGCCCCCCTCTGGCGACTATGTCTTGCGCTGGGGCGTGAAAATTCCGATGCGCGATAAAGTCGAATTAAATGGGACGCTTTATCTCCCGAGATCGAGCGACAGTAACGCACGCACGCCGGTAATCTTTACTTTAACGCCGTACGTTTCCGATTCTTACCATGATCGCGCCGCTTATTTTGCGTCGCACGGCTACGCGTTTGTGCTTGTCGATGTTCGCGGGCGCGGAAATTCCGCGGGTGAATTTGAGCCGTTCGCGCAGGAACCGCGCGATGGATACGATGTCGTTGAATGGCTCGCAGCGCAGCCGTTTTGCGACGGAAAAGTTGCGATGTGGGGCGGCTCCTATGCCGGTTTCGATCAATGGGCGACGGCGAAAGAATTTCCACCGCATTTGGCCACAATTGTTCCCGCTGCGGCGGCGCATCCGCCGCTCGATTATCCTTCCTACCTCAACGTCGGCGAAACCTACGACGTGCGATGGTTTACCTTCACCAGTGGAAAGACCGGCCAGGCAAATCTTTTCGGTGACGAAAAATTCTGGCGCACAAAGTTTTTGGCCGCGTACAAAAAATACATTCCGTTCAAGAGCCTGGATTCGTTTATCGGAAATCCGTCGGTAAATTTTCAACGCATTCTCAAACATCCGACGCCCGACGCCTATTACGACGCGATGGTGCCGACAGGCGAACAGTTTCAAAAAATCGCGCTGCCTATTCTCACCATTACGGGCCAGTATGATGGCGACGAACTGGGTGCGCTCTCGTTTTATCGCGATCACATTGCAAGCGTCACTTCCGAGGCCGGCGCCAAACATTTTCTCATCATTGGTCCGTGGGATCACGCTGGAACCCGCACGCCCACGGATGAAGTCGGCGGCGTAAAGTTTGGTCCGGCTGCGATCATTGATCTCAACGATCTGCATCGCCAATGGTACGATTGGATTCTAAAGAATGGTACGAAACCGGAGTTTCTCAAAAATCAGGTCGCATATTATATGCTCGCGGCCGGCAACACCGGCGCGAATGGCACTTGGAAGTACGCGGACAGTTTGAAAAATTTAACTGCGCGCGCACGGACGTTTTACCTGGATGCGAAAAACGGAGATGCCAACGGTGCCTTTCGTTCCGGCAGTCTCGCTGAGAATCAACCGGCGGGAGGCAGGGATGAATTCACCTACGACCCGCTCGACACGCGTCGCGGTAGCGAAGTCGAAGGTATCGAGCCTAACGACAAGACTGCGGGTATCGATCAGCGATTGGCTCTAAGCATTGGTAACGATGGTCTCGTCTATCACAGCGACCCGTTGCCGAAGGAAATGCCGCTCGTCGGTTGTCCACAACTCACGCTTTGGGTTTCCCTGGACACGCCTGACACCGATCTGTCAGCGGACCTTTACGAAATTCAACCCGACGGAACGAGCATTGCGCTTTGGAGCGATCTGCGTCGTTTACGTTACCGGGAATCGCTGCGTCAGGAAAAACTGGTCAAAGGTGATGAAATTGTAAAATGCGATTTCGCGCCCGGATTGTTCGTCGCGAGAAAATTAATGAAGGGCAGCCGGCTACGCCTGGTCGTATCGTCGCCAAACTCAATTTTCTGGCAGAAAAATTACAACGCGGGCGGAGTCGTGGCCGACGAGACCGCGAAAGACGCGCAGACCGCGCATATTCGCGTCTATCACGATGCCGCTCATGCGAGCGCCATCCAGATTCCCGTGCGCTACGAGTAGCCTAACGAATCGGACGGGCGACGCGAAAGAGAGAAATTAAGACGAGCAGCGCGCCAAAAGTGCAAACAATCGCAGCGCCTGAGGGCAGGTCCCCCCAGTAGGAAAAAAATAGGCCGCCGATTCCACCGAGCAACGCGATGAGCCATCCGATCAGGAGTCGCGCACTTATTTTGCGCGCAAGATTAATTCCGCAGACCGCCGGGACAATGAGGTAACTGAAAACGAGCAACACGCCGGCGATGCGAACAAAGCTGGTCACGACAAGACCGAACGCGGCGTAAAACAAAAAATCCCACCAACGAACCCGCAGGCCTTTTTCATAAGCGCGGTCGCGATCGAACGAGACGAGGAGGAAGTTTTTGCGCAGGACAAAATGTAAGATCCCGACGATCGCGAAGAGTCCGAAACATTTCCAGACTTCGAGCGGTGTCACGAGCAGAATATTCCCGACAAGCATTTGTTTGATCTGCTCATCGCCTTCCGCCGCACGACTGAGGAGCAAGACCGCCGCCGCCGCCGCCACTACGTAGGCGATGCCGATGACCGCTTCCTGGGGAATTTGACTGGTTCGTTTTCCGGTGACGGAAAAAACTGCTGCCCCCACGAAGGTGAGCCCGAGCGCAATCGCGAAGGTCGACCAGCTTTGCAGATTAAGATGAAACAAAACGGCGACGCAAATGCCGAGCGAAGCCATCTGCGCCATCGCAATGTCGATAAAAATTATTCCGCGTTGCACGACGTGGAGTCCGAGATAGACAAGCAACCACGGCAAAAGAACGCAGGCCACGATCGGCCAGAACATCACGTCCCACATAATTATTTCATCGCCGCGGCGATCCCAGAGACCAGTGCGTCAATCAAGGAGACGTAGGTTTCCGTATTCGGCAACGCGCCGGGAAATTGCGCCACATCCACGACCTTTGCTCCCGTCGAGGCCGCGACCTTTTCGGCGATTTTACGGTTGTGATACGGCTCGACCAGAATTGCTTTCACGTGCCCGGCTTTCATTTTTGCGATGACCTCCGCAAGATGGGAGGGCGAGGGTGGTATGCCCGGCTTCGGTTCAAGGAAGATGTCGATGTTGAATTCGAAGCGATGCGCGAAGTAGACCCATGATTCGTGATACGCGGCAAGCTGCTGGCCTTTGAACGGCAGCAACGTCTTCCCCCACTCTTGAAGCTTCGCGTTGATCGTCGCTTCGAATTTTTTGTAGTTCGCCTGATAAAACGCGGCGTTAGGTGGATCTACCTCGCTGAATGCCTGCGCGATGTGTTGCGCGACCGCTTTGGCGATGATTGGGTCGATCATGAAATGCGGATTGCCCATTGCATGCACGTCCCCCGCCGCGCGCGTGAGGGTGGTCGGAACGCCCATCAATCGGATGCCTTGAGAAGCCTGCACACGACCCGGCTTCCCAGCTTCGATCTTTGGATTGCGCGCGTTTTGCAAGAGCGGCGGAAGCCAGCCGATTTCAAGCTCCGCGCCGCCGTCGATGAGCACATCGGCAGTGCGCAATTGGACGACAAAACTGGGACGCGCGTCAACGAAGTGCGAATCCTCGGTCGGCTTTGCCATAACAGTGACGGCAACTTTGTCGCCGCCAATCTCGCGTGCGATCGATCCGAAATCCGGGAGGGTTGCGACGACATTGAGCTTTGCCTGCGCACCAAGCGCGAGCGCGCCGGAGAATAAAATAGTTAGAAGAATGCGTTTCATAATTTGATTAGAATTTGTGCGCGCCGTGTGCGCCAAGGATGAATTCGAACTGAAGAAAAAAGGAATCGACATCGCGACCAGCGAGAAAAAAGTTTTCTTCGAGAAAGTCATGGTTGTACTGGAGACGGATTTTGGAAAACTCCGTCGGATACCACGTGAGATTTGCCGAAACGCGCGAACGACTCTGGCGATCGTTGTCGTCGGTGAATCTGGAATCCTGCATGTGCAGGTAATCCCCCCGCACGCCGGCGACCCAGCCCTTTTTGAACCCCCAGAGGACTTGCGAATACATTCCCCAATCATGAAATGTTTCCGCGACTGGAAACGATTGGTCGATGCCTCGACCAGCTTCGAAGCGGCGATACATGGCTTCGGTTTGCCATTTCACAAAGGGGAAGCCGCCTTCCGCGTGTGAGCTCTTCCATTTGTAGAAAAAATCGGCGCCGTAAATTTGCGTGCGTGAATTTGCGCCGGTTTCGTTCGAGCCAAACGCCCCCGAAACGCCTCCGAGCACAACCTGCGTGGGACTGAGATCGACGGAATTTTCCCAGCGCGGGATCCAGACGAAATCCTGCAAACCGCGCGCCTCGCGATCAGTCGTTAGGCGGCCAAAGAACATTCCATTATCGCCGGGATTGCGAAATGAATAGCCCGTGCCGCCGCGGCCATTTTGCGAAGCAACGATTAGTTGCGAATACCAGGGCACGGGAATTGTCCACGAAACTTGCGCGCCGACTCCACGCAAACCATCCGGCCCAAGCAAACTCCCATGCACGAGCGGATCGTCCGCGAAATCCCACGTGTGCGGATGCGTCGGATTTATTCGGCCGAAAGCACTGAAAAATTGTCCACCTTTCAATTGCAAACCGAAGGGCAAGCCGGTCGTCTGCATGAAAGCTTCTTCCACTTCGACCTGAGTTTCATTGTCGTTATCGAGTTTGAAAACGATGTTCGCGAAACCTTCGAAGAATGGATCGACCGCGCCGTCGAACGCGAGTTCGATATTTCGCGCATTGAATCCGCGCTGTTGCGGATCATGATCGCCCACTTCGATATGATCGAGATCGCGGGCCGTCGATCCGGCGAGCGCGAACATTCCATCGAATGAAATGTTCATGTAATTTTTCCCGCCACCGCCCGCGATCGTAATCGGAGCGGTCAAGGACGAACCGGCCGTCGTCACTTCCGGTGTTGTCGTGACGGAAGCATCGGTCGTAGGAAATGCGGTTGTGGTGGCGGCGCCATTTGCGTTCACCACTGGCGGTGGCGCATACGCGACAACGCTCGCGTCTTCCGTCGGGATAAGTTGAGGCGCGGGTGAAGCTGCAGCAGCATTCACTGTCGGCGTCGCAATTGGTTCCGGATTTTGCGAAAGCGGCGGCGACGCTGGATTCAATTTATCGATCACAACCTGCTGATCTTTCAGCTGTTGTTGCAACGTTTTCACGACGCCGGTGAGTGATCGTACTTCCTGGCGCAATTCTTCTACCTCGTTAGGCGAAGCGATTGCCTTTGCCAGCGGCGTCGGACTCTGCGCGCAAGCTAGCGCAGTCGCCCAAAACAAAATTAATAAAAATATTTTCATTCATCTCCTGATCTTGGCTCGACTTTGCGAAACCAATTCCTCTCGTCCGATGCGTTCGCGCGCATTGGTTCAACGCCGATTGAACGCAGGAAGGCGCTGCCGCGTAAACGCGCGGAGAAACCAATGGTTAGGAGAGAGCTGGCGGCGCGTGCTCGAAGGTGGATGCGCTCAGAAAGAGCGCGCAGATCGAGACAGCAGGAAGCGCGGCAACAGTCGAGAATGTGACGAACGGTTGCGGAGATGGCGCGAGCGGTGGGACATCGCTGAGCTCATATTTACCGGAAGCGACAAGTGTGACCGCGCACTCGTGATTCACGGCAGAGCCGTGAATTCTCTCGTGCAGCTTCGGCGTAACGCAGAGCAGATTGGCGAATAAAAACGCCGCGACAATCGCAAGCGATGAGACGCCGTTGATTTTACCGCGCGATTGACCCGCATCCATGGCGGCTCTGAATCTGGCAGCCAGCGGAGGATTTACAAGTCCGAGAGCGCCGTTGCGAAAATTCGCAGTTCCATCTCGCGTCATCTGTGACTAATTGAACGCATGAATTCTCCAATCAAAGTCGCTGTCACCGGCGCGGCCGGGCAGATTGGCTACGCACTTTTGTTTCGCATCGCTTCCGGCGCACTCTTCGGACCGGAGCAACCAATCGCGCTCAGCCTCATCGAAATTCCGAATGCGCTTGGCGCACTTGAAGGTGTGGTGATGGAATTAGACGATTGCGCATTTCCGCTTTTAAAATCGATCACGCCAACGGCGGATCTGGCGGAAGGATTTCGCGATGTGAATTGGGCGTTGCTTGTCGGCAGCGTCCCGCGCAAGGCCGGCATGGAACGCAAAGAATTGCTCGGCATTAACGGCAAAATTTTTATCGGTCAGGGCCAGGCAATCGAGAAGAGCGCCAACGCCGATGTGCGCGTTCTTGTCGTGGGTAATCCATGCAATACCAATTGCCTCATTGCCATGAACAATGCGAAATCGATCCCGCGCGATCGCTGGTTCGCCATGACGCGCCTCGACGAAAATCGCGGCAAAGCGCAGCTCGCGCAGAAAGCGGGCGTCGAAGTCAGCGCCGTTACGAACATGGCGATCTGGGGAAATCATTCCGCGACGCAGTATCCGGATTTTTACAATGCCAAAATAAACGGCAAATCCGCCGCAGATGTGATCGGGGACGAAAGCTGGTTGAAGGAAACATTCATTCCCGCCGTACAACAGCGCGGCGCCGACATCATCAAAGCGCGCGGGCTTTCTTCCGCCGGTTCGGCGGCGAACGCGATTGTCGACACCGTGCGTGGCCTAACGACCGATACGCAGCGCGATGATTGGAATAGCGTTGCCGTTTGCTCCGATGGCAGTTATGGCGTCGAAAAAGATTTGATCTCGTCATTTCCAATCCGCAGCCGCGCCGGGAAATGGGAAATCGTGCAGAAGGTGCCGATTAACGAATTCAGTCGATCGAAGATCGATGCCTCACTCTCCGAATTGAAGGAAGAAAAATCGCTCGTCAGCGAATTAGAGGGGAATTAAAACGGCGTTTTTCCGGTGAAGAATTCTCACTGAGTTTTGCAGGCACGCACTCTCAGCCGGTTCGAAATTTTCAGTCAGATACTGCCAGACGCGGTTGTGACTCGCGGAGAAGCGCAGATCTTCGCGTCGGTCTGGCACGAGGTCGGAAATAATGACCCAATTCACATTTTTTGCCGCCAGTTCCCGAATCATCGCCTCTTGTCGCTGTGCGCTCGAGGGAACGTAGTAAGCCAGTTCCCATAACGGCGATTCGAGATTGAGAAGTGGATATAACGCTGGCGTGAACGGCACGATGAGCACGCTTTCGCGCGGTGCGATATTGTCCGAGGCGAATTTTCGTAAACAGTCGACCAGTCGACCAATGTTGGGGGGCACCAAGATTTTACCGCCAACGTCGCAAGATTCCCAGGGCCTTCGAGCGGTGAGGCGTTGGTAGATCGGCTGCTGTCTGCCTACGGTGACAAGCGCGGCCGCGATCAGCACTGCTATCACAGCCCAACCGTGGAAATTGTTTCCACGAAAAAGAGCGGGCAGTGCCAGGGCCGCGAGTGCGAACGGAAAAATCACTTGCGCAAGGTGACTGATGTCCGCGCGCGAAAAAGCGTGATGTAGATAAAACAACCCGACAAAGCCGCACGCGATTACAAGCGCGTTGTCCTTGATCATCGGCGGTTTTAGGAACAACGAGGCACCGATTATCGCCACATACGCAAGGGGAAGTAGAACGAGAAAAATTCCGAGCAGAAATTGCGTTGCGCCGGCGCTGGTTGGCCAAACGCGCCAAGGCCAGGGAACGGCCAGCGCAAGATTGGTTCCATGGCGAAAAATGCTTCGAATGGACTCAAGATAACTCCCGACCAGCCCGTGCGCCGCGGCAAACATCACGAGCAGCGGTGCGAGGCCAACGATTATCCCCGCGACCCATATTCCAAGATGGGAAATCGGAAACTCCGGTTGCAGTTTCAAACGAAGGAGAAGCAACAGGGAAGCTTGCGCGAGGAAATTGTAGAGCGCGTGGTTCCTGCCAAAAAAAACGCAGAGGCCGATAAAGATACCGGCGGCGAAAATTCGAGTCGAGGACGGTGCTTCGATCAGACGGACCGCGATCCAGATTCCACAGAGCAGAAGGGTGCAATCGAAAAATTTATGTGAAGGGAACATCCAAAGCGTAAGCATCACGCCAACTCCCAGGAGCAGTGCCCAATTGTGTGCAACCCGATTGGCGGCCAACAGCGCGACCCACAGACCTATGACTTGGAATGCCATTTCCGAAAAACGCAATGCCAGAAGTCCTCGACCGAGAAACAGCGTCGCGGCTGCACTCCAATAGTAACGTCCGGGATCGTAGGCTTGGAAATCGCGCAGCGGCACTGCACCGCGAGCTGTTCGCTGCACGCCGTACCAAAGAAAACCTTCGTCAGCGAGATTGATTCCCGAACGTGCTTGAAGCAAAAACGATGAGCCCGCCAATACGATCGCGAGCGGCAGAATTCCCCATGGGCTGCGCACAAACTGGATCGCGACTGTGCTCACGAGCGGCCATTGCCACAACCACGCTCATTCTGCATGCAATTTTTCCCTAGCGCAGAAGAAAGTTAAGCGCCGACGACGGCCGAGTTGGCGCTGGTCTTTCCTTCCCACTTAAAATCCTCGAGGGCGGCTACCACTCGCATTTGATCCTCTTCGGTGAGGGCGTTAAAAAAGGGCAGGCGGAGCAAGTGGTCGCTTACGTTCTCCGTGACCGGACAGTCGCCTTCCTTCCCACCGAATTGCCGGCCCATGGTTGAGAGATGAAGCGGCAAGTAATGAAAGACGCTGTGAATCTCGCGAGCGTTTAGATGAGCTATAAGAGCCTGCCGTGCTTCGAGCGAAGGCATAATCAGGTAAAACATATGATATGGTTGTTGGCAATGTGGTGGAATCGATGGGCGCTTCACGTCATGGACGTCACCCCAGTCTTTCAGATGTTCATTGTAGTATTCCCAGACGCGTTTTCGCTTTAGTTGGATAACGTCGCGGCTCGTCAATTGAGCATAGAGAAACGCGGCCAAAATGTCAGAGGGCAGATAGCTGGAGCCCACGTCGACCCAGGTATACTTATCCACCTGACCCCGGAAGAAGCGGCTGCGGTTGGTTCCTTTTTCCCGAATAATCTCAGCGCGCTCGATATATTTAGAGTCGTTGAGCAACAAAGCTCCGCCCTCGCCGCAGATAAAATTCTTCGTCTCGTGGAAGCTTTGCGAAGCGAAACAGCCGAAGGTTCCAAGGTAACGGTCTTTGTATTTACCAAATAAACCATGGGCGTTATCTTCTACCACCGGTATACCGTGCTTCTCGGCTATTGCCATGATGGTATTCATCTCACACCCGACACCAGCATAATGAACAACCACGATCGCTTTGGTCCGCGGTGTGATAAGGGCTTCGAGTTTAGTCTCGTCCAGATTAAGCGTATCCGGCCTTACATCTATGAAGACGGGCCGAGCGCCGCGCAGAACAAAAGCATTAGCGGTAGAAACGAACGTGAACGAAGGAACGATCACTTCATCGCCCGGGCGGATATCGAGCAAGAGCGCCGCCATCTCGAGCGCATGCGTGCAAGAGGTAGTCAGTAACGCTTTAGGAACGCCCAGCTCCTTTTCCAGAAGAGCATGACATTTTTGACTGAACATGCCATCTCCCGAGACCCGCCAGTAAGCGATAGCTTCCTGAATGAACTCAAACTCTTTGCCGGAAAAGAAGGGACGATTGAATGGAATAAGCGAAGAATCGCCATCGCGCATGACGGTATCGGAGGTTGACAATGAAGTTCTTTCTATCCGCGGCTTCCGATAATGATACCTGCTACTATGAACGCAACTCCCATTACCTTGGGAATAGTCACCGGTTCATGAAATAGAACTGCACTCAAGATCAATACGAGCAGAAACGATAAGCTCATAAACGGGTAGGCGTAACTCAACTCAAACTTCGTCATCGCCGCCATCCAGCAGAGGAATGCCAGAAAACCAGCGGCCATCGCGCTCAAAATCCATGGATTCCAGATCAAACTAATAAGGAACACAAGCTTCTCTAAAAACGCGCCAGGAAAAACGCCCGCCTTAGTGACCTGCCATTTGAGGACTAACTGACCATAGACGGTGAACAATACGGTCCCCAGGATATAGGCAAAGCCTGCGGCGATTTCTGGCATCGGTTGATTCAATTTATTCATTTTCCCGAAGTATTACGGTATGGCGCTAAATAAGCTTTCTAACTTTCCTAACCGTAAAGGTCGATCCTTTAAAAACTGTTTCTACCTCAACTCTAGTTTGATAGTGCTCGTAGATATACTGAACCAACAGTTTCTTCTTTTCCTCCCTGCAAATTAAAAAGATATCTTCTCGGGTGTAAAAACTTTGATACAAATCATCGATCCCAAAAGACCTCAAACGATTCTGCACAAAAGGTTCGTGGTTGCCCACCCCAAGTCCCAGTAATTGCAGCCTGTCAGTTACAGGCTCAGATTGGGTAGGAAGTTGGAATGCTTCAAAAGGAAAATCTCCACCCCAAATCACGAAGAGCTGATCGGGTCGAGGTTGTAACTGCGCTAATTCGTCTCGGAAATGTTTGTGCGCGTATCGGTACCTATTGCTCAATTTGTTGACGGCCCTGATTTGGCTCCAACAGCAGGTGACATAAACTGCCACGACCAGAAAGGATAGTATTGCCTTACTCAGAATTTGAGCCGTATTTGTAGCTTGCCCGACTGGCTGATCCTCACGTATGTCGCACCAAAGGACAACCTCCGTGAGGAAAGTGCCAAACAACATTACCAGCCATACACGTATTGGCAGGTGTCTTTCCACTACCGTAATTGTAACGAATAAAGTCGAATACCAGAATAAGGCGAGCACGGCAAAGCCTCGAACGGTTCTCGCACTCTTTATAAGCAACAAGAAGCACAACAACAACGTTGCTATCCCGCCATCTGATAACAAGGACGATTTAAGATCCGCCAAGAGCTTGGCCCAGGCTACCTCCTGCGGTGGCAAAAGAGACGTATGTTGCGATATGAATAATAGATTTTGGAAGCTATACACTTTTGGATCCAGATAGAACCAGAGTGTCAGCATGGTAAGGTCATTTCGGCTCCATCCGATCTGCTGGAATAAAGGTCGAGTACTCGAATCCCAAGGAATTTTGTGACGATCGATAAAATCTGCCCGGACATTGTTGTAACTGTAAAATCGTTCCCATCCGGGAGAGTGTTCATAATAAAGTTTTTGTCCCCAGTTCAATAGGCCGGAGATCAAAACGACACAGCAAAGTGTCGGCAACAAACGGCGCAAAGCCATGGTAAAACGAGTAACCAGGAGATGCAGATACAAAGGCGCCATCGACAACAAAGCCAGGAATAGGCTATAAAATCGGATGAGGCCTGCCAGGATAAGCAATGCTGCTGCGATCGTTAATAAGGAGAGGTTCGCTTTTTCCGATACGTGTGGCTTATACACGATGGAGTAAAGCAGAAGAATGCCTGAAAGCGCCAAATACCCCGAACATAAAGTGAATTGAGGGGTTAGAATCACTGGCAAATAAAATAGAATCAGAGCCGTTATCAATAAACCGAGAACACTGGAACGAGGGTTTAAGCGCGAGATCGCATAGCCTATGACAAGACTACTCAGAAAGAGGTATGCATACATCAGAGCGCCGTACCAGGGGATTCCAGGGAGATGCGTGTAGAGAAACTTCAGCGCCAGACCAATGGTGAAATGTTGAAACAACAAAAATTCGCTGGGAGGCTGGCCCAATGCCTTTCCTGCCGCATATATATTCATCGCGGCGTCATCGTTGGTTTGATACTGGACGGACAACCAGGATAACGCTGCTGCAAACAGAGCGAGACTTAATACCAATATGATCAAGAACCTGTGGGGAACCTTTTCACGGTTCGCGAGCGCACCACTTCTCACCTTTGATAGCGATCGCTGCTGTAATCGTTCTTCAGACATTTCGTCCGTTCCTGATTTGTGAGTGTTGTGACTATGCTTTTCCAGCGATAATATTCGTTAAGACCGGCGATTGGATAATATCATGTTGCTTGAACAATTGATGTTTCTTCGCGACAAGAATTCAATGACAATTATGCAATTTGTTCGTTAGAAAAAGCTTCGAATGGGTAAATTAGAGGAACTGATGTCGAGCATCTTGAGGTGCGAGCCTGGCGATCTGCCTCCGGAATCGACGCCGCTGCGCGAGCTCAAAGGTTGGGATTCGCTAAAACATGTTCTTCTTGTGGTCGAACTGGAGAAGCGTTTGAAAGTACAACTGACGGCCGACGAGATCCAGGGAATGGTAACCCTGTCCGACGCCGCCGTGATTCTCAGCGAGAAGGGGACCGATGCCTGACCGAACGATTCTGGTCACCGGAGTGGCGGGAGAGATCGGGGGGTATCTCGCCGATGAGCTTCTGAAGGATAATTGGAGTGTATGTGGGCTCGACCGGAAATCTCCCGCAGAAGTTCATCGTGCTCATTTCTCGTTTCAGGAGTGTGACTTATCAGATGGCGTCGATACCGAAAAGAAGATCGAGCTTTTCCACGAGCAGCAGGGCGCTTTCGACGCGGTGATTAATTGCGCCGCGCTCATCGCCAATTCTCCGCTGGTATCCTTGGTTAATGGTCGCCTTACTCATCATGATTTTGAATTATGGGATCGCGTTCTTTCTTCCTCACTTACCTCAGCTTTTCATGTAATCGCGTGCGCGGTCCCCAAGATGGTGACTTCGAGGAAGAAAGGCGTGATCATTAATATTAGTTCCATCTGTGGCCGTGGTAATGCGGGACAAGCAGCTTATTCCGCGGCTAAAGGAGGACTCAACAGCCTAACTATAGCTTTGGCGAAGGAACTGGGTCCTATGGGAATTCGTGTCGTAGCGCTGGCTCCGGGTTACTTCGATACGGCTTCGACACGCAAAAATGTTCCGGCTGCTCGACTAAAGGAAATCACGCTCTCCGTTCCACTCAGGCGGCTGGGTAAAATCGAAGAGATCTTCTCCGCTGTGAAATTTATTCTCGCCAATTCGTATGTTGACGGCACGGTGCTCGACCTGGATGGAGGCTTGACGCTTTGAGCGTCTATTCGCACAACGTTTACAGTGTCTTTAGCAAAGTAGTCGAAACGCAGCGTAACCGTCCTGCGCTCGTTTGGTCCGAGCATGACGTGGTGACATTCGGCGAACTGGATCAACTCTCTTATCAAACCGCGTTAGTTCTACAAAGTCATGGCGTGGGTAAAAGCGACCGTGTCTGTCTTCGTCTGGAGAAATGCACTCTCGCCTATGCCTTGATGATTGCCTGTCTGAGGATAGGCGCCCCTTACTTCTTTATCGATCCATCCAATCCGCTCGCGCGAGTTTTACACATCCTCGATAAGTGCAAACCTAGTTTGACTTTTTCGGCAAAGGAATCCCCGCTCGAACTAGCAGATTATCGCGTGATCGAAGTCGATCGAGAAGACCAGTTCGCTTCGCTAAAAATAGACGCAGGCAGTTTGTCTGAGACTGATGTTATCGAAACCGATGCGGCCTACATCATGTTTACTTCCGGCTCGACCGGATCCCCGAAAGGCGCTGTCATGTCGCACGCCAATCTCTTGAACTTTATCGAATGGGCGCGAACCGAGTTCTCGGTTACGGCGGATGATGTTTTCACGAATGTGAATCCTTTGTTCTTCGACAATTCGGTTTTCGATTTTTACGGCAGCATTATGAATGGCGCGTCATTGGTTCCCTTTGACGCCAAAACGATGAAGGATCCTTATGAGGTCCTTCGGCGAATCGGCGAGTTACATTGCACGATTTATTTCTCGGTGCCTTCGTTGCTTGTTTACTTTCAGACTTTAAAGGCGATCACCCCTTCAGCGTTCCCTCATATTCGTAGCATCATTTTTGGTGGCGAAGGTTATCCCAAGGCCAAACTCAAGGAATTGTTCGAGTGCCTCCATTCTCGCGCGGAACTCGTCAACGTCTACGGCCCGACCGAGTGCACCTGCATTTGTTCTGCTTATCGGGCAACCGCATCTGATTTCGCCGACATGGCTGGCTATCCCCCGCTCGGCGGCCCGATACCTAACTTCTCGTTTTTAATTCTAAATGAACAAGGCGAAGAAGCATCGATGAATGAAGTGGGAGAATTGTACCTCGGAGGACCTTGTGTCGGACTGGGATACTTCAACGATGGGGAACTCACACGGCGAGCTTTTGTTCAAAATCCACTTAATTCGTACTATCACGAACGCCTATATCGGACGGGCGACCTTGTTTCGGTTTCAAAACAAGACGGCAAGGTTCATTTTGTTGGACGCAAGGATAACCAGATCAAACACCAGGGTTATCGCATTGAGTTAGGAGAAATCGAGCACGCCCTTTCTCAGATAACAGGTGTGGACGAAGCAGTCGCCCTGCATACCACGCGCGATGGCTTCAGTCTTATAATTGCGGTAGTTGCTTCTCGCGATAACCTGCACCCGGATGCCATTCGCGAAGAAGTCTCGAAGAGTATTCCGGGATATATGGTTCCGGGTCGGATTGACGTGATGGATAAACTGCCCAAGAACATGAACGGCAAGATAGATCGCAGGCTGCTGCAAACGCGTTATTGCTAATCCATGAAGTTTTCCGTCGTCACGACGCTTTTCAATTCCGCTGCTTATATCAAGGAGTTCGTGAAGCGCGTTCGAGCCGAGCTCACAAACCTAACTGACGATTACGAGATCATTGTTGTTGATGACGGCTCTCCTGATGATTCGTTGCGAGCCGCGCTGGCGTTAATGCCGGCGGAGCCACGGCTCAAAGTTATCGAGCTTTCCAGAAATTTTGGACACCACAAAGCGATCATGACCGGCTTGGAGCACGCCTCTGGTGACCTGATCTTCCTCATCGACGTAGACTTGGAGGAGCCGCCGGAGTTGCTAGGCGACTTTTTTTCCACACTTCGCGACGAAAACTTCGATGTTGTCTTTGGCTTTCAAAAGGCGCGTAAGGGAAGATTGATCGAAAGGATCGGTGGCTATCTGGCCTGGAAAATCGTCAACATTTTTCTGCCGGTAAGGATTCCTCATAGCCACAGCACAGTCCGGTTAATGACGCGCGATTACGTGAACGCGCTCGTTCGCCACAAAGAACACAAGACAGCTATCGGAGGCCTTTGGGTGATGACCGGATTCAAGCAAAAGGGCGTCGAGTTTGAGAAAGGATCGCGCGGCCAGACGAGCTATAGCATGGGCCGGCGACTTGTCGCCCTCCTGGATAGTATCACATCATTCAGCGAGCTGCCGCTCTTCATTATTTTCTATATCGGATGTGTAGTCATTCTTGGCTCCAGCATAATGGGCGTTTTATTAATCGTTAGGCGAATCTATGGTCACTTACTCGCAGGATGGGCTTCGACAATTGTCTTGATCTCGTTTTTCGGAGGTCTGGCAGTGTTCTCCATTGGCGTTGTTGGTCTCTATGTGTCGCGGATTTTCATTGAGACCAAAGGGCGCCCTTACACCGTTATTCGGAAAATCCATGGCCAGGACCAATAGGCATGGCCATTAAGGAACATTACGCCGAGTTCTATTCCGAAAGAAATCCGGAGAAGGTTTATCCGGTGGAGTTTGTCGTTCGCACGTTGCTGGGGACGTATCCTCAGCTCCGGCTCGACCGTTCCTTGTACCGTGGTGCGAAGATCCTCGATCTAGGATTTGGCGATGGTCGAAACATGCCGCTGCTACACGATCTCGGTCTGAAGGTACACGGCGTAGAAATTTCGGACGAGATTTGCCACTTGACTGAGGAGCGCATGAAGAGGCTCGAAATTCCCGTGCAACTTCAGACAGGCTCTAATTCCCACATTCCATTCGACAACGAAACGTTCGACTTCGTCCTCGCCTGCCACTCCTGTTATTACGTCAGCCCGGGCGAAAGTTTCGAGGACAATTTGCGCGAGATCGCAAGAGTACTGCGCAGGGGCGGACGTTTTATTTTTTCGTTGGCGAAAACAGACAGCTATGTCTTGAGCGACGCGGTCACCCTCGGGCACGGTCTTTATAAAATCACGCAGGATCCCTATGGACTTCGCAACGGCACTTTGTTTCGCGCATTTGCTTCGAAGCAGGAGATTGCCGATGAGTTAGGGAAATACTTCGGCGATTTTGCCTTTGGTCTATGCGAAAACGATTTCTACGGCATCTATGAGAAGGTGTGGATTGGGACTTGCTTGAAAAAGAGTTGAGGCCGAGATAGCGCAGGCATGTCCAACATAGTTATCTTCGGGATCGGCCGCGGTGCGAATGTCGCCACACGCTATTTTCGTGACGATAGCCCGCACAAGATCGTCGCTTACACCGTCGACGACGATTACGCCGATCGGAAAGAGTTCATGGGGTGTCCGGTCATTCCTTTCTCCAGAATCGAAAAGGAAATTCCGCCGGCCGAGAGTGAGATCTTCATTTTGCTGGGATTTCAGAAAATGAACGCTTTGCGGGCGGAGAAGTTCGCGATGGCGAAGACCAAGGGCTACTCACTTGCCAGCTATATTAGCTCCCGCATCATGGCATCAGGAAGTCCGCAGATCGGCCAGAACTGTTTTATTTTGGAGGGAAACGTTTTCAACTACGATGTGCACATCGGTAACGATGTGGTGATGTGGTCGGGTAATCATGTGGGCGATCTTTCCGTGATTGAAGATCACGTCTTTGTCTCTTCGCATGTGGTCTTATCAGGAGAGGTTACAATCGGGGCTAATTCCTTCCTCGGCGTCAACGCCACGATTTCGAATCATGTTCGCGTCGGCGCGCGCAGTTACATTGGAGCGAACGCTCTTATCGTTAATGATACACCACCGGACAGCGTCCATGTAATGAAAGGCACAACCAAGTTTGAACAGATCGATAGCTTGCGTTTTCTACAGATAGTTAAGCCATAATGTAAGCGTGAAGGACTGAGATGAAACCAAAACTTCTCGAAGTCTATGTAGATCCCCTCAGCCATAAGCGGTTGAACGTTTCGAAATCGCTTGATGAGCAGTCAGAAGATATAACTGAAGGAGAGCTCTTAGTTGAAGATGGTTTGAGTTACAAGGTGCGGAAGGGTCTTCCGATATTTCTTCCTCCTGGATTACTTAGCGAAGCCGAACAGGAAACTCAGGCTGAGTACGATGCGACCGCGGAAGAAAAATATGATGCTGCGGTTGACTGGCTATTCCGAAGTTTCTACGAGAACGAAGATGAAGTTCGCGAGCAGATGATCGATCTCTTGCGCGTGACTCCTGAGGCAAAGGTGTTGGAGATAGGCGCAGGGACCGGCCGGGATTCTTTTCGTATCGCGCGCAAGCTTGGTCCGGCTGGACAATTTTTCGTACAGGATCTTTCGGAACAAATGGTAGCAAAGACTCGGCAGCGACTTGAGGCCGAGAGCAAGAAACTCGGGCTTTCAGCGCAGATCACGTATTTCGTTTCGAGCGCGCGATTTCTGCCATTCCCCGACAAATTCTTCGATGCCGTTTTTCACTTCGGCGGGTTCAACAATTTCAGTGAGCCAAAGAGAACGCTTGCGGAGATGACACGAATCGTGAAGGAAGGCGGTCGGATCGTGTTTGGTGACGAATCGCTTCCGCCCTGGCTCGAAGGAACCGAATTTGGCGAGATGATTATTACTAACAACCCACTCTTTAAGCATAAGCTACCGCTCGAACACCTCCCGATAAATGCGCGCGAAGTTACGCTGCGTTGGATTTTAGGCGGATGTTTCTACCTTATCGATTTCAACGTAGGCGATGGGTCGCCGCTCGTTGACATCGACCTTCCGCACAAAGGTTGGCGCGGAGGAACAATAAGGACTCGTTATTATGGCCGACTGGAAGGTGTCACTCCCGAAGCGCGCGAGATGGCTATCGAGTCTGCGAAGAAACAAGGTGTAAGCGTTCACGAATGGCTCGACTCGCTAGTTCGTCAGGCGTCCGATCGTGCCAATAGTTCTGAAAAGCGCGAGAAGCGCTAACTGGATGAAGTGGCGCAAGCTTGGCCGTATATTCCAGCCTTCAGGCGAGTTTGGTTGGGCAAAAACCCACGCCGCTAATCCTGTTCCGGAGCATTTGGAAGGAGATATCTTCCGAATTTACTTTAGTGCACGCGATGCGAAGAACAGATCAAGCATCGGATACGTTATCGTCGACCTTGCTGACACTCCTCGGGTTCTGGAAGTTCCGCCCGAGCCGGTATTACGACCGGGCGACCTCGGGATGTTCGATGATTGTGGAGCGTCGATTGGCTGCATACTGCAAGTGGGTAAAGATCGTTACTTATATTATATGGGTTGGAATTTAGCTGTAACTGTCCCATGGAAAAACGCGCTTGGTCTTGCCGTGAGTGAGTCTGCTGATGGGCCATTTCGGCGATGGTCGCGCTTCCCTATTGTGCCTCTTGATGAAACTGATCCTTATACGATATCGTATCCATGGGTTATGCGTGATGGCGAACGATACCGAATGTGGTATGGCTCGAACCTGCGCTGGGGGTCGGAAAAGGCGGATATGCTTCATGTAATCAAATACGCCGAATCCGCCGATGCCGTTCACTGGCAGAAACATGATCGTGTTATGATCGACTCCGCCTCGTCCGAAGAGAATGCGATCTGCAAGCCTACTGTGGCGAAAGACGCCGATCGTTATCGCATGTGGTTCTGTAGTCGAGGCGAGACTTATCGCATCCAGTACGCCGAGTCAAAAGATGGCTTAACTTGGACTCGATTGGGACGGGACAACGGTATCGATGTGTCACCCGACGGTTGGGATTCTGAAATGATTGAGTATCCGTACGTCTTTGATCACCGGGACCGACGATACCTGCTTTATTGCGGAAATCACTTTGGAGCTACAGGCTTCGGGCTTGCAGTTCAGGAAGCCTGATTAACTAAAGGAATCAGCGTGGATATATTACTCGAAAAGAATGACGAGCTAACACAGGACGACAAGAAGCTTTTCGGCAGTTTCGGCGCCGGAACGAAAATTCGTCCGCCGTTCCGCATCCTAAATCCACACCGAATTTTTATCGGCGAAAACGTCAGTATAAGAGAAGAATGCTACCTGCACGCCTACGAGGACCTAACGAAACTACATGCTTTTATTGACGATAAGTATAAGGAAGACTTCGATCTTTCTCAATATAGGTATGACTCTCGAATCGAAATCGGTCGCGAGGTTCAGGTTGGACGGAATTTCTTTGTCTCGTGCACTAATTCGGTTGCGATCGGGCGAAATGTAACAATCTCAGAGCGCGTCCTCATCGCCGATAACAATCACTCCTTCTCTCATCCTGAAGTGCCAATCATGCAGCAGCCAAACAAGGTTGGCGTTCCTATCGTAGTCGGTAGCGGTTCGTGGATAGGAGCTGGTGCCTCGCTCCTGGGAGGAACGCGTCTCGGTAAGAATAGCGTCGTAGGCACGCTCTCGGTTGTGAAAGGGGAGTTTCCGGATTACGCGGTGATTGGGCCGGAACCGGCGAAGCTTCTTTTCGTGAAGAAATATCCTTAGAAGCTTTTCATGTAACGAGTGGCGTTCGGGCCTTCGTTAAAGATGAGATCGATAATGCTTACTTCCGATCTAAATGGCGGATAAAGCTGCGTGTATTCCGGATAACTCGAATAATCCATGTAAGAGACCGTCATGCCCGCAGTCTTAAACGGAGCTTCATCAAGGTAAGATTTCGCTGCCGGGCCGGATAAATAGGACGTGGCCCCGGCTTGCTTACACAAACTGACAAGTCTTTCAGTTTTGTCTCCGATCAACTGGTAGTCCATGGACCGGGATATGGTGGTGCGTATTCCAAGAACACGGCAAATGGCGACGATGAAGCGGTAGTTGATTCGGGAGAGGAATTTTTCTTCTTCGCCGAGATACAAGCCTTCAAGTAACTCCCGGTGCAACGAGAAGTATTGCGCTCGTGAATAGCTGTGAACGACGGACGCCCAATGTTTCTTGCTCCAGTCTGTGTCGCTTACGACGGTATCTTTTATTTTTTGCAGATATTTGCCTTTTACTTCCACCGGTATTGTCAGCCATTTGGGGCCGTTGGCGGTTTTGATGATGTTTCTATTGCGCCAATCCCTCATCGTATACTGCACGTCATCGTAGAGGATAAATTCATCTACTGAATTGATTAGATCGAAATACCCTCTCCACGGGATGTAATTCGACTGAACGATAGCGACAGTTTTGGTCATGTCGGCTAGACCGGGGTCGGCGCGGATCAGGCAAGTTTTCTATTCGTTAGGCGATGAAATGCTTCGCGATATTTTGCGGAAGTTTTTTCAATCACGTCCTTCGGTAATCGTGGAGCCGGAGGTGTTTTGTCCCAATCGAGCGTTTCGAGGTAATCGCGAACGAATTGTTTATCGTAACTGGGTGGACTTTGGCCGACGGCATACTGATCGGCCGGCCAGAAACGTGATGAATCGGGCGTGAGACATTCGTCGATCAGCAGCAATTTTCCGTCGCGCTCTCCGAACTCGAATTTGGTATCGGCGACGATAATCCCGCATTGCGCGGCATGATCGCGGCCGCGCGAATAAATTTCGAGGCTCAAATCCTTGACCCGATCCGCGACGTCGCTTCCTAACATTTTGCGGCACGTAGCCATGTCGATGTTTTCGTCATGGCCCTCGTCTGCTTTGGTTGAGGGCGTGAAAATCGGCTCGGGCAATTGCGACGCCAGCTGCAAACCAGTCGGCAATTTGATTCCGCAAACACTTTGTGATTTCTGATATTCTTTCCATCCGGAGCCGGCGAGGTAACCGCGCACCACACATTCAACGGTAAGCGGTGTCGTTTTTTTCACGATCATCGAACGACCGACGAGCTGCTCGCGAAAGGGCTGAAGATTTTTCGGAAAGTCATCGAAGTTCGCCGTAACGAAATGATTATCGATCTTATCGTCGAAGCGTTTGAACCAAAAAGCGGACAGTTGATTGAGCACGGCACCTTTGTCGGGAATCGGATCCGGCAGAATGACGTCAAAGGCCGAGAGCCGATCAGTCACGACAAAGAGGAGCGTGTCACCAAGATCAAAAACTTCGCGCACCTTGCCGCTGCGCATTTTTTTGATTCCGGGAAGTTCGAGATCACTTTGTGTCGCCGTAGTCATGGAAAAACAATGGATGTGATTTTTGATCGCAGCAAAGCAGAATCGTTCTCATGGGTGGGATTGTTGTAAAGCCGCGCGCGCGCATTCTGCACGGGCACGATTGGGTTTTTGCCGGCGAAGTGCTGAAGGTTTTCGGCAAGTCGGCCGATGGCGAGGTTATCTCCCTCAAGGACGGCAAAGATCATTTGATCGGCAGCGCGATCTACAACAGCAAATCGCAAATCGTGGCGCGGCGATTTTCGCGGCGGAAACAAGATCTTGATCTCGATTTTTTCCAGCGCCGCATGGCACAAGCGGCCGAGTATCGAACGCGGCGCGGGATCGATCCAGAACTCTGCCGTGTTGTTTGGAGCGAGAGCGATGGATTGCCAGGGGTGATCGTCGATCGCTATGGCGACCGGTTCGTTTTGCAAACGCTCACCCTTGCGATGGACCTGCGCAAAGATTTGATCGTCGCGGCGCTGATGAGCGAGCTCGGCGCGAAAAATATTGTTGAGCGCAACGATGCGCCGGTGCGACGCGCGGAAGGCTTGGGCCTAACGAGTGGTGTGCTCCGTGGCGAGGAGGCAACGCAAATCGAATTCGAAGTTGCGGGAGTAAAATTCGAAATCGATTTGTTGCACGCGCAGAAGACCGGTTTCTATCTCGACCAGCTGCAGAATTACGAAATCGTTTCGCGCTACGCGAAAGACAAACGCGTGCTCGATTGTTTTGCGAGCCAGGGAGCATTCGCGCTTACCTGTGCACGCGCGGGCGCGGCGGAAATCACGGCAGTAGAGGCGAGCGCGGAAAACATCGCGGCGGCGAAGAACAATGCGGCAAGAAACAAATTAAATGTGCGGTGGATTGAGGAGGATGCTTTTCAATTTTTGCGCGCGGCAGAAAAGGCAGAGGCGCAATACGACTTGGTCGTGCTCGATCCGCCCTCATTTACGAAGAGCAAAGGCAGTTTGCACGATGCGATGCGCGGATACAAAGAGCTGCATGTGCGCGCCTTCAAATTGCTGACGCGCGACGGGATTCTGGCAACGTTCTCCTGTTCTCATCATGTAAGTCAGGAAGTGTTCGCCGATATGATTCGCGATGCGTTAGTCGATGCGCGCCGATCTGCCCGGCGGCTTCGCCGATTCGAACAACCGCTCGATCATCCGGTGCTTCCGACGTTGCCGGAAACTGAATATTTCAAAGGATTCCTCTTCGAGATGATGCCGGGACGATGACAGGAAATTGTTCGAGTTCCTTTGTGAAAATTGTGGAATTCTGAAGTTGTGCCGTTAATATCTCGCCAGCGCGGCGCGAACAAACAGACATGTCAGAACGAATCCGACCGATCGAACAAATGCTCGAACTCAGCGAAGAAGAAGCGATTTTACCCGAGCATCTTGACTCGCAAGTGCAGAAAGCGCAGGAGCAATTGCTCCAGCTCAAACGGCAGCAGGAACAAATCGAGAAGCAAAAGCGCGAGCTCGAAGAGTTGAGCCGGCGACAGGAAGAACTGGAACGTGGTCGCGCGGAAATGAGCGATAAACTGACGCGTTCGCTCGTGATTTTGGAACGCGAAGCCTACGATTCGCAGAAGAAACTGGAGCAGTTGCGCGCGACGCACGAAAGTTTCACGCAACATCTGCAGCACATTGAAGGGATCGATCCGAAGGGTTGGAACCCGACCGATTTGCACAAGGAATTGAGCCGGGCGCTAAGTACCGTCGATGACGCGCGCGCGGAATTTAGTCAGCAAAGGAGTCGATTGCAGGCCGCCGAAGACGCGCACGGTGATGTCGCTTTGCCGGAAGTGGCGCCGGAAATTGGCGGCATTGGCGGAGCGAAAACGTTCCTCCACTGGATGCAGCTCGGATTCGCATTTTCACTTCCGCTTATCATCTTCGCGTGCCTCGCGCTTCTCCTCTTTTTTTGGATGACCGCGAAAGGGCAGTAAATTTTCTGCATGGCCCGTAGATCTTCGAAATCCGGCACGCCGCTTAATCAGAAACAGGAAGAGCTTGCGCGGCAGGAATCGAAGCTGCGCGAAGAAATGCTAAAGCTCGAGCGCATGATCGCGGAAGCGCCGCAGCGGGCTGAGGAAACGTCACGACGTCAGCGTGAGGAAATTTTGCAGCGTGCGAGCGAAGGAGGCAGCCGGCTGGATGTTTCCATGGCGTTGCAGGATAAACGCTACGGAGATGAGTCGCATGGGGGACGCCGGCGCGGGTCGCTGCGGAAGGAACGGCGCGAAGGCCGTCTTCTTTTTCTCGTGCTCGTGATCGCGCTCGCTGTCGCGGTCATCTGGCTCGTCACTCGTTTCCACATTTAATTTCCTCTGACGAGATGGCGAACGAATCGGATCTCGACGTAGCATACGTCGCCAGGCTCGCGCGTTTGAATTTGTCTGATGAAGAAACGCGCCTTTTTCAGAATCAGCTGCGTCACGTGCTCGAACACGCCAAAAAATTGCGCGAGGTAGATGTCAGTGATGTGGAGGCGACGGCCCACGCTATTCCAGTTTTCAACGTTTTCCGCGAAGACGAACCGCGCGATTGGTTTAGTGCGGAAGAAGCGCTCAGGAATGCGCCGCAGAAAAGGAACGGCCTTTTTATCGTTACCAAAGTCGTGGAATGACCGCGCCCGATTTGCCGGCGCTCAACATCGCCGACCTGCGCGCCATTCTGCAGCGGCGTGAAGTTTCGCCGCTCGAAGTTTTGGAATCGCTGCAGGAGCGCATCGAGAAAGTAGAACCGCAAATTGACGCTTATCTTTCGCTCGATTTCGAGCAGGCGAAAAAAGAAGCGGAAAAGGTTGATCTGAATCTTCCGCTCGGCGGCGTCCCCATTGCGATCAAAGATATCATCAGCGTCGCCGGCCAACCTTGCACTTGCGCTTCGAAAATGTTGCACAATTACCGCGCGCTTTACGATGCGACGGTGATTCAAAAATTGCGCGCGGCAGGGGCGATTCCTTTCGGCAAAACAAACATGGACGAGTTTGCCATGGGATCTTCCACGGAAAATTCGAGCGTGAAAGTGACGCATAACCCATGGGATCTTTCGCGCGTGCCCGGGGGTTCCAGTGGTGGATCGGCGGCGGCGGTTGCGGCCGACGAAGCTTTCGGCGCTCTTGGCACCGACACGGGAGGTTCAATTCGGCAGCCGGCTTCGTTGAGCGGCGTAGTGGGATTCAAGCCCAGTTACGGACGCGTCTCGAGATTCGGGTTGGTTGCGTTTGCTTCCTCGCTCGATCAAGCCGGACCTGTGACAAAAACGGTTCGCGACGCAGCGCTTATCATGAACGCAATCGCCGGTCCAGATTCGCAGGACTCGACTGCACTTAAAGAAGCCGTTCCGGATTACACCGCCGGTTTGGAAAATAATTTGCGCGGCATGCGGCTCGGTCTGCCGAAAGAGTACATGATCGAGGGAATTGATTCGCAGGTGAAGTCTACGATCGATGCGGCGGTCGCGCACCTCAACTCGTTAGGCGCAGAGATTATCGACGTTTCGTTGCCGCATACGGAATATGCGATCGACGCCTATTATATTCTCGCTACAGCCGAAGCCTCGGCGAACCTGGCGCGTTTCGATGGCGTGCGTTACGGATTTCGGGCGGAGAATCCGAGAGATTTGTTCGATCACTATGCGCGAACGCGCGGCGAAGGCTTTGGTCCCGAAGTGAAGCGCCGCATCATTCTTGGAACCTACGCTCTCAGCTCCGGTTATTACGACGCCTACTATTTGCACGCGCAGAAAGTGCGCGAACTAATCCGGCGCGATTTTGCAAAGGCATTTGCGAAAGTGGACGCGCTGATTTCACCGACATCACCGACGCCAGCTTTCAAATTGGGCGAGCGTGTGACCGATCCGTTGAAAATGTATCTCGCCGACATTTTCACAAACGCGGCAAATCTCGCTGGTATTTGCGGAATCAGTTTGCCTTGTGGATTTGCTGAAGTGGACGGGAAGCGTTTGCCGATTGGATTGCAGGTGCTGGGCAAGGCTTTGGATGAAGCGCGAATTTTACAGATCGCGAACGCTTTCGAACAGAGTACAGAGTGGCACAAGGAACGTCCGGCCGACTTCGCGTAGGTCAGCCGTTCGTAGCGCATCTGGTCGCAGTTAATTGCCTTGACAGGATTGGAATTTTCCGATCAAAGTCGCCCCTCGAATTGCAGTGTGGGCATTTAGGCCCGGCTTCATTCAGGCAGAACCTCCCAACCCAGAACTAACCCCACATGCCTATGCCTTTGACAACTTCCTGTCGCAATCACAATCAAGTCCCCCGGCGCGCGACGCTATTGTTTCTTTTACTTGCGCTCGGACTAACGCCTGCGGTCAAAGCCGGTCCGACCCTCTACATGTACTTCATCAACGGCACGCCCGCAGGCGACGATACGATCACCACCACCTACATCATTAACTGGACCAAACAAACGTCCACGAGTTACCCACCGGGGGGCGGTCTCGGCTTGCGCAATCGGGCGGGGGATCAGTTCACGAGTTTCATAGTTGACAACAATCCAGTTGTTCTCGGCGGCACGATAACAAATCCCGGTTTCTCGAATTGGGGTGGCACCAACGGTTCCTGGGCAGGCCAGACCGTGGACTTCAGTGTCAGTAAACCACCGACAACGTCGCCCGGCTATTACTTTTCGGTTTCAGGTGGCGATATCTTTCAGACGGTAAGAGTCGACCTGCCGGCGGGGTCGACTGTTCCTCCGTTGCAGCATTACGATCAGACCTATACCTACACCGTCGCCTTCACCGATCCCACTAACGTGTCGGACAACTACACGAAACGCTGTGATCCAAATACCGGCTGCCACGGAACGTCTCCGATGGCTCAATACTCAATCCATCTGTTGCCCGCTAGTCTGCATGTGGAAGATACGCCAGTTTCCTATAATTCGCCGCGAGGTCCGGCCACTGATTTCACAGTGATCTACAACCAACGCGAGGCCAATCAGCCATTACCATTTCCCTTCTGCAATTTTGGTCCAAGATGGACGTTCATCTGGCTTTCATACGTCACGGATGATCCGAACAATGCAACCGCGAATGCGGATATTTACGCGCGGGGAGGTGGAACCGAAAATTACCTCGGCTTCGATACTGGCACTCAAACCTTTGCACCTGATCCGCAAAGCCTTGCCTTGCTCGTCCGCACGTCAAACAGCTCCTACGAGAAGCGCATGCCTGATGGCTCAAAAGAGGTTTACTCCCTACCCGACGGTTCTTCGAGCTTTCCGCGTCGGATCTTTTTGACGAGCGTAGTTGACGCAGCTGGCAACGCCACCTCAATAACGTACGATTCAGCTTTCCGAATCACGTCCATTACTGATTCGCTTGGTCAGTCGACGACCTGTTCGTACGATCTCCCCGGCGATCCGCTAAAAATCACGAAAATCACTGATCCATTCGGTCGTTTCGCCACCTTCGAGTACACGAATGGTCAATTGACCAAGATTACCGATCCAATCGGCATCCAATCTCAATTTCAGTACGAGACCAACAGCGATTTCATGACCGCAATGACGACTCCTTATGGCACGACGAATTTTACCAGAGAGGCACCGGGAACTTCACCGCGCTGGATTGAAGCGACTGATCCTCTTGGGGGAAAAGAGCATGTAGAGTATCGAGATTATGCACCGGGCATTTATTCTTCTGATCCTAGTAACGCAGTGCCGAATGGTTTTGCAAATAGCGATCTCGATGCGGGAAATTCGTTTTATTGGAACAAAAAGGCGATGGCCGATGCACCGGGCGACTACACGAAGGCATTAATGATTCACTGGCTCAAGTCCGCAGACGGAACCGCGATTTTAGGAATTAGGCATAGTGAGAAAGCAGCGCTCGAGAATCGCGTTTGGTATAAGTATGCCAATCAAGCGGACGGTAGTCGCCTCGGTTCGAGCGCGAGTCCTATTCAGATCGCACGCGTTCTCGATGACGGAACAACACAACTGACTCAGCTGGAGTACAATTCAATCGGGAACTTGACGAAAGAAACAGACCCGACAGGCCGGGTGTTCTCGTATGTTTACACGTCCAACGGAATCGACCTTCTGGAAAAGCGACAGACTCGCGGAGCAAACAACGAGCTGTTGCAAAGCTTTACTTATAATTCTGGAATACCGCATCTGCCAGATACAGCGACGGACGCAGCACGTGAAACGACCAGCTACACCTACAACTCATATGGCCAACTACGAACGGTGACGAACGCGAAAAATGAAGCGACTACTTATACGTATGATCGGGATCAGAACGGGGATGGAGTTACCGACGGGTATGTCCTGTCGGTGACCGGTCCCGTGAGCGGCGCTACAACGACATATCACTACGACAATTCCGAGCGGGTTGATAGCGTGACGGATTCGGACGGATACGTAGTCGGCTTCGTTTATGACAACATCGACCGTCCAACGTCGATGACGTATCCGGACAGTACTAGCAAACAATTCAAGTATACTAAATACGTCAATGGCGCGGACACCGGGATTATGACGCTTGACTTGGGCGCGATCAAGGATCGTCGAGGACGTTGGACGTATCGGGAATATAACGCCAACCGCCAACTAACCAAAGTGACCGATCCGCTCGGGCGCAATACCCTTTTCGATTGGTGCAGCTGCGGCTCACTCGGTTCCATTACTGACGGGAATAATCGCGTCACAACCTTCGTGCGTGATGTGCAGGGCAGGGTCACCTCGAAGGTCTTTGCGGATACGAAGTCCATTCTCTACACTTATGAGACCACGACGAGCCGGTTGAAGTCGATGACTGATGCCAAAAGCCAGGTCATGAACTACCAGTATTTCATCGACAATGATCTCAAACAAATCAGTTATACGAACATCTCTGGCCAGCCTTTGAGTCCGCCGACGCCCACCGTCGCGTCCACATATGATCCAAACTACAACCGGATTGCCACGATGGTGGATGGGACCGGCACAACGACGTATACCTATAACCCCATCACCGGTTCGGTTTCGCCTGGAGCAGGGCAGTTACACTCTGTCGATGGCCCGCTAGCCAACGACACGATTGTTCATACGCATGATGAGCTAGGTCGACAGTTGAGCGCCTCAGTCAATGGTGTCGCAGCCAGTCAAACCTATGACAGTTTGGGGCGGATAGGCACAGCCACAAACCCGCTGGGCGTCTTTACGAATACATACCTCAGCGTGAGTCCGCGCCTTCAGAACATTGCTCTGCCGAACGGCCAATCGGTTATATATGGTTACTTTCCAAACTCGGCGGATAAGCGCCTCCAGACCATTCAAAACAAGACCTCGGCAGGAGCTATCGTTTCGAAGTTCGATTATCAATACGATCCGGACGGCGAAATGACGAGCTTAACAAGACAGCTAGGCGCGACTGGTTTTCCGATGGTGTGGGCTAACGGCGCTAATTCGATGGGCGACGCGGCCGACCAACTAACAACCGTTGTTGAGCAGAAATCCGCGACGCAGTATGGCCAGTATTCCTACGCTTATGACGGTGCGGGCAATCGGACGAGTGATAACGGCGGGCCTCACACCTTTAATAACGTTAACCAGGTCACGGATGCAGGTTATGCCTACGACAACAACGGCAATTACACATCTGATCCGTGGGCGACCTACGAATGGGACGCGGCCAACAGACTTAGGGCGATCAATTACAACGTTGACGGAGGCAGGACAGAGTTTACCTATGACGGCTTGGGCCGGCGTGTGAAGATTGTGGAAAAAAGTCTTCCTGCTCCGGCGATAAACTTCAATGTGCAGCCGCCCAATACTTCCTATGGCACCTATACTTCCGCAACGGTTTCTCTTACCACGGACACATATAAGCTAACGATCACGGGGTTGAATCCCAACGGAGGAACGAACACCGCGCTGATTGATGCGGTGAAACGCAATACCCTCCTGGTGTGGAATGGTGGTTTTGAAGCGCCAGTCTTGGCGGCCGGCGCGGCGACTTACGCGCCGGCGGGAGCGACTTGGTCTTTTATCGGCACTAGTGGGATTGCGAAAAACAACAGCGGGGTGACCTTTGCTAATCCGGTAGCGCCGGAAGGAACGCAGGTTGGCTTCGTTCTGAACACAGCAAGCCTGTGGCAGTACATTAACCTCGGTGCGGGGAGCTATAACATCAACCTCAGAGCAGCTCAGCGCGGCACGACCAATACGAGCTTTCAGCGGCTGAATGTGAAACTGCAAGGTGTGACGCTAGTCGTTACAAGCACTAAACAGTTTGTCTGGAACGGCAACTCCATTGCCGAGGAGCGTGACGCGAACAATACCATCACGCGCCGCTTCTATCCCCAAGGAGAACAGATCAGCGGAGCCAGTTACTACTACATGCGTGATCACTTGGGGAGCGTGCGCGAGCTGGCCGACTCGACCGGGGCTGTGCGTGCACGGTATGATTACGACCCATACGGTTATCGCACGAAATTAAGTGGCGACCTGGACGCGCAGTTTGGCTATACCGGATTCTATTACCACTCCCGCAGCGGACTGAATCTTGCTCTTTATCGCGCCTATGATTTTCTCACGGGCCGATGGCTCAGCCGCGATCCCATCGGGGAACGTGGAGGAATCAACTTATACGCGTATGTTGGAAACGATCCTCTCGATTATGTCGATCAACTCGGACTGTGGCAGGTTACGATCGGCGCGGCTTACGGGTATGGCTTTAATCTGACATTTGGCCACAACAATGGGCAATGGAACGCATCTGCGATTCTCGGAATAGGACTCGGGTTGGCGGGTGGCTTCAATCCAAACGATAAAACTGTTGGCCATGTCTCCGGCGATTCCGTTCAGCTCGGAGTTGGGGCGTTCGGTTCTCTTGGCGAACCACAGTTGGTTGAGCTCAGCGGTGGATTCGATGTCAGCGGCCAGATCAATAAGTGTGGCGACTATTGGGGGGGAACCACGTTTGACGGAGGAATTGGCAACATGTACCTCGGCGATATTTCAGGTTCCACTTGGCTCGGAGCCGCCGGTAACGCCGGAGCGTTAACAATCCACCCGTCAGTCGGGACTTCGAGCAACGGCTGGGGTTGGTCGGGTGGCGCTCTCGGAGTTGTCGGCATCAAACTTGGGGGGACTTGGTGATTCGGGCGATTCTAATCGGAATTGTCATTTTAGCTCTCGTCGGCGTTTCGATGTTTGTATTCATGCACGCTCGGCTCATGCCAACTCGAACCGAGCTGGCACGCATCGATGAGCTCGTAAGGGAGCAGGCCGCACCAGTAGAAAATCTCCAACGGCTCCGCGCGCCAGATGAAATCGAGTATTCGGGGACAGACAAACGCGGCTATTTTACATACTTACTCACCACCAAGAATCAAACCCGGAAAGTTCGTGCCGACTGGCGAATCGAGGGCGGTCGCGTTGAGATCATCTCCGTAAAGGATTTATGATCTGTTCAAAAGTAAAGGAGCCAACAAAGCTCGGACTCCATCCGTGCAGATTTATTGACTGACATGATTGACCGGCGTCATCGCACAAGGCGGCGATCACGCCTGAAAGCAAAAGTTAGCGCAGCTTTGCTGCATTAAATTGGAACGGCCATCGTGCGCCGCCGCCTTCGAAAGACCCGGCACGCAGCGCGCCAGCGCAGCACTCGTCCCCAAATCCCCTAACGAGTCCTGCACTGTCACGCTGCGTGCTGGAGGAATCCCCGCTCCGCCCTCTGTCACGCCGGCTGCTTCCACGAGGCGCCCGCCAAAGCGCGGGCTATCATACAATGGGCGGTGAGGCAAAGTGCCGCCCTGGTCACTCGCGTCTAACGCGGCTCGTGTCTTCTGCCGCTCTCCAAAGGAGGCCTCCGGCAGGGGCGGTGCGCTGCGCTAAAGCTCCGCCACGATTTACCTCACCGCGCATTGTATGATCTAGTGGGGGCAGCCGGCGCGCCAGAGGGCTCCGGGGGAAAGAAGGAGACCCCGAAGGCGGCGGCGCAGGTTGGCCGAAGAGGACATGCGCGCTCTCGCGCTCCGTTGCCAGCCTGACGGCTGGAAAAGAAAGTGCCTAACGAGTCGTCTGATCATCTCGCAACGCGGCTTGAATGCGCGGGGCGGGCGGGCGTGGCCGTGCGGAACGCAGGCCCAGCTAACGCAGTGCCTGCGCCGCCACGTGGCCCCCGCCCGCCCTGGCCTGGTGCTCCGCCGAATCGCTAACGCTCCGGCTGCGCACGCGCTCGCTAAACGCTCGCTCAGGCCCCCGCGAACCGGAGCCAGGCCAGAGAGGAGAGAAGAAAGAAAATCGCCGCCTAACGAACGACTAAGAAAAGGAAAGTTATTGCGCGGTCTTGGCCGTGCGCGCGATGAGCATGTCCTCGACCGTGGCCAGAATGCGCTGCTGATGAAAACGCGGCAGCTGACTGACTTGTTCGAAGAGCAAGCGCGCTTTACCGGCCGGACCGCTGCCGCGCTTCTTTGCATCGCGTCCGAGAAAATAATCGGCGGAAACTCCGAGCGCCTCGGCGAGCTGGGCGAGTTGATCGGCGCGGAGGCCGACGGCTTCGCGCTCCCAATAGGTGACGACGCGCTGCGAGGTGCCGAGCTTCTCGGCCAGCTGCGCCTGGGTGAGTCCGGCTTGCAGCCGGGCTTGGGCGATGCGCTCGCCCAGTTGCGGACGTTTTGTGCTGGCAGGTCGGCCTTTTGACATG